>NZ_JACJRF010000007.1 GCF_014697105.1 Anabaena subtropica FACHB-260 | reverse complement strand
AATGAATTTATAATCACTGTTAAACTAAAATATTTTAATCCTTCGCCCAAAATCTAACATATTTTGGGCTATTTTTATTGGCTTTTTCTTAACATTCAACACTTCTGGGAATTAAGATATTACCTCTAATTGTTGTATTTCAAAAATGTGATGCTACACAAACAGTAATTGAAGATTTACGAATTGCAATAAATTTATTTGAGAAGGAAAATGATGTGGAAAATTATGAAGAAGCGCAGGGTCGTCTCAATACTGTTCATCCAGGCTATTCAGAACCGGAATTTACGGTAATTTACCAAGATATTTTGTCTAAAAAACTACAGATATCTGAAAATATCCTCCGCCGTTATCATTTGGCTCTCAAAACAAGAAAATTTGTCATTCTGTCTGGAATCAGTGGAACAGGAAAAACTTGGTTAACTAAAGCCTATGCTGATGCTATTAATGCTAAACATAGTTTAGTCGCTGTAGCTCCCAATTGGAATACTAACGAAGACTTATTAGGATATTTCAGTACTATAGATAAAACATATCACTATACAGAATTTACTGAATTTTTAGAGGAGGCAAATAAAGAATATGAAAAAGCCAAAGCTAATAAACACACACCCAGACCTTACCATCTCGTTTTAGATGAAATGAACCTAGCGCGAGTAGAGTATTACTTTGCAAAGTTTCTCTCAGCTATGGAAGTACGTATGCGAGAGGGAGTAGCTGAGATTGAACTTGCAGTTAATAAAAAATTATTATTACCTCCTAACTTTTATTTGATTGGCACAGTTAATGTAGATGAAACTACTCATAGCTTTGCTGATAAAATCTATGACCGAGCGCAAATGATTGAACTTGAGATTTATCGAGATGATTTAGAAAAGTATTTGAGTGACGTGGATTATCGAGATATTTTGATGCAAATTTGGGATAATATACACGAAGTTGCGCCTTTTGCTTATCGGACTATTGACGAAATTAAGACCTATGTAAAAGAGGCAGCAGTATTAGGCGTATCTAAGGAAGAAGCTTTAGACGAACAGTTGTTACAGAAGATACTACCAAAAATAAAAGGTGCAGATGACAGAGTAGAAAAAGCACTTAAAGCATTTGTGAAAACTGCTGAAGAAAATAAGTTTAATCTCAGCCTTGCTAAAGCTAATAAAATGCTTGCCACATTTGAACAATATGGATTTACATCATACTTCTAAACTTGTTTTTCTCAACCATGACGGTAAAAAGATAAAAGCTCCTTTAGAATGGCAACCAGCTTATTTAGAAGTTCTCATACCTTTAGAAAATCGGCGAGAGGTGCAGGTTTACTTACAAGGACAAAAACTCCCATTGTATCTAATGGAATTAGCTGGACAAGACCGAGTATTAGCTGATTGGAAACGTTCAAACCCTGGCTATTATAAAATCCAGCTTGAGTATCAGAATGATATTAAAGAAAAAATTATCACAGTTCTGCCTCAGAAAATTAGCAGTGAAGCTTTTGCTCAAATGTTAGAAGACCTTGATACTCGTCTTCCAACTTCAGTTGCAATAGGCTTACAAAAAGCAGGTGCTTTAGCTGGGTTAAAACTACCACAACTGCATGAACATACTTTAGCTCAAGAAATGGTGATTTTACGCCGAGCTATTAAAGGTACAATAAATAGACCAGGGTTAACTAAAATTTTATCTAGCCTTGCGAAAGATCATCATAAAGTTCTAAAAACTAATCAAGTCTGGGTAAGAAAAGAGCAAGTTCGTAAACCATCAAGCAGTAATCTTATTCACGCTTTTTCTAAAGGTCATAACTTAGATAAAAATGGGCAACCTATTCGTCTACTTGATACAAGAGTTGAACACAGTGTAGATGTTTACGAAAACCAATTAGTGAAGTTATTTTTTGAATTAGTAAGTTTAAGACTAAGAAGAGTAAAAAATGCTTGCGAAGCCAATGATAATCATTTGCTTTTAGATGAAGCAACCACTTTAACGTCTGAACTTAAAAAAGCTAGACATAAAGCTTTGTTTCTCAATGAAGTTAGCCAACTTAAATATTTACCTACTCAAATAACAATGGTTCTACTAAAAGTTCCTGCTTATCATGCTGCTTTGGAAGGATACCTGGAATTTATTAGAAGCCCAGCAGTATATTTAGATAATCCCGACTTAAATACACCTTTGGAAAACCTGGACAAACTTTATCAGATTTGGGGAACTTTATGGGTAATTGTCATACTGTTGGAAGTTGCCGAACAAACAGGATACAACATAGAAGAACAACGTTTAGTAGGTAAAGATAAAACGGGAATTTTTGTTAGAGTTTTTCCCAATGGTCAACCAGTCCTTGTGTTAACTCATCCACAACATAAAACTATAGTTAAACTAATTCCTGAACGAACATATAGTACAAGTGGCGAACTCTACAGTTCTAGCTACACAAAACGTCCTGATATAGCTTTAGAAATACAGCTTTCAGATGGTTCACATTTTGTTTATATATTTGATCCCAAATATAAATTTGAAAGCGAAAATCCAGACAATATAAGTAGAGAAAGCAAGCCAACAAGACAGGATATCGACAAAATGCACGCTTACAGCCATGCAATTCGAGATAGAGACGGTCGGCAAGTTGTAAATTATGCTGCTATTCTTTACCCTGGTTTTTATATGCCTTACCCTGAAGCAAAAATTGAGGCTTTACCAGCTTATCCAGGTAATGAAGATGAACTTAGAACACATTTGCATCGGATTTTAACTCAAGCTTTGATTGGCGTTGCTGAATCAAGTTATGAATTTTGATGTATTCAAATCTTAAACTCCTTAATGTCTCTGCGCCTCTGTGTGAGATAAATCATGCCATTAATCAGCAACGCCTTTTCTCAAACTGAACTAAACTGTCACGCCTTCTAATTGTTCATCAGTCAATTCATACAACTGACGCAACTTATCTAACTTATCTTTGTCGGCTTCCCAAAAACCACGCCCGGATGCTTCCAACATTCGGCTGAGAATATTACGAAAAGCTTCTGGGTTGGCTTGGCGTAATTTTTCTGCCATTTCTGGGTCTAAAGCATAAGTATCAGCAGCTTGGTCATAAACCCAATCATCTTGAAAATCAGCAGTACCACCCCAACCAATTAAGGCTGTCATGCGTTGGGAAATTTCATAAGCACCACCAGAACCCTGACTCGCCATTGCTTGCGCCCATTTGGGATTTAGTAACTTAGTCCGGTATTCCATCCGCAATAAATCCTCTAAGTTACGGGGTGTGGTGTCTTTAGAGAAACTTTCCACAAAGCTAGTAGTAACTTTCTTACCGCGTTGTTTTTCGGCTGCTTTTTTCAAACCGCCCGTATTGGCGTAATATTCCTGTATATCGGTTAAACCATATTCTACCGAATCTATTTCTTGAACGATGCGATCGCTCGTCTTCAACAACTGCTGTAATACTTCTGGTCTAGCTTGTCCTTTATCTTGTCTGCCATAGCTAAACACATTGCGACTTTGCCAAGTATTACCTAACTCTTCCCCAGAGTCCCAGTTACCATCCACAACTCTATCATTTACCAAAGAACCAAAATCACCCGCAGGGTTAGAAAATAATCTCGCGGAAACATTTTCTACACCTTGGGCTTTTAAAGCTAAGGCGTGTTTTTTAATAAAATTCTGGTCTTCTGGTTCATCTGCATCAGTAGCCCTTTGAAATAAATCATCTAATAATTCGATGATGTTGACGAAACTATCCCTAAAAATTCCCGACAGATTTCCTAAAACATCAATGCGCGGATGTCCGACCTCTGCTAAAGGCTTCAATTCATAACGCACAATCCGACCTGTTCCTTCTTTCACAGGTTCAGCACCGACTAATTCTAAGAGAATCCCTAAAGATTCGCCTTTAGTTTTAATCGCATCCAATCCCCACAATAAAACTGCTACTGTTTCCGGATATGTATGATGTTCTTGTAAATGCTGGGCGATGATTTTTTGAGCAATTTCTCGACCCCGTTCATAAGCTGCGGGGGATGGCATTCTATAGGGGTCTAACGCGTGAATATTTCTCCCTGTAGGTAACACACCAGCACCATCTCGTAATAAATCACCTCCCGGTGCTGGGGGAATATATTCACCATTTAATCCGCGTAATAAATTAGTTAATTCATCTGTTGTTTGCATTAACAAATCGGTGATTAACTTTTCCATTTCTGGGTTTTTGGCTTGTTCTTCACCAAAATAAGCTTCGAGATAAGATGCTAATTCTTCTTGATTTGGTGCTTCACCTAATGTATGCAAACCAGAGGAAAATAACCGAGTTTCTAAAACTTGCAAATACTCATATAATTTCACCAGATAATCATCAAAAGCATGAGCGCTAAACATCCTGATATTTTCAGGAGTGAAGGGAATACCCAAACGTTTGGCATCTTCAAATGGGCAATCTGCATCTAAACCAGTATCAACAATCTTTTTACAAATCGCTTCTTTGAGAACATAATTCTTTTTGGGGTCTTCTCGATATTCCGCAATTAAATCGCGCAGTGTAATTAATTCTTTATATAAACCAGCGCGACCATAGGGCGGTACATTGTGAGAGATTAATACCCCATAACCGCGACGCTTGGCCAAAATTGACTCAGAAGGATTATTCGCCGCATATATATATAGATTGGGCAAATCTCCCAACAAAATATCCGACCACGAATAACCAGTATTACCCAAAGGAGAGCCGGGTAACCATTCTACAGTACCGTGCATTCCAAAATGGACTACAGCATCAGCTTGTAGGTCATTTTGCAACCATTTGTAAAAAGCTGCATATTGGGGATGGGGTGTTAAATCAC
This sequence comes from Anabaena subtropica FACHB-260, assembly GCF_014697105.1. Classification (GTDB taxonomy): domain Bacteria; phylum Cyanobacteriota; class Cyanobacteriia; order Cyanobacteriales; family Nostocaceae; genus Trichormus; species Trichormus subtropicus. The sequence goes on along the minus strand of NZ_JACJRF010000007.1, from coordinate 183,398 downwards.
GTTCAAACATTAACCGCATAGGGTCGCCTTGTATTCCCAAAGGTGGCTGGACACCTATCCACACATTTCCTAACTGCACACCGCCAACATGGAGTTCATCACCGTAGGTTTTAATTCCGCTACCTGTCAAAGACTTCCATTGTTTTTCGATACGGGAAGTGCGGAGATATCCCAACCATTTTTCTAATTTACGGGAATTAACAGTGTTAGCTGAGGAGGGAAAAGGCTTATTTTTTTCCCATCGTTCCATCTCCTCATCCGTTTCCTTCACCAGACGAATTAAGTCTTCCCCATCTTCTGGAATATCACCGACGTTATAACCTTGGTCTTTGAGGGCGTGGAGTAATTTAATCAGACTGCGGGGAACATTTAATAATGCAGCCGTACCCGTAGCACCATAACCAGGGGGAAAGCCATATAAGATGATGGCAATTTTACGTTCTGCTGGGGGTGTTTGACGTAAAGAAATCCAGGTTTTGACTCTACCAATGAGACGCTGTACCCGTTCAGGAACTAAATAAATATCTTCACCCACCAACCCACCAAGGGGAATGGTATCAATTGCACCGTCTAATTCTGGTAAGGCGTATAACACGACGCTTTGCAAACCACCCACACCTTGACGTGTCCAGGAGTGGATATCTTGAATTAATAAAGGTGCAGCGACGATGTAAGGGACGTTTTTAGCAGTCAGGATGCGCTTGGCTACTTCTACCTGGCGACCAGCTTCCATTGAACCAGCCGGGCCACCGACAAGGGGAAAGCCAATGGTGGAAACAATTGCATCAACTTTGACGGCTTCTGGAGATAGTGAGGGTGTGGCGATATTACCTATTTGTCGTTGCTGAAATTCGTAGTCGGTCGTCATCCAATCCCGTACTGCAACGTGTCCTTCAACACCGTTGATGAATATGGGTAAGGGGATTAAACCTGCATCTTCAAAACGGCGAATCAGTTGGGGAATATATGGTTGTTTGGTGATGACGTGTTTACGGTAAAGAAGAATACCAACAACTGTATTTTTTTCCCCTCTGCCCCCTGCCCCCTGCACCCCTGCCTCTTCCCCTGCCCCCTGCACCCTGCCCCCTTGCCTCTTTTGATACCATGCCAAATATTCACGGGGGGATTCAAAAAACCCTGGATAATCGGGATGTAATAAACCTATGTTGGGGGTTTCGATTGGTGGGGGAATGTCGCCAATTTTTAAATCTAAATATTTTTCCGCCAGTGTCCAAAATAGGGATGCAACATTTTCAGTCCCGCCAGCGTTCCAGTAACCATAGATAATTAACCAGTTGCGTAAGTCTTGGACTTTCTGCACTGGGACAAACTTGAGGAGTTTGGGGCCGATTTTTAAAAAACTAATATAACCAGCAAGTTTGTCTTCTTCCCGCCCATTGCTGAATTTGTCAAGAATAAATTTAACAGGTTTGGGCATACCTTTGGGTTTATCACCAATGGCGAAAGCACCCAGTTTAGTTAAACTCATCAATTCTAAAGCTGACTCAAATACTAGACGGATAGGAATTTGGGAAATGCGATCGCGCAACCACACAACTTGGTCATAATCAAATAACAGGCTACCAAAAAACACATCCGCGCCTTGTAATGCTGCTTCCACTTCCTGACGCTTGCTGGTAATATCGCGATCGCTAAATACGCGAATATCCAAATCAGCACAGCGAGAATTAGCCAAGGAAGCTGCTTTTCTGTACAAGTCAGCGTTAAATGATTCAAATCCAGCAATCAAGACGATGCGTTTCATTCCCGTAAGCCAAGAAATATTTCTTTACTTAAAATTTTACATAAAGCTATTGACAATTGGACACGTCGCTTATCCACGAATTCAAAATTCTAAAATAATGACTTAAGACTCAGCACTCTCCAAGTTTTGGCATTTTGGCACACTTGGTAATTATCAGATTGGTATTGTGAGATTCACAAATGTCTTTGTGCGACCATACAGACTTGCAGAATCCCTCGGTTAATCACCGGGGTCTTTTTTTTTAACCTTTGTAGGAGATAATTTTTAAAATATATCAGGGATAAATTCCAGTGGTTCCACAATCAGAACTTCAGGAAAATTCATCAATGCAAGCCATCCAGCGTGTATTGGGGAGTTTGCGGAATTATAGATTGATTTCTCTGGGGGCTTTGTTGAGTCTTTTGCTGTTGACAGTAGCAAATGCGCTTACCCCCCAATTATTTCGCTGGGGAATCGATCAGGGCATTGTCCAAAAAGACTTACAGATAGTATTTTACAGCGCCGCCTGGATGGTAGTTGCAGCGATCGCTCGCGGTGTGTTTAATTTTGGTCAAAGCTATTTGGCGGAGGCTGCTTCCCAAGGTGTAGCTTATGACCTGCGAAACAAGATTTTCAGCAAGATTCAAAATCTCAGTTTTAGCTATCATGACCAGTCACAGACTTCTCAACTCCTAACCCGTGTCACCAATGACATTGAACAAATTCGCACCTTTATCGGTACTAGCTTGATTCAGGTCATTGGCGGAGTGGTGACATTGGTGACTATTGCGGTAGTTTTGCTGGTGATGAATTGGGAGTTAGCACTAATTACCTTAACAGTAGTACCAATTTCTGCATGGTTGATGGCGCGATTCCTCTCCATCAATAACCGAATATTCCGGCAAGTACAAGAACAGCTAAGTGACCTGAATACTGTATTACAAGAAAACCTGATTGGAATCAGAGTAGTAAAAGCCTTCGTGCGGGAGTCGTCGGAAAGGGCGCGTTACACCAGCCTCAATGATGACTTGGTTACAGCTAACATGAAGACTATCCGTGCCATCCGTAATACCTTCCCGTTTATATTTTTACTAAGTAATTTAGTGACGCTGGCGGTGTTTGGCTATGGTGGGGCGCAGGTAATTGGCAACAGGTTTTCCATTGGCGAACTAGTGGCGTTTAACTCCTATCTAGTATTGATTCTGCAACCGATTTTACTGATTGGCTTCGCTGCACCTGCGATCGCCCAAGCGGCTGCTTCTGCTGAACGAATCTACGAAGTGGTAGATGCAGCAGTTGATATCCGCGATCGCGCTGATGCCGTCCCATTTGAAACTTGTGGTGGTAGAATCACCTTTGAAAATGTCTCTTTTCGCTACCCTGGTGCCACAACTGAAGCACTTAAGGGTGTCTCTTTTGAAACCAAGCCTAAAGAGTTAATCGCCATTTTGGGCATGACAGGTTCTGGCAAAAGTACAGTTATGAACCTAATTCCCCGCTTTTATGATGTCACTAGGGGCGCAATTCGCATTGATGGGCGAGATGTGCGAGATTTTACCCTGAAAAGCCTCAGAACCCACATTGGCATTGTATTTCAAGAAACTACCCTATTTTCAGGAACCATCCGCGAGAATATCGCCTACGCCAAACCCAAAGCGCCATTAGAACAGGTGATTGAGGTCGCAAAAACTGCCCAAATTCATGATTTTATTACTAGTCTGCCCGATGGCTACGAAACCATTGTAGGTGAACGGGGTGTTGGTTTATCTGGTGGACAAAAACAACGAATAGCGATCGCCCGCACCTTACTAACCGATTACAGTATCCTGATTTTGGATGATAGTACCTCTGCTGTCGATGCCAAAACTGCCGCCGAAATTCAAGCCGCCCTCGATGACATGATGCGGCAAAAAGCTTGTGTAACTTTTGTTGTCGCTCAACGCATCAGTACTGTGAAGAATGCTGATCGTATTTTTCTCATAGATAAAGGACGATTAGCAGCCCAAGGTACTCACGAAGAATTGATGCAAACAAGCCCACTCTATGGCGCGATTTTGGAATCTCAAGTCAAGAAGAGGGTGTAGGGGGGTAGGGGAGGCAGGGGAGGCAGGGGAGGCAGGGGAGGCAGGGGAGGCAGGGGGAGATATAAGAAGTAGTAATTGTTTACTCATTACTCATTACTCATTACTCATTACTCATTACTCATTACTCATTACACATTACACATTACTCATTACTCATTACTCACTACTCATTACACATTACACATTACTCATTACTCCTAACTCATTACTCATTACTCCCTATGAGAACAACTACTCCAGTTATTGCACCTGAGCAACCAGCGACTAAGCAATTATCTACCTTACGGCGCTTTTTACGATACCTGCGACCTTTCCGCAAAGAAGTTCCCATTGCTTTGAGTTTAGTATCAATTGGCGCTGCTACCCAGGCGATCGGGCCGTTTTTACTTGGCTGGTCAGTTGATAACCTAATTATCAAAGGGGATTTACAAGGGTTACTACTGCTATTAGTACTACTAGGACTGACTTACGGCTTTGGTATCTGGGCAATCCGTGGTCAAATTATTCGCGTCGGCTGGATTATGCAGCGATTGCTGGCTCAACTGCGGCAAGATATTTTTATTAAAATCCAAAGTTTGCCAATGAGCTTTTTTGACCGTAGTGAAGCCGGCGATTTGATGAGTCGTCTGCTAAATGATGTTAACACCGTTAATCAAGCGTTTGGACAAACTGTCGCCCAAATGTTAGGTAATACCTTCAGTTTGGTCGGCATTGTGATTGCTATGCTTTCGATCAACTTACAACTCGGCTTGTTGAGTAACCTAGTTGTCCCTCTGATGATTTTTACCACTAGCTTATTTGCCCGGTGGGCTAGGACTAAATTTCGCGTCACAAGGCAAACAATCGGGGAACTTTCCGCCAAGTTGGAAGAAGATATTGGCAGTGTGCGAGAAGCACAAGCGTTTAATCGTGTGCATATCAACATTGCAGAATTTGATGTTCTCAACGCCGCTAATCGTGATGCCAACGTTGAAGCTGTAGCAATTACGGCAGCATTTTTACCATCGATTGATTTTCTCAACACCTTAGCTACAGGAGGTGTCCTGGCCTATGGTGGCTATCTCGCTGTTACGGGAGCAGCAACAGTCGGTGTAGTGACATCCTTTTTACTTTACGTCCAGCAATTCTTTCGCCCCATTCAAATCCTCAGTCAGTTTTACACCCAAGCTCAGTCTGCTTTTGCCGGATTAGAGAGAATTTTTCTTTTGTTAGATGAACCTTCGCAACTTCAAGATGCACCCGATGCCATGCAAATGCCGCCTATTCAAGGTGAAGTGACATTCGAGGATGTCAAGTTTGGTTATAACCCAGAACAACTGGTTCTCAAAGGAGTAGATTTACACGCTAATCCAGGACAAATGGTGGCATTAGTAGGGGCAACTGGTTCTGGTAAAACTACAATCATTAACCTGATATTGCGTTTCTATGATGTGTCCGACGGTGCAGTCAAAATTGATGGTATTGATGTGCGTAGTGTGACGCAAGCCAGCCTACGCCGTCAGATTGGAATTGTTCTACAAGATAATATTTTGTTTAGTGGTACTGTGGCTGAAAATATTGCTTTTGGCGCTCCTTATGCGACTCAAGCCGAGATTGAAGCGGCTGCACAAATGGCGAATGTGCATGAGTTCATTACCTCGTTACCACAAGGTTATACAACTAAGTTGGGTGAACGGGGTGCGCCTCTCAGCCAAGGACAAAGACAACTGATTAGTATTGCTCGTGCAGTGTTAATTAACCCCCGCATCCTGATCCTTGACGAAGCAACCAGCAGTATAGACACCCGTACAGAAGCACTAGTACAAGATGCGATCGCCCGTTTATTACAAGGTCGTACCAGCTTTGTTATTGCCCACCGTCTCAGCACCGTCACCCAAGCTAATCAAGTATTAGTGATTCAGCAAGGTCAAATTGTCGAACGGGGTACTCACGCAGAACTTGTTAGCCAACAAGGGGTTTATGCTAATCTCTATGCTCTGCAATTGGGTGCGACAACAACACAATGACAAAAATACAAGTTTATCTGCATTATTTATCATGTGAAACATCAAAAAAATAACCTCTGGGTTATACACCGCAGAGGAGATTAGCAAAGACATCTAATTGTGGACTAGTCTGCATATATATTTAACTCTTTAATTCCATATCTCTCCTCCATCTGGGGGAGCAAACAAAGTTAAGTTGATTAGTGATGAGCAGTACAAAACTTAGAATACTGGTATTACATTAATTTAGGCGATCGCTTAATATGTAAGAGATTATTTATAAAGCCAAAATAAAATTTCTGTAGGGTGTATTAGAGGATGTTTGAAACGTCATGATTGATGTATCAAATATTTTTTACCCCACCCTAACCCTTTCCCAGGAAAGGAGAGGGAACTAGTAGTTCACCAACCTAAAATTGCTAGGCTAAGGCAAGCAGGGGGAGCAGGGGAAGTAGAGGGAGCAGGGGGAGAAAGAGATTTTTTTGCTGCTATTGACCTTGCAAAGTTAACTTGGCAGACTACTAGATTTTCCGGGGGATTAAGGGGGGTAAGAGTTCCATTAAAATCACAGCTAACCACTTTTCAAACAGCCTCTAAGCTCCCAAATTATTATTAAAAAAATCTAAATAAGCTGAAAAAGAAGTAAATACCTATTGCTTTTTCCAGGAATCTCACAGGAAAACTATCTAAGTTGCATTAAAAAATATAGCAATATATTGTATATTATCAAAGCTTAAATAGTAATTTATTTTTGTCAATGAATCAACATAAAGATGTAAAGATTACTTTAATGTAAGCCTTTTTTAAGAGAGAGGTACAATAAGAAGAGATGCCAATGGCTTATGCCTTGGTTGACCATGATAGCTAACTATTCACCCCCAATTGCTTGCACTTTGTGGCAAGTTGATGTGCTGTAGTGGTAGGAGATGGGCAGCATATCTATGGTCAAAGGGGATATCTCGTAAAACTTGTCCTGAAAAGAGTTTAATACTCTGGGTCATTAAACTTTGGAATCTACACATTTAGCCCGATTTGAGTGTAGTTCAAGTGACTGAATATCATTTATTCTTTTGCTGATTAATCAGCACAGATGGTCTATTGCCAATTGCCTCAAAAGCTTCGCCAGATTTAAAATCCAGAGGACTCAATGACTAACTCTAGTTTTACGAAAGGAAAAAATTCATATAACCACCAAGCGGAAGAACCGCATTTACCGACAAAAATACACATAAAAAATGGTAGCAAAAATGAAGTTTCTAGGCAGCGAGAACCTAGAAATGATGTGTCTATCACCAATGACTTGAATCGTGGTCGAGTCGCTATTTTTATTGATGGTACCAACTTATTTCATGCCGCTTTACAACTCGGTATTGAAATTGATTACCTCAAATTACTTTGTCGTCTAACTGCGGGTTCCAGATTATTAAGGGCATTTTTCTACACTGGAGTTGATATATCTCGACCAACTCCTACACGTCAACGCACCAATGATAAACAACAGGGTTTTCTCTTTTGGATGCGTCGCAATGGCTATCGTGTTGTCACCAAAGAACTCCAAGCCACAGACAACACCAAAAAACCTAATTTGAATGTAGAAATTGCTGTAGATATGATCACCTTAGCTCCTCACTACGATACAGCTGTCTTAGTTAGTGGTGATGGAGATTTAACCTATGCAGTCAATGCGGTCAGCAGTACAGGGGTTCGGGTAGAAGTTGTAAGTCTGCGAACCATGACTAACGACTGTTTAATTGATGTTGCTGACTATTTTATTGACCTCGATAGCATTAAACAATATATCCAGAAGGATTCTCATCTAGGATATGGCTATCGGACGTTATCTAATTCGAATCTTTAGGCTTTAAAACAGAATTTAGGAGTCAGAATTATTGCGTATAGGTGCAAATGCTATGCGTATCCATGAGGAAAATCAGTAGTGGATTGGTATTGTTTCCCGTGGTCAATCACTACTGACTAATTTTGACTTCTAAATTTTTCTTCAATTATTTATGCCAAAGCTTCAGGTAAATGGAATTGATTTGTTTTATGGCAACAATAATCTCTGATTTGCTGAGAACGTACACAAACTGCTTTTATTTTTCCACATTCCACCTAACTTTTTACGGAATGTGGATTATTAGGCATTAAATCCACCACAATAAACGAATGGGTGGATTTTTTCTTTTATCTTAATCCTTCATATTTTTAATATAATGTAAAATTGCCTCTGCTGTTGGAACGTTAGTTGCTAGTAAAATCTGGTTAATATTACATATTCTCAAGAGAGCTTCTTCATTGCTCTGACCAGGTTGAGGAACGATAAAATCTCTGATGAAAATAACGGCTAAGATATCCCCTGAGTTAACTAATGAATTAATGGTTTGATATCCTCCAGAAGTCGCTGGAGGGATTTCTTGAGTAATTTTTACACCCGCTTCTTGCTCTAAGACTTTACTGACAGATGGCCACGTAATTGTCAGACAATGGGATAAAAATTCTTGATGTTGAGCTACTAAATCAGCAAGTTCTGATTTCTTTGTTTCGTGAGCTACTAAGACTATTTGCTTTTCATTGATAATTTGGGGTAGGTTAAAAATTTCTTCTTTTGAAGCCTCTTCTGGCTGAAATTCTGGCTCTGGGAATTCTTCTAGAGACTCATTAACAGATTCCACCGCTTCACTTATTAGCTCAGATGTCAAAATAGAATCCTCTTCAGACACAACACTTTCTTCTAATTCTTCTGCTAAAGATGACTCCAATTGTACATTTTCGTCGCTGATAATCGCTTCATTTTCAGTAACAGCTTCTGGAGTTTCTATTTCACTAATATCTTCAGCAACAGCTTCTGGAGTTTCTATTTCACTAATATCTTCAGCAACAGCTTCTGGAGTTTCTATTTCACTAATATCTTCAGTAACAGCTTCTGGAGTTTCTATTTCACTAATATCTTCAGCAACGGCTTCTGGAGCTTCTATTTCACTAATATCTTCAGTAACAGCTTCTGGAGTTTCTATTTCACTCCCCGACTCCTGATTAAAAATATCTCGTGGCTGAACTATAGTATATTCTGGAGTTTCTTCGCTAGTTTCTGAAACTTCTATTTCACTTGTATCTGTAGCCACTTCTTCCGCAACTGGTGTATCTATATCTAGAGCTTCATCATTATCCTCATCCTCTCTGACTATTTCTGGAGATCGAATTGCACTTTCTGGTGTACTTATATCCTCAGCCTGAATGAAAGTAGGTTCTTGAGCTAATTCTAATTCGTCTTCAATTTGACTAATTTCTTCAGCTATAGCAATTGGAGAATCAACAGATATATTACTAACTTCTGGAACTTCTAAAGAAACTTCACTGACTACTTCTGCTCTTTCATCTTTCACAGAAGAACTGACAGCATTTTCATTAGCTCGCCAGTTAGAAAACATTGAAGGATTGATAATTCTTACTACCGTCTCTGCGGACTGTGGTAGAGGAGCATCTTCTTTAATCACTAAAACAAAATCTCCGATGCGGATAATATCCCCATCCTTCAAAATGTATGATTGATTTTTCTCGGTCAACTTTCCATTAACTATGGAACCGTTTCTACTACCGAGGTCGCAGAAGTAGTAATTTCCTGCTTGTGAAAAGAATTTAGCGTGTAGACGACTGACATCAGAGCTATCAAGAATTAAATCAGCATCAGTAGAACGACCTATTAAGTATTCCTTACCTCGTTTAGTTACTAAAACAAGGTCAATTTCTTCAAATTCGCTTTGTGTTGGAGAACTAGAGATTTGAATTTTCATATCAATTTTTGGTTAATTTTATTAATCTCTGTGAGCCATCGCTGACGAGCGCTATGCTCTAAACTCAAAATATCATTTTGTGACCAATGAAAATGATACGCAATAAAAGCTACCTCCTCATATATGATGTCTAAGGGGTAGCTAATGACTCCCCCGCTAATTCCAAGCTCACTGAAAACTCACTATTACAATAGGGACACTGAGTCGGGATGTGTGGTTTTCCTAGCTGATTAATGCGGTTATAAAATTCTCTCAGATAAGAAATATCACGTAATAGTAGACCTTCTAGTAATTCTGGACTAACAGAGTTGAAACTACCTAAGCGGGAAATTACCTGTGAGAGCATGACTAAAAAGCCGTAAGCAGGATTCTCCCGAACTTTAGGTTCTTGTTGCACTAAAATCTCATCTTTTGCAGTGGCTAAACGCATTATTCCATGACGATGTACTCGATTTTGAGTATCTGTGAATCCACGTGGAAGAGTGAAGGTAAATTCAGTGCAGAGTGTTGTCTTACGACCCATAAGTAATTATCGTGAATTTTTGCTAGTTATGAACAAGTAATTCTGAGGAATTTGCAGTTTCTTCTGGCTGGTAAGTTACATTTTCTAAGCCATTAATTTGGCGATAAAAATCTTGTAGATAACTTAAATCCTGACTAAAAAAGTTTTCTACTATTGCAGGACTAACTTCCGATAAAGCGCCTAAGCAACTAATCACCCGCGACAAAATAATAATTGTTGCATAAGCCGGATTAGCTTTAACACGGGGATCACGCAAAGGAGAAATTTCATCTATTGCTGTTGATAAACGCATAACGCCTTGGCGATGGAGATTACCTTCAGAGTCTAGATATCCCTTAGGCAGTGTAAATTCAAACTCTGTTGCAAACATATTATTCTCCAAATTATTTCACCCGTTTAAATTCCTCGAAAGCAACCTCTAATTCTTCAATTTCTATTTCACTGCTACGGGCGTTGACATCAGCAATTTTATAACCACAAGGCCAAGCACCTTCTAACTCAAATCTGGCTAATTCTTCATTGCCTTGGCTGTAAATAGATAAAGAAAGTAGTTTTCTTTTGTTAGACCATTGACCATTTTGTACATCTTCAAACCACTTCCAAAAATCAGTAGAGTTGATCATTCCTCTACGAAGAGTGAGGTTGCCACTTTTGACATTGCCAGGAATTTTGGTTGTTACTACCATACCTTTATTTTGTCCAGTGGCTCCCCACTTTTGAGAAGTGACCTGGGTGACTTCAATGACATTCTGCGTTCTTTTAAAGCCTTGACATTCTAAAAAGAAAGCATCAGCATCTCTTTGTCCGTCTAGTTTTAGCTCTAAGTAGAAACGATGAGCTGTCAGAATTTCAGAAATATTGTCAGAGCCGTTAGCCACTTTTTTAAATTTTTGAAAATTTATTGTACGCGTTCAATACCTTCATGAACTAACTCCAGGGTTTCTGTAGCCATTTCTCCACTAGAAGCTGTTAAGGTGGGGCCTGTATATTTGACTGGATAGCAGTATTTAATTGCCCAATGGGCAGCTATCTGATTCTGCTGATCATAGGCGTATATATTACCTTCTTTACGATTGTCTCTCCACTGACGAGCATCGCCCATATCTTCATTGCACTGTTTGTACCAGGTATAAAGTTGTATGTCTTTAGTTGCAACCAACTTAATTGTAATGTTAGTGAATTTTACAACTGTTGGAGTAGCTTGACGAACTAAAGCAGACCGATTTCCAGAACCATGAATTTCTTGAGCAGGGGTATTTTCCACACCTAAACCGCTAAGTTCTTTAATGAATTTATCCTGAATTCCCTGGGCTTGAAAATAAAACTTACAAGCGGTTAATAATTCACCAGTATTAGGTGCCATATTGATTCTCCTGATTAATGGCTAATTGTTGGGTCAATTTGAATGATTCGTTGCGATACCAATTTGTAAGCAAGTTAAGTAATTAAGAAAGTCGGGTGGCTTTCTGATAACAAATTGGTATTAGAGGTTTGTCTTAGGATTGGTCGTCTTCTATGCCATTCCATTGACTGATGCGTAAGATGACAAATTCAGCAGGTCTGACTGGACAAACACCGACTTCAATATACAAACGACCAAGTATTCTGGTTTCTGGTGGGTTTAATTCTTCATCACATTTGACATAAAATGCTTGTTCTGGAGTAGATCCAAACAAAGCTCCTTCACGCCAAATCCGCTCTAAGAAGTTGCTAACGGTACGTCTGACCCTAGCCCACAAATCTTCGTCGTTGGGTTCAAAAACTACCCACTGAGTACCCAATTCTAAGGATTTTTCAATATAGCTAATCAGTCGGCGAACGCTAATGTAGCGCCATTCTGTTTTATCTGGCTCAACTAGTGTTCTGGCTCCCCAAATCCGAATACCTCGATTGGGGAATCTGCGAATGCAATTGATTCCCAGGGGGTTCAAGAGTTCTTGCTCACGGAAGTTAGTATCATAGGCTAGACCAATGACACCTCTTGGTACTTCATTTGCAGGTGCTTTGTAAACGCCTCTGGTTTCGTCAGTGCGTGACCAAACACCCATAACATGACCGCAAGGAGGGATAAAAATGGGATTACCACGATCGCGGGGATTAGGTACTTTAATCCAGGGATAATAAAGCGCTGCAAACATCGAACGACGGTTAAAGCGATTTTGCAACCACTCCACTACTTGTTGAGGTTTGACAAATTCAGAAGGTGGATCAATGATGACCATGCGGTTAGGGGGATTGGGAATATCACCATTAGCAGAACCTTCGCACATACTAATCATGAGTTCCATGATCCCGTGGACTTGATCCAAGTTCATCACCTGCGCTTCATAGGCCCGCATCAAATCAGGACAGGCCAGCATTGTGATTTCATCAATTTCAAAAATACCGCGTACCCCTGTGCGGTCGTCGCGTATCCCCTCTAAGTCACTGGAAAACCTATCTGGTGGGGTAGCAACAATTGGTGGTGCTATTTCGTATTGACCGTTCCCAGGACGACGAGCTAGGGGCTGTCCGCTTTGAGAAATGTCTTCCACAACAACATACATGGAGTTTCTCAAAGCGGCGATCGCATAGGTGGCGATCGCTCCATTAGGGTCGCGGTTCATTGTCAAGTGATCATATTCTTCGAGGGTTTCATTCCCTCGTCGAATCTGCACTTTAAAATATTCACCTGTATTTGGTGGTGGGCTACCTTCCGTACCTTCCGGTAAGGCACGAGGCACACCATCACTAATTAAAATAGTGATTGTTCCCCCGGCTATTTGCTCTGGGCGCAGGCTAAAGCGCAAGCATGGTCGATTACCTCGACCTGTGATTCGCAGGCTGGTAGGTTGGGGTTCTGGGGGTTTGCTCGCTCCTGGTAACTGCGTACCGATACTTGTAACCCAACAGCGCCCACCACCATTCATAAAATAGCCGTATACTGCAAAGGGCAAATAGGCATTGAAATCGGTGAAGCCATCAGAATTAGCACGGGCAAAGTAGTTGAGATATTGCGTCCAATTGGTAATCAGCATGGGCTTAAATAACTCAGCCCCACCACGTATGTCTTCTGTAAAGCCAACAAAACCAGCTACAGCCGTACTGACACCCTCAATTGGCCTGCTACCTCTGTCTATTTCTTCTATATAGACACCAGGAGCAAAGTAATCAAGTCTAGCCATGCGAATATCTCCAAGTGTGTGAAAAGCTAATTAAGCAGGAGTTAGTGAGATTTCTTTGAAAGTACAACTTGGACTATCCACCAATACATTGACGTTTTGGGGTAGATATCCTGGGCAATTAAGCGCCAAAACATAGTTACCAAAACGCAAATTTTCAAAATAAAACAGCCCTTCTTTATTGGTGGTTGTGGATTTTTGTGTTCCCGTCACCTTAACTTCTGTTTCTAAAAGTGGCAGATGGGTAACTGCACTTTTGACTGCTCCGGCGATCATTACCTGTCTAGCGATCGTCTCAATACTGCCGTTTTCAGTTCCAAATTCATTATGCAGTCGAATAATTCGCTCCCACACTAAAGGTACTGAAGCAGCTTGTGGCTCAACAGGTACGGATACCATCAAATACAACGCTGGACGTAGAGGTATGGTAAGAGCGCTCCATAAAGACCCAGCCTCTATTTGTGGTTCTAGGGAAACAGTCATATTCAAATTGCCGTAACCGCGCAATTCTGGAACCAAAAACTCTTCTCTGAGCGCACGATGGCGCAGCAGCAAAGTCAAAGCTTCACTCAGCAGCTGATGCTCGCCTAAAGCTGTTCTATCCCAAGCTGTTAGTAGCAATGAGATATCAAACCAACTAGGAGACCAATTCACAGATGCAGATTGTAAAGCTCTTGTCAGCTTGCGTTCCACTTGTTTTCCTGAATGTTGGAATTGCTTACTCTCACGAATGTCATAAATATACAAGTTGAGAGTCGGCCCTCCAGTCTCTTCCTTGCGATTGCTAGGATGACTAAACTCAATTTGCTCTGTGCTGACGAGCGAGGTTCCTCCGGCTAAAATTTCTGCTAAGGTTTGAAGAACAAAAATAAGCATAGAGCTGTTCTCCTGTTAGCTAACCTCAATTGTTAACTAACTTAGATGTACTTAGACTATCTAGATCAACCTACGGAAGTTAATTAGACTTTTGTCGATATTTTTTGCGGACGTTGACTAGACTTTGGTCGATATTTGCCACTTTACAAAGAAACACTTGAGGTTTTGACAACCCCCATTAGGGCGCTTCCCACTAAAAATGTGCGATCGCTGTGTAAGCTAAGAGATGAGGAGGAACAATGTTAAGACTCAGGCAAACGTCCGTGTCGCGGTTCTGGGATGGTGCTTGCCTTGTTGATGATGATGATTGACAAACAATATAGCAATTCCCAATTACATGGGTTAAATTACACCCTAAACTCAATAAGATGACCTCACTAAAATGAGAAACGCTATATTTGTTTTTTATACGGAAATAGAAAATTGTAATTTATAAAAAAATACAGATTTATGTCAAAAGACTGTATGATTTTAATTTAAATATAATTACCTAAACTAAATTTTACCTAATATCTTTATAAATCCTTAAGCAAACACGAAAATCTCAGAAAAAAATTACTATAAAATGTTGGGTATAGTGAAAATGCTATTATTACTCGCGTACTTCCAGTAATAGTAATTTTCTTGATATCGTGTTCTGCAAACGTTAAGTAATAGGAGGGCAGTAAAATTTTATAAAAAATGTTTCTAATTTTCTTGATTTTGCATAATTTTCTGTACATCATCGACAAGTAAAGGAAGACAGTAAACTTTTTATTGTAAAGAGCAAGTGGAGCTATGACTTTAAGCTTTTCTCTTCAGAAGCTAGAAGGTAATTCAGGTAATTTACATCAATTAAACATCCAAAATTTTTGTCAATTACAAGCAGAACAGCTAACCAGTCATTATCCAATTTTATGTATTCGTATTGTCTACTACAATTCATTATTAAAGACACATCAAGAAGTTATTAGCTATAACAAAGACCAGCTAATTTTCCCTCCTAAAAAATTAGCTTATTTGAGGTCAGAGTCATGGATGAAAACACTTCCACACACTTTGGAATTAGAAGAATTTGAATTACCAGATTTACCTGAGTTTATTTCTTATGTCTGCCCCATAGGATATAAAAATCAAAAACCAGAATATATTCAAATCATAGCCCATGAAAGTCTATCTTTAAATTTACAAAAATACGTTATTAATGCAGCTATTCTCTTAAATAGATATGCTGATATTTGTCAAGAAAATGAAAGACAAAAATTGGAAATCAAATTATTAGAAAATGTCTTGCAGAAAATTGGTCATCAAGTACGTAATTCTTTGTCGTTAATTGGGCTATATGCACATAATTTATACTTAGGTTTAGAAGAAATTTGTTGGCAAGAACAAGCGAAAATTATTTGCAAAAGTATAGAAGATTTAGATACTAATCTCACCGATTTAATTTCTTGCGGTCAAAGTGCAAACTTAAGTATAGCACCTCAAGATTTAAGAAGTTTAGTAGTTGAAACCATTAAATACTTGCAACCTTTGATTGCTCAAAAAAATTTAACAATTAGCATTCCAGAAACATCTACTATGCTGTTGCTAGATCGCTTACAAATGAAACAAGTATTCGACAATATTATTAGCAATGCAATTCAATATAGTCCTAGTTTGGCAACTATTAATTGTAATTGGCAGATTTTCAATGAAGAAGTCTTAATTAAAATTTCTGATCAGGGAGCAGGAATATCTCAAGAGGATATACCAAAAATATTTAATCCTTTTTATTCTCGTCGTCAAGGAGGTACAGGGTTAGGTTTAACTATTGCTAAGAAAATTGTTTTAGATCATCACGGCCACCTTTGGGCGCAAAATTTACCAGGAGGAGGAGCAGTATTTTCCATAATTCTGCCCCGAAAATAATGTTAAGGAAGTGCTGAAGATGGCTCAAGAAAAAAAACTTTCGATTTTACTTGTGGATGACGAAGAACTGTTTCGTCAAGGGTTGCGTATTCTCCTGAGTTTTTATAATACTGGTGGTGCTTTAGCTGTAGAAATTGTAGGTGAAGCAAATTCTGTAGAGCAAGCTTTAAAACTGACAATTCAGAAAAATCCAGATTTAATTTTACTAGATTTAGAACTGGGTGTAAGTGATGGAATTGCAGCCATGATAAGTCTTAAGGAAATTGCTTATAGTGGCAAGATTTTAGTATTATCTGCACATCAAGAAGATGACTGGATTTTCCAAGCTATGCAGAAAGGAGCCGCAGGTTATGTATTTAAAAATCAGGTAGCAAGTCAATTGTGTGAGGCGATTAAGACTGTAATTAGGTCTGAAATTTACTTACCTTCAGATGTAGCCAGTGGTTTTTTCCGTCGTTTTCAGGCTTATGCTGATTCTTCTTTAAAAGTCTGTCATCAGTTGCATTTAACAGAACGGGAACAAGAAGTTTTACACTGGTTAACTCAAGGTGCTTCTAATGAAGAAATAGCTAAAAACTTATATGTGACTGCTGCTACTGTTAAGTCTCATCTTACAAGTATTTTTGAAAAATTAAAAGTTACTAGTCGGACTCAAGCTATTATAGTCGCTCTCAAGTTAGGTCTAGTTCAAGCTTAATATCCAAGTCAGCAATTATCGTTGTTTACTCAACACGTTTTACATGGCTGTAATTGAATCTTTTTACCGAGAATATCCCTGTTCCTACAATGCTCCGTTAAATTGCGATCGCCCCTTACAAACGGCGCAGCAAATACAGGGTGCTAAATTTTGTTTAGAATGTGGTTTTCCGGCGACTTTACCCCAGGAAGCAGAGATTAAAGGAAGTCGCGGTAGTTATCAAATAACTCAGTTTTTAAGTGTACGGGGTCGAGGACGTTTATACTCGGCGATCCAACTTAAAGACAAACAGCCTGTAATCATTAAAGAATACTTGCTACCCAATCGTTGTTTTAATCAAGAGGAGACAACGCAGCGTCAAGAAACCTTCAAACGCATAGGGGGGGTAAATTTAGCTGATGGGAGAATTCAGAACTTTCGTTTAGTACAAACTTGGGAAGCGATCGCTGATGAAAAAGGAGAACGTTGCTATTTAATTACCAAAGATACAAAAGCCAGTCAAACCTTAAAACAATACTTAACAGAAAATGGGGCAATGACACCATCTCAGATGCGTGAATTTCTCAATCAAGCCCTACAAACTCTGGTGTTTTTACATACTCAAAAACTCCGCTTTCCTTCCAATCAAATACAACAAGGATTAACACATGGCAATATTAATTTAGATAGCATACTAATTAAAATAGAAAAAAATCAACAATTTTATATATATTTTTGTGATTTAGCTATTTGGGAAAATTTATTTATTCCATCCGCAATTACTTTCCCAGATACCAAAAAACCAGAACAAGATTTAGAAGCACTAGGATTAGTAGGTTTTTATCTATGGGTAGGAAGAACCACAAATTATTCTTCTGGTCAACTTCTCGACCCGAAAGAATCACAAATATGTCCCAACAATGATAATTACTTAAAACAATTTCTCTATCGCTTAATGGGACTAGATCAGCCTTTTGAAAATGCTGAATCTGCTCGCCAAGCTTTACTAAAACTTCCCCAAGCAAATGATATTAATAATTTACAACAATCATCTGCACATCAAGAAACAGAAAACTCTTTTCGTTCACGGATAATTTGGTTAATAATTCTGGCTTTATTGTTATTAGCAGGAGGAATTTGGTATTACTTCTGGCAACGTCAGCCATCAGATGAAAATAAGTATTTAGCATGGAATTCATTAATAGATACCTTCTCTGATGTTAGTAATGTTCCGCCAGGGAAATTTACTTACACGGGAGAAATCAATGGTACGTGGAGTTCCATTTTAAAAGAAAGACCAAGTAGCGAGAGACGCTTACAAGATTTATTAACAAAGCCAAAACCAGAAGTAGAAGCAACATTTAACTATCAAGAAGTCCAATCCAAAAATTTGCCAGATCGGAGTCAACCCATAGAAGAAGTCCGAAATGGACAAAAGTATTTTGCAATTACAAGTTTGGCAGATCAAATAACAGATGACCTAGATAGAAAGCAAGTCTCCTATGATGGTTTATTGGTATTTGTGGCTTTTAATAAGAAAAACTTTAATCTTCCTCAAGCTTTGGATGGAAACATTACTCTTGAGCAATTGCGTCAAATATACACAGGTAAGATTACTAATTGGCGACAAATAAATACTAATCTTCCCAATCTTGTAATACAACCTTACGTACCAAATGAACCAGAAGCAATACACCAATTTCAAAGAATAGTTATCGGAAAAAACGCTCAAGACATAGCTTTATTTGCAGAGATAATTAAAAAAATACCTCCTGAGAGTACAGAAACAACTCAGAACCGAATTCGCACCGCAAGAGGACAAGCTACAGGTATCATCGGTTTTGGTGTATTAAGTAAAACTTGGAACCAGTGTTCAGGCTATCCCCTAGCAATAGTAGATAGTAATAACCAAACCAGTCAGCCTCTATTTCGGTTACGCGAGAATCGTCCAATTAAACCTTCTGATGACTTGTGCGATAAAGCAAATTATTTTGATGTTGAAACCTTTCAAATAGGTAAAACTTCTACCTATCCTTTGGGCTACCCCCTTTATGTGGTGTACCCTAAAGATGACAGTCGCCGTGCTGCGGGTTCTACTTTTGCTGATCTGTTAAAAACACGTCAGGGGCAATGTTTACTAAATAAAGTAGGTATTGTGCCTTTACAACCTATGCCAGATTATATAATAAGAAACTCTTATGCCTGCAAATCGTTGCCCTAATCCAAGTTGTGAATACTTCAACCGTGCTTTACCCAATAATGCGAGGGTTTGCCCTTGGTGTTCCACTCCCTTGGGTAACGTAATTCCCTCCACGCCTAGCCAACCACCTGTTCAACCAACACCACCTGTCCCAGAACAACCACCATACCAAACTCCTCCTAGCTATTCCACTCAATATCAGCAACGGTCTTATATTCCACCAACATCCCCAGTTTATAACCCACCACCGCAGACACTACCCCTTTTAAAGCTGGTTCACCCTACAGGAAGAGAATTTCGCTTATCAGGAGAAGGGGGTTACATTGGTCGTTGCAGTCAAAGTATGCCTATTCCACCAGAAATTGACCTGACCGGAATTCCTAACGAAGAGATAGTTTCTCGTCGTCATGCAAGGGTTTTTTGGGATTGGTCACAAAATGCCTACATGATTGTTGACATGAGTACAAATGGTATTTATTTGAATGGTAATCCCCTTAATCCTGGTGTTGCATACCGCCTACTCAATGGAGATTATTTGCAACTAGGTCAAAACAATCTAGTAAATTTTACAGTGGCTTTGATGTAAAAAATTTGTTTAAATTCTTTACAGAATTGGCTTGTGGTGATATTTTCAACCTCACTTCTCGACACGTAGAGGTGAGGTTTTTCGTGACTTCATAGCTTTGTTGAAGAAGAAAGTTCGACTTTTGTCTAGTTTATTGTGCAAATCAAGTTCGACTTTTGTCTACTTTTGATTATCAAGCAGTAGCTTTAGCCTAGATTTGAGGAAAACTTATATCTAGCTATGAAATCAGAAGACAGCTTAACTTTTTTTCAGCCTATTGCAGACGTAGGTGGAACAACAGGATACGCAGGTATTTCCGCCATCTCTGATCCTAGCAAAGTGGCTAAAGTAGCAAGTAAATACCTGGCAGATTCATTGTTATTGAACAAACTCACCAAGCGTGTTCACGAACTCTTGTTAGAAGATATGCGATATCAGAGGGAGAGGGTAAATAATTATGGACAGCACAGGTGGTTGTGATGGCTGGAAACGGTACTAATAATGGCAATATTGCTCACGAGTTAAATTATGTTACTACAAATCGGTTTTATGTGGAGATAGATAGTGCGATCGCTGCATCTTTTACCGAATGCTCAGGATTTAACGTTCAAATTCAAAAAAAGATTCTTCACGAAGGAGGAGTTAACGACCAACAAAGAGTTTATTTGGGATATGCAGAATTTTCCGATGTCACATTGAAACGCGGTGTTACTGACCACCCAGGCTTTTGGAATTGGATTAACGAAGTATTTGATGAAAAAAGTGCAACATCTAGACGCAACGTTAATATTCTGGTTTTCAATCAGGCTGGTGAAACCATGATGAGTTGGACATTAATAGGTGCTGTACCCATAGCTTGGAAAACACCAACATTACAAGCCGATGGAAATGCAGCTGCGCTGGAAGAATTAACTTTAGCTTATGAAGGATTAAAAGTAGGAAAAAATAAAGGTGGAGGTAATCCGACAACACGATTAACTTCAGGATTTTTTCAATCTCAGTAATTCACTATTTTCCAACAATCACTATGCAAATTATTCAACCTATGTTGGGAACACAAGTGAATAGACTTGGCTTAGGAGAATACTTATCTCAACCTAATAAACTTATTTGGCATGAGCAAAGTAGTTTTAATAAACTCATTGCAATTCATTCGCCTTTGGTCATATATTCCAATTTTTTACTACCTCGTAAATACGTATCACTACCAAATACAATAGTACATTGGAATAATTGGAATCATCAAACTAGCGAACCAGAAATGCCCTTATTTGATGAACCGGAACCCTTTAATACAGATTCACAAGAAAATACTGAATTAATTAAAAATAATATTAATAATATATTACAAATAGAACCCAAAAACGACAGTGATATTTCTAGCCAAATTGCAACAGAAATAAATTATCAATCTCAATTGCCAGATAAGCAACACAAAAAAGAGCAGCCAAAACCACAGAAAAAAAATCAATCTAAATCAAAATATTCAACTAAAAAATCAAGTAAATCATCTTTACCTAGCAAGCATAAATTTTCTGATATCATCACACCAAACACCAAAAGTATTCAACCAGAATTTCCAGAATTCATATCTGTACAAGATTCCAATATCACCACACCAAACACCACAATCATTCAACCAGCATTTTCAGAATCAGCAGCATCAATCACCGAAGAAGTTACCACAGATAACTTAGCAGTAACATCCTCTGACAATTCTGATATCGCCACACCAACCTCCACAGTCATTCAACCAGCATTTCCAGAATCAGCAGCATCAATCACCGAAGAAGTTACCACAGATAACTTAGCAGTAACATCCTCTGACAATTCTGATATCGCCACACCAACCTCCACAGTAACATCAACTGACAATTCTGATATCGCCACACCAAACGCCACAATCATTCAACCAGCATTTCCAGAATTCACATCTGACAATTCTGATATCACCACACCAAACTCAACAGTCATTCAATCAGCATTTCCAGAATCAGCAGTATCAACAACTAGAGCAGTTACCAAAGAGACCTTAGCAGTAACATCAACTGACAATTCTGATATCGCCACACCAAAATCCACAGTCATTCAACCAGCATTTCCAGAATTCACATCTGTACAAGATTCCGATGTCAGCACACCAAACGCCACAATCATTCAACCAGCATTTCCAGAATCAGCAGCACCAATCACCGAAGAATTTACCACATATAACTTAGCAATAACATCATCTAACAATTCTGATATCGCCACACCAAACGCAACAGTCATTCAACCAGCATTTCCAGAATCAGCAGCATCAATAACCGAAGAAGTTACCACAGATAACTTAGCAACAACATCATCTAACAATTCTGATATCGCCACACCAAACTCAACAATCATTCAACCAGCATTTTCAGAATTCATATCTGTACCAGATTCCGATATCACCACACCAAACTCAACAGTCATTCAACCAGCATTTCCAGAATCAGCAGCATCAATAACCGAAGAAGTTACCACAGATAACTTAGCAGTAACATCATCTGAGAATTCTGATATCGCCACACCAAAATCCACAGTCATTCAACCAGCATTTCCAGAATTCACATCTGTACAAAATTCCAATATCGCCACACCAAACTCCACAATCATTCAACCAGCATTTCCAGAATCAGCAGCACCAACAACTGGAGAATTTACCAAAGATAACTTAGCAGTAACATCATCTGACAATTCCGATATCGCCACACCAAACGCCACAATCATTCAATCAGCATTTCCAGAATCAGCAGCACCAACAACTGGAGAATTTACCAAAGATAACTTAGCAGTAACATCATCTGACAATTCCGATATCGCCACACCAAACGCCACAATCATTCAACCAGCATTTCCAGAATTCACATCTGTACAAGATTCCAATGTCGCCACACCAAACTCCACAATCATTCAACCAGCATTTCCAGAATCAGCAGCACCAACAACTGGAGAATTTACTACAGATAACTTAGCAGAAATACCGTCTAACAACTCTGATATCACCACACCAAACGCCACAATCATTCAACCAGCATTTCCAGAATCAGCAGCACCAATAACTGGAGAATTTACTACAGATAACTTAGCAGAAATACCGTCTAACAACTCTGATATCACCACACCAAACGCCACAATCATTCAACCAGCATTTCCAGAATCAGCAGCACCAATAACCGAAGAAGTTACCACAGATACCTTAGCAGTAACATCCTCTGACAATTCTGATATCGCCACACCAAACACCACAATCATTCAACCAGCATTTTCAGAATCAGCAGCATCAATAACCGAAGAAGTTACCACAGATAACTTAGCAGTAACATCATCTGATAATTCTGATATCGCCACACCAAAATCCACAGTCATTCAACCAGCATTTCCAGAATTCACATCTGTACAAGATTCCAATATCGCCACACCAAACTCCACAATCATTCAACCAGCATTTCCAGAATCAGCAACATCAATAACTAGGGAAGTTACCACAAATCACTTAGCAGTAACATCATCTGATAATTCTGATATCGCTACACCAAACTCCACAATCATTCAACCAGTATTTCCAGAATCAGCAACATCAATAACTAGGGAAGTTACCACAAATCACTTAGCAGTAACATCATTTGATAATTCTGATATCGCCACACCAAACTCAACAGTCATTCAACCAGCATTTCCAGAATCAGCAGCATCAACAACCGAAGAAGTTACCAAAGATACCTTAGCAGTAACATCGTCTGATAATTCCAACATCGCCATATCAAACTCAACAGTCATTAAACCAGCATTTCCAGAATTCACATCTGACAATTCTGATATCACTACACCAAACTCAACAGTGATTCAACCAGCATTTTCAGAATCAGCAGCATCAACAACTAGAGAATTTACCACAGATAACTTAGCAGAAATACCGTCTAACAACTCTGATATCGCCACACCAAACTCAACAATCATTCAATCAGCATTTACAGAATTCACATCTGGCAATTCTGATATCACCACGCCGAAATCAACAGTCATTCAATCAGCATTTCCAGAATCAGCAGCACCAACAACTGGAGAATTTACCAAAGATAACTTAGCAGTAATATCGTCTGACAATTCCGATATCACCACACCAAACTCAACAGTCATTCAACCAGCATTTCCAGAATCAGCAGCATCAACAACCGAAGAAGTTACCAAAGATACCTTAGCAGTAACATCGTCTGATAATTCCAACATCGCCACATCAAACTCAACAGTCATTAAACCAGCATTTCCAGAATTCACATCTGACAATTCTGATATCACTACACCAAACTCAACAGTGATTCAACCAGCATTTTCAGAATCAGCAGCATCAATCACCGAAGAATTTACCACAAATAACTTAGCAGTAACATCCTCTGACAATTCCGATATCACCACACCAAACTCAACAATCATTCAACCAGCATTTCCACAATCAGCAGTACCAATCACCGAAGAATTTACCACAGATAACTTAGCAGAAATACCGTCTAACAACTCTGATATCGCCACACCAAACGCCACAATTATTCAACCAGCATTTCCAGAATTCACCTCTGTACAAAATTTCGATATCACCAAACCAAACTCAACAATTATTCAATCAGTATTTCCAGAATTCACCTCTGTACAAGATTCCGATATCACCACACCAAACTCCACAGTCATTCAACCAGCATTTCCAGAATCAACCTCACCAATAACCGAAGAATTTACCACAAATAACTTAGCAGTAATATCATCTGACAATTCTGATATCGCCACACCAAACGCCACAATTATTCAACCAGCATTTCCAGAATTAGCAGCACCAATCACCGAAGAATTTACCACAAATAACTTAGCAGTAACATCCTTTGACAATTCCGATATCGCCACACCAAACTCCACAGTCATTCAACCAGCATTTCCAGAATTAGCAGCACCAATCACCGAAGAATTTACCACAAATAACTTAGCAGTAACATCCTCTGACAATTCCGATATCGCCACACCAAACTCCACAGTCATTCAACCAGAATTTTCAGAATCAACATTACCGAACAA
The DNA here is from genome assembly GCF_014697105.1 of Anabaena subtropica FACHB-260. Classification (GTDB taxonomy): domain Bacteria; phylum Cyanobacteriota; class Cyanobacteriia; order Cyanobacteriales; family Nostocaceae; genus Trichormus; species Trichormus subtropicus. The sequence continues at coordinate 158,818 of NZ_JACJRF010000007.1, read as the reverse complement.
TAATGTTTTTAAGAATTTACCAGCACCTCAAGGTTTTGCTACAGGTGGACAGGTAACACAGTTAAATCTTGAAAATAATCAACGGATAGCACCTTCGGATACTGTAGCTGCTATGCTCACACCTGGAGAGTTTGTAATTAATGCAAGGGATGCACAAAGCAACCTTCCTCTTTTACACCATATTAATCAAGGTGGTAAAGCGGAGAATATCCTTCCCAACCTACAAACATCTACATCTAATTTTCAAAAAAAAGAAGAAACAAAATCTTTAGAAACATCACACAAACATGATTCTGTTTCAGAAATAAAATTACCACAAAAAAATGATGATAATCACTTATCTGATGTTGCTACTTCTTTCATTCCTTCTTCCTTGGGTCTGGATATTACAAAGCAAAGGTCTTCTATACTTAGTTCTCCATCTTTAAATAGGTTTGAAAATAAATCTACGGGTATAAGTAAACAATCTTCGCTGAATTACTCATCTTCTCCCATGATTTTCCGCAAAGCCAACTCTAGTTCTACTAGTAATACACCTCATGAAATACCTAATCAGTGGTCGAATATTGAAGAATTATTAAATGCCAATAATAAGGAATTTACTACTTTAAACTTTAGCAATGGAGAATCAAGTTTACAAAAGCCAGAATCTTCTTATTCCGTCAATTCTCAAGTTTCAAACTTAGTATCAGATTCTAAAATAGTTCCTACAAAAAACCTTCCATCACCTAAAGGCTTTGTTGCTGGTGGAGAAGTGAAAGCACCGGACATATCTACGGAAACCGCAGCAATAACTAAAACTATCAAAAGGCCTACTAATTCTGTAGATGATGATGAAAATGCCTTAGAAGCTTTAGCTCATGAAATTTATTTTCGGTTGAGACAAAAATTAGAAATTGAACGAGAACGTGAAGGCATTTATCTAGGTCGCTTACCTTGGTAAATATTAAATAAATCATGTTATTTTTTTAGGAGCAAATATTAAATGACAGTCCCAGCATTTTTTATTCCTCAAAAGCTACAACCACAACTTGAGAAAGCAAAACTTGTAGCTTACAATGGCGAAGCTGATGATATTGAGTTAATGTTTAATCCTACGGAAATTACTTTTTCTCGAACTGTTACTTGGCAGAAACATCGAGGTAATAGAGGAGAGAGTTTATTGCCTAAAGTCAATTTCTCAGGTGTAGAACCTTATCAGTTCACATTGAAGCAATTGCTTTTTGATACTTATGAAACTAAAGAATCAGTAATGAAATATATCAATATTATTAAGCAAGGTGTAGAACCTATTGATCAGTTAAAGGATGAACGTCCTCCTGTTTATATATTTACTTGGAAAGATGAATATTTTTATTGTGTAATGAATAGCCTATCTTACACCTTAACAATGTTTTTGACTGATGGTACACCAGTCAGAGCAATGGTAGATATTTCCTTAGAGGAAGTAGATCCTAATCATGTTACCAACGACAAACCACCTGCTCCCACTGGTAGTAATCGCCAGCAAGATGCTCGGATTTAATGAGCTAAAGAATATTTTCATTCTTCACAGACTCAGAGTTTGATATGTTGTAGTAGTTTGGTTTTAATGTATGTCCAAAAGTCTCTATTTATGTATACCAAAAGTAGAATTAGGGGGAACCCCTGCTTCTCCTGAGCTAATCAAAGATTTATTGCAAATTACTGTGGAAGAAAGTCTTCATCTACCAGCTATGTTTACCTTAGTAGTACACAATAGCTATCTTCCTACAAAAGAGGATGCGAATTATAAACCTTGGCGACATGAGAATTTATTTGAGATTGGTAAAAAGATCAAATTAGGTTTTATTTCTAGTACTACTCAAGCCGAAAAATTCAACAAAGAAAAAGAAGATTTTTTGATTGAAGGTGAAATTACAGCAATTGAAGTTCATTTTAATGAAAAATCTGAAGCACCGATTATTGTTCGTGGTTATGATATGTCCCATCGTCTTCACAGAGGTCGTCATAATCGGTCTTTTTTGAATGTCACAGATGATGATATTGTACGTAAAATTGCTCAAGAAGTAAGTATACAAGAAGGAAAAATAGACTCTACTGGTGAAGTACATGAGTATGTCTTCCAAGGAAACCAAACTAATATGGAGTTTTTGCGAGAGAGGGCTGCTCGTATTGGCTTTGAACTGTTTATTAAAGAAAATAAAATAAATTTTTGCAAACCAGAAGCTAAAGACGAAGAGGAAGTTCTAGAACTAAAATGGCTAGATAAAATCAGTAGCTTTAGTACTCGTGTTACCAGCGCAGAACAAGTAAGTGCTGTAGAAGTGCGTAGCTGGGACTATACTCAAAAAAAATTAATTACTTCGACAGCCACATCAGAAAGAGTGATTACTAATACAGGTAATCAGCTAGGAAGTAATAGTTGTAATAAATTTAATCTCTCACAACCACCTAAAATGACTGTTGTGGATAAACCAGTGTTCTGTGCTAAACAAGCTGAGACAATGGCCCAAGCTTTGTGCGATGAATTGGGTGGAGAATTTGTTTATGCAGATGCGAAAGCTGAGGGTAATCCCAAAATTCGCCCAGGAAAAACTGTGACCTTGGAAAATATGGGCGATCGCTTTACCGGTAAGTACTATATTACAGCAACACGCCATTTCTATACCCAGCGAGTTTACACCACAGATTTCAGTGTCCGGGGACTGCGCTCTAGTAATTTATTTACTACTGTTTCCTCACAAACACGCTTACAACCTGGTCAGACCTTTTTGGTAGGAATAGTCACCAATAATCAAGACCCCCAAGGATTGGGTCGAGTTAAAGTCAAATTTCCTACCCTCACAGAGGAACATGAAAGTTATTGGGCGAGAGTTGTCGCTTTAGGCGCAGCAAATCAACGAGGATTCGACTGTTTACCAGAAATAAATGATGAAGTTTTAGTTGGTTTTGAACATGGTGATATTCATCGACCTTATATTATTGGCGGTGTTTGGAATGGTCAAGACTCTCCACCGGAAAACGTCAAAGACACAGTAATGGGAGGGAAAGTCAGGCTACGAACTTTTAAAACACGTGTAGGACATAGTTTGCAATTTGTCGAAGAAGATAAAGCCAGTAGCAAAACAGGTATTTGTATCAAAACTAAAAATGGACACAAAATATATCTTAATGACAGCGAATCCTTTATAGAAATTATGACTGATGGCGGTCATAAAATTAAAATGAACGATACAGATAACTCTGTGTCAATGACATCTACAGGAAGTTTATCAATAGATGCTGTGGCAAATATTAATATTACAGCCGGGGGAGAAATTAACATTAACGGGCGTTTGATTCGTCTTAACTAGAAATTTAATTTGTATTCATCCTGATAACTGCAAGCAAGGAGATTGTTATGTCTCAAGGTAAACCAGCAGCAAGAATTACTGACTTTGTAGCCCACCCTTTACCACCAGTATTAACAGGAGGTCCAGGTAGCATGAATGTCTTGATTGGGTCTTTACCAGCATGGCGAGGTATACCCATAACAGCCGCAACAACTTTGCGGACAGCAAAAACAACTTCTGATGCCCTTGTTAAAGCTGCTGAAGCTGCATCAAAAGCTGCCTCCGGTACACCTGCTGCACCTGCTGCGATAGCGGCTGAACAAGCTACAAAAGCAACAGCCTCTATCACCATGAGTACTGCTATCAATGCTGCGGCAGCATCTCTTCCACCTAGTATGGCTGATATTCATATCTGTGCTACACCTTTGCCCGTACCGCCTCATGGGCCTGGTGTTGTCATTGACGGTAGCAAAACTGTACTCATTAACAACCTGCCTGCTTGTCGTGTGGGAGACAAAATTCTCGAAGCGTTAGGGCCGATGAATAGAATTACTAGAGGAGATTCTACTGTTTTAATTGGAGGTTAAAAATTATTAATGGTTACGCGAAGTGTAGTAAATTGAGGAATTTTTGAGATTGTTAATTGAGATTTTCTGGATGTGAATTCATAGTTTTAAGTAGCAAGGACTGCTGGAAATGTCAGATACTCAACAGAATGCTTATTTAGGGAAAGGTTGGGCTTTTCCACTGCAATTAAATTTGCAAGGGGGCATAAATTTTAGTAATGAAGAGCAGAAAGTTAAAGAGTCAATTTGGATTATCCTCCGCACTGGCGTTGGTGAACGAGTCTATCGACCTGATTTTGGTTCACGGTTATCAGAACTGGCATTTGCACCTTTAAATAGTGATACACTGCTGCGAATTCGTATTTATGTTTTAGAAGCATTAGAGAGTTGGGAACCAAGGATTATTATCAATGAAGTTCTCACAGAACCCGACCCGATTCGTGGCAGAGTTGACATTAATATCAAGTATCGGCTGAAGAAGTATTCTGATATTCATAATTTTGTTTATCCTTTTTATTTGCTAGCACCTGGAGAATAATTTGTAATTTGTAACTAGCATAGATTGGCAAAAATTTAATTCCAATTTTCTCAAACAGGATTATAGATTTAAACTCGTGTTTCTTAATTTTTAATTTGTCTATTGGTGTAACTGTGAACTTCGATTTTTTACCTAAATTACCTACTTCCAACTTAGACGATCGCACCTTTGATGATCTGGTGGAAGAGTGTATTATGCGTATCCCGCGCTACTGCCCAGAATGGACAGACCATAACCTCAGTGACCCAGGAATTACCCTAATTGAATTATTTGCTTGGTTAACTGACCAGATGTTACTGAGATTTAACCAAGTACCGCGTAAAAATTATGTTGCTTTTCTAGAATTATTAGGTATTCGTCTCCAACCCCCCGCCCCAGCACACACAGAATTAACTTTTTATTTAAGTTCCGATTTACCAGAAACTTACACAATTCCCGTAGGTATCGAAGTCTCTACTGTGCGAACAGAGACTACACAAGCTATTACTTTTAGTACAGACCGCCCTTTAATTATCAGCAAACCCCGTCTTCAGTACATCTTAAATGCTCAATCTGTGGAAGAAATTCCCCAATCTCTGAGAGAAAGATTCACAAGTACTTGGGATCGTCAGTCTGATGGCTACTGGGAAGGTAGCGAACAATCAGTATTTGAGGAAGAACCCCAGCCTGGTAACTGTTTTTACTTAGTGATCAATTCTAGTGATCCTCTTGATGGCAATGTTATTGAAATCATCTTCCAAGGAGCTACGGCTACCCCTACTGGTATTAACCCCAATCAGCCACCACGACATTGGGAAGCCTGGGACGGAGAATGTTGGCAACCAGTTTTATACCAAGAAGTAGACGATAAAACACGGGGCTTCAGCTTTTATGAAATCGCCCAACAAGGAGGAAATCCCGCCCAAGGAGCAGAAGTCCGCCTACATTTACCTCAAATTTGGCCGGAAACAAATTTTACTGCTTATCGTGGGCGTTGGCTGCGTTGCGTCTTGACACCCTTAGATAACAATCAATCAGGTTACAACCGTCCACCACGCATTACTGGTTTAGGTGTGCGGTCAGTTGGCGGTACAGTACGGGCTAGTCAGAGTAGCCTAATTCAAGATGAACGTTTGGGAATCAGTAATGGTAAGCCAGGACAGACCTTCCAATTACAGCAATCACCGATTTTAGAACGCCGAGAAAATGAGTACATCATCGTCATTCCCCCTGGTGGTTTACCGCAAAGATGGCAAGAGGTGAGAGATTTTGCCGACTCTGGGGCGCAAAACCTACATTACACCATCGATTCCATCACAGGTACAGTCCAATTTGGCCCCCTAACTCGTGAACCCAGCCAACTCAAACGCGAAACACTAATTCGCTCCCAAATACAGCAAGCCAGATATGAACAAACTTTTGTGCAAGTTAGCGATTTAGAAAATCAGACTTTAGAACATCAATACGGCGCAGTTCCCCCTCGTGGTTCAGAAATTAGAATGGTTACTTATCGTACAGGGGGAGGTAGACAGGGTAATGTTCAAAGCGGCGCACTCCAGTTTTTGAAATCTGCGGTTCCCTATGTAGCTAACGTCATCAATCATAAATCAGCGATTAATGGTGCAGATGCTGAGTCACTAGAACAAGCAGCTATCAAAGCTCCCAGGATTTTACGCACCCGTGACCGCGCAGTTACAGCCGAAGACTTTGAAATTTTAACTCAACAAGGTGGTGCAGGTGCGATCGCTCGCGTTCGTTGTTTACCTGCAAATACCAACAGACAAGCTGGTACAGTTGGTTTACTCATCGTTCCTCAAGCCAATACAGATGCAATTACCCAAGGACAAGGTATAGCCCCAGAACAGTTTGCCCTCAGCCCTGCTCTCCAAGAGCAAGTTCTCCACTACTTAGACGAAAGACGGTTGTTAGGTGTACAAATACAATTGCAAGAACCAGAATACGTAGGTGTGTCTGTACAGACCGAAATAGCCCTAGAACCTGCCTATGATAATCCTTTTGCCCAGCAAGAAATCCTGCTTAATTTAAGAGTTGCCCTGTATAAATATTTAAATCCCTTAACGGGAGGCACAGATGGTAAAGGCTGGCCTTTTGGGCGACCAGTTTACACATCAGATATTGTGGCATTATTGCAACAAGCTCCGGGTGTACGTTTTCTCGGTGCAGTCCTCCTATTTCCTATCCGCAAACAAGGCGATACATGGAGACGGCAATCTTCACCAGAACCCCTAATTGACCCAGGAATCGAAGGATTAGTCTGTTCTTGGTCTGATAATAATCTGCGTTCCGGTCATGTAATCAATATTGTCAATCGATAAAAAGGGAGGGTTCTCCCCTGGCTCTTACTTAAAAAAGGTATCGTGCTATGGTTCAAAGTCGTTCTACCCCTGCTGTCAAAATTGATTTAACTCCCATGCAAATACCGGAGGCAGTACCAGAAGCAGGTTTGGCAGCATTTACAATGGCGGAAGGCGTAAATGTCACTGGACACAGTTTACTATTACATCCTGGGCAGCCAAGCGAGATGGTAGTGCAGATCAAAAATTTGCAACAACGTCCCTTGCGGTTGAATTTGAGAGTTGAAGGAGATTTTCCGGCTGAATGGTATCGAATTGGGACAGAAGGTAACGAAATTGCCCCTGGAGAACAGATGCAGGCCGTGGTTTATTTCCAAATACCTGTAACATTTTTTGAAGATCAGCAAGCGATCGCCCCAGGAAAAAAAGATAAATTAACTCTTAACTACCACAACTTTATTGTCATACATCTAGACCCAGGTACAGACGACGAACACATTGAGAAAAGCGACCCATTTGGCTTATATATCCGCCCTTGGTCTGTTTACATGGAATTTCTGCCCATCCTCTATCGAGAAGTAGACTTTATTGGTCGCTTCATGAAAATATTTGAGCAGACCTATCAACCAGTCGTAGACAGTTTCAATATCATGTGGGCTAACCTAGACCCCTTAACAGCACCACAAGCCCTATTACCATTCTTAGCTCATTGGGTAGCTTGGCCAATAGATTCTGGGTGGGATTTAAACCAACAGCGTCGTTTAATTCGCCGTGCAGTAGAACTCTATCGCTGGCGAGGAACCCGTAAAGGATTACGTCTTTATTTACATCTTTATACAGGATTACCTTTAGACGAAAATTTACCCAACGAAGCAGATAAACACATCAGTATCACAGAACCTTTTGGCAAAAGTTTTATCATCGGTGAAGCTGAACTAGGCAATGCAGTCCTAGCAGGTGGAAAAGCATACCACTTCGTCGTGCGCTTACGACCAGAAGTTCCTAATACCATACACGAGCAATTAATTAGACGCATCATAGAACAAGAAAAACCAGCCTTTTGTACTTATGAATTAACTATAGAAAATCCTCACAGCTAAAACCTAGCCCAAATTACGAATTATAAATTTCTCTTACAAAAAATAATGTCCCACCCATTCCCCCCACCAGAAATTAAACCATTTGAACGCCTACAAGCCTCCGATGGCTTATTAATAAATGCTGAACGCTGGAGTAAGGCCCATGATTACCATCGGTTGCGGCAAAATACCCATTATCAATGTTTAAATCAACCAGGAATTGTTTGCGGTTTAGGCGTTAGAGATATTCCTGCACCCAGTAAAGTTGAAGCCAAATATAGAGATGGGCGCTGGGTACAAATTCAGCCAGGAATTGCTATTGATTTAGCTGGAAATCTCATTGTTGTACCCACAGCTTATGATTTTCCCATTGATTTAGAAGTAGCCAGTTCTGAGCCAATTATGGTCTATTTAGTAGTGAGCTATATAGACCCAGATGAATTGCGACGTACACAGCAAAGAGATATCGTTCAAGAAGCTTATCGGTTTGACCAAAGGAACTCTACACCTAATATCTCAGAAATAGAAATTTGCCGCATTCTTCTACAACCAGGACAGAAAACAATTGCCCAACCTGCTGATGTTTTTTTTCCTGGTTATAACAATATAGATTTACGTTATCGTCGTCAGGCACAAGCACGCCCCCAAGCAATTGTGAGGATAGCGCAAGTAAATCATAGCGATGCCGAATGCGCCCGGAATTTTTTCAATCTTTCCTATTTGTTGCAATCGGTAGAACCTTTATACCTTTATTTGCGCGGTAATGATGAACCAGGACAGGTTAGTTTAGCCGAAAATATTCAAGAATATGATTTACTTTATCTGACTGGACAGCAGGCATTATCTTTAAATAGTCTCGAACTTGATTATTTGAAAAAATATTTAAATACTGGAGGAATACTTTTAGTTGATGCCCCAGCAGACGCTAATGGATTAATAGATAGTACTCGTGCTTTAGCAGAACAGTTAGAAAATCCCTTAAAACCTTTAGGAGAGTTACGCCGTGACCATCCTTTAAGAACAAGACCTTTTCTATTTGCTGCCTTACCAATAGTTAATCAACGACAAATAGAAATATTAACTGGTGGAGGAATTATTTTAATAATTGGAGATTTAGCAACAGCTTGGGGATTAGATAGAGAACTAACCTTACCCAGACTAGTGATTCGTACAGCCCAAGAATTAGGAATTAATATTCTTTCCTTTGCGTGGAGAAGAAGACAGTTAATCGGTTTGCAACAAGAGGATAACACTGGGCAGTGGTAAACCATGAACGCAACAACTAACAATGGTGAGGCTAACAATCTTACCTATTTAATCACAGCGATCGCTAAAATCCGCAAGACTTTGTTGCAACACGCCGACCCAAGTTTACTGGAGGATTTTATCGATGAAGAAATCCCAACTTCCGAAAATCCATTAGAAAGTTTAGATTCATCTCCTGAAGCAAACCGCTTAGAACGGCTTTGCACCATTTTTCAGTTAAGTGAATTTGAAAGCAATCTACTATTGCTGTGTGCAGGTGTAGAACTAGATGCCAGTTTTGGCGTGCTTTGTGCTGCGGCTTGTGGAAATGAACAACGCACTTATGCCACCTTTGGCTTGGCGATGACATTGCTAGACGGTCTGCATTGGAGTGCCTTTACTCCTGCCGGTTCTCTGCGGCGGTGGCGGTTAATTGAAGTCGGTTCCGGTAGTGAACTCATGACCAGCCCACTACGAATAGATGAGCGCATCTTGCATTATTTAAATGGTGTGCAGCATCTTGATGAACGTCTGTTAGGCATAGTAGAACCTGTGGCAGTTACAGATAAATTGGTAACATCTCAATGGCAGTTAATGGAAAAAATGGTTGCTGCTTGGTGGGTGGAAATCCATGATTTTTTAAAGTTACCAATACTACAACTATGTGGGAATGAAGTAGCTAGTAAACGACCAATAGCTGCTGTAGCTTGCCAGTACTTAGGGTTGAACCTATATACAATTGCTGCCCACAACATACCCACAAACCCCGCAGATTTAAATAAGTTTAAGCTACTTTGGGAACGGGAAGTGGCATTAACAAGTAGCGTGCTGTTGATTGATTGTGATGACTTGGAGACAGCAGACACCGCCAGAGAAGGAGCCATTACCTACCTGTGCGAATTCCTCCGTTCTCCTGTAATTATTGCTACTATAGAACGCAAGCGATCGCGTTTACGACCCCTGTTAGTTTTTGATATTGAACGCCCGACAACCAAAGAACAGTACACTCTTTGGGAGACAGCTTTGGGAACCACTACCGAATCGATGAATGTTCAGATTGATCATTTAGTCTCACAATTTAACCTCAGTGTACCCGTAATTCAGGCTGCTTGTTCCCAAGTCCGCGTTCAATGGCAACAAGTACAGGAAACTCAAATAGAAGCCAAATTTCATGATCTTCTTTGGGATAGTTGCCGCGCCCAAGCCCGCCCCAAATTGGATGATTTAGCACAAAGAATCGATTCCATCGCTGACTGGGGAGATTTAGTTTTACCAGAGGCGCAAATTCAAGTTTTGAGAGATGTTGCCACCCATGTCAAGCAACGGGCTAAAGTCTACGACCTCTGGGGTTTTGGCAGCAAAAGTAACCGAGGACTAGGTATTAGTGCTTTATTTGCTGGTTTAAGCGGTACGGGTAAGACAATGGCAGCAGAAGTGTTAGCCCAGGAGTTACGCCTAGATTTATACCGTATTGATTTAAGTGCGGTGGTGAGTAAGTATATCGGGGAGACAGAAAAGAATCTAGGACGGGTATTTGATGCCGCAGAATTGGGGGGAGTAATATTACTATTTGATGAAGCCGATGCTTTATTTGGTAAGCGTACCGAAGTCAAAGATTCCCATGACCGCCATGCCAATGTGGAGGTCAGTTATCTATTGCAACGCATGGAAAGTTATCGCGGACTTTCGGTACTGACAACTAACTTAAAGAGTTCCTTAGATCAAGCTTTTCTGCGCCGTATCCGCTTTGTTGTCCAGTTCCCGTTCCCAGACTCTATTCAACGAGCAGAAATTTGGCGCCGGATTTTCCCCAAAGCAACACCCACACAAGGTTTAGAGCCGCAGAAGTTGGGACAGTTGAATGTTGCGGGTGGAAATATTCGCAGTATTGCCTTAAATGCAGCGTTTTTGGCGGCTGATGCCGGGGAAGTGGTGATGATGCAGCATCTCTTGCAAGCAGCTAAGAGTGAGTATATCAAGTTAGAACGCACACTTACGGATACTGAGATTAAAGGCTGGGTTGAGTAGATGGTGTGCATTTTAATAGATAATTTGAGTTATGTAGCTTCCGTTTAATGTGGAAATAAAAGATTATTTTTTAACTCCAATCAAGGTAGTCCTATGATTAGCCGCCCCCGCATTCCCAATCGTACTGCCAGAAAAGAAACTCTAGATTCATCAAGCGCTTCAACTCAGGGAATGTTTGAGCCGCGATCGTTTGTGGTGCAGGCACAAAGGGAAAAAAATTCACAACAACCTGATATTAAGACATCATTAGTACAGGCTGAACGTTATGGGCATCACATCAGTAAAATACCGCCTACAGGCTGTTCAGCTTCAACAGTAATACAGCAGCAGCCTAATCTCATGGCATCTGACAAGCGGGCAGAGCAATATGGTCATTCTACAGATGTTTTAGTTGAGCCAGTACCAATGGCAGCCATCAAAGCACCAGTTCAATTGACAAAGCCCAAAACATTAAGACGAGAAGACGATTTTTTAACTGAACATCAGTTTCAGAAAAATGGCAAAACAAATAAGAAATCCTACATATCTATGGAAGAAAATGATAGAGGAAGCATTATACCAGCCAATTTAACAGGAAATGCAAGTATTTACGACCATATACAAGGAGGTATAGACCAAAAAGCGAAAAGTCCATTTACATCTTTCTCTCCTGGCGAACACAAAGGTGCAAAACCTTATGGAAAGTACGAAGTAGAAGTCAATTTAGATACTTTAAAAAAAGATGCAGATAAATTAGGTGTTAAAGTTCATGATAATTCTCAAATTCAAAAACATATTCAAGAGGATATACACAAACGGACTAAGCATAAAGTAGAAGGTGTCATACCACATAAAGACATTGATAGTTATGTACAAGGGCAAAAATTAAGTAAAAACAAGCAAAAACCATTAACAAATAGGTTGCAAGCTCTTGCCAATACACATAGAGACCAAGAAGTACTAGTAGAGGGAAAGATACCTAGTCAATATGTCCGTAGAATTGGTCTAAGAATGGATGAATATTCTAAATTAAAACAAGAATTGGCACAGAAGGTGGAAGGCAGAAATAAGAGACTTAAAAATTAGAAAATAATCTAATATATCCTGTTGTATATGTATCTTGCAGGCATAAACTCTTCTAAACGGCCATTTGATGCACAAAACCTTTCTGGTAAGCAAGGTACTAAAAAACAAAAAATCTAAAGTATCCACTGCTATTCAGGGTATTTCTATGCAAAGCCGGCTCAACACCCCAAATAAGAAATTACAAAAAGAAACATCTGCTTTCTCAACTAATCCAAATCAGGGAATGTTTGAGTCGCGCTCTTTTGTGGTGCAGTCGAAAGAGTCTATGAGTAATCAACCTGACTTGAAGACATCTTTGATGCAGGCAAAAAAATATGGACATAACCTCGGTCAAATAGTATTTACAAACGTTTCCAACCCGGAAGTAATTCAGCAAAAGTGTGCCAGGGAAATACCGGAAAATAAGACATCATCCATAGAACCAATACAAGCAGCAAATCCTGATAAGAGAAAAAACAGAAGAATAGATTATCCTACCTGGAGTCTAGATCAAATGGCGGAAAAAGCACACAACGAAAATCGAACTCCAAAGTATGCCAGACATTCTACAACTGCGGTGGGTATCCCTATTACGCATACAGGCTTCGGCGTACCTACCATATCTCAACAGCGCGGTAATAATAAAACAGTTAATGATTTAAAGGAACAGTTCAGTGAAAGAGGTTTACAAGAACCCCAGATTGTAACTAACCTGGATAGCGGACAACACGCAGATCCATTTGCAGTTTATAATGCCTTTGCTGGCGATTTTGAAAATACTGATGACTTAGCACTATCTGTGCTGCTTGGTGTAAGCAAAGGTCGCTGTAATGATTGCAATGATGCTATTAGCGATTTCCCAATAGTGATGGATAAGGACTATACCCTTGGAAAATCAACTAAGAAATGGAAACACGGGAGGCGAGAAGATTAACTATTTCTGTTAATTATTTATATTTTGTAAAATAAAATACTCATCACCTTATTTTGCAACAGTCTCTGAATCTAAATAAATTAACTTTTTTATGTCCAAGTGAGGATATTCCTATGCCAAGCCGACTCTATACAGAAACAAAAAATACTAGGAAATATCCATCGGCTTTCTCCCATGCTTCTTCGCGTAGGGAAATATTTCAGTCGCGTCCATTTGTGGTGCAATCAAAACAAACTAAATTAAACCAACCGAATTTAAAAACATCTTTGATGCAGGCAGAAAAATACGGGCATCACCTCAATCAGACACACCCTACTAATTTTGTAGATACGACAGTAGTACAGCAAAAAAAAGCTTTTGGCAGTAATAATAGTCCCATAATTCAAATGGCTAGTCCAAAAGCTGATGCCGCAGCCAAGCAGAAATTAGGACCTGTCCCTGGCACATTTTCCCTTCCTGATAAACCCAGTAGCTATCCTGGTACTTATGCAGGACAATTTAATCGTCATAAACTAACACCCAGTGGTCAATCTGTAGAGGTGGATCACATGACACCAGATTCTTTACATCAACCTTTGGGACAAGGACGTAAAACTAGTCCAGGGACTAAGTTGTCAAGACGCTTACCCACAGCCGCCATATCTAAATTGCTACACCGCCGTAAGAATACCACTGATTCTGGAAAGGAAGTAGAACATCAACGAGCATATCTGTTACACGCACATCATGGTATGGTTCCTTTTGCTGGGCGGATGGAATCACAGCAGGACTATTATGGTGCAGCAATGGAACTTGATTTGCGCCACACTTTTGGCAGGCGTGCAGTATTCGGTGAACCCAGTCTCCATGATCCTAGACCAGTAAAACCAACTCAGCAAGGCGTAGTACCATTTGGAGATTTAAGTTGGTCAGTAGAGAGAATGAATGAAATGTATGCTGAAGCAGCACGCCAAGGTCGTATTCAGCCTGAAAACGCAAAACATTTACAATCAGTAGCCCAAGAAGAATTACAGACAGTCAAAGGTCAATACCCAAAATCTGATGTGAGACCTGATAAGCCTTCATTGCCCAATAATCCAAAACCAGCAAACCGCCAACGACGTTGATCAACTAAACATTATTAGAATAATTGCTGATCAAACTACTGCGCCTCTTGTAAAATCAAACGTTCTCCACCTTGTTTAGCAACAATATCAGGGTCTAAATTAAATGTCCCTCTTACCTGTTCTAGTACTTGTTTATCACCATCAATTACTTGCTCTCGAAGCATTTCTGCGGCATTTTTCAACTTAGTTCGCTGCTTATTATCTTCCATCTTTCCATTTTCTGATTTAGCAGATTTGCCTCCATCAACCTTGGTCACAGCACGTTGAATAGTCACAAAGGATTTGCTATCACTCAAGGTATTCATCGCCTCTTTCTTGGCTAAATATTGATTACGTTCTCCTAATTTCTTTCTGGCAACATTTTTATCGTCATAAGCAGAAGGAGGAGGAATCAGGTTTTTTTGTGCTGGGATTTGAGCAGATGTTGAATCTTTTTGAGTCTGCTGATTTTTTGTCAACATTCTCTCAACTTCTGGGTCGGGAGGCTCTAATGGTTCTGCTTCTTCTGTTGCTTCTGTTCCTGATAATTTAATGGCTGGGGGTGATGTCAAACGTTCATGTGAACTTTGTTTCTTATCTTTATCTGTTGATATTGAAGTTTTTGCTTCACTATTAGTTCTATTTCTCTGGTTTTCAGCACGGTCCTTTTCTGACTGCTGATTTTGATGATTACTCTTGAGCCTATTTATAACACTGGCAACTAGATTAATATTTAAATTTATATCCGGGTTTAATTTATCTTTTTCCTCTTCTTCTGCGGATAGCATTTGCACAGGAGTTGTATTTACAAGACATCCAGGTTGAATTTGATCGATGTGATGACCGTAACGTTCTGCACGGCTGAGAGAAGTTCTTAAATCTGGCTGCTGTAAATTTCTTGCCATTTGTGCTTGTAAAACAAATGGACGCGACTGCAACATTCCCCAATCTGGAGTGTTTGAGGAATTCCATGTTTTTTTATTTTTATTTTTGTTTTGTGCGTACACTCTTCTAGGCATAGAAATACTTTAAATTCGTTAAGAAAAATTAATAACTAAATAAAAAATTGGCCTGTGGGATGGGTGTCCGTACCTGTTCAATATTCTCTGTCGGCGAAAATTACACCAGACAAATTAGTAATTTTATTTTTGAAAATTCCTTTAAACTTATAGCACTTACGTTAATAAACAAGTCTAGACAAAATAACTTTTAAACTCAATCAAAGTTATAATTTTAACATTTGATTCAAAACTACTGTATACCATCTATCGTTATATTTTTCACAATTCCACACTTGGTAGATAAGTATCTACAGTTGCAGAAATTATACTGCCTATTATCCATTAAATTAGTTTCCAACTATACGGAGCATTGAGCCATGAATACACAAACACGCATTCAGAAAAAGTCTCAAGCAGCCAAGCACTCTTTGGATTCAGGCGATCGCTTTGAAAGTCGTGATTTCTCAGTGCAAGCCAAGTCAGACAGTCAAAAGTCAGACTTAAAGACTCAACTAAAGCAGGCAAAACGCTTTGGTCACGATATTAGTCAAATGAAGTCAGAGCAAACCTCTCAAGGCTCAAAATCAGGCGACTCTAGTCAAAAAACAGCATCCTCAGGCTCTAAAAACTCCTTGCCTGCACCAGTTAAGGCAAAAATGGAAAACTCTTTCGGCACTAGCTTTGCTGATGTCAACATTCATACTGACAGTGTGCAAGCTAAATCGATGGGAGCTTTAGCCTTTACCCAAGGAAATAATGTTCACTTTGCACCAGGACAATATAATCCCCAAAATTCATCAGGACAAGCCCTATTAGGACACGAGCTAACCCATGTGGTACAGCAACGAGCCGGAAGAGTGCCAGTACCACAGCAAAGTAAGGGCGCTCCTATCAATGCTGATACCAATTTAGAAGCAGAGGCAGATCAAATCGGAGCGCAGGCAGCCAGAGGTGAGCAAGTTCAAGTTCCTGGTTCAGGCAGTAACTTGATGGCAAATAGTGCGCCACCGGTTCAGAACAGCACCGAACCCGTTCAATGCTTCTTGCCATTGTTAATGGGCGGATTGGGAATGTTAGGTAGTCTCGGTGGCGGCGGTGGCGGCGGTGGCGGCGGCGGTGGTTTATCCGATATAGGTGGGGCAGTAGGCTCTGCCTTTGGCCCTCTTGGAGGAATGGCTGGTGGCTTAATCGGTGGCGTGGCTGACAGTTTCTTGGGCGGTGGTCAAGAAGAAGCTGGTGCTGGTGGCGGTATGGGTTCAGCCTTAGGTCCTCTTGGAGAAGTGGCTGGTGGCTTAATGGGTGGTATGGCTGGTGGCTTAATGGGTGGTGGACAACAGCCAGGTGCTGCTCCTGGGGGCGGACAACAGCCAGGTGCTGCTCCTGGGGGCGGACGTAAGCGCAAACCATAACTTTTAGATAAGATTGCTATGGTTCAGCACAATCTATCGTTACCTCAATATAGGAATCCTATTTGATTATTGAAAAAATCTCAGTATTTGTAGGGTGAATATTGCCCAGCAAAACCATGATACGGTGGGCAATCCCCAACGCCACTTGCTACCCTGCGGGAACGCTAAGAGCGAATAAGTCGGGAAACCCTTCCAAGGCAGTGGCTCCCCTACGTTTATTTCAGAAATCAAGTATGAGTCCTATAGTAGATTGTTAATTACTGAATTAATACCTGGGGAGAATCATACTCTCCAGTTTGATTTCTATACAACAAACTTTCTGCTCCATCTACTCGCACCCTTACTAGATAGCTTCCTGGCTTCACTTTTTTGATAGGAATCATGATATTGTTGGTATCCTCATTACGATTTTCAACAGCAAACGAGTATGTTGCTGGATTATCTTTTGATATTTCATTCAACAATAAAATTACTCGTTGCTCCTTACCAACTTTGGGATTACATTGAACGCTGATTGCTGCTGAACATAAATTATCCTCATCTTTTTGTAATTGAGCAACTGAGGCTGTAATTTTTGGATGTAGCACAAAAGGCACTACATTTGATTCCTGTAGATTTTGAATTTGTCCTGTGCTTTCGATCATCAAATGTACAACTTGCACACTCTGCACGCCAGAGAGCAAGTCAGGCGGTACTAGCAAGCTTACTTGGATTTCTTGAACATCAAAAGGGGCAAATAATTTTTCTGTGTTACCCAGGCGGATCTTTGTAAAATCACCGCGCAACCCTTGACCCCGAATTATTAATGTACTGCCTACAATAATTTTTTGTTCTAGTTCTGCTGGAGCTATAACTTCCTTAATATGTGGTTGAAATAAAGGTATTAAGTAAGAACTTTTAGATGGATAAAATTCGTTACCATCAATTAATACCATTGAAACTTCATAGGTAGCAGAAGGTCGATAGTTTGTTTGTAAAGCAGACCAGATTTTAGATGTCTCTTCCAATTTAAATAATTCTGGACTAATTTTGATTTGACCAATTTGCTCTGCTAAATCCGATATGGGGACACCCGCCAGAGCTTGGGAAAAAACGTTAGCAGTACTCGTTCCCAAGGAATTTTTCAAAGCATTTTCAATAATTGCTGATGTAATTATTGGTGATTTATGCAATAGTTGCATCGCATAACCCAGCAAAATTTCCGCTTGAAAATCTTTTGGCCCGTAGGCTGTAAGTAAGTAGTGAAGATTTAAAGCTAGTGGGGGATTTGTAGAAGATGGATGGGGATTTATGCGTGAGAATCGATTGCGAGATTCTTGAGATATCCAATCAACATTACGGTTTTGTGTAAATTGATACAAAAAAAGATTGAGTTGAGCGCGTTCGTCTGTTCCAACTTGAATTTTATCTGGGGGAAGTGCAGTAACCAGCACATCGCCAATACTAGAGGCGATCGCATCACTAACTAGACCATTCTCCAGTAAATACTTAATCACTGCTGTAACGGCGGCTATAGAAAGCGCATTACTCATCCTCATTCCTCATCGCACTAGCAAAATTAATTATTGATGCCACGTCCCTTTTGCCAAATATTTGGCAAAATTTAAGAATTATCTGGTTTTTTAGCCACTGTAAATTATCAGCTTCGACTGCATAAAAATAGAAAAATATAATGTCAACTATCTATTGATAGATTAAAGTTTCGATAAAAAACAAATATTAATCACTATCTGGTAAATTATGAAGCAATTATTTCTGATTACAAGCATTACTGCAATTAATTCTTATATCATGGTTTGGAGGATTAACAAAATATGATCGTGTATAAATAATACAATTTATTTTCAGTGTTACGCAATTAAAGAAAATTTGTCATATTAGTAATTGAGATTCAAAATCACACAAGTACTTAAGTAATAAAATAGTTTCTGCCAAATGAGCCACCCACCTTCGTCAAACTCTTGGATTGGTTGCTTTGTTGGTGATAACCAACGATACCGTTTAGACAAACGTTTAGGCGGTGGTGGTATGGGAGATGTATTCTTAGCCACCGATACTCGTGTCGGTCAGCAGGTAGCCCTAAAACTTCTCAAAGATAAACTAGTAGCCTCAGCCGAAATGATCAAGCGGTTTGAGAGAGAAATCGCCATTTCTGCGGCTCTACAAAGCGACCACATCATTAAAATTAGCGACTGCGGTGTTACTCCAGAAGGATATCCATTTTATGTAATGGAGTATCTGCGCGGGCAAACACTGCGACAGTTAATACAACGGGAAAAGCAAGTATCTGTAGAGGAAACGGTAAAGATTATGGCGCAAGTTTGTAAGGGTTTACAGCTTGCCCATCAAGGGGTAACTTTACAGCGAGATGGGGGCAAAAATACCCAACATATTAAGGTTGTCCATCGTGACCTAAAACCAGACAATATATTTTTAGTACCTACAGAATTGGGCGACTGGGTAAAGATTTTAGATTTTGGCATTGCCAAAATCCGTAAGCAATCGTCAGAAATGTCACTGATAACCCATGCCTTCATCGGGACATTTCGCTATTCATCACCCGAACAGATCCAAAACGATAACAATATAGACGGAAGAGCAGATATTTATAGCTTGGGAATCATTCTTTATGAAATGCTGAGTGGAGCAGACCCGTTTAGTTTAAACATTAAAGGTAAAAATGTCAGTGAAGCCTCGTGGTTGATCGCTCATAGCTATGAAGCACCCAAGGAATTGCGATCGCAGCCTGGTTGTGAGCATTTATCTGTGCAGTTAGAAGCTGTGGTGATGAAATGTCTCCACAAAAAAGCAAGCGATCGCTTCGCTTCCACAGAAGAACTGCATCAAGCTTTGTTAGCTGCGCTTCAACCAGCAACAACCCCAGCTTACCGACTCAGACAAACTATTATCTCATCTCAACAACCAACATCTATAAGTTCTGACAACGAAACAGTTTTCAAAACATTGCAACCTGTAGAGGAAATCCAACCTCAAGTTAGTAGCGATGACGAAACAGTTTTCAAACCATTGCAACCTGTGGAGGAAAGCCAACCTCAAGTCAGTAGCGATGACGAAACAGTTTTCAAACCATTGCAACCTGTGGAGGAAAGCCAACCTCAATTCAATGGCGATGACAAAAAAGTTTTCAAACCACTACAACCTGTGGAGGAAAGCCAACCTGAAATAGCAAATGTTCAGCAGCAAAATTTGCCTAATCAAGACTTAAGTCAAAACGTTTCTATTACTTCACAATCGAACCATTTCCCAGAAAGCAGACAGAAAATCATACTGTCTCCCCAGCAGCCAGTCCCCCAGCAATCTGGACAAAACAACCCAGAGGGGACAATTATGCAGCCACGTCCCCCTGTCGTTCATCCACAAAACAACCCAGAGGGGACAATTATGCAACCACGTCCCCCTGTCGCTCATCCACAAAACAACCCAGAGGGGACAATTATGCAGCCGCGTCCCCCTGTCGTTCATCCACAAAACAACCCAGAGGGGACAATTATGCAGCCACGTCCCCCTGTTGTTGGTGCTAGTAGACAACAGACACCACCGGATAAAACTTTATATCAACCGCTACCAAAAGCTATTTCTAGAGACAAACAAATTCCTGATCGTACAATTATGCAAAAGCGTCAGCCTACTACTACTAGTAGCAAAACGCCTGAGCAAAGCATCTTTCAAAGGCTAACCGCTTTTAATCAAAACAGACCGCAAATACAGGAAGATACAATTTATCAACCAAAGAAAGAAGATAGACAATCTCAAAAATCATCTTTCAAAATCTTACAAATCTTGAGTATAGTCTTAGCAACAGGAATGATACTAGGTGTTACTTATCACATTTGGCGTTCTCAAGAAAGAAACTCCGTTCCGGCGAGGGAACAAGGAAATCAAAAATTACTGCCTTATTCCCACTCACTCATAACTTTCTATTTTTCAGACAACCAATCACAGGAGAAATCCCATAAGCATATATAAAAATCTCACATCTCTAGTTATTTTTTAAAAATATTCAAAATTATTACCTATTCAAAATCGTTCACAAAATTACTCGCCATCATTAGCGCCAAAGGTTACTGTTCTGTTTTATACTTTTTTAGTCCCTGTTGCTCAAATCTGCAACGTGATTTTCTAATAAGCTGTTGATTGTATAAATTTTCTACCGAATGGTTTATAAAAAGTGAACCTTTTAGGCTTAACAGCTTACTGCTTATTAGTAAAGCAAAAATCCCATCATACATATGCGACAAAATGATATTTTTGCCAGTCTTTCTACACAAAATTTAATATTTCGTCCAGGTGAGCCGCCAGTTTACTTTGAAGTTACTGTCAATAATGACAGCGATCGCTTTGCTAATTTTCAACTAGAAATTACAGCTGCCGGAGAAAATCGCCATCCCGAATATCGCTGGTATCGACTCGAACCAGAAGTTGCAGCAGCACAACCACACGGTAGCAGCACAAAATTTCAAATTTTTATCTTTAATACACCCATCCCTGGGTTTGTCGGTACAGTCAACTTAACGGTGAGAATTTTTTCGCCTCAGCTAGGACAAGAACGCAGACTTTTACTACGCTTAAAAATTGAGTCTGACAATAAACCCACTCTTTTAAGTGTGGAATTGCCAGTGCGAGAATTTCAAATTTATCCCCGCAACACTGTAGATATACCCGTACGTGTACGCAACTTGGGTCAACAACTAACAAATGTTTTATTGCATTTTACAGGTGTTGATCCTTCATGGATGAAAGGTAGTGCCGAACGAAGACTAACTATAGACCCAGGAGGAACGGCAGAAGTATCCTTCCAATGTCAACCCCCATCTGTAGTTCAAGCACTCAGTCAAAATTATCCTTTTAATGTAGAAGCTACCAGCAATAATGGTTATCCAGCCAACGCAGAAGGTCACTTAGAAGTCTTACCTGTGGGTTTTATTAAGTTTAGTACCCCAGAAAAACAGCAAAAAATTCCTCACAAACGCCGTTGGTGGCCTGACTGGAAATCTGATACGGCTTCCTATGAATTGTTATTTCAAAATTCTAGCAACCTCCAGCAAGAAATTAACCTGCAAATTCAGGGTAGAGATTGGCAAAAATGCAAATTTAGAAAATATCCTGAAACAGCCAATTTGAGTCTAGGAGAGACAGCTAAAATTATTTTAGACGTGACCACAAAACGTCCTTGGATAGGGTTAAGAAAAACTTTACTATTAGAAGTAAAAGCAGAATTATCAGACCAACGTTTAGGAAGTACAGACCCTGCTACCCAAACCCTAGAATTATTAGTCTTCCCAATTATTCCCCTGTGGTTACAGTTAGCTATTCTTGCCCTAATAGCAGCATTATTAGCATTATTCTTAAACCAAGAACCAATTCAGCATTTAGGCTCTGTTAACTCAGTTCGCGTCAGTGGTATTGGTACAGATGTGATTAGCGGTTCAGATGATTGTACGCTTAGAATTTGGAGAATTAGCACCAATAAATTAGAACCTCTAGAAACAGTAGAATTTCCTGGACAGCCTCTAGCCTGTGGTATCAATCATCAGCCTAAAGGTTTGTTAACAATCACTAAAGATAGTGTTCGAGTCCTGCGTTTTGAGCCTGTAGAAAATAAAAGTGTGGCAGTAGGTTTAGATAGTGGCGTAATTGAACTTAGGGATGTACCTACAGGAAAACTGACAAGCCAACTGCAAGACCCAAACCTTCCTGGAGGCGATAGAGTATTTGACATCATCTTTACCACAAATTCGTTGTACCTATTTAGTGGTTATGGCAGTGGTAGGGTGAGAGTTTGGTCAAGACCATCAATTAATAGTCAATTTATAGCAGAGCCAAAAGTTATTGACCTGAAAAATCAATTAAAACTCTCAGATTTTCAAGCGCGAACTTTAGCCATCAGTCCAGATGATACAAGAATAGTTATTGCTGGCAACTTTAACCGTTTTTTGGTGCTACCTTGGAATATTAATCAACCCGATTATCAATTTAAAGGTTTATCACAAAAGAAACTAGGGACTATCGACTCAAGAGGTGGACGTGAGGATTACGTTTGGGGGTTAGCTTTTGCACCTATTTCTCCTAATTCTTCTAATAAAATTTTAGCAACTTCTGATTCGGCTGGATTTATCACCATTTGGGATTTAAATAAATGCGAAATTCCGCAAAATTCCAATTCCCAACTAGAAATCAACGAATTAAATTGTACCCATCTTGACCGTTGGCAAGATGAATCAAAACTTGCCATACGTACTCTAGCATTTAGTGATAATAGTAAATTGCTAGTAACTGGTGGCGATGATGGACGAGTAGTTCTTTGGAACTTAAATGACGACTATACACTTGATAAAACAAAATCACCAAAAGGTAAAACCATTTACAGAAGTTCTAAAAAAATTAATAGTATTCACTTCAGAAGTAGCCAGGGAATTGTTGTCAGTGGAAGTGAAGATTTTCAAGTAAAACTACACCGCATCAATTAAGAGAGTAGCTGCTATGGAATTCCAATCTCATCCACTACAAGTCATTATCAACCCACCTGGTATACAATCTGGAATGCCAGGAGACACGGTTGAACTGAATGTGGTTGTCATCAACCTTGGAGAACAAAGTGCTGTTATCAACTTCTTTTTGGCTTTTGATGAGACTTTTCAAAAAATAACTGGATGGTTGACTTCTCCCAGAGAAAGCCGAGCAATAGCCCCCCAACAAAGTAGCGACGAAGTTACATTTAAGTTTGACATTCCAGTTGATGCCCTTCCAGGGACTTATGACTATACCTTAGTCATAGACTCACCTGAGCATTATCCCCAAGAAACACCCATCAACTTCCCAAATCAAATCAAAGTACTACTCAAAGAACAAACTGTAATTCGGGCAAACGACCCGACTTTTTCCATTCACCCAGCTAGTAACCCCGATAAGCAGTTAATTTACAAACCTGATGAGCCTTTGCAAGTAGTAGTGAAAATTGAAAATCGCTCCTTGCGTGTAGACAGATTCCGTTTAACTTGTCCTGATTTAGATGAAGAATGGTTAAGAATTTCTTACCCTACAACTGGGTTTGAGGGTCAAGGTTTATCTGATGTGACAGCACTAGAACTTAACCCTGGTTCTCTTGGTCAAATATTATTAGAATTTCGTCCACCTACTAATACTCTTGCTGGTAACTATTCTCCTACAATTCGCTTACATTCTGAAAATTATCTAGACTTAGTTTTACTGGATTTAGTCTATATTCAAATTTCACCAAACTATACCCTAGATACCCAAATAAATACTATTTTAGGAAGAGTTGGTCGCCATTCTGGTAAATATCAATTGTTATTTTTTAATAAAGGTAATGTTGTACGTGAATTTACTTTTAGTGCCAAAAATCAAGAAGAAGAAGAACTGTTAATTTATAAATTTGACCCAGCAGAAATCAAATTATTACCTACTAAAAATACAGAAGTAAATCTGGCAATTAAACCTCGTCATTGGTGGCGAAGACCTTGGTTTGGCGCACCTTTAGAGATGAATTTCCAAGTAAATATTATTGATAAACAAAATCTTCCTTTAAAAGATAGTTCACTTCCGGGAATTTTAATATGGAAAGCACGTCCTTGGTGGCAATTTCTGTTATTAATATTAATAATATTGGGTTTATTAGCAGGGGGAGGATTTGTTATTTGGCGAATTTTAAACCCTGATCCTTTAAAAGTGAAGACCTTTAGCAGTGACAGCCGTAAAATAACTGAAGGTGAAGATGAAGTAAGGTTAAATTGGGAAATTTCCAATTACAAGCAGTTACGGAATTTCGTTGTAACAATAAAAGAGCCAGCAACAAATGAGCCATTATTCAATAATGATAAATTGCCAGAGTTGCTTAAGAGTGAAAATAATGAATCTTCTCCATGTCGAGTAACACCACAGCAAGAGTTAATTTGCAATCGGGTGAGAACTGGAATTAAAACTAAAGGTAAATATGTTTTTGAACTGAAAGCTTCTTATCAACAAGGTATATCATTCTTTTCTCGAAGACCGTTGCAAACAGATATTCAAAATACTGAGGTAGAAATTATCGAGAAACCAATAGCAGAAATAACTGAATTGAAGGCAGATAAGCAACAATATATTAAAGGAAATAGCATAGTTTTAAGTTTGGGAATTACTCGCCCAGAATTGCTTGCAAAGCTAGAGATTGTCGGTAGGTCAGAGGATAAAATCCAAGCTGGACAACCTGTTAGTTATAGATTGAATAATGGTGTTATTGATAATCCGCAATTAAAAAGCGCTTGTAAAGAACAAAATAAAGTTTTGAGATGTAGTATTCCTGTTATCGCTTCTCAAGTCGGTAACTTTATCTATGAAATAAAAGCTTTTTCTAATAATGGCAGTAATAGAATAAATATTAAACAGACTGAAAATAAAATTGAGATATTACCTCCAGAGTTTCAGATAGAATCTTTTAGAATTAACAACAGCGAACAGTTAAACTTAGTTTTAAATGAAGGCGATAATGCTCTGATTACCTGGAAAGTAAAGGGAGAAGATATTCAAGTAGAGTTGCTTGGTAGCACCCGTTTACCATCAGGGGAAATACGACTTCCAGTAAATCAAGCCTTTCCATCTGAAATTACACTTAGAGTAAGTGATAAATTCGGTAAACGACCACCGCAACAAAAAACCTTTTTTATTGCAGTCAAAAAAATCGAGCCTACTCCTGCTCCTATCCCCCCTGTTTCTTTACCCAACGATAACCCATTTATAGAACCTCCTTTACCTCCACGCTAAGAGGCTAGGTTAATACCTCATCTAGATGAAAATTGCTGTAAATCTGAAAATAATCTTAAATTACATGGTTATAAGTGTTCTTCCTCAATAACTGCATTCATCACCCAATCGACGTTACAGCCCATATTCGTACATTCACACAGAAAAATTTCAGTTTGAAATTCTATTATAAAGTTATAATTATAACATTTTAGTTAAGTAATAATATTGTTGTAAATTGAGTATTTAATCTGATCAACATATTGCCAATATTGCTTCTCATGTACTTTTTGAGCTACAAAGACTAGGCACTAATTAGAAAAAAACACGTCAACTATACTTACTGTGCTAAGTATGCTTCAATTTTGTTGAGGCAGAAATTTCGATGCGCCGCATTGAATAACTACTAATAAACCAATTGTTTAGTAAGCAATAAAGCTTGTAGACTGTATGGCTAGTAATTTCCATCACAAATTCATGTTGTGGCGCGTGTGGGTAGCTAACGCATCGTTCAAATCGATGATTTTGAGTTTCCTTCGTCACAACTGGTTGCGTAGACACTCAGATACTGGTCGGCGGACTTTGCTCAAGGGTCTTTTCCCTATTCTAGTTTTGATATCCTTTGTCACAGCATTACTGGTAAATAATTTCATCCCTGCTGTTGCTCAACTACCCCGGCAAGAAATTCGTGGGGTGTGGATGACCAATAATGATTTTGATATCCTCAAGGATCGACTGAAAGTGCGGGATGCTATGAGTAAACTGCGGCAGATGAATTTCAATACAGCCTATCCTGTCGTGTGGAATTCTGGCTATGTCATGTATCCCAGCGCTGTAGCACAAAGGGCGGGTATCCAACCCTTTGTATTTCGCGGCTCAGATGGACATGATATTCTAGCAGATATCATTAACCAAGCACATCGCCAGGGTTTACTGGCTATTCCTTGGTTTGAGTTTGGTTTCATGGCTCCTCCAACCTCAGAATTAGCTATGAACCATCCAGAGTGGTTGACACAAAAGCGTGATGGTGGTCAAACTTCAATTAGTGCTGCTGGTGAGGTGGTGTGGCTTAATCCTTTCCACCCGCAGGTTCAACGTTTGATTTCTGATCTTGTGCTGGAAATTGTCACCCAGTATGATGTCGATGGTATTCAGTTTGACGACCACATGAGTTTGCCTCATGAATTTGGTTACGATAAATATACAGTTTCTCTATACACCCAGGAAACTAAAAATCCACCGCCGGCTAATCATCAAGATGCCGCATGGGTGCGGTGGCGAGCTGATAAAATCACGGCATTTATGGTACGGCTAAACCAAGCTGTAAAGACGAGAAAACCTCAGGTGATGTTCTCGGTATCTCCCAACTATTACGATTTTGCTTACAAATTTCAACTACAAGACTGGCTTGCTTGGATACGCTTAAAGATTGTAGATGAGCTAATTGTGCAAGTCTATCGTCCCAATCTGCAAAGTTTCATCTCTACTATTTCCCGTCCAGAAATTCAAGAAGCACAAAGAGTTATACCTACTGGGATTGGGATTATGACAGGATTACGCAATAACCCTGTTCCCATGTCACAAATTAAATCACAGGTGAGGACTACGCGAGAACGTGGACTGGGTGTAGTATTTTTCTATTTCAGTAGCCTTTGGGGTTATACTCCAGACAGTTTAAGCGAACGGCAAGCGGGATTCCAATCTTTTTTCCCTAGCCCGGCACTCCGTGCCAGAGTTGAATAATTTTCTCGATAAATACACTGAGGTAATTGGTGAGGCGAGTAAGGAAAAAACTGCTTCTCATCACCTCACCACACTTTCAACACAAATAACCGATCGCTCCAGTACACCGTAAAATAGGAAATCATCGTAGGCAAAGAGTTGGCTAGATTTGTCATCATGTCTTTCACAGAC
This sequence comes from Anabaena subtropica FACHB-260, assembly GCF_014697105.1. Taxonomy (GTDB): domain Bacteria; phylum Cyanobacteriota; class Cyanobacteriia; order Cyanobacteriales; family Nostocaceae; genus Trichormus; species Trichormus subtropicus. The sequence continues at coordinate 131,607 of NZ_JACJRF010000007.1, read as the reverse complement.
GTTCTGCACCAGTTATCAGATTTTATTGAATGTAATTTGACTGGTGATAACTCATCAGCTAACTATTGGTATGAAGGGTATTGTCGGCAATCTGGTGATTTTTTGAGGCTACCTCGTACTGATTTAGCAGAGGCGATCGCTCATAGTTTAATGCAACACCTTGCCACTGATGAGCTTTATTCTCGTGAAGGTAAAATGTATGGCATATTACTAGTGGAAACACTGTCTGGTGAAAGACGAGTAATTAAAGCTTTCTCTGGCTTGCTTAATGGTCAAAGTGTAGTTGATAGTTGGGTTCCAGCAATTCCAGGGAGAGAACAAGTTGCCCTAGAAGAAGCGCGGACTTTAGCTGAGTTAGATGCTATTAAGCAGGAATTAATTACTCTCAATCAACAGCCAGAAAAACAACAGTACGCAACTCTTGCTCGTGAGTTTGAGCAGCAGTTGCAAGCAATGAGCGATCGCCATCGTGATCGTAAATACCAACGACAACAAAAACGCCAACTACTATGGGAAACTCTTTCTCAAGCAGCATTGACTATTGCACTGGAAGAGCTTGACGAAGAAAGCCGTCAGGATGGAATTGAACGACGGCGACTCAAGCAACAACGAGATAGGATATTGCAACCATTAGAGGAAGCGATCGCCTCAAGAAATCTCAGGATACAGCAACTCAAGCAAAAGCGGAAAGCCCTATCTCGACAATTGCAAGCGCAAATGCACGCTGCTTACTCTCTAATGAATTTTTTAGGGCAATCTTTATCATTACAGCAATTAATGCCTGGTGGCTCCATACCTACAGGAACAGGAGATTGTTGTGCGCCAAAACTACTGCACTATGCAGCAACACATCAACTCAAACCCTTAACAATGGCTGAATTCTGGTGGGGTTCATCTTCTGAAGATAAAATACAGGGTGAATTTTATGGCGCTTGTGTGGAACGTTGTCAGCCGTTGATGGGATTTTTGTTGTCGGGAATAAAACCTAAAACTCTCGGTAGTCAAGAAGAAATTAGTATTATTTACAAGGACAAATGGCTGATTGCGGTGAATAAACCGGCTGGGTTATTATCGGTTCCTGGTCGTTATTTTCACACCCAAGATAGTGTTCTGAGCCGTTTGCGTCATCTGTTACCGGAGGGAATGATGTTGGCGGCTGTGCATCGCTTGGATCAAGATACATCCGGTATTCTTTTATTGGCGCGAGACAGCCAAACCTACCGTCAAATTAATCGTCAGTTTCAACAGCGACAAGTCCACAAGGTTTACGAAGCCATACTTGCTGGAACTGTCAGCATAGATGCAGGAATAATTGATTTGCCATTGTGGGGAAACCCCCACAATCGACCCTATCAGCAAGTTGACTGGCAACATGGTAAACCCAGTGTGACACATTTTCGGGCGATCGCCAGGGAAGGCGACTACACTCGTGTAGAGTTTGTACCACTCACAGGACGCACCCATCAATTGAGAGTTCATGCGTCCGATGCGCGAGGATTGGGGGTTGTTATTTTAGGCGATCGCTTTTATGGTTGCACAGCTGAAGCAACTCGGTTACACTTACACGCCAAAGAACTCCGCTTCCAGCATCCGCACTCAGGAGACACTCTTCATTTACAAGTAGAAACACCATTTTAACAAGAAGGAACCAAGAGTTTCAGGTGCTGCCAAATACAACTGTTCCCCTTACTCGTTTTTGTCTAGCTTTTGTATATTTTGATTAGTGGTGTCAACTTCGGCTGATGGGGATTGCTGAGATTTAATTTATAAAAAGCTCGGAATATATTTTCATTTTTATCACCTTTGACGGTAATTATATACGTAGCTGCTTGATCGGAAAGTTTTTCCACTTTTTCGATCTGCTTATCTTGAATAAGTTGAACTTTGGTTATTTTCCTATTTTTTTGATAGTTAGAACTAAATAAACAAAAAACACCTGTAGCATTAGGAAGCTTTAGCACTTGTAAAAAATATTTTTGTTTGTTTGCCTGAAATCCAGATGTGAAATATATAGTTGCCCGATTTTGTGGAGGAATTTTTCTAAAGGTTTCTGGCGTTCTCTGATGATAGCGACACTTGCTATCAATAATTGGTTCACCAGCAGCTACAGGATTTGTAGCTATTGCTATATAACTGCAACATAAACTAAAATTTGTTAAATTTAATACAATATTTTTTGCTAAATCAGGCATAAATTAAACTCCTCACATTATCTATGATGATGGAGTTAACTGGTAAGAAGTTCCTGTTTTTTAATCAGCTAAATGATAAGCGATCGCTCTATTAAATAAATGGTATAAAAAGATATCAATCAGTGTTTCGTTAGTAGCTATTGAGAAAATTAAATTATTAAAAAATATTGTATTTTACAACACTTTCAATCAGGGCGATCACCAGTGGTTTATGATGTTTTCTATTCCTAACTTCCTATTAAAAAGACATTTGTAGTAAGTATGCCAGAACATAAATCAACTCATGATCTAACTACAAACAACTCTGCCTTAACCCCATCTGATTTTCTCACTTCTTATGACGTTCTGGTAGTTGGTGCTGGGCCTGTTGGTTTAGCTACAGCTATCGGTTTACGTAAACGGGGTATTGAAAAAATTCTTGTATTAGACCAAACCCGCGCTTTTCGTCAGGTTGGTCAAGGGTTGGATCTTCTCCCTAATGGATTACAATCTCTCAGATATTTAGATTATGATGCTTACGAAGCAGTAAAAAAAGCCAGTATTACTTTTTCTAATTCTCAGCCAGCAAATCAAGCCCAAAAACCTCCTGATACTTTGCAAAAATGGCATTACAGAAATTTGCAAGGAGAGATAATTCGCTCAATTTCTCTCAGTTTTGATGATTGGTTTCAAGATTATGGCGAAGGTCGAGTATCAATTTCTTGGTACAATTTACAAACAGCTTTAAGAAATTTACTACCTCAAGATCAAGTTAAAGTTAATCACCGTTGTATCAATATTACAGATGAACCAGAAAATGGATGTGTGCGAATAGATTGTGTATCTGATACAACCCTAGAAGCCAATCCCTATGCTTATTGGAATGATCCAAATTCGGAAAAATCAGAGGCTGATTCCCCACAATCTATTAGTAAATCATTCCGAGCTAAAATAATTGTTGCCGCAGACGGCATCAACTCAACAATTCGTCAAGTTCTTTACAAGGATAGCCATAATCAAAACTTTGCCATACCTGAATATTCTGGGTTTGTGGCAATATCTTGTCGGGCAATTGTTGATATCCCCAAGGAAGTGCAAACAGAACTGGAAGAAAAATTTCTGCACGGCTCACCGATTGTCACCATCTGTCATAATGAGATGTCTAGAACGGCGGTTGGTGACACACAAGATACAAGGATATTATTATTTAGCAGAGTTAGTGGTCAATTTGGCTATGTCATACATTTACCTGTAGCTTTGGAATCTATCCAAAATAAGTCTGGTAGTTCTTGGATTGAATTAGCTCTACAAACGTTTGAACAAGCAGAATTTCCCCATGCACTCAAGGAATTAGTGCGTTTATCTCCGCTTGAAAATATGGAGCAGCGTCCGTATTACGTTCATCGTGTGACCAGTACAAATGAATCCCCTCAAATTCAACCAAATTGGAGTGCTGGAAGAGTGGTATTAGTTGGTGATGCAGCACATGGAATGCCACCATTCATGGCTCAAGGTGCGAACCAAGGATTGGAAGATGCTTTAATAGTAGCTACATTAATCGCTAAAATTGCCAAAGACAATCATTGGCAAGATAGACAAGCTATAGAGACAGCCTTCCAAAAATATGAATCGTTACGTCGTCCATTAATGGCGTATGTGCAGCAGGCTACATTAAGACGATTACCGTACTCTTCAGACAAAGACTGGGAAGAATATGGTCAACAGCTTTATAGACGCAATTTTGACCAAACACTTGAGAGCCTATTTATAAAGTAAATCTTAAGTAGGGTGTGTTAAGGCGTTAGCCTAACGCACCCCTAAATAATGGTGTGCGTTAGGCGCTTAATTTATTCTTGGAGTGAGACATCATCTCCGAATGTGTGCCTAACACACCCTACAGTAATTTTATTTTTACTTTATAAATAACCTCTGAGACATTGTTGTTGAATTGATAGTCATTGGGACTGGACGTAAAATGTGAATTAGAATACAGATGTTCAACCGGTGGCATATTTTCTACCCAGGTAAATCAGGTAATCGATGATTAATCAACTCCAAGACTATAACCCTAGCGGCGTAGGAGAAATCAATGGTAATCTCTTAGGCTTGCCATGCGATTACAATTCTGCAAACTTAATTGTCTTCGCTGTACCTTGGGAAGTAACTGTTTCCTATGGTGCAGGTACAGCTAACGGCCCACAAAGAATTCTTGATGCTTCAGTTCAACTAGATTTATTCGATTTTGATAACCCTGATGGCTGGAAACAAGGAATTTTCTTAGTAGAAATTCCCCAACAAATTATAGATAAGAACAATTATTATCGGGATTTAGCAGCACAAATTATTGAACGGCTAGCACAAGGTAAATTACTGACAGACACACCAGATTTAACACCTGTAATTACAGAAATTAATCAGGCTTCTCAACAGGTAAATCAATGGCTATTTGCACAGTGTCAAGCAGCAATGAATCAAGGTAAGCAAGTTGCAGTGATTGGAGGAGATCACAGTTCACCCTTGGGTTACTTCCAAGCATTAGCAGCTAAATACTCCAACTTTGGGATTCTGCACATTGATGCACACGCAGATTTACGCGACGCTTATGAAGGGTTTGAATTTTCTCATGCGTCGATCATGTTTAATGGGTTGAAATTACCGCAAATTTCTAAATTAGTGCAAGTTGGCTTGCGTGATATTAGTCATGATGAAGTGCAGATGATTGACGAATCGCATGGTCGCATTGTGGCATACTACGACCCAATTATTAAACAAAAGCTTTATGCTGGTACAACGTGGATTGAACTAAGCCGAGAAATCGTCAATCATTTGCCCGAATACGTTCACATTAGTTTTGATGTAGATGGTTTAGATCCGAAACTTTGTCCACATACTGGTACACCTGTTCCTGGTGGGTTGGAATTGGAGCAAGTTTTTTGTTTATTCCGTGAATTGGTGAATAGCGGGAGAAAAATTATTGGCTTCGATGTCTGCGAAGTCGGCGATGGTGAGTGGGATGGTAATGTAGGGGCGAGGATTGTTTATAAATTAGCGAATTTAATGGACTTATCGCACCGAAAATAAGCTTTGCTTTTCCAGCAAGCGATCGCCTCCTCTACCAAATGCTAAATTTACCCTGGGGCGATCGCTCAATTTGGAACATAGCTTATTGCATCAAAAAACCTACACCAAGTTAATGATTCATACAATCTATCCTGAGTATAGTTATTAAGATAAAAATCAGAAATAATATCACTAATATTTATGAAACAAAATTGTAATTTTGAACTGTAATATTTGGAAACATCTAAAATTTAAGATGTCAAAAGCCTTGTATGACAATATTTTTAGCTTTAATTGTCAATTTTATTTTTTGCATAATTTCCATTATTACCGCATTTACTCATGCAGGTAATTAACTTTTATGCCATCATAGACAGTGAGAATTAAATCGGTGATAGTCTTTGTTTTTAGTATTAACAGGCTTTTCCTTTTGGTATTTACGGACTCCTCTCCGAAATTTAAATCTCTACACAGCCATGATTTTGGAGAGAAAAGAATGTCAATTTACGTAGGGAACCTCTCTTACGACGTTACGCAAGAGGATATCAGCACTGTTTTTGCAGAATACGGTTCTGTAAAACGGGTTGTGCTACCTACTGACCGGGAAACAGGTCGACTGCGCGGTTTTGCTTTTGTAGAAATGAGTTCAGATGCAGAAGAAGCTCTGGCCATCGAGGGACTTGATGGTGCTGAGTGGATGGGTCGTGATTTAAAAGTGAATAAAGCCAAGCCTAAAGAAGATAGAGGTTCCTTTGGTGGAAACCGAGGAGGAGGATACGGCGGCGGTGGCGGTGGACGTTCCCGCTACTAAGGTTTCAAACGAAGAATTTATCTAAATTCTGAAGGTCAGACAATTTGTCTGCCTTTTTTTTTCTCTTTTTTCTAATTAAGTAAAAAAATATCCCATAGCTTTTACGGCAGAGTCTCTTTTCAAGAGTGTAGTTACTGTAAAGCAAGAGCGATCGCTCTAGTCGGATTAGCTTGATTGCTCATACCCTTAATATAAGAGCCTTTTGTATTAGGTGGAACTCAGCATGAAGCGGATCAGTAAGTCTGTGCTGCGAGCCTTGAACTGGGTCTTGTTGTCAGTTGGTACAACGCTTTTAATTATTCTCATCCAACCGATAGCACCCGTCCCAGCCCAAGAACCTCCAGCCCCCACTGAACAAACCAACACACCCAACCCAGAAAACCCAAATGACCAAAAGCTCAGGGATGCACTAAAACGCCCGTCCCCATCGGCGGAACCTCAATTAACTCCAGAAGAACTTGTCCGTCAACAAAAACTCACAGAAGCAGATAACCTTTATCTTGCAGGACAAATCACCGAAGCAGAAAAAATTTACCGTGAAGTAAAAGCACCTTTTACTCAGACAGGTATACCCCAAGAACGGAAACCAGCAATCCTTGATGCTAAAAAATTATCACCAGCAGGTAAGGTATATTGGCGAGAAGCAGAGGCGGGGATAGCCAAGAAACTACAGACGCGAACTTTAGTACCTCTGCAATTATTGGTTGAACAGCATCCCGAATTTATCCCTGGTCATATTCGCTATGCTGAAGTTCTCACCCAATACGATCGCAGCAAAGAAGCACTAGACATTTTAGAACGAGCATCATCCCTTTATCCCAATCAACCAGAAATAACTAAAGCCAGAGTTACCGCCTTGGCTGGAGCGGAAAAATGGATGGAAGCGTCTTTAGCTGCAAGACAATTTGCTATTCTCAACCCTAACAACCCCCAAGCCGCAGAATTTTCTCAATTAGCCGAAGATAATCTCAAACGTTATCAATCTCGTATTCGCTCGGAAATTAGAGGTAATGTCATTAGCAACGTGATTACAGGTGCTTTGGGTTATGCAGTTACAGGTAGTTTATTAGGGCCATTTTCTGCCCTTGACTCCACCATTTTGCTACTACAAGGTGAACAATCTATCGGTGAATCCGTAGCTAAACAGGCAAAAAAACAGTTACCTTTAGTCATAGACGATGATATCTTAGCCTACGTCAATGATATTGGGCAGAAACTAGCGAAAGTCGCTGGTAGAAATGAATTTAAATATGAATTTTTTGTCATTCCCGAAGAAGAACTTAACGCTTTTGCTTTGCCGGGAGGAAAAATTTTTGTGAATGCAGGCGCGATCGCCAAAACAACATCCGAAGCAGAACTAGCTGGATTAATTGGACACGAATTATCTCATGTTGTCTTATCCCACGGCTTTCAATTAGTTACTCAAGGAAACCTCATCTCTAACGTTACTCAATATCTGCCCTTTGGTGGCACAATTGGGCAACTTTTTGCACTCGATTACAGCCGTGAGATGGAACGACAAGCAGATATTCTCGGCACACGCCTAATTGTTGCTAGTGGCTATGCTGCCGATGGCTTGCGGAATTTAATGGTGACATTAGACAAACAAAAAAAATATGACATTCCCAGTTGGTTATCTTCCCACCCAGGTGGAAATGAGCGCGTTAGTTATCTAGAAAACTTAATTTCTCGCAGCAGTTATAATCGCTACGCCTACGAAGGTGTACAACGCCATGCAGAAATTAAGGTTAAAGTAAACAAACTCCTCAAAGATAGAAAAGAACAAAAAGAAAAAAAGCAGACTACCGAATGAACTAAAAGTAAAATTTTGCGTCAACTAAATTAGGACTAAAGCTACATATCATAAATTTCTTGTTGGGATAGTCAATAGTCCACAGTCCAAAGCAATAAAATAATGACTATTGACTGCTGACTAATGACTATTGACTAATTACTGTTTTGTCACTGGAGGAGCATTCATGTTATCTAAAAGCTGGAAATTTGCTTTGTTGGGCAGTCTAGGTTTATCTTTTTTCCTGGGTAATTCAGTAGCATTAGCACAATTTAATGATGATGTTGTGGTGCCAACTGTACCATCAGGTTCATCAACACCTACAAATACACCCTATCCCTATCCCACAGATACATCAACAAATACATATCCTTCCACAAATATTGACGGTACAGTTAGGTTTAGCTGCCAGGTGATCAACGGACAACACACAGTAGTCTATCAACCCCAAAGCCAACCAGGACAATACTTTCCTTGGGCAGCACCCAGAACTTTAGGCGGTGGTTGGGATACCCAAAGCCGATGTCAAGCGATCGCTAGCCGCTTAGAATCCTACCGTCCAGATGGCTTACAAGAACTCCAGGTATCTGTAGAAAATAACGAAAATGTTGTTTGTGTCACAACCGACGCAAACCAACGCTGTCGGATTGTACTGACTGTACCGCGCAACCAAGACCCCTACACAGTGCGTAATAACGTCTTCCAAAACTTAGTTACTGCTGATAGCGGACAGCAAACTGCGGCTGTCAACACTTATAGAGGAAACAACAACGATCTTTATAACTTGGGTAACACCCTTTTAGGTAATGGTAGTAATCGAGTAAGTTCATCCAGACGCGGGATAAATTTGAAGCCTTACCTCGACACCAGAGATGGGGGAACAGCTAGAAGCCTGAGAAATGGGGTAGCCATTCGTCGTCAATCTCCAAACCAAGCCCCTGCACGCCTTAATCCTGATAGATTCCGTTAATCTCCGTCGTTATTTTTCTATATGTTTATTAGTCATAGAGTGAGCTTGTGGCTCACTCTATTTATTATGATTTTGGATCTTGATCCATAGGTCTATCACAAATTACGAATTATTTTCTACACCTTGTCCCTTGGGGAGTAGCATCAGGATAAAAAGTAATAATTGCCTTGTCTTTCCTCACAAAAACTGTGGGAAAAGTTTTACCTGTTTCTTGGTCACGTACATTATAAATACAAGCGCCTTCTTTATTGCCTTGTTTTTTAAATGCTTGAGTTGCATCTATGAGCATTTCTTCGGCGTTGCTGAGATAGCCATAACCTTTAATGACATCTGTAACTCTCCGATTTCCTTGTTGCAATACAACACCTAATGTATAAATCACACCAGGAACAACTTCTTCCCGCCTTTGATTATTTGGTAAACGTCCGCCAATACCTTCTTTTTGTAATTGTAAATATCTGCCGTGAAAATGTAAGCCCCCAATATCATTGGCGTTATATATTTCACCACAAAAGATGTGTTCAAAACCCTTACGTTGAAACCAAATATTAGTTAAGTCTTCGAGAAATTGAGCCTTTTTTTGGCGCCCCGGACGTAGTTCACCACCACTAACTTTTTGCAGCCTTTGTAAGATATTGGGATAGGTAGATAATAACTGTTTAAATTTATTAGGGCTAACTTTCGTACCGATAGGGCCACAGGTTTTTATTACAGCTTGATCAAAGGAATTTAACTGTGGTGGTGGTGGTGTGATATCTACCTGCTGTCCTCTAGGAAAACCTACAGGAACAGGATTATTTTCATTATCAAAGAAGGGTAAAAGTCTTTGTTGTGGCTGTGCTTGCGCTTGAGTAAGTGGATAAGTCAATAGTAAAACAGCAAGTATACTCAGCACTGGTTGAAACTTATGGTTTGCCATAAATTTAAATTTAGTATTTTGCTGACAATTTAACACCAAAAAAACAAAGACGCAAAGCAGTTTTGGTTGCTGTTGCGTCTTGATTAGCAATTTAAAAGAATGTTTTAAACTTTCTTCAACCAACTAAACATTGCTCGTAAGTCTTTACCAACTTCTTCAATTGGGTGTTCAGCTTCTTGACGGCGCATAGCAGTAAATCCGGGTTTACCAGATTGGTTTTCTAACACAAATTCCCGCGCAAATTGCCCTGATTGAATTTCGCTGAGAATCTTCCGCATTTCGGCTTTAGTTTGTTCGTTAACAATCCGAGGCCCACGGGTGTAATCACCATATTCAGCAGTATTGGAAATGCTGTCACGCATTTTAGCTAAACCGCCTTCTACCACTAAGTCAACAATTAACTTAACTTCGTGCAGACATTCAAAATAAGCTAGTTCTGGTTGATAACCTGCTTCTACCAAAGTTTCAAAACCGGCTTTGATTAAAGCACTCAAACCACCGCACAATACAGCTTGTTCGCCGAACAAATCGGTTTCAGTTTCTTCGCGGAAAGTTGTTTCCAAAACACCGCCACGAGTACCACCGATACCTTTAGCATAGGATAATGCGCGATCGCGTGCCTTGCCACTAGCATCTTGATAAACCGCAAACAGCGCTGGTACACCTTGTCCTTGTTCATAAGTCCGTCGTACCAAATGCCCAGGGCCTTTTGGCGCTACCATCACTACATCTACATCCGCAGGTGGTACAACTTGCCCAAAGTGAATATTGAAACCGTGGGCGAAAGCTAACACATTTCCTGCTTGCAGGTTGGGTTCAATTTCGTTTTTGTAAACTGTTTTCTGCACTTCATCGGGTAACAAAATCATGATGAAGTCAGCAACGTTAGCAGCATCAGCCACACTTTTCACCGTTAAACCAGCTGCTTGGGCTTTTTCTGCTGACTTGCTACCCGGATATAGCCCCACAATCACATTCAATCCACTATCTTTTAAATTTAAAGCGTGGGCATGACCTTGAGAACCATAGCCGATAATTGCAATGGTTTTTCCAGCCAAAAGGTCTAAATTGGCATCTTCGTCATAATACATCCGGGCCATACAAGCATCTCCTGTCAGCAAGCATCATTTATTGGCAAGTCTTTGATTTTACCCCAAATTGTGTTACCAGGGGTACAAGTAGTTGATAAGGTCTTTGGACTATGGACTAAATATTCTGTACCTCTTCGTCAGTTAGTTTGACATTAATGGCGCTGACTGAATCTTCGATGCTGGATATTTTACTGGCGCCGGGGATGGGCAAAATTGCGGGGGATTTGGCACGTAACCAGGCTAATACAATAGAGTATACCGATACGCCTTTGGTTTTGGCTAACTCCGCGATCGCTGGAATATCTTGTAAATCTTGATGGCGACGACGACCACCAAACGGACTCCAAGGTAAAAATGTCAAGCCTTCCTGTTCACAATACTGTAAAACTCCGTCTTTTTCTGGCTGTCTTTCCCAAGGGCTGTATTGATTCTGCACTGAGACAATATCCACCACATCCCGCGCTCGTTTAATTTGTTCTACAGAAAAGTTGGAAACTCCTACAAATCTAACCAAACCTTCCTGCACAGCTTCTTTTGCCGGCGCAAGTGATGCTTCGATAGTATATTCCGGATCTGGGGAGTGGTATTGCCAAACATCAATAGGTTTTTCACCGCCCAAAGCCTCAAAACTAACACGAATGGTTTGACGCAGATGTTCTGGATTTCCGTTGCGTGTCCAGCTTTCATTAGGACGCATTAAACCGCCTTTGGTCGCCACAATCACTTGGCTAACATCACCATGATAACTGGCTAGTGCTTTGTGAATTAGCCGTTCATTGTGGTGCTTGTCTGACTCATCCTTGCAATAAGAATCGGCGGTGTCAATGAATGTAATCCCTAAATCTAAAGCTCGGTGGATAACTTGAATGGAATCTGATTCTGGGGGTCGATTATATATCGACATTGGCATTCCACCCAAACCAATTGCACTGACAGATACACCTGTTTTTCCTAGCTGTTTAGTTTCCATGCTTTTCGCTTTATTTCATAGCACCACTAACTATCTATTAGCTGGTTAGAGAGGTTTTGACAATTCATCTAGGAGATATATTTTTTCCTTATGTGTTACATAAATTGCAACAATCCCTAGTTTAGATTTTGCTTTCAGTAATACTGATGGTTAATTCCAACTATCTAGGAATAGATTATGCAAACTTTCACTCTTTTACCACGTCAATCAACTTTATTTGTCAGTGCTTTGTTGGGAGGAGTAATTTTTACAAGTTGCTCGTCTATTCCTGTACCGTCCAATCAAGCATTACCTCCAGGTAATGTAACCAATCAAGCTGCATCTTTACCCGCTTCTAGGCTTGCTGATAATGTGGTACAAAAGGCGGAAGCTGCACCCGTACCCCGTTCCCGTCCGCAACTCATTAAAAAAGCGGCGATAACTGTGATTGTCAACTCTGTAGATAAAAGTATTGATACAGTCACGCAAATTCTTACTCACCAGCAGGGAGACTTAATCGGTTTAAAGGAACAACAACCTACAAAAGAAAATGCCCGTCATACCGCCACGATACAGCTAAGAGTGCCGCAGAATTTACTAGAACCAACATTAGCAGATTTAGCTAAATTAGGCACAGTTGAAAACCGTAATATCACTGTGGAAGATGTAGGGAATCAATTGGTAGATTTCCAAGCCAGATTAATTAATTTACGCAAAACTGAAGCCAACTTGCAAAAAATTATGGATCGGGCAGGTTCTGTCAGAGATGTACTCACTGTTGCTCAAGAACTCAGTAATGTTAGACAATCAATTGAACAAATCGATGCTCAATTGAAAAACTTACAAAATCAAGTCGCCTATTCCACTATTACTCTAAATCTCAAAGCAGCCGTCTCTAGTACTAGTCCTCAACGTGCGGTAACTTTGCAGATACAAGAAACTTGGAATAAATCTACTTCTTCCCTGGGGAATTTCACTGTCAGCTTACTCAAGTTGGGTATTTGGTTAATGGTCTACAGTCCCTATTTGTTGATTTTAGCTGCTGGAGTCTATGGCTTTTACCGTTGGCGGCGTAATCATCTAATTAGTCATTAGTCATTGGTCATTGGTCATGGGTCAGTTTTATTTTCCCCTGCTCCCTGTCTCTTTACACAATCGGATTTCCGAGGAATGTACTAATTAACACGAAATAATGGGACTGATGAATGCCAAGATCAAAATGAGGATGTCATAAGGGTATTGAAAGTACTATGCCAGAAATACACCAATCAATTGCTCAACATTATCACGAACGTACTAAATACGACCCTGAGACTATTGCTTCCAAAAGTCAGAGGTTAGATTGGACTAAACAGCCAGTGCCTTTTAAAGAGTATAAAATCGGTTCTGCTATTGACCTCAAACCCTACTTGCAAGAAACACCAGAGGCATTTATCAATGACCCTCATAGTCAATGGTGGCAAAGGCTATCGCGGTTACTGTTTCGTAGTTATGGGCTAACTGCCAGAATGCCTTCGATGGGAAGTACGGTGTATTTACGTGCTGCACCCAGTGCGGGGGGGTTGTATCCGGCAGAGATGTATGTAGTATCCCGTGGTACACCACTATTACCACCAGGGCTATATAACTACCAATGTCGGACTCATTCCCTGATGCACTATTGGGAAAGCGATGTTTGGCAAGGTTTACAAGAGGCTTGTTTTTGGCATCATGCTTTAGAAAATACTCAATTGGCAATTATTATCACGGCGGTTTTTTATCGTTCGACGTGGCGATATGAAGACCGGGCTTATCGTCGAATTTGCCTAGATACGGGACATCTTTTGGGTAATATCGAATTAGCGGCTGCTATCACTGATTATCGTCCTCACTTGATTGGTGGTTTTATCGATGAGGCTGTCAATGATTTACTATATATCGATCCGTTACAGGAGGGAGCGATCGCTGTGTTACCTCTGGCAGATTTATTAGATATTAAGCAAAATCTATCACCAGGATGTACAGCCCTTCCCTCAGCTACAGAAACTAATTATCCTCAGATTCCTGATGGTGAACTGCTGAAATATTTTCATCGCCATACTCAAATTTCGGCTGGTATTACCGGCAAGCTAAATTTACCAACAGTTACACAAGAAAGATCCTTGGAGGACAAATACAATTTTCCTTTCTGCCTGAAGATTCCTACCGCCTCTACACCTATATATTGGGGAGAAAAGCTGTCAGATTTGGAAATCACCATACACAAGCGACGTTCTACCCGTGCTTATAATGGTGACGAGCTGACCTTCGATGAACTCAAAGCTTTACTCGATTTTACCTATCAACCCCAAAATTATATCGACCAAAGTCTAGATAATTCCCCAGACTATTTTGATTTAAATTTAATCGAAACCTTTATTGCTGTCTGCGGAGTCCAAGGACTGGAAGCTGGTTGTTATTATTACGCACCCAAAGCCCAAGAATTAAGGCAAATCCGGTTTAAGAACTTCCGTCGAGAGTTACACTTCCTCTGTTTAGGACAGGAACTTGGGCGAGATGCCGCCGCAGTACTTTTTCATACAGCCGATTTAAAATCAGCAATCACTCAATATGGCGATCGTGTTTATCGCTACTTACACATGGATGCCGGACATTTAGGACAACGCTTGAATTTAGCCGCGATTCAACTGAATTTAGGTGTCAGTGGTATTGGTGGCTTCTTCGATGACCAAGTAAATGAAGTATTAGGTATTCCTGATGATGAAGCAGTTCTTTACATCACAACTTTAGGACGACCAAGATGAGATGAAGGGATAGAGTTTTAGTTCTAAAATTACACAAGCGCTAAAGAGGAAGGGATTCCCAAAACTACGTGATATGACAAATTAAATCCCTCTTTAGCGCAGCTACGCGCCATTCACTAAAACCATGATACGGTAGGCAATGTTCACCCTACTCATATTTAAAAAATCAAATACTAATCCTATAAATCATTTACTTATAGTCAAGGAAAAGGATAATATCCATTATTTATTTAAATAAACATTATATATAATCCTCATGTATATAAAATTTCTAACAAGAGTAATTATTTTCCTTGCAAGTACCGACTTTATTCTGATAGAAGTACTGGTAAATAATGATTTTTTTAGTAATAAAACATTTTGACTAACTCCAATCATCCATTGACATAGGTTTAATTTTTGCGATAAGCTCACTCCATAGTTGACGATCGCAACATTAATATTTTTCACCAAAATAACTGGGTCACAGTATTAGATGACTAAGTTATGTGTGGAATAATTTAAAATAATTTTATAAATTAATTCAATACTAATCTGTGATTGCTTGTTAGCGACACATTATATCACAAATTATTAATAATAAAAGTAATAATGTTGTTACCAGACAGTGAAGGCCAACGCTTAGAAGCGCTCTATCAATATCAGATTTTAGATACACCACCAGAAGAAGTGTTTGACGATCTGGTAAGTATTGCTGCTGACACTTGTAATACACCAATTGCTCTGATAGGTCTTTTAGATTCCGAAAGGGAATGGTTTAAATCAAAAGTAGGAATTAATGAATTAGAAATACCACGTAATATCTGTTTTGGCATTCATACAATTCTGCATAATGACATATTGATTATTCCAGATACTTGGCAAGATGAACGATTTACAGAAAATTCTCTTGTGCAATGGTCTACGAACGACAGTAGTTCATCGCCAAAGCCACACTATTTTCGGTTTTATGCAGGAGTTCCCTTAATTAACTCCGATGGTTTTGCTTTGGGTTGTCTAGCGGTGATAGATTTCACTCCTCGTAACTTGAGTTTGCGGGAAGAAGAAATATTAAAGCGATTAGCACGTCAAATAATGAGACAATTAGAGTTTCACCGCCAGCAAATTACTAATAAAAGCCCCTTAGATGCTCATCTCTTATTTAAGAATAATCCCCGTCCAATGTGGATATGTGAGCGGCAGACTCTGCAAATTTTAGAAGTGAATCAAGCTGCTATTCTACAATATGGTTACTCGCAGGAAGAGTTTTTACAAATACAGATAACTAAAGTTTTTCCGCCAGAATTTGTATCTAATTTAATTAAAAATATAGAACAAATAAGTGTTGAATTTCCATGTGTGATGAGATGTCAGCATCACTTAAAAAATGGACAGAATATTGATGTTAAAATAGCTATAAATAATATACAATACGCAGATGATGCAGCCTTTTTAGTTGATGTCAGAAATATTACTGAACATATCCAAATAGAACGAAATCTGCAAGAAAGTGAAAATAGATTCAGAACAATTCTAGAAGCAATTCCTGTACCATTAGTCATTTCTCGCGTTTATGATGGCTTAATTTTATATACTAATTCAGAATTTTTGCAAACATTCCAGTTATCTACAAAAGATGTAGTCAATCGAAATGTTTCAGAATTGTATCAACATCCAGAACATCAACAGCAAGTTTTAAAAGCTCTAAGCCAAAATGGTTCACTCCAGAATTATGATATTAAATTCAAAAGATATGATGGAACTTCATTTTGGGCGATCGCTTCGATTCAATACTTAAATTTCAACAATGAATATGCAATTTTAACTGTCCTCTACGACATCACAGAACGCAAAAATGTCGAAGCTAAACTGCAAGAACAAAATGCGCTCTTACAAAGTATTTTTACTGGTATACCCTTGATGATTGCACTCATGAGTCCTGAAGGTCAGGTGCAATGGGTAAATCAAGAATTAGAGCGTCTTTTAGGTTGGAGTTTAAGAGATTATCAAACTCTTGATATTTTCACAGAGTTATATCCTCAACCTGAATATCGTCAATTTGTCATCAATTTTATTCATTCTGCGGAACGTGTTTGGAGCGATTTTAGAACTCACGGACGAGATGGGCGGTTGCTAGATACCTCTTGGACAAATGTGAAACTTCCCAACGGTCAAATCATTAGTATCGGCAAAGAAATTACCGCTAGGAAGCAAACTGAGCAGGCTTTGAAAGGGCAAATCGAGCGAGAACGATTAATGCGTGCGGTTGCTCAAAGGATTCGTCAATCGTTGAATTTGCAAGATATTCTTGATGCTACAGTCAAAGAAATCAAAGACTTGCTTGGGGTTGATCGGGTTGTGGTTTATCAATTTGCCCCAAATATGAGCGGTGAAATTGTAGCAGAATCAGTAAATCCTGGCTGGATAGTTGCTCTAGGCTCAGAGATTGAAGATAATTGTTTCCAGACAGGAGCAGGAGTGGATTATCGCCAAGGACGCAAAAGGGCGATCGCTAACATACATAAAGCAGGACTCACTAATTGTCATCTGAATTTATTAGAAAAGTTTCAGGTTAAAGCTAACTTAGTTGTACCCATTCTGTTAGAAGTTAGTGGAGGTAATACTGTAACTCAGCTTTGGGGTTTGTTAATAGCGCATCAATGTTCGGCTCCAAGGGAATGGGAAGAACAAGAACTAGACTTACTTGATCAACTTTCCGTCCCTATTGCGATCGCTATCCAACAATCGAGCATATTTCAGCAAGCCCAAAATGAATTGGCTGAACGTCAAAAAGCAGAAGTTCGCTTAAGAAGCGCCTTAGCGGAAAAAGAAGTTTTACTCAAAGAAGTTCATCATCGAGTTAAAAATAATTTGCAAATAGTTTCTGGACTATTACTACTTCATTCCCAAACACTCAAAGACCCTGAATTAATTAGAACTCTGCGAGAAAGCCAAAACCGGGTTGAGTCAATCTCCATGATTCACAAAAATTTATATACTTCTCCCAATATTGGACAACTTGATGTTGTTGAGTATATCAATAATTTAGCCACTAGCATTTTAATATCCTATCAAGTAGAACCAGGAAAAATAAGTTTAGAAACTAATCTTAGTCCGATTAATTTGAGCGTTGATCAAGCTATTGCCTGTGGCTTAATTATCAATGAACTACTGTCGAATTGCCTCAAGCACGCTTTTCCTCGAAAAGAAACAGGCAAGATAAAAATTGATTTACAAAAGGTAGATAAAAACATTGAGATGACTATTAAAGACAATGGTATCGGTTTACCAGATAATTTAGATTGGCGTTATACAGATTCTTTAGGTCTTTCGTTAGTTTATGATTTAGCAACAGAACAACTAGAAGGTACTGTGAGCATCGAACGTCAACCCGGAACTACATTTAAAATTCAATTTCCGCATTAATTCACAATGGAGCAAGTCAAAATTTTAGTTGTTGAAGATGAAGTGATTGTAGCTAGAACTATTGCTAGTCAACTTAATCAATTAGGTTACATTGTTACAGGTACAGCGTCTTCTGGGAAAGCGGCGATCGCTAAAGCAATAGATACTAAACCAGAATTAGTTTTCATGGATATTATCCTCAAAGGTGACATGGATGGTATCACTACTGCTAGTTATATTCGTGAGCATTTAGATATTCCTGTTATCTTCCTAACTGCTTACGGTGATGACAATACCTTGCAAAGAGCGAAAATTACCCAACCATTTGGATATATTTTAAAACCATTTAACTCCAAAGATTTACGTATTGCTATTGAAATAGGTTTGCTAAAACATCGCTTAGAACGTGACATACGAGAAAATCGCGATCGGTTAGCAACGCTTTTAAATTCGATTAGTGATGCTGTTATCGCCACCGATGAGCGTGGAAATGTCACATTTATGAATCCAGCCGCCGAAGTGCTGACTGGTTGGCATCAAACAGATGCTTTAGGAAATGACGTATCCAACATTTTTAATATTGTTGACGAAGTTACAGAAACGGTTTTAGAAAACCCAGTCACGAGAGTTATCAGAGAACAAAAAGTTGTTTATTTAGAAGAGTTTACATCTTTAATTACTAAAGATGGTAGAAGAGTACCAATTGGGGATAGTGCTTCACCCATTATGGGAGTACCTAACCAACTAAATGGTGTGGTAATTGTTTTTTGGGATCTCAGCGAACGACGACAAACAGAATTACTAGAGAAAGCATTGCAAAAAGAACGCGAACTAAATAATCTTAAATCTTTGTTCATTTCCACGGTTTCTCATGAATTTCGCAATCCCTTAAGTGTAATTCAAACAGCAATAGAGCTTATAGAATTGCAAGGGCAAAATTTAACAGAAAATAAGAAAAATACATATATTAAAAGAATTAAAGGTGCTGTGCAATCCATGAAATTACTAATGGAAGATGTACTATTCATGGGTAAATCTGAAGCAGGAAAAGTTGAATGTAACCTGGAAAAATTGAATTTGAAAGAATTTTGTCAAGAATTAATAGAAGAATTTACAACCGTAGAGATTAGTGGACATGAAATAATTTTTACGTGTCACGGTGACTCTACAGATGCGTGCATGGATGAAAGACTATTACATTACATATTTGTGAATTTACTTTCTAACGCCGTCAAGTATTCTCCCCAAAATGAAACTATTAGGTTTGAGTTAACTTGTGATCAAACTGGAGGTGTAGCAATTTTTCGGATTCAAGACGAAGGTATTGGTATTCCCATAGCAGACCAAGCTCATCTATTTGAATCATTTTATCGAGCTTCCAATTCTCAGTCAATTCAGGGTACTGGGCTAGGTTTAGTAATAGTAAAAAAATGCGTCGAAGCCCACAATGGCAGAATTAATATTAGCTCTCAAGAAGGTATTGGTACTACATTTACAATTACTTTACCTTTAAATAGTCAATAGTTAGTTGTCAGTGGTTTATCAAAAAAGGTAGTCTTCATTACTGACGTACACCACCGACAACAGGTCTAACTTCGCCATCAGAAAATGGATTTGTGCCACCAGTCCAGTTAAAGTCACTAATGCGGATGCTAAATGCACCTAATTCTAGTACTGGATTGTAGCGCAGGGTAATTCCGTAGGTGCGTCGGCTATATTCAGCAATGTAGTCGGTACTACTTTCCCTACCCGTGTCTAAGTTAATTGATGTTTGAAAACCCAAGCGCCAAGGGCCGTAAATTTGCTGCGAAATGCCGGCACTTAGTACTTTGTCATCAACATAGCGGTCAAACAAAAAGGGTGATAGACCACTAGTTAAACCTTGGGAGTAGCGGATATTAAAAGCGGTGTAGTCTAGGAAGGGGCGAGAAAAGTGACCAAGTTGCCCTACTAAACCAACTGTACCAATTAGGGTGCTTTGGTTGTCGCCATTAGTGTAGTAACTCGTAGTACCCGTAACACCAGCGATCGCCTGTAAATAAGGAACGACAGGAGTAGGTGTATATCTTAAACCTTCTGTGGCTGTGGGTGGTAGTGGTTTTCCTTGCCACAGCAAAAATCCTGTGCTGAGGGCGGCGCTACCTTGTAAACGACCAAGAGAAATCCGATCATTGGTACGGATTGGGTCTAGCAAGTCTAAGCGGTCGGTATTGGCGTTGATATACTGTGCGCCTGCTTGATAGCTAAGATTAATCCCAGATTTTCCCAGAGGAATAACTGGAGAAGTAATTACACCACCCAAACTACTTTGGACTGTTTGAAAACCAAGTGTACCGTTGTAGAGGCGATCACGGTAGCTATATTCCCAATTCACTACGTGAGGATTGCTATCGGCTAAAGCTTGGCGTAAACGCACACTCGCCTTTAAATTCTCATCTAGCTCATCAAAGTTAAAACTAGTGAGTTCTCCAATCCCTTCCACTACAGACCGTGAACTTAATACAGAATTTAATCTAGCTTTGACACCAAATAACTCTGCTACATTAGCATCTCCTTGTATCGCTTTTTGTACAAAGAATTGGGGTGTAATTTGCAAGCTAGTATTGTCTGTATTAATGGGTGTAAAACCACGCTCAATAAACACACCACCCCGCCTATCGCCATCGTAGCCAGGAGAGACAATAAATGGTGTTGCATCTCGTTCTCGACGGTCAATTTTCTGCTGATCTATGGGAATTGGTAGAGTCAAACCTTGGTCAAAGACTAGGCGCTGTCGTTGTGTAGTCACACGATCAATTAAGGGAGCCTCCCGCGTTACGGTGACTGTATCTGCCCGTAATTCCAATTCTGGGGGCGAAAATGGATCATTTGTGAGTCGCACATTTCGGGCTTGCCAACCACGGGGATAGAACTCAATTTGGCTGGCTTCAAACCTGATGCGCTTCACCTCACCCCCAGTTTTTGGGGGAGGGAGATTGCTAGCATCGCTTCCACCCCCGACTGTAAATTCAATACCACCAGGACTACTGACATTAGTCAGAGGTTGGTCAGTCCGAATGCGATCGCCTGGTGGTTGTTGTGGCACTCCACCAGCTGTAATATCCGTGGGTAAGAAAGCAAAATCTTGTGATGCTGAGGGTACGTTGATTTCCCCACTACCGTTTTCTAATTCCCCACTGTCTTGGACAAAATTATAGGTAAAGCGTTGTCCCCGTAATACCTGATCGCCTCTTGTTAAGACTACATCCCCTTCCCCGGCGGCAATTAAGTTATCCAAGTTGACTTGTACGCGATCGGCATCCAGCACTGCTCCATCAAATCGCACTAATACATTCCCCTCAGCAGTGATGATGCGTCTTTGCTCATCGTACTCCTGCCTATCTGAAGTCACTTCTACAATTCTCTGGCGGGCTGGTAGTGTATTGTTGGGGATAGGAGATGGTTGATTTGGTGTTGGTAACTGTGCTTGTGGGCTAATAGATGGTGATGTGACAGTTTGTATTGAAAGCTTATTTACTGAGTTACGAGACTTAAACTCAATTACATTTTGAATTGGTTGATTAGTAACTACCTGATCAGCAGCAGATACAGAGATATTAATTTTGTCCCCAGTCTGTTGAACAGTAACTTGGTCTTTCTGTTCTTGCTTAGTCAATGCCGATGCTATTGGCGCTTTTTGAGGGGATAAATTCTGGGGCTTTGTTGCTGTAGGAAAAACTTGCGAATTAGAATCTATCTCGTTCTGAACAGAATAACCAATTCCCTGGGGTTGACCCAAATTAACAGCACTATTAGAAGCGGTTAGAGGAGTAAATTCTGGGGTAAAAGTTTCTGGTGTACTGGGTTTTGTTAGAACGGGATCTGTGATTAAATTATCTGTCGTATTACTAGTAGAACTAGGAAACTGCAAAGAATCTTCTGTTTTCTCTACAGTTGAGCTTTGGCTCTGTTTTTTTGGCGATTTGGCAGTTTCTTGCGTGTTTTGGCTGCTGGGATCAATTTCACTAACTAAATGAAATTGACTTTCACTAGCAGATGGAGTGGAATTTGCAGGTTGTATGGATTCAACAAGAGGAGGCGGTGCAGGCGGCAGAACTGGATGAAGCATATTGGGACACAATCAACCTAACAAATAGCCAATTAATAGCCGGAATGAATTCACCTTCGGCTTACTAACCTCCCCGGAGGGAGACACTACACTGCAAAAGAAAAATCGTTGGCAGGTAGTGTTTGTTCAGTCTGATGTTTTCTAACTTCCGGCGGTCACGGATCAATTGTCTGGCTTTTACTCTAAATCCCGACGACCGGGGTTACGAGCTGGGTCATTAGACAAGAATCCGAAGACAAAGATAGCCACAAAGAAACCAACAACAATATAAACAGCGATTTTTAAAGTGAGCATCTGCGATATCTCCAAAAGGTAGAGCTTTGTCCTCAGTATCTGCCATGCAGAAAAGGTAGTTCCTTTATATTACCCGCATCTCGTTACTTTTTGAGAGGGCTACAGTGAGGCTTAAGACCATGTTCAGCTGCATCTCTTTAGGCGTGAGATAGTTTGGCTTTCTGGCTGATGCTCAGTTTTTATAACTTTGTAGATGACCTTCGCTAAATATAGTTGTTGACCGTGCCAATTTTAGATTTTGGATTAGTTTTTGGTACTCATACGGAGAAGCAAGCTACAAGCCCCGTCCCGCAGAATTTTAAATTTTGGATTAGAAGATGATTCACTCCAAAATCGGTAATCCAAGGTCGAAAATCGATTGTCCCTTGTGGTCGGGGTCAATCCAACAATCGCAAATTTAAAATCCAAAATTGATTGACTAGTTCATCTTGTGACGTTTTCTTCAGACAGAGGTTTCCCGTCTGGAAGATAAACTACTAAAGGTTAATGGATAGAGGTTCGCAAATGCACCCTCAACTCACCTAATACCCAATCTCCAATTACCAATCCCCAGTTCCTACTAATCACCGGATGTCACTAAATCTTGGGCAATACGGCTTTTGATCACTCGTGCAGGCGCACCTACAGCCACGGATAATGGAGGAATATCTTTGGTAACTACTGCGCCTGCACCAATCACACTTCCCTTACCAATAGTTACGCCATCTAATACTACTACTCCATGTCCTAACCAACAATCATCTTCAATCACAATACCTTTGCGAGTCACACCTTGGTATTTGATCGGCAATATCGGATCTGTGAAATTGTGATTGTTCGCATATATACCTGAATGGGCGGCAATCATGCAACGCTTACCAATTTTGATATCTCCTGGCCCAGCAATACAGACATTAGAACCAATGAAGGTTTCCACATCAATGTGAATACAAGTATTGTCTAAACACCCTATATCAACGTTGCGCTCAATTGCTACTCCATCCGCTAAACAAATTTTATTATTGGAGTCTCCCTTAGCATCAAGACGTACGCCTTTAAATAGATGTACACCATTGCCAATTTCAATATTACGGGCGCTGATAAATTCCACTCCATGTTGAATATTTACTGAGCTACCCATGTGAGCAAAAATAGTTCGATATACGATATTTCTTAATTTTGTTCCTAGTAGCAGTGTGGGGATATTCCCGAATGCAGTGATTGCCAAAAGTTCTTGGAATCGCTGGAATTTTGCAGAATATCTCTGATTATTCATAATTAATTTATCCGATGAATGGTGTGAAGAATTTTGCTGATGTGTTGGATATGTATCTTTTTTTGTAGTGCTAATTATCCTGATATTTATCCAGTATTAAATCTAATGGGTATTGATACATAATAAATATACCCACCAATTTGGATATGCTTCCAAGTATTTTGGAGCCAAGCTATAGGTTTATGACATCAGTAATTTTTGCAGGAAATACCAAAAACAATATGCAGTTTTCCAGCATCTCAATTTTGTCAGATGTCTTGTTTATGACAAGACATATTAACAGTATTTACCTATCAATTTGAGCTATGATATTGCTGTTTCTGTTTCCATCAATACCAAAGCTAATACTCAAGTCATTACAGTGTCTAACCTCAAACTATTCAATTGTAAGTTTGGATATTTGAGTGCGACTAATTGAACTGTTATTAGTTAATAGGAACAGATTGCCGTATTACTTTTTAGCCTGGCATCTGCTTCATATTCAGCCAATTATTTTTTCATAAACCAATTTAACAAGCTTTTGTCAACTGAACTACATTCTGCACAGACTAATTAAAATTTTGTCAAAAAAATTGCCTATATATCAAAATGTAATTTGTGTTGAATGTTACTTGGTCTTTTATCTCAATAGAACCAAGTTATGGTGGATTATCTCCAACTTCAGCCATCACATTAAAATTTACCATCGGTGCAAACAAGTAAGCGCTTCCCCGATTGCTATGACGACTCTCCGGCAACGAATTTTTAGAGTATGCTGCTTTCATCATGTTGCACACTGATGATTTACAAACCAATCTAATCAAGAGTATGGTTAAATGAATGGATTTTGACAATAATAATTGCTCACCAGCATAACACATTTTATTTTCAGTGTCTCACCCTCAAGAAATAGTTTATTTAATATTGTTTATGTCTGATAAATTTGATGTGTTGCTCATCACAAAAATGGGTTTTTATGTAAATATGGCTACATATTGCTGAATTAATTTTTCACAGATTATTTATTGACTAAATACAAGTATATATTTAATTGAAATTTCAGGAAGTTATCAACGTCATTTAGGTATCAGATCAGACTTATCAGAGCTATTATGAAAAATTAGACTTACAATTTTTCTAAATACTTTAAAACCGCAAAATAGGATAAATTTTTACTAACAAATAAATAAGTAGATGGTAGTATGAACCATGTTCAGCAATGTCAAATAACTGTAGTTGAATTCGTAGTATTCGCAGAGCTTTTGTCTACGACAATACACTACATGAATATTACAAACCTTGAATTATTAACGTCGCTTTACTTAATTCACACAAGCAACTCACTACTGACAATTAAATAATTCTTAAGAAAATCTTTAAATTTTCTGAGTTTAGGTATCAGGATCTACAGCCAGAGGCCCAGGAAAAACACCTTCACCACAAAGGATACAAACTGTAGACGGGAATATTTCCATTCCTTAACAAAGTCATGGCAATTTTACAAACATAGTATAAAGAATTGGCAACATTGGGGAAAGACAGTGAACAATATCCATAGCTAAACTAGGAGCTTTGCTAACCTATGCAGCCGATTCGCACATTCAACGTTTCTCCTTCTTTGCCTCCGCGACTTGAACCATTGCGGCGACTGGCGTATAATTTACACTGGGATTGGAATGTTGAGACCAAAGATTTATTTCGACGCTTAGACCCAGATTTGTGGGAATCTAGCCATCACAACCCCGTATTAATGCTGGGTACAATCAGTCAAGGTCGGCTTTTGGAAGTCGTGGAAGATGAAGGGTTCCTGGCACAGCTAGATCGTGCCAACCGTCAATTAGAGGACTATTTACAAGAGCGCAGCTGGTATCAAAAGCAGCGCAGTCAGAAGCCAAAAGAATGTTACGCCTATTTTTCGGCTGAATTTGGACTGGTAGATTGTCTACCGGTTTATTCTGGTGGTTTGGGCGTTCTGGCAGGAGATCACCTGAAATCAGCTAGTGATTTAGGGCTACCTTTGGTCGGTGTGGGTTTACTGTACCAGCAAGGCTACTTTGCCCAGTATCTCAATGCCGACGGCTGGCAGCAAGAACGTTATCCGATTAACGATTTCTACAATATGCCATTGCACCTAGAACGCAATCCCGACGGTTCCGAACTGCGGATTGCGGTAGATTACCCAGGACGCAAGGTATATGCCAGAGTTTGGCGGGTACAGGTGGGAACAGTACCCCTGTATATGCTGGACACAAATATTGAGCCTAATAACCCATACGACCACGACATCACAGATCAACTCTATGGTGGCGACATCGATATGCGTATCCACCAAGAAATTATGTTGGGTATTGGTGGTGTACAAATGTTGAAAGCCTTGGGTTATCAAGTCACGGCTTACCACATGAATGAAGGTCATGCTGCTTTCTCGGCCCTAGAACGCATCAGTTTGTTGATTCAACAAGAGGGATTGAGTTATGCGGAAGCTAAACAAGTAGTTAGCTCTAGCAATATCTTTACTACCCATACACCTGTACCGGCAGGAATTGACCTGTTCCCTCCGGACAAAATTATGTATTACCTTGGTTACTATGCAGACATCTTTGGCTTACCCAAAGAGCAATTTTTAGGACTGGGGCGAGAAAATACAGGTGATTTATCTGGGCCGTTCAGTATGGCGGTGCTGGCGTTGAAAATGGCGACATTTTCTAATGGTGTAGCCCAGTTACACGGTGTGGTTTCCCGGCAAATGTTCCAAGGTTTGTGGAAAAAGGTTCCTGTTGAGGAAGTACCTATTGCGGCAATTACTAACGGTGTTCATGCCCGTAGTTGCGTTGCTAAATCAACTCAGGAATTATACGATCGCTACCTGGGGCCAAATTGGTCATCAGCACCACCAGATAGCCCATTATGGGAACGGATGGAGGCAATTCCCGATGAGGAATTATGGCGCAATCACGAGCGTTGCCGCTTGGACATGATACTGTATGTGCGTGACCATTTGGTCAAACATCTACGCGATCGCGGTGCTTCGGCCTCCGAAATTGTCCAAGCCCAAGAAGTTCTCGACCCTAATGCCTTGACTATAGGCTTTGCCCGCCGCTTTGCCACTTACAAACGCGCTACCCTGTGGATGCGCGACATTGAACGCATTAAACGCATTTTACTAAGCAACAAAGACCGCAAAGTACAATTTGTCATTGCTGGTAAAGCCCACCCCAAAGATATTCCGGGGAAAGAACTTATCCGCGAAATTAATCACTTTATCCATGAACAACACTTAGAAAAACAAATAGTGTTTGTTCCCAACTACGACATTCATATTTCTCGGCTGATGGTTGCTGGTTGTGATATCTGGTTAAACACACCCCGCCGTCCCAGAGAAGCATCCGGTACTAGCGGTATGAAAGCCGCCATGAATGGCTTACCTAACTTGAGTGTGTTAGATGGTTGGTGGGATGAAGCCGATTACGTGCGCACCGGTTGGGCAATTGGACATGGGGAAAATTACGACGATCCCAACTACCAGGATGAAGTAGAAGCCAATGCTCTCTACGATTTACTGGAAAAAGAAGTCGTACCCTTATTTTACGACCACCGCGATATTGATGGTTTACCCAGACCTTGGGTTGCCAAAATGAAAGACGCTATCCGGTTAAACTGTCCGTTTTTTAATACAGCGCGGATGGTGCGAGAATATGCACAACGGGCTTACTTCCCCGCAAGCGATCGCTATCACACGGTAACATCTGATAATTATGCCCCAGCTAAGGAATTAGCCGATTGGAAAGCAAAACTTAGTGACCACTGGTTTAATATCAAAATCAAAGATATCGATGTATCCGCAGGTGCAGATATTGAAGTTAATCAAACCGTTGCAGTCAAAGCCAAAGTAGATTTGACAACATTAAACAATGATGATGTCCAAGTCGAATTATATCAAGGTTCCATTGATGCCAATGGTGATATTGTCAACGCTGTACCTGTCGTCATGGATTATCAAGGACAAGATACTAATGGATTAAGTGTTTATACTGCCAATATTCTGTATACCACCTCTGGTTTACAAGGCTTGTCTTTGCGCGTATTGCCAAAACACCCACACCTGTCTAGTCCTTATGAACCCAGATTGATTGCTTGGGCTGAGTAAAGGAGCAGGGAAGCAGGGCGCAGGGAGCAAGGGCGAGAGCTTTCGCCTTTTCCCCCTGCACCCTGCCCCGATTCCTAGTTCTTCTCCTACTCCCCACTCCCAATGTTTCTGGGGATGACAATGTAACCAGTAGTGCGATCGCCTAATACTAGGTTACGTTGTTCTCCCCAATACCACCAATGAGCAGCTACGTAAGCACAAATTAAGCTATCTAGTTTATCTTCGGCAGCTTTCAGTTCTGCACCTGTGTGGGGAATTTCACCAAGAGACAACTTTTTTACACACAAAGCAGGCTCAAGGTTGGGGAGGATATCCACAATATATTGATAAAGTTTAATTAATTCTAAGCGGCGCTCACTGATGCGCCCTTTTTTATATTTAAGGATACGATCTAAACTGAATAGCTGAACTATTGCCGGATGGGGAAAGACTTCTATTTGATATCTGCCTAATTTTTGCGCTTCTATTGTGGGTGCATGGACAAAACCACGAGACTCCAATTCTAAACCAAAATTTATAGTCCGTTCTGCAAAGGCTAGACCTTGGTTGGCTGGGTAACAACCGGCGTGATATTTACCGAAATACTTATGGGTGAGTTTGTCAGGGAGACGACTTCCCGTCAAGTTAGGTATGAGGGTGGGTGCATCTACACCAATGATGGCTGATTCTTCTGGTTGCACCCAGGTATCAATCCAGGCGAAAATATGAGCGATCGCATCTTGACGATCTAAATCAACTATCTCTAACTTACCCTCAGTTAATTGCAGACAACATAAACCACTCGGTTGAGACTTCCAACCTAAATCAACACCAATAAATTTCATGGCGATAAATTTTGAAGTCTGCTCATTCTCCCATTTTTTCTGGATAGCTAGGTAATACATTGCAATGTGACACATCGTCCGTAGACGGATAGTCCATAGACACTGAGAATCTGCACATGGATGAACCGAAACAAAAGATTCTCAGTGCTTTAGGTTATCTTGTGAGACAACACAGAATAGAGAGGGGAATTTCACAAGAGGAATTAGGACTACGCGCCAACTTAGACCGTACATACATATCTGGTGTAGAACGCGGAGTCAGAAATCCGTCCCTAACTGCTCTTGTTAGCCTTGCTAATGGTTTAGGCATAAGTGTTTCTGTTCTTCTAGAAAATCTAGAAATAGAAGTTGATAGAAGACAGTGAATGAAGAACAAAATCTAGTAGAGATAATTCAGCGCCAGTTCAGACAAAACTCAACTCAACTACAAGTCTTTAACCTCTTATCAGATGAAAAATGGCATTGTAGGGAATGTGAAGGTAAGAAAATAGGCTCAAATCAGTACGCTGGTGGTGGAGGTATTCAGGGGTTACAACGTGGGACAAGGAGTCGTCCAGGTCTTGTAATTGAAACGACCAAAAATTACTGTCCAATTTGTCAGCAAGTACGCTTAGGAGATCAATGGACAGGAGAGATTAAATCAGCTAATTCCGCATCAAATATACCAGCGTCTTTAGTTGAGAGAATTTTACAAGTTTATTCCTATACAGATGTAATAGAACAAAGACAGAGAGAAAAACATGAATTGGTAATTGATCATCGATTCCCGATGGAACGTTGGGGAGCTAGTGAGCCTCCACACTTAACTTCTATGAGTGATGATGAAATTAAGCAAAAGTTTCAATTGTTAAAAAAAGACACATCAGGTAATCACAATCTTTTAAAATCGAGAAGTTGTGAGCGCTGTATCAAAACTGGTAAAAGAGGTACACCTATAGGCATCCATTTTTGGTATCAAGGTGGAGAAGATTGGCCTTCTCTACATCAACGTGGTGCTGAAGCAGAAGAAGGTTGTGTTGGATGTGGTTGGTATAATTTTGAAGTATGGCGTAACGCTATTAATCAAACACTAACTCAGTCTGATCAATACAAATAACATCAACTTTATTCTTAGTATTAAGCGCAATCTTATTTAAATAAGGTATTAGTGCATAGCCGATACATTCTGCTAAACGTGGCGGTACAGCATTACCAATTTGCCACATTGCTTTTTTCATAGTCCCTTCAAAAATGAATGAATCTGGAAATGTTTGTAATCTTGCCATCTCACGAGCTGAAATTACTCTATTTAAATATGGGTGAATATGAGTACCGCCATGATTTTCTTTAACAGTCATGCTTGGCTTACCAGGATATTGACGCTTAAAGGCATCAACATATTTTTGATACAAAGAACCGCCAGGGGGTACTTGAGCAATACGTTCCATATACTCTGGTGAATGCCTAGTCCATTGATGATTTATTTCTGGTATCGGAGTATATTCTGGTAAGTCAGAAATAGCTGATTCAATAGGTTTATATTCTTCAGGTGATAACTGAGCCTTGGGATAAGGGTTTGGCATTCCAAATCTATTAGCAATAAAAATTGCTCTTGGTCTAATTTGTGGTATTCCATAATCAGCAGATTCTAAAATTGCTACAGATATATTGGGATAACCAATAGACTCAAAAGCCTCGATAATTGCTTGCTTGACATTTCCATTTTGGATAGTTAGTATTCCTGGTACATTTTCCATAACTACATACCACGGGCGTATTTCTGATACTACCCGGACAAATTCATAAAATAGACGATTACGCGGATCTTTAGGGTCACGTTTACCTGCAACCGAAAACCCTTGACAAGGAGGCCCACCAACAACAAGATGTATTTCAGGAGAGCCAATTTGTTTCAACCAATTCTCTGGAGAAAATTGTTCAATATCTCCACAAAAATGATGACAATGAGGAAAATTTCTTTGATGTGTAGCAGAAGCAATTGAACTAGTTTCTACACTAGCTAAAGCTTGGAATCCAGCCTGTATTAGTCCTTGGGTAATTCCTCCTGCTCCACAAAATAGATCCACAAAATTATATTGAGATGTTGCTATTAGTGGGGTATTGACATCAATAAATTTCTTGTAAGGATCTATGTCATTGTTTTCTAGTTCACGTTTTATCCGTTCATAACGTCCTAATTTTGGTTTTTTTTGCTTTTTAGTAGATTGATTCTCCTCTTCATTAGGAAAAAAAGAAAGTTGTGTGCTTTGCATTCGATGCTTAATTATTGATAGCTGTTTACATGGAACTTATCGTCTACAATATATCAAAACTTATCCGTCGCCTCAATCAAAGCACTACGAATCCCCGCTTCACTCATCGAATGACCAGCATCAGGAACCACAATAAATTCTGCTTCCGTCCAAGCCCGATGTAATTCCCAAGCTGATACCATAGGACAAACCACATCATAACGCCCCTGGACAATCACCGATGGAATATGGCGGATACGATGAACATTTAATAGTAATTGATCTTCAGAATTGAAGAATCCTTGATTAATAAAGTAATGACATTCAATTCGAGCAAAAGCATCAGCAAAATTATCTGCACCAAAAGCTTGCTTTAGCTGCGTATCAGGAAATAACCTACTAGTACTAGCTTCCCAAATTGACCAAGCACGAGCCGCTTCTCGTCTAACTTGTGAATCTGGACTAGTTAAACGTTGGTAATAAGCTGTGAGTAAATCGTCTCGTTCATTTACAGGAATTGGTTGCAGATATTCCTCCCAAGCATCAGGAAAAATATAACTAGCACCTTCTTGATAAAACCAGCGTAGCTCTTTTTGTCTGAGTAAAAATATCCCGCGTAAAATTAAGCCTAAACAACGCTCAGGGTGAGTTTGACTATAAGCTAATGATAAAGTACTGCCCCAACTCCCACCAAAAACCACCCACTTTTCTATTCCTAAATGCTCTCGTAGTTTTTCAATATCACTAACTAAATCCCAAGTTGTATTTTCTCTCAATTCTGCATGGGGTTGGCTTTTACCGCAGCCACGTTGATCAAACATCACCAATCGCCATTTTTCGGGGTGGAAATATTGCCGATAAACTGGAGGACAGCCACCACCAGGGCCACCATGCAATAAAACTATGGGTTTACCTTGGGGGTTTCCTGATTCTTCAAAATGAATAGTGTGTAATTGGGAAACTCGTAACTTACCTTGTTTGTAAGGTTCGATGGGTGGGTAAAGTTCACGCATTTTGATACTTGAGGAGTGGTTCAGTAATCATATAATAGACAGCGCTGAGTATAAGCGATCGCACAACTGGTTAGATTATCATCTCCCCACACCAGACTAGAAAATGTCAAAATGATATGTGTTTTGCCATCGCCACTTTACACGGTGGGAATTTGAGATAACTAAACTAGGATTTATGGGTAAGCAGCGCGTTCTGTCGGGAGTTCAACCAACTGGTAATCTACATTTGGGTAACTATTTAGGGGCGATTCGCAACTGGGTAGAAATTCAAGACCAGTACGATAATTTCTTTTGTGTAGTGGATTTACACGCAATTACTGTACCGCATAATCCAGCTACATTGGCGGCAGACACCTATGCGATCGCTGCACTTTATTTAGCCTGTGGTATTGATTTAAAATACTCAAATATCTTTGTCCAATCCCACGTCTCAGCCCACAGTGAACTCGCTTGGTTACTCAACTGCATCACCCCCCTGAACTGGCTGCAAGACATGATTCAGTTTAAGGAAAAAGCAGTCAAGCAAGGGGAAAATGTCGGTGCAGGCTTGTTAATTTATCCAGTGTTGATGGCGGCTGATATCTTGCTTTACCAAGCCGACAAAGTACCCGTAGGTGAAGACCAAAAGCAACACTTGGAACTGACACGGGATATTGTCAACAGATTTAATCACCAATTCGCCAAAGATAAACCTGTACTGAAATTACCAGACCCTTTAATCCGCAAGGAAGGTGCAAGGGTGATGAGTCTCACCGATGGGACACGCAAAATGTCTAAATCCGACCCCTCAGAGTTAAGCCGTATTAATGTTTTAGACCCACCAGACCAGATTGCTAATAAGATTAAACGTTGTAAAACTGACCCAGTAAAAGGTTTAAGTTTTGACGATCCAGAACGCCCAGAGTGCAACAACTTGTTAACGTTATATATGTTGCTGTCTGGTAAAAAGAAAGAAGAAGTAGCCGCAGAATGTCAAGACATGGGCTGGGGACAGTTCAAGCCCTTGCTAACGGAAACAGCAAT
Source organism: Anabaena subtropica FACHB-260 (assembly GCF_014697105.1). Classification (GTDB taxonomy): domain Bacteria; phylum Cyanobacteriota; class Cyanobacteriia; order Cyanobacteriales; family Nostocaceae; genus Trichormus; species Trichormus subtropicus. Next base: position 98,803 of record NZ_JACJRF010000007.1, on the reverse strand, counting down.
CAACGCCCTCAAACCCATCCAAGAAAAATATCAAGAAATCACTGCTGATAAAGGCTATTTAGAGTCTGTATTGCGTGACGGCCGAGAAAAAGCAGAAGCCGTTGCTAACCAAACCTTAGCAGATGTAAAAGCAGCTTTAGGGTATTCTCTACCCGTTTAATTTGTAATTAGGGAGTGCTGGGTGAATTATATTTCATCCTTCCCTAATCCCTTGTTCTTTCAGGTGTAATTCGTTATACCCTAAAAAAGAACAGACATCATCACGTTATGGACGATAACCATAGCCATACTGCTTTGAACTATTTCAGTAAAGCCGCGCAAGCGGGGGAATTTTTAGTTACCGCCGAGGTAGCACCACCAAAAGGGGGAAATCCTACTCACATGATTGAAATGGCGGCGACTCTTAAGGGGAGAGTTCATGCTGTCAATATTACCGATGGTAGCCGTGCGGTATTGCGGATGTCTTCATTGGTAGCATCAGCAATTTTGTTGCAACAGGGTATTGAACCAATTTGTCAGATGGCTTGCCGCGATCGCAACCGTATTGCATTACAAGCCGACCTCATGGGCGCTCATGCTTTAGGTATTCGTAATATCTTAGCTTTGACTGGCGACCCTGTGAAAGCAGGCGACCATCCAGAAGCCAAAGCCGTCTTTGATTTAGAAGCAGTACGACTATTGCAACTAATTCGGAAAATGAATCAAGGTGTCGATTGCAACGATAAACCCTTGACCGATGGTGCAACAGATTTATTTGCAGGTGCAGCCGTAGACCCGCAGTGTGCGAGTTGGTCTGGTTTGCAAAGTCGCTTTGAACGCAAAATTGAAGCCGGGGCGCAATTTTTTCAAAGTCAATTAATCACTGATTTTGAAAGGCTAGAAAAGTTCATGGATAAGATAGCTTCTGTCCATAAAAAACCAATTTTGGCAGGAATTTTTCTGTTGAAATCCGCCAAAAATGCTCAATTTATTAATAGGTGCGTTCCCGGTGTAAATATACCTGAACACATTATTGATAGATTAGCCAAAGCCAAAGACCCACTAGAAGAAGGTGTCAAAATTGCTGCCGAGCAAGTACAGGTAGCAAGGCAATTGTGTCATGGTGTCCATGTCATGGCTGTGAAGCGGGAAGATTTGATTCCGAAGATTTTGGATTTGGCGGGTGTGAAGCCTGTTGACTTAGTTGTAGCGAAGTAAATAAATAATGGATTAGCTATATAGAGGCGCGAAATTTCGCGTCTCTATCATTTGGGGAGATAGTAAGATTGAAATACACCAGTTCACAAGCCTCGTTTGCTGATGTAGTAACACCAAACATCAACAATAACTGAATAAATAGGTGTTAATACTAAAGGAGTAAGCAAAGTGACAAATTTAAAGAACTACAACGCAGAAGTCGCTGATGAAGCAAGTTTAGATGAAGAAGACAACGATGAAGAACAATATGAAAAAGTTACTTTTCAATATGATCCTGAAAAAATTAACATAGTTACTAGGGAACCGACTATTGAGCAATTACTAAGGCGAATTGATGAGGCAGCACTAGATTTAGCACCTGATTTTCAGCGCCAGGCAAATATATGGAATTCAGGTGCTAAAAGCCGACTTATTGAATCCATTCTTATTCGCATTCCACTACCTGCTTTTTACATAGATGCTACCAATGATGATAAATGGGTAGTTGTAGATGGATTACAACGACTATCTACTCTCAAGGAATTTGTCACTGATAAAAAGTGGATATTAAGTGAGCTAGAGTACCTAACAAATTTAGTGGGTAAAACTTATGACCAACTAGAACCACGATACCAACGGAGAATCCTTGAAACTCAACCTACAGTCTACTTAATTGAAAAAGGAACCCCTACAGAAGTAAAATATAATATATTTAAACGGATCAATACAGGTGGTGTACGTCTCTCAAATCAAGAACTACGTCATGCTCTCAACCCAGGTAAAGCAAATAAATTCTTACGAAAACTTGCAGATTGTCCAGAATTTAAACAGGTCATTGATCTCAGCGAATCTAAGAGAAAGCGAATGGATGACCGGGAATTTATACTTGGTTATTTGGCATTCATGCTCACTTCTTATAAAGATTATAAAGAGAACACTAGAGATTTATTTTTAAGTGAAGCTTTAACGAAAATAAATAACTTAACTGATGAAGAATTAACAAAGATCGAACAAACTTTTAAAAAAGCTATGTTAGCGGCTTTTGATATTTTGGGAGAGAATGCTTTTCGTAAAATTTCTCAAAAAAATAATAGAAAATTTCCAGTTAATAAATCCCTGTTTGAAACTTGGTCAGTATATTTGAGTCAGCTTAATAACGAAGATATCAATCAGCTAGAGAAGTCTAAACAAAAACTAATTGACACCTTTATTAATGAGATAGATAATAATAAAGATTTTCTTTCATCCATATCCCAGGCGGCTAAAAAAGTTGAATGTAGATTTGAAACTATTGAAAAAATTGTTCAGGGAGTCCTTTCATGATTCGTTTTATTCGTTTAATTAACTTCAAGCGTTTTGAGAATCAGTTACTTGAGTTTAGACCTCTAACACTAATTTCCGGTCTTAACAGCACTGGAAAATCTACTGTGCTTCAATCACTACTACTGCTACGTCAATCTTATCAACAGGATTTATTGCCAAAAACTGGCTTGGCTCTAAATGGTGACTTGGTAAGTATTGGTACAGCACAAGATGCTCTTTATGAAAGTGCGAAGGAGAACCATATAAGCTTTGAAATTTGTTGGGAAAACTATGAAGCTACATGGAATTTTAATTACAATCCAGATGAGAAAGAAGAAGATGTTTTAAATGTAATTTCAGAACCAGATAATACTGAAATATATAAATCAAACATTTTTAGTCAAAATTTTCACTACCTTCAAGCTGAAAGAATTGGCCCTCGTTCATTTAATGAAATGTCTGATTATCAAGTTAGACGACTGAGACAAATTGGTACTAGAGGAGAATATACAGCTCATTTTCTTTATATTTATGGACGTAAAGCAATACCCATCGTAAATCTAAGTTATCCACAAGCAAAATCAATGGATCTCATAGATCAAGTGGAAGCATGGATGAGAGAGGTTAGTCCTGGTATCCGGATCGAAATAGAAGCTAACTCAGCAATGGGTTTAGTAAATATTAAATATTTCTATGGAGACAGTAATCGTTACCGCGCGACCAATGTTGGTTTTGGGATTACTTACACTTTATCAATCATTGTCGCTATACTTTCATCACCTCCTGGTACACTAATATTAGTTGAAAACCCAGAAGCTCATCTCCATCCCAGAGGACAAGCAAAAATGGGAGAACTATTAGCACTTGCTGCTAGTTATGGTATCCAGGTTGTGATAGAAACTCATAGCGATCATATTTTAAACGGTATTCGTCTTGCTGTTCATGGCGGTATTATTACCCCACATTATGTCCAATTGCATTACTTTCAGCAACAAGAAAAACAAAGACAGGCTGACACAAAAGTAGTGTCACCTCACATTGATCGGGATGGTAGAATCGACCGATGGCCAGATGGATTTTTTGATGAATGGGAAAAAAGTTTGGACATTTTGTTAGAACCTGCTGTGGGAGATTAAGGTGTGGAGCTTGATTTAATATTAAATGAGCTATCTCTGCAAAATATAGCTCCAAATGAGCGAATAGCACAACAATGGATGTCTGAGTTAATTAAAACTATTAAAGCTTTTACTGCACAGGGTATTAAGGTTAATCTTCGCTCTCAAGAAAAGTTTAATACAATCATGCTTGCACCTAATTATCCAGTTGGTCGTTGGTTTAATGATGCAGATCAAAGGGAAAGAGGTTTTATAAAAGCCCTTGCAACGAAAGCTCCCTTATCGATAGATTTAGGCAATTCGGATATTCAAGATATTGAAAATAATACTGGCTTATCTGAATTCTATTATGAGGGAAAACTAGCAATTGGACTTGGTATTGCTCATTTGCTTGATACCATAGCAGTAAGTTTTAACTCAGATGAATGCTGGAATTGTAGCAATATAGAAATCGATACAATACAACTTAATGAAGATGAGGAAATAGTTCATGAAATTTTAGAGATTCTGCACTCTAGCTACGGTTATCATGTCAATGAACATAAGGAATGGATACAAAAGCGTATTCATGAAATAGTTATTGATGGAGAAGATATATGGAATCGGAAAGAAGAATTATTTCCAAATCTAGATTTTTGTGAAGTTGTTTATAAGCAGTTAAAAAATATCCGCACAAGACAGTTAGAACTTCAGCCTGTATTGAAAGTATTACGTGAACTCCAGCAATGTACAGAAAACTGGAAAACTGGACTATTCGATGTAAAAAGCCATGCTCTTGATGAGTCGAGAGAAAGTGAACCGACTCTTAATAAATATAAAAATGAGAGAATGTTTCTCTGTCCTGATGGTGAAAAGCGTTTGTTTGATAGGCATATTAAATTAAGGTTTTGTAACTGGCGAATTCACTTCTTTCCAAAAGAACCAGGAAAAGTCATCATTGGTTATATTGGTCGTCATCTTCCTACTGTGAAATATAAAACTTAGCAAAAGCACTGTGATCGCTCCTCCTCCCTCTTCCACTTATCCGCCATAAGCCTTTAGTTTTGCCCTCAGGCAAAAGCACTGCGATCGCCCTCCCCCCACCTTCTCACTGCTATACTAAAAAACAACCCTTACCTCTGCAAAGGTAGCCTTATGACCTCTGCAACCAATCTAGACACTGACCTCACGCCATTTCCTGACCATACGCAGCTACCAGAGTCCGATGGCACTTTTGTGAAAAACTTTCAGGAACATCCCCAAAGCATTCTACTCACCGACTCGATTAAACCTGTATTACAAAAACGCCATCCTGATGGACAATACTGCATAGGTCAAGATAGCGGTATCTATTGGCGGATGACTGACCCCCCAGAAAAAGGCGCGGAAGCACCAGATTGGTTTTATGTACCGAATGTACCGCCCTTGCTGGATGGGCAAACCCGCAGGTCTTATGTGTTGTGGCGCGAGTTTATTGCACCATTGATTGCATTAGAGTTTGTGTCTGGTGATGGTACGGAAGAACGAGACAAAACCCCTTGGAAGGGTAAATTTTGGGTTTATGAGCAGGTGATACGTCCGCCATTTTATGGCATTTATGAGGTAAATAAAGCCAGTATAGAAGTTTATCACCTAATTGAGGGGCAGTATCAATTATTAGCAGCCAATGAACGCGGACATTATCCCATACATCCATTAGGTGTGGAGTTAGGTATCTGTCCGGACTCATATCAGAATATGGAATTACCGTGGCTACGCTGGTGGGATGCGAACGGTAATTTGTTGCTGACTGGTGAAGAGAGAGCCGAACAGGAACGCCAAAGGAACGATCGCCTGATTGCTCAATTACGCTCTCTTGGTGTTGAACCAGATGTATAATACCAGCTACTTGCTTTCTGCTGGCCCTAACTTCTCTATCTCATAACCATTGGGATAGGTGCGGATGGGAGAGTCAATATAAAAGTTTGGCTGAGTCCGTGGTGGTAATAACCGCAAGAATCTGGCGCGTAATTTCAAAATATTGGCTACAAGGGAACGGAGTAAGGGAGAAGAATGGGGAAAACCGAAAGCATCAAGGATTGTATCATCTAGTAAAGCATATATGATTGGTGTTAAGAGCGATCGCATCCACCAAGGATACCAACTCAAAAATAAATCGCGGGTTGCTTCTCCGACACGGCGATTTGTATCAGAATAGTGAAAGTTTTGTTTTTCGTAATCTAAGTTATAGCGTTCAAACTCTGCGAAGCTTTCGGGGATATCTTGAATTTCCATCCGCTTACCTACTTCCCGCCAGAAGTAAAACGCGGCTAATTTTTCTTGTTCACACATGAGTCGCCAACCAAAACGAGCATTCCACCGAATCGGCTCGTAAATGAATGTCGAAAGCACATAGAGGAAATCAGCATTATCAATCCTGAAGCGGCGATGGATTGCATTCATGCGTTCCCAGGCTTGTTTGCCGCGATCGCTATCATAACCCCACTTGGCAATCTCAACTACAATTATGGATGTATCATCGTAGCGTTTTTGGGGACGATGAATAAATTCTCCTGTTTGATTCAGTAACTTGGAAATGCTGGGAATACAGTAAGTCCGCATCAGTGCAACTTCCAAAGAACGCGTCATATCCCAGGAGAACTCATAGCCATTAATTAAATGATAAATCTGGCAGTGATCATGTACTGGGTCTAGTTGCTGAATTAGATGAAGATTTTTATAGCGATCGCCTAACATTTGCTATGTTTGTGTTGACGGATTTTCCAAAATTATAATTGTTTATGTGTTAACCTCAACCAATCTTGATGTGACAAATCTATCCATCCATTTTTCTAGATAGACTTGATTTGCTTCCTGTTCTGATGGTTCATTGGTATCCAAAGGAAAAGGCATCAGTCCCAAAATAGCGGCTGTGGTGACGCAAAACATTGATTTTTGAAAAGTAATACAAATTTGCACTCGCAAATCATCCTCACCCCTAATACTACGGCGATAAACTTCATGTAAATACTCTGGCAAATAATGACGCATATCTTGCATTAGTAAGGTGGGAGGAATACCTGCTCCACCAATGGGCAAAGGATCGGCGTATAATGCACCGTATTGAAATCGAGCTTGATCAGGGGGAATTTGATAGGCTTGGGCATTATAAGAAACTGTTCCTAAAAAGGGAGTCCCTCTAAAGAATACTGCTTCTACGTAAGGTACTGCTGTGTCTGCTAAGAAAGTCAAACCTAAACTTTTGGGGATAATTTCATAGACTTTATCTTGTATTTTCACCTCGTAAGTAATCGGCTTGGTGGCATCTGCAACTAAACCAGCTTTAATATGTTCTACAACTTGAGGAATTGTCTTGATTTCACCACGGTCATAACGGTCTGATAAGCTCAGGAACATATCAGCCATAACTCGCCAAAATTGACCCAACCCGCTATAGTAAGCAGACACCCTTAACTGTTCAGTTAAAAAATCTGGAAACAGTTGATTCAAACTTTTAATCAAGGGATTTTTAGCAAATTTTGCTTGAATAACTGCTTCTGCTTTCTCCTGAAATTCTGGAGTATCTAAGTATGCGTCTAAGCCACCGCCACCGTGCCACATCATGGCTTTCATGCAATACTCGGCATATTCAAAATTGATTCTGTCATGCCACCAATGACGTAGTAATTTCTTCCAAGAAACATCCCCATTAAAATATTTAAAAAATGGGAAAAATATTAAAAATTGATGATCAGCTATATAAATCAGGTTTTTGGAATAAGCATCTAGAACTACACCATAGCTTTTGAGGATTCCCACTACTTCCAATACATTTTGGGGACTATCTACAAGTAGTGCATCTCCTTTTTTCAGGCGTTCAATATATTCAGCTAAAGGTTTATTAACTGGCTTATTTTTAATATTTACCATGATTATTTCTCCCTAATAAATAAAAATATTGTTTTTCTTTGCAGATTTATATTATTCTTTGGGGTTAGTAATAGGTAATAGATAAAATTTAATTACCCATTACCAATTACCAACCGTTAACTTTTGCCCTTTACTTTATCTAGACTGACTGTTGCTACTGTATTTTCGACACTAAACATAGCTGTGATAGTGGGTTCAGTCCAACGGGCTAACCAAGATGGTTGGATACCAAAAAGCACAATCAGCCCTGCTAAGATAAAAGCAGGAATGCGATCGCCCCAATAAATTCGTGGTAAGTTCAGAACCTGTGCCGACAAGCGCCCGAAAAATGCTTTATTTACGAGAATTAAAAAGTAAACCGCCGTTAAACCTGTACCAATCATTGATATCAGTGTTTGCACTGGAAAAACCGCAAATGCTCCCCGAAATATAATAAACTCGGAAATAAAACCTACCATTCCCGGAGTTCCCGCGCTGGCCATAACACCGACAATCATCAAGCTACCAATGACAGGCATACCTCGTTCTGGGTTCAGCAATCCCCGGATCACATCTAAATCGCGGCTACCTGCTTTTTTATACACAACCCCCACCAGCAAAAATAGCAGTGCCGAAATTAACCCGTGGCTAATCATCTGCATGACAGCGCCTAAAGTACTTAAAGGTGTCGCCGCCGCCGCCGCTAACAGTATGTAGCCCATATGTCCTATAGAACTATAGGCTACCATTTTTTTCATGTCTGTTTGGGCGATCGCACATGATGAACCATACAATACACTCACCACTGCCCAAACTGCCAACCAAGGCGCTACATAAGCCCAGGCTTCTGGCAACAAGTTCATCCCAAACCGTAATAAACCATAAGTTCCCAATTTCAAAAGTACGCCAGCCAGCAACACGGAAATCGGTGTAGAAGCTTCAACGTGAGCATCTGGCAACCAAGTATGAAAGGGAACTAACGGCATTTTGATGCCAAAACCTACTAAAATTCCTGCTAATAGTAGGAGTTGAGTTGCTAAGGGTAGAGACTTAGCATCTAAGCTAGATAGTGCAAAACTTCCAGATCCACTCAACCAAACCAAGCCGAGGAAACTGGCTAGAATGACAATTCCCGAAAAAGCAGTGTAGATCAAGAATTTTGTCGCTGCATAACCCCGTCTTGAACCACCCCAAATCGCAATTAATAGATATAGGGGAATGAGTTCCAGTTCATAAAACAAGAAAAACAACAATAAGTCTTGAGCCAGAAAGGCTCCAGCTACCCCAGTACTCAATATCAGTATCAAGGAGTAATAAAATTTAGGACGCTGTAAGGATTCATCGCTGCTGTAAATGGCTATGCCTGTTAATAATCCATTCAACACCAGCAACGGCAAAGATAGACCATCCACACCCAGATTATAACTCAATCCCAAGGAATCTATCCAAGGTAGAAACTCACTAAACTGTTGGTTAACTTCTCCTGGTTGAAACTGGCTTGCCAGTATTACTGACCACAAGAAAGTCAAACTTGCAAAAATCAATGCCACATTCCGGGAATTTCTCCCGTTCATGCCAGAAGGGAGTATACCAATTAGAAGCGCACCCAATAATGGGGCGAAGATTAAGACACTAAGCATAGGTAAACATCAGGAAATGAGGTTTTGGGGCAGGGGGCAGGGGGCAGAAGAAATAAAACAATTAATTTCTTCACTCAGCACGGGCTGAACGCCCCGCTACCTCTAACAGCACTCAGCACTCTTAAAAAGGCAATTTATCGAGTAAGCCCAATGACCAGCTAATAAAAAAGCCTAAGGCGCTGACTACTGCGAGGATGGTCAACATATATCCTTGGGATTGACCGGAAATGCTATATTTCAAACCTTGTCCACCGAAAATAGTGGCAAAGCCAACTAAATTAACCAAACCATCAACTAAATAGCGATCGCTCCACGCAGAAATCTTCGACAATGAAGCTACTGCACTTACGACTGTCAAGCGATAAATGCGGTCAATGTAGAAGTCATAACCCAATAAATCCTGGACAAATCTCCAACTCAACACTGTTGAACGTGACCAAGCTTTGTGGAGATGAATTGTTGCTCCAATCACCACACCAGCTACAGTAGAAGACACCAATATTAAAACTATGTACCAGTCAATACTTTCCCACGCTGGTAATAAGTACCATTGCTGTAGCATCAGGGGTAATAATAAACTCAATATCGTCAGTGTCACCATTGGTAAAGCCATTGTCCAGCCGACTTCTGGCGCGCGGCGGGTTTTTTGTTGCGCTTTCCCCCAAAATGCCAGTCTAAATACCCGCGTCAAGTTTAAGGCTGTCAAACCATTGACTAATATCAACACTCCAATTACCCAAGGGCTAACTCTTACCAATCCATCAGCCCAAGCCAACATCGCCCAAAAGCTACCTAGTGGTAGTAGTGTCACCATTCCTGCGGAACCAACTACAAAGGCTGTAGTAGTAGCTGGCATCCTTGACCACAAACCACCCATTTCTGTCAAGTCTTGACTGTGGGTAGTATATATGATGGAACCAGAACTCATAAATAGTAGTGCCTTGGCGATCGCATGGGTTAACAACAGCATCAGCGCTACACCACCCTGTTCTAAACCCACTGCCAAAAACACCAGTCCCATATATGCACTAGTGGAATGAGATAATGAGCGCTTAATATCAGTTTGAGCAATAGAAACCAACGTTGCACCAACTGCTGTCACCCCACCAATGATAATTAAGGCATTCAATGCCACTGGTGACAGAACTAAGATTGGTTGAAGTTTGTACAGTACATAAGCACCGCCAGCTACCACCAGTGAGTTCCGCATCACAGACGCTGGGTTCGGCCCTTCCATCGCCTCATCTAACCACAGATGTAAGGGAAATTGAGCGCATTTACCAGCCGGCCCAGCAATTAAAGCCAATCCCAACAATGCTGAAGTTACTGGGTCTAAATTCGCTGTTTGTACCCACTCATACAAGTCAGAAAAGTTCAAACTCCCTGCCAAGTTAGAAAGGGTAACAACAGCCATCAACAGCAACAAGTCACCCACGCGCTTTGTCCAAAAGGCATCCCTTGCAGCTGTCGCCACTAGCGGTTGAGCATACCAAAACCCTACGAGCAGGTAAGTAGAAAGCGTTAATATTTCTAATAGTGCATAGCTGAGAAACAAGGAATCGCTGATAGCTAAACCACTCAGTGCTGCTTCAAAAAAGCCGACCAGTCCAAAAAAACGTGCTAGTGACCAGTCTTTTTCCATGTAACCCAAGGCATAAATTTGAGCCAAAAGACTCAGCCCAGTAATTAAAACTGTAGCCCCGATACTAACTGGTGAGAGTTCCAACGCAAAGGACAAGTTTAAATCCGCAGCTTGAAACCAAGTAATCACTAGATTTTCTTGTTCTATGCTCCAGATATCCTTAAATACTAATAGGCTATGAGCAAAGCTCAAAAGGGTGGTCAACAAGTTAAAATACGCCGCAGGTCTTGGCCCGGTACGTCGAACTATTCCTATTCCCCAAGGTAATGTCAAAAGTGCGCCCATCAAGCTGTAAAAAGGTACACACCAACTTGTTGTAAATAGAAACTGATTCATTTAGATTTTCCTTGAAGACTCAGCCTTAACTTTTTGCAAACTCTTAAAACAATGATTTACTAAAAAAAATAAATCTTCCCAAAAACTATGGTTTTTTTAACTTTTTTTTCACTAAACTTAAATAACTATTTTGTATTTATACTCCCCTAATAAGGTTTAATTGACTGTAAGTTTATTTCTGCAAGAATGCCGACTTTTATTACATCTTTATTTTTGTTTCCTAGCTACTGTTTTTGCTTTCAGAAAATTAGTTTATAGAATATATAAATAAAATTTATGTGTTTTTTAGAAAATTTTGATCTTTAGCAAAAAATAGAGGAAAGACAGAAACAGTAAAACATACAGCCTCTGAACACTCCTCACCAGACAAGCTTAGTCTTGGTTATCAATGTCTTATTGTGAATGACATAAAAAAATTATAAAGCATAAGTGGTTGCGCTAGGAATTAAAGAACTTTGATGACAAGCAACCAGGCTATAAATTTTCGTTAAGTTTTTTTAAACTTTTTTATCATAAACTATTATACTAATTTATATTGCCAGAAACGCCAAGCTTTTCTATGCTTAGTTTGGAAGTGTTTTGATAGCTCAAGATGAGCTTCCCCGTCCAAAATTTCAAACCACAGTACTGATTGGATTAATTTTTTAGGAGTTCTGCGATGCCAATTGCAGTTGGAATGATTGAGACTAAAGGCTTTCCCGCAGTAGTAGAAGCTGCTGATGCGATGGTGAAAGCTGCCCGCGTAACTTTGGTAGGATATGAAAAAATTGGTAGTGCTAGAGTCACAGTAATTGTGCGGGGAGATGTCTCTGAGGTACAAGCCTCTGTAGCTGCTGGCATTGAAGCCGCTAGAAGGGTAAACGGTGGTGAAGTGGTATCTACCCACATCATTGCTCGTCCCCACGAAAACCTGGAATATGTCTTACCGATTCGTTATACAGAAGCCGTAGAACAGTTCCGTACCTAAGTATTGCTGCGCGCAATTCAAGGTACTTTTCTAAAAGCGCAAAGCGATACAAAATTTAAAAAGCTGCTGTACTAAGCGTTTCGTTAATTTTGAATGGTGGTTTGATTGACGCTACGCCGTACTAAAAGCTAATTCACGAAAAAGTAATTAACGGGGTTGCTGTCTTGAGTATCACTGGAATCCAGAGCTAGAAACTTTATTTGGGAATCAAAACTAATGTCTATTGCAGTAGGAATGGTAGAAACGTTAGGCTTTCCAGCAGTTGTGGAAGCTGCTGACGCGATGGTGAAAGCTGCTCGTGTCACCTTGGTGGGCTACGAAAAAATTGGTAGCGGTCGGGTAACAGTAATCGTCAGAGGGGATGTCTCTGAGGTACAAGCATCTGTAGGTGCAGGTGTTGAATCAGTTAAGCGCGTTAATGGTGGACAAGTATTATCTACACACATCATTGCTCGCCCCCATGAAAACTTGGAATACGTCCTACCAATTCGTTATACCGAAGATGTAGAACAGTTTCGGGAAAATGTGAACGCAATTCGTCCTTTCGGCAGAAGACCGTAATTAGTAATGCAAATTGCTAAAGTTCGCGGCACAGTAGTTAGCACCCAAAAAGATCCAAGTCTTAGAGGTGTCAAACTACTGTTGTTGCAATTAGTAGATGAAGAAGGAAACCTCCTACAAAAATACGAGGTAGCCGCAGATAATAGCGTCGGTGCGGGATTTGACGAATGGGTATTGATCAGCCGTGGTAGCGCGGCGCGTCAATTACTTGGCAACGAGCAACGTCCTGTAGATGCCGCCGTAGTGGCGATAATTGATACTATTCACGTTGAAGATCGTCTCATTTACAGCAAAAAAGACCAATATAGATAGTCATAGTCATTAGTCAGTAACAAGACAACTGACAACCGACAACTGACCTTTCAGGGTCGTCAGTTGCTCATGGGAAAAAACCCCAAGAACGCACTGGCTCACAACTGACAAATTTTTAGGAGGAATCTCGCAATGGCAGTCCGCAGCACGGCGGCACCCCCAACCCCGTGGTCGAGGAGTTTAGCTGAAGCCCAAATCCATGAAACCGCATTTGTACATCCGTTTTGTAACATTATTGGGGATGTGCGGATCGGTGCAAATGTCATCATTGCTCCAGGGACTTCAATTAGAGCCGATGAAGGTACACCCTTTCATATTGGTGAAAATACCAATATTCAAGACGGTGTAGTTATTCACGGATTGGAGCAAGGTCGAGTAGTTGGCGATGACAATCAAGAATACTCGGTCTGGGTGGGTAGCAGCGCGTCCTTGACACACATGGCGCTGATTCATGGCCCTGCTTACGTTGGGGATAATTCTTTCATTGGTTTTCGCTCTACGGTATTTAATGCCAGAGTAGGAGCAGGCTGTATCGTCATGATGCACGCCCTAATTAAGGATGTAGAAGTTCCCCCTGGTAAGTATGTTCCCTCAGGAGCGATCATTACTAACCAAAAGCAAGCCGATCGCTTGCCAGATGTGCAACCTCAAGACAGAGATTTTGCCCATCACGTAATTGGGATTAATCAAGCATTGCGAGCTGGATACCTTTGTGCTGCGGATAGCAAGTGTATTGCCCCCCTTCGCAATGAACAAGTTAAATCTTATGCAAGTAATAAAGTTATTGGTTTAGAAAGGAGTAGTGAAGTGGCAAGCAACAGCTTGGGTGCAGAAACCGTAGAACAGGTACGCTATTTACTAGAGCAAGGCTATAAAATTGGTTCAGAACACGTAGATCAAAGAAGATTTCGTACAGGTTCTTGGACTAGCTGTCAGCCGATTGAAGCTAGATCCGTAGGTGATGCTTTAGCAGCTTTAGAGGCTTGTTTGGCTGACCACAGTGGTGAGTATGTGCGTTTATTTGGCATTGACCCCAAAGGTAAGCGACGAGTTTTAGAAACAATTATTCAACGTCCCGATGGTGTAGTAGCAGGTTCTACCAGCTTCAAAGCTCCTGCTACTAATACAAACGGTAGCTACAACGGCAATAGCAACGGCAACGGTTATAGTAACGGTGCAACCAGTGGGAAAATTAGTGGTGAAACCGTAGACCAAATTCGCCAGTTATTGGCTGGTGGTTACAAGATTGGAACAGAACACGTAGATGAGCGTCGTTTCCGTACAGGTTCTTGGAATAGCTGTAAGCCAATAGAAGCAACTTCGGCCAGTGAAGTTGTTTCTGCTTTGGAAGAGTGTATAGACAGCCATCAAGGTGAGTATGTACGCCTCATTGGTATTGATCCGAAGGCAAAACGGCGCGTACTAGAAAGTATTATCCAACGTCCCAACGGTCAAGTAGCTCCATCTGGCAGCCAAAGAACCGTAGTGAGTGCCTCATCGACGTCATCGACAACCGCAACTGCTACCGCAACTCGCTTGAGTTCTGAGGTAGTAGACCAGGTACGACAAATCTTGGGTGGTGGGTATAAACTCAGCATTGAACACGTAGATAAAAGAAGATTCCGTACAGGTTCTTGGAGTAGTACCGGGCCAATACAAGCCACTTCTGAAAGAGAAGCGATCGCCGCCGTAGAAGCCTCCCTATCGGAATTTGCCGGAGAATACGTCCGCTTAATTGGTATAGACCCCAAAGCCAAGCGGCGTGTGCTGGAAACAATTATTCAGCGTCCATAGTAGAAGAGGCAGGGGAGCAGGGGAGTAGGGGAGCAGGGGAAACGAGGAAAAATTTTTTCTCATCCTCAATTCTCAATTTCCAATCCCCAGTCTCCAATCCTCAATTGATATTCGGCTTCTGAGGTTAAAATTTCCATGTCTGTGCCGCCACTGCGCCTCCACAACAATCTTGAGTCCTACATTAGTGGCGAGGTGACAATTCATCCGAGTGCCGTAATTGCACCAGGGGTGATACTCCAAGCGGCTGCAAACAGCAAAATCATCATCGGGGCAGGGGTATGTATTGGCATGGGGTCTATTCTCCAAGTGAACGAGGGAAGCATAGAAGTAGAAGCGGGCGCAAGCTTGGGAGCCGGTTTTTTGATGGTTGGTCAAGGCAAAATTGGCATGAATGCTTGTGTTGGCGCAGCCACAACATTGTTTAACTGTTCCATTGCTCCAGGGTTAGTAGTACCACCAGGTTCGATTGTCGGTGATACCACTCGACAGATTGATACAACTGAAATGCCTGAATCATCTACCAATCACAATACTCCTACCAATACCCAACAGCCCAAAGAGAATGAAACTAAGGTAATTACTTCAACTACCTTATCGGCATCAGCTTTTGTGGAGTTTAAACAACATTCTGTTTCAGAAACAGCACCCCCAGCACCACCAGAGAATCAGTCTGCTACTGTAGAGCAAAACACTACTAATGGCACTGAGCCTAATGTGACACCAATCAGCCCAGAAGATTCAGAATCCGGTGAATCTGCCACCGAATCCTCTAACACCTTCGGGACTCAAATTTATGGACAAGGGAGCATCCAAAGACTTTTAGTGACATTATTTCCCCATAGACAAGCCCTCAATAACCCAGTCTCTGACGATGGTGTTCCGCCCAGAGAGCGTAGCTGATCGCTCTGAGTAAGTGTTAAGTTGTGAGTATCTCGGAGAATTCACGATGTATAATCAGCAATCTACTAGCACAAGCCAGACATATCGTCGTCAAGACGACCTCAGGGATACAGCCTTGGGCTTAGTTTCGACTCTCAGTTTTCCTGCGATCGTGGGGACGGCGGACATGATGTTGAAATCGGCTGGGGTTCACCTAGTTGGTTATGAAAAAATTGGTAGTGGTCATTGTACAGCGATCGTCCGGGGTGGTATTGCTGATGTTCGACTGGCCGTTGAAGCTGGTGTGCAAACTGCTGAACAGTTTGGACAACTAGTTTCTAGTTTGGTAATTCCCCGTCCCTTTCCTAACCTTGATGTAGTATTGCCTATTACTAACCGCCTGAGTCAGTTAATGGAAGAGGGTACATACAGCCGCTTGAGTAACCAAGCCATTGGTCTAGTAGAAACACGAGGCTTTCCAGCAATGGTAGGTGCTTGTGATGCTATGCTCAAATCGGCTGATGTCCAGCTAGCATCCTACGAAAAAATTGGTGCAGGCTTGTGTACAGCCATTATTCGTGGCTCTGTGGCTAACGTTGCAGTCGCAGTGGAAGCAGGAATGTTTGAGGCGGAACGGATCGGAGAACTCAATGCCGTGATGGTGATTCCTCGACCCTTAGATGAGTTAGAGCAAACCTTGCCCATCGCAAGTTGCTGGATCGAACATCATCAACCGTTAAGGCTACCAGTAAATATCAGAGAGCAAGTTGCAGAAAGGGAAGTGTTACAGTTGCCAGACTTAGCCACCTTACCTGTAAAAATCACAGAAGAAGTATGGAATGATGAATGATGAATTGCTAAGTAAAGAATAATGAACTGAATAAAAATCGTCATTCAAGATTCAGCATTCAACATTCATCTTGCAGCTGGAAGGCATCTTACGCTTTGATTGTTTTTTTGATAATAACTTCTCAAGACCATAATTAAAAGAACTTTATCCTAATAGAGAGAATAGATTTTTGTCTATACAAAAATAGATTTTCTAGACCATATCTAAGCAATATTTCTCGTATTGAAAGTAGAATTTTATATATTCAGAAGAGCAAATTATCCCATCTATACTATAGGTAAATCAATTCTCTTTTCATGGCGACAATAGATTTTTATCTATAATAAACTCAGAACTTTCGTATGAGTGAACTTATATGATTTGCAAGTGTTCAGTAATACTAGTGTTATATATATAAATCGCTATTAGAGGAGAATCACCTTGAACCAAGCAACGTTACACCAGTTGAAGGTGTTCGAGGCTGCGGCACGGCACGGTAGCTTTACTCGTGCTGCTGAGGAATTATTTCTCACCCAACCTACCGTTTCCATGCAAATCAAGCAACTGACAAAATCGGTAGGTTTACCACTGTTTGAGCAAGTGGGTAAGCGTCTATATTTGACCGAAGCCGGAAGAGAATTATTCGCTACCTGTCGACAAATTTTTGAAACTATAGCCCAATTTGAAATGAAAGTGGCTGATTTAAAAGGGCTAAAACAGGGGCAATTGCGTTTAGCTGTAATTACCACTGCCAAATATTTTGTTCCGCGATTGTTGGGACCTTTTTGCCAACTTTATCCGGGGATTGACATTTCGCTGCAAGTAACCAACCACGAACGCATCCTAGAACGGATGATTAGCAACATGGACGACTTGTATATTATGAGTCAAGTTCCAGAACATTTGGATGTTACTTGTCACCCGTTTTTAGATAATCCTTTAGTGGTAGTTGCCCCGGCAAATCATCCACTAGCAAAAGAAAAAAATATTCCTATAGAACGCTTGTCTAATGAACCGTTTATTATGAGGGAACCAGGTTCGGGAACACGTCGGACTGTGCAGAAACTGCTGGAAGAACAAGGTGTTTCAGTAAAAGTAAAGCTGGAATTAGGCAGCAATGAGGCAATTAAACAAGCGATCGCTGGTGGACTCGGTATTTCTGTTCTCTCTCGCCATACCCTATTATCTGATGCACCAGAATTTAGCATTCTAGACGTGCAGCACTTCCCCATTAAGCGGACATGGTACATGGTTTACCCTGCTGGCAAACAGTTGTCTATTGTAGCTCGTACTTACTATGAGTATCTGTTAGATGCAGCCAAAAAGTTTGTAGGGCAAACAGAGCCAGTTTCTGGTTCTGTGGATATACCTGAATATAGTGCTAGTGCGGTTGAGTGAAAGTAGGAACAGGGAAAGAAATCTACTTCTTCAGCACTCATTTTCTCAATTCGTCTGAAATTGCTTGACGGGTAGAGCAGGAAAATTTCAAAATGAACCAACAGGGTCATTTAACATAGGGAAAAACTGGCAGTGGTTAACCCGGAAACACCATCTTGGCGAAAAACAGTAGAGAGTCAGATTGTAGCTGTAACAGCCTACAGTGACAAAGCCTTAGTTACACGAAAAGGTAAGATTTCCTTATCAGGAACAGAACGAGAATTAGTGATTACTACACTGCCAGTAACACTAGAAACTGAGTCTGTTCGAGTTGGTGGTACAGGTACGGTAGGGGTGCGCTTGTTAGGAATAAACTGCGATCGCATCTACACCACTGAACCTGTAGCTGAACGATCTGCACAGCTAACAAGGCAAATTCAGCAATTAGAAACAGAAAAACGCCATCTCCAAGCCCAGGTAGATGCTTTAACTTTACAGGCTAAGTTTATCGAAGGTTTAAGCGAAAAGACGGAAGAACCATTTGCTCAAAGCCTATCACGGAAAAATCTCAGCCTGAGTGAAACTCTAGATTTTTTGAATTTTTTAGGTAGTCAGTATAGTGAATATGCGATCGCCTCTGGGGAATGTAAAAACCAACAGCAAGAATTAGATAAACAACTACAAGCACTCCACAACTCGTTGCAAGTTATCCAAACACCTCATCCCCAAGAAAGCATAAGTTTGGTTGCACTAATTGAAGCGACAGGAGAAGGTGAGTTTGAGTTAGAGGTGTCTTACATAGTGAATTATGCTAGTTGGACTCCCTTATATGACTTGCGCTTGAATAGTACAAATAAGACCGTAAATTTGAACTATCTTGCCGAAGTCACCCAAAATACAGGTGAAGATTGGTTAGATATAGAGCTTACCTTATCCACCGCCAAACCAGGATTAGGTACAATCCCGCCTAAACTGCAACCTTGGTATATTGACGCACCAACGCCTCAAGTATGGCGATCGCTTACGGCGGGGCGTAGCCCATCTCGACGACAACTAGCCACCAGCCCTTCCCTACCTGCTATATCAGCTACTGCTGTTCCATCTGCGGCAGGAATTCCATTAGAAGAAGAAGCAGAACTTACCGAGGATAGTTTAATTGCGGCAGAAAACGTAGGCTCAGAAATATCCAAAGAAGGGAGTATCGTCACTTTTAAACTTAATGGCGGTGGTAAAATTCCTAGCGATGGCACACCACACAAAATCACTATTTTTAATGATGATTACCCATGTAATCTTGATTATGTAGCAATGCCAAGATTAGTTAGCTTTGCCTATCTGGAAGCTAATGTTAAAAACAGTTCTGATGGTGTGACTTTATTACCTGGTAAAGCGAGTATTTTTCGTGATGATATATTTATTGGGACAACTCAACTAGAAAATGTTGCCCCAGGACAAGAATTTAAACTCAACTTAGGAATTGACGAAGGGTTAAAAATCGAGCGTGATTTAGTTGAGCGCCAAGTAGATAAAAAACTTATTGGTAATCAACGCCGCACTACCTATACTTATCGGTTGGTGATTACTAATTTGCTTAATCAAGAGACTCAGTTGAAATTAACTGAACAATTACCCATAAGCCGCAACGAGCAAATTAAAGTCCGCCTCAACCGCAGCAACCCGCCAATTCAACTAGGTGAAATGGGAATTTTAGAATGGACAATAACTATCCCAGCCCAAAGAAAACAAGAAGTAGATTATCAATTTACTGTTGAGCATCCACCAGAATTAACAGTAATTGGATTAAATATTTAGGGACTTCCAGATAAAAAATATCCAAGTAGGTTGGGTGCGTCAGTGCGAGAAAACTTAGCTGTACCTAGAAATTATTCATACTGACGCACCCTACTAACTGTCAATTTGGAATAATTTATTTTTTGGTGTTCCCTTAATAGTCATTAGTAATTTTTAAGTATTGAGTAAATTAATAAATATTCGGTACTTTTATAGCCAGTATATACTCTTGGCTGATTACAGAAAAAACAAATACTTTCAAATAAGTATTTTCACTAATAAAAGTCGGACAAAAGGCGAGTAAAATTAATAATCAAAATAAACAATCAACTCAAGCATGAGCAATGTAGAAAAATTATGAGCAGGCTGTTAAATAAATTTATAGGTTTAATTCTAATTTTTATTAGTATCTATTTTTTGGGACAAAATATTATATTTGTGAGTGGTTATTATTCATTTTTCTCCCGTAGTCTACCTGCTACCACTTCTGTCTTAGCAGTTATGGCTGGTGTTTTTTTATTAATATTTTTTCGTAGAGAAACTGGTAACCTGGGCATTGTTTTGTTAGGAGTTGGTATTGTACTAGTTTTTTTAAGTGGGGGAGTTTTCTTAAAACCAACGAGTCTGTGGAATTTCTTAGCGGCTTTCACTGCATTAGCAGCAGGATACAAATTATTAGATAGAGGCAGAATTAACTTTTAAGTCAAGTACCAAGATGAGACTATACCCAAACTTATGAGTAAATCAGATTAAATTTTATACAAGAAACTCTGATTTTTAGCTTGGAAACGTAACCACAATCATGAAATTCATCAGGGTTGGAGTGTAGTTGATTATGTTCTGAAAACACCCCTATAAGCTGATTCAATTGGATAAATTACTATTATTCTTTTCACCTCAATAAGTTTGGCTAAGTTTGAGGCTACTATTACAATGTAGATTATTAATCAATGAGGAAAACGAATGACCCAAGTGGTTTTAGGAGAAAACGAAGGCATCGATTCAGCTCTACGTCGGTTCAAGCGCCAAGTTTCTAAGGCTGGTATATTAGCTGATGTTAAGTATCATCGACACTTTGAAACACCGTTAGAAAAACGCAAACGCAAGGCAGTGGCATCTAGACGTAAACGCCGTTTTTAAATAAACCTATTTACTTTGGATAGGTGGCTTTGCTTTAGGAAATGACCTAAGAACAAGGAACATTAAGTTGCCACTATTTTGAAAATTATAAAGCAAGATGTACCGCACCCCATTTAGGGGTGTGAGTATATCATTTCGCTGATAAATAAGTCTTATAAAAGGTGTAACTCTGGTTGGATGGAACAAGCTATAGTTGTTGACCACCAACCAAGGTTGAACACCCAAAAACTAGCGATGGCGTTCTGCCCAGTGTAGCTGATAGCTCTAAGATTTAGGAGCCTCGACAGTATAACTATTACAACGATTCATCGCCTTTTCTACTCCCTGTTTGAGACTTAGCTCTACACATTCAACTACGAACTGCAAAACAAAGGAAATAAGTTTAGTCTCGGCGGCGGAAAATTTTCCTAAAACATGAGAAACCGTCTCGGAGTTATCGCCATTAACAGCATTTTTAGGTTTACTTATACCGATACGTAAGCGGGGAAAATTTTGCGTGCTAAGATGAGCGATCGCACTTTTCATTCCATTGTGTCCACCCGCCGAACCAGATAACCGCAGGCGAGTTTTACCCAAAGGTAAATCCAAATCATCATAAATCACTAACACAGACTCGCTTGGCAATTTATACCAGCTCGTTACTGCTTGTATTGATTGTCCTGAGCGATTCATATAGGTTAGTGGCTTAAGCAAGCGAATTTTTACACCTCCAGGGGCGATACCTTCACCGTATTCACCCTGGAACTTGCGATTTTCTGCCAAAGGAATCTGCCAAGCACGAGCAAGCGCATCCACAGCCGCAAAGCCAATATTATGGCGTGTTTGGTCATATTTAGGCTCTGGGTTCCCCAACCCAACAATTAGCTGGGGAATCACCAAAGCATTTTGTGTTACAGGTTCTGTCATCTATCTTGTTTACAATCAACCATTCGCTGCACTTTCTCAGGTAGCAGGGGAAGAAGAACCAGCTCCCTCTTGCTCCGATTTAACAGATTCGATTTGTTTGGGTTCAAGTTCAGCAGTAGTTTTCACAACCTGCTCCAACTGTTCAGCTTCGCGTTTGAACTCGCTTTGAAACTCATTGGAAGCTTCTTGAAAACCGCGAATTGCTTTTCCTACACTCCGTCCAATTTCTGGTAGTTTCTTTGGGCCAAAGATTAATAGCGCTACTACCATAATTACAGCCATTTCCGGTAGACCAATACCAAATATATTCACGCGGTTTCTCCTTTGAAGTTTAGAGGATTAGGGACTGGGCCTTCGCAGTGAGCGTCAGCCGAACGGGACTAAGAATTTTAAATTTGAGATTTTGAATTTTAGATTAATTTTTAATCCAAAATTGCATTGCTTCCTACTCCCCACTTTTCAGAGAGGATATTCAAAAACCTATGATCATTCCTATTTAAGAGTAGCGTTTTCAGTATGCTACCCACAAATACAACTTATGCAATTGGAACATTAAAACAAGGTGTAATAATTGTCAACACTTAATGCTTTAATCCTCAAAAATATATTTTTTGGATGAATGATTAACATAGAGACATGATATGTCTCTAAAATAATGACAAAAAAACCCGGACAAGCCGGGTGCAGATTCGCTAATTAGTTAGCTTGGTTATTGCGTATCAATAGCTACCAGCCAACCCTTACATCTTGAATCAAAATTGACTTGTTGTAAAGTTGCAGAATAATTAGCAGAAAAACGAAAAACAGGCCCATAAAAACAGCCATTAAAGGGGTTGTCCCCCAGCCTGGAGCCACTTTACCATACTCGGAATTTAAAGGTCGCAGGATATCTCCCAACCTAGTGCGTTGTGCCATAGTTCACCTAAGATTAGTTGCCAAAGCTTTTTTTAATCTTCTGTAATATTCTATAAGAATAACATTCATCATCTATAACTCACTTATGGAACCCGCAATAGTTCTTATCATTTCTGTCGGTGCTGCCCTCGTTGCTGTCACCGGCTATGGAATCTATACCTCTTTTGGCCCTCCTAGCCGGGAATTAGGAGATCCTTTTGAAGATCACGAAGACTAAAGGGGAAATGGGGAATAGGGAGTGGGGAGTGAGAAAGGCGTTGCAGAACAGGGGGATGAATTTAGGCAGGCAGGGGAAGCAGGGGAAGCAGGGGGAGAAATTTTATAACTTGCTAAATCATCCCGCATTTATGCAACGCCGTGAGAAATAGTTACTCTAATTTCTTAAATCTCTCATCTCCTTCCTAGCCTCTAGCCTCCATTCCATACCTGAAAAGTGGCAATTTTCCAAGGTTGAATTGTGGAGATTTGTTGCTGAGATGAGAATTCACTAGTAGAGCGCTCTAATAAATCTACTGGAGTACCTAAAGTAAACTGTAAATCACTCTGTAAAGATAACTCTGCTGTGACACCGTGAGATTCATAACACCGGAGAATTAATTTTTGCTGGTCTTCTTCTGATGGTTTTAAAGCCATCAAGACTAGGTTTTCGGCTGGTAAGTTTAAAAAACTTACTTTATCTCTATTGGGTAGTGGAGAGTGGGGACAGTGGGGAGTAGGATTTAACATCACTTGCAGGGGAATGTTTAATTCATATCCCCTATGTACTGTATGGGCTGATTCCCAGCTATCAGCGTGAGAATAGACGGCGTAGGTAAATTCGTGTACGCCTCGGTCGGCTTCTGGGTCAGGCCAAGTGGGGCTACGTAGTAGTGTTAGCCGTAGTTGCTGGGGTTGGCTATCGTAACCATATTTACAATCATTTAGGATGCTAACACCGTAAATACCTTGATCTGTATTTCCTGTTAAATCAGCCCAACGTAACGCGGGAACTTCCCATTTTGCTTTATCTTGTGGGATTTGGGGTTGAGTTGGGCGGCGAATTGCACCGCAGGGAATTTCATAGGTAGCAAAGTCGGATGTAATGCTGAGGGGAAAAGCTGCTTTTACTAAAACGTGGTTTTCTCGCCAGTTAACTCTAGAGGTAATTTTTAATAACGATGAACCAGCTTGCAAAATATAGTCTTGGGAAAATTCCGACTCACCCAATTGACGCACTACTCGGAGACGGCTTTGCACAGCACCTTGTTCTAACCACTGGATAGATTTGAGATGGGTGGCTGGTAGGGGATGGTGGTTATAGTTGGGGTCGATATTCCAAGCATCCCAATATTGCCCACTGTCTTTAAAGCCTTGTAGTTGATTACCCGCGCCAGACAATATTTCTCTTTGATGAATTTTGTCATAGATACTTGATAAATCTCCAGTGTCGGGGTCTACGATAACCCGGAGGTGTTGATTTTCGAGAACATAGTCTGGGGATGTGGGGGGTGTGGGAAATGTGGAGGATGAGGGAGACAGCCAAAAGAGACGATAGCCTATAGGGGGAATTTCGCTGGCGAGAAATAGTATGGTTGATGGTTCAGTTAATTGGGAAATGATTTGTTCGCCACTGGTATCGTAGATTCCCCATTTTTGGTGAGATGTGGCTGGCGTGGGTAAGGTGACAGAGACGACTTCAGAGCGTTGCCAATTGAGAGAATTAAAGACGAAAATTGGTAAACTATCGGCTTGTGGTGGTTCTGGTAAGGTAAAGTGAGAAGCGATCGCCTGTAATGATTCCTCTAATATCTTGGTTCCTACTTGTTCTACTTGCTGCCATTCGGGCAAGGCATCTACATATACTTGGGTGATGGAAGAACCAGGTAAAATATCGTGGAACTGGTTAAATAATACTTGCTTCCAAGCTGTTTCTATTTCTGTTTTGGGATATGTCACGCCACAGATAAAATTTGCCAAGGTAGCAAAGAGTTCGGCTTGATATAGTAAGTTTTCAGAATACCGATTCCAGCGTTTTTGGTCTGCGTGGGTAGTATAACAACCGCGATGAAATTCTAAGTATAATTCGTCATCCCAAGTGGGGAGTGGGGAGGAGGATGAGGTGGCTAAAAATGCTTCTCTATCTTCCCCGACTCCCCCTACCGTAATTTGCTGGAGATATTTTTCGGCGGTGATAAATTCTAAGTCTGGGAAGAAAGGCGAAGTTTCCCAGCGTTGGGCAATTTCCAACATATCACGGGTGGGGCCGCCGCCGTGGTCGCCGACACCAGGAAGCCACAAGGATTGAGTTAAGTTGCTTTGGGTTTGCCATTCTAGAGAATAGGCTGCCATTTTTATGGGGTCAATACCTTCGCCTATGGGTGCAGACATGACACTTAATACTTGACTACCGTCTGGCGATCGCCACCAAAAAGCGCCATAATCAAATTTATTAGTGTCATTCCAGCGTAATTTTTGGGTGACGAAATACTCAATGCCTGCATTAACGAAAAACTGCGGTAAAGTAGCACAAAAACCAAAGGTGTCTGGAACCCAAACTACAGTCGTCAGTTTGCCGAACTTTTCTTGGAAGTAGCGTTGACCATACAATAGCTGACGGACTATAGATTCTCCGGCTATTAAATTGAGTTCAGGTTCTACCCAAAAGCCGCCGATAATTTCCCATTTTTCAGCAGCTACGGCTTGTTGAATTGCTGTAAATAAATCTGGGCGGTGTTCTTCAATCCAAGCATATAGGGCTGGGGTGGAATGGCAAAAGATTAAATCAGGAAAATCTTGTTGTAGTTTGAGGACTGATTCAAAGGTGTTTTGGGCTGCATTCCAGGTTTCACTTACAGGCCATAGCCATGCTAAATCTAAGTGAGCGTGTCCTAATAAATATATTTTAAATTTTGAGTCGTCGATAGATAGATGATTTATCAAGTGTTGGCGTAGAGTAATCAGCGATTCTGGGTTGGGGGTATTAATATCTTGGATTGCTTGTGCAAGTATATTTAATTTTTCTGGTGCAAACTTTTCTAAATAAAGTTGTAATATTGCTAACTCATCGGCAATAAAGCCGGGATCGGGATGATGATAATCTGTGGACTCGTAGATCAGGAGCGATCGCACTAAAGCACCATCACAATGACCAGGACTGACTAGTCGCAAAGCCACAAAAAATTCTTCCCCTGGTATCACTCCTTGACTGAGTAAAACTCTGGGAGAGCAATCAAATAAATCCCCCTCTAGAACCAATTCCCCATTTACGTAAATTTTCGCAGAGTCTGCCCACCAAAGCAGCCCTAGCCGCAATGACAACCCCGCTAACGGATAACTCTGTAAATCTTGGGGAACTACGAATTTTTGGACTAGCCACAGTACTTTTTGTCCACCAGTCCAAACAATGTTACTTTTGCTGTTTAACTCTACAGGTTGCCAAGCGGATAAATTAGATGCAGCAACATCAGTAATTTCCCTGTCCGAGTCCTGGTATAACCAAGTAGACTGAACATTAACTTGGCAACAACTGCGTAATCGCTCAATTGCATCTGAGATTAAATTTGTCTGGGATTGAGATACGGTCGGGGTCATATTTTCGCTAAAATCAAAGCACTTACGAGAATTATTTAGATAGTAGTCAAAAGTCAGAATTCAGAATAAAGTTGTGTAAAACTGTTGGAAGGCTAGATTTTCCTACTTTATCCCTGATGAGAAAAGTCAAGCTTAGAATTTTCTGCTTTTCCATCTCCAGTACTTAGTATGTCTATTCTGAATCCTGTATTCTGAATCCTGAATACTCTATATATTGTTTGGCGGGAGTCT
The DNA here is from genome assembly GCF_014697105.1 of Anabaena subtropica FACHB-260. Taxonomy (GTDB): domain Bacteria; phylum Cyanobacteriota; class Cyanobacteriia; order Cyanobacteriales; family Nostocaceae; genus Trichormus; species Trichormus subtropicus. The sequence continues at coordinate 72,453 of NZ_JACJRF010000007.1, read as the reverse complement.
CACAAATCAAAAAGGCTCAAACTCATTAATTACTACCATGTCATCTGGTTCTTCTGGTCGTTATCAAAGCAGATTCCTTAACTTTGTCAACCAGCAATCTCGGCGGTTGACAGAACATTGGGAAAGTACCTTCCGAAATTTCCAAGTTACTACTAAGTGGGGTGTGGAAGCACTACTTTATCCTGTATATCTGTTTTTGCAATCAGCTGATTCATCTGTTAAAAGGCTATACAGCAAGGAACCACCTTCTCGGAAAAGGTTACAGCCTCATAATACTGATTTATTTTCACAAACTCCCCTGGCTACTGATAGACCTATTCAGCGTGTACTAGAGTCAGTTCAGTATCTACCATCTCAAGAAACAACTATCACAGTCTCAAGAAAGTCCAAATTTTTCCATGTTTTGGGGTTCTTGCGTCCGAAATTTCTGGCTCATCGTCCAAATCAGCTAAATTCTTCTCAATCCTTAACTATTCCAGATAAAGCGCTAGCAAGTGTTAACCCGTCCCTTCAACAAGACACTCTCAAGCTTAATTTACCGATAGTTAGAGGAATTGCTTCAAATTTGGTGAATCGTCAGTTGGTGCTGGTCAACGCTGAAAACCAAATTCTAGATATTTTGACACCACAGCAACAAGCAAAGTTAACAGACAGAATTATCAATGAAGTTGGTGAATATTGGCATGATTGGCAGTTAACTCAAGCAAAAGAACAAGCGCATTTATTACCAGAAATTAATCAGATATTATCAAGGTTGACAGGCGAAAATACCAGCAAAACGGCTGTTATTACTGACGAAAGCGTAAAAAACATCCTCAACACAGGTAAAATAGTATCTCTGTTAGATGCAGCGATCGCTCAGTTGGAAAAAACTGCTATATTACCTGCACAACAACGCAGTCTGGAAATAATGCGAGTTGCCCAAACTCAATTCAACATTTTTCTTTATGGCAAAGAACAGCTAAACTCTAGAGGAGAAATAGTCAAAAATGCTGAAAATTTGCCAACCAACAAACACAATTTTTCGGCATTAATTGAAGCAGCACTGAACTACTTTTTTGGTGTATCCAAAAATAATCTGTTAGAATCTGGTTTTTATGAGCAGCAACTACTTGACAGTAGCCATCAGTCACCACATGAGTATTTCACAAACGATCCTTGGTTAGATTGGCATGATTTGTATGATGATTCCAAAAATATTACGGAAAAAATTAGGCAGTCATCATCAAGAATTAAGCCTAGTATTACTTCTAGTAAACCATCTGGGTTACTTGGTCGAAAAAAACCGACTGCACCACAACAAAAACCTTCATCTAGTCTAGTCCGGAAGAAAAAAACAACATCTAGGAAAGTGACTTCTGCAAAACAACTTGAAACTCCTATTTCCCAACGACACATTTATCCGGAAAACCACGTAGAAGCCCAACCAGACTGGATAGAAACGACAGCGACTGTACTCGGCTATGAAAAGCATCTGTTGGAATATATTCTGGAATGGTTAGATCGTGTTATTCTTGGGCTAGAACAAATTTTGGCAAATATTTTTTACTTTTTGCAAGGTTTGCTGCAAGGTAAATAAAATAGGAAAATAGTGTTTTGTAGAAGAATTCTTAATGGGGAATTTTGAATTCTATTTGGTGGTTCTCTGCGTGAAAATTATTGTTTACTGTAAATACTTCAATTTTAAAAATCCATTAGATAAACCTAAAATGGAAAGTTTTGTGGTGAATTTACCACAAATTCCCAGAGTTGGTGAAACAATTGTTGTTGAAAGAATTTCAACTCAAAAACAGTTTGTGATTATTTTTGAGTATATAGTCACCGCAGTACAGTTGAATGCTTCGAGAGAATCTACTGATGCTGCTGATGCTCAAGTGAACGCTTGTTTAAACCACTGTTGGGAAGGAACATCAAATTTCAAAGTGACGAACTTTTTGGAAAAATAAATCCTTTACCACAGCATATGGTTGAGAAAATACCGCAGCAGCTTTATATCCGTGGGTTCTTGATAATCTTTGGGTAACAAAGCCTCCATCGCCGCCTGCAACTTCTCTAATGCTATATCTACCTCTTGGCGATTTGGTCTAGTAGTTTGGGCAAAATGCAACGGTTCACCAATGCGGAGGGTCAATTCTTTTCGCAAATATAAGTCATGAGTGCCGATTAAAGCTACTGGTACTATGGGTACGCCAGCCCTTAAGGCATAAATCACAGTCCCTCGTTTCAGGGGAAGATGTAACTGTCCTTCCGTATCCCCCAGTCTTCCTTCGGGAAAGAGAATCATTCCGTCCCCCTGGGCTAAAATGCCTAAGACAATACGGTCTATTTGTCGCAGTGTGGGTATATCTCCCCCAGTGGGGACAGTGCTTTCGATAGTTTGGGCTAATTCTGAGAGGTCTTGTCTTCCCGCTTTGGCTGCTTGAACTACGGCGACTTCTTCTTTCCATATCCGCGCCAAGGGAATTACGCCTCCAGCAAAACTCAAGATGAAACGCTTCCACCATTTGTTGTAAAGGGTGCGGGCATCACCCACTATGTAGTAGTGGGGTTTTGTGGATATTTCAGCCAGCAGCAGCAAAGGATCGATGTGGTGGAGATGATTAGCGGCGAGAATAGCCGATGTTTGAGGGATTTTTTCCGAGTTTTCCACCCGTACTCGAAAGATAGCATGAATGAGCGATCGCAATACAAAACGACGTATCCCCGCATTGACTCTTGGTTCAATCAGCCCTTCATGCCTAGCTTCCAACCCAGTTAGAGTTTTAGCAATTATCTCACGTACCGAGCGATCGCCTGCCGCCGCCACACCTTCTTGCACTCGCTTAATAGTTGCAGTGGTTAAGGCTGGCAAGGTTTCTGTTAGTGTACTACTTTCTGGCTGGTCGTTGGATTTCACTTCATTTATGCCTGACTGAGCAGATTTGTGAAAAAAACGTTTAAACAGCTAATAATTATTTAAATTGTATAGAGTTGGTAAATAAAATACTGACTTAGCTTGTATTTCTTAATTGTGAATTATTTTCTCAAGCCTAGCTTGTTCTGAATAATAATTATTTATGATTTACCATAACGAAGGTGTATTTAAAAGTGTCGATGGTCTTGAGCTTTATTATCAAAATTGGTACCCAGAAGGTAAAGCAAAAGCAATCTTGGCGATTGTACATGGACTTGGAGGACACAGTAATAAGTACGGTAATATAGTTAACCATCTGACCGCCAAGCAATATGCTGTCTATGCCTTAGATTTGCGTGGTCATGGGCGATCGCCTGGACAGCGTGGTCACATCAACGCTTGGGCTGAATTTCGGGAAGATTTGGGCGCGTTTCTGGAGTTAATTCAACACCAACAGCCACAATGTCCAATTTTTTTGCTAGGTCATAGCTTAGGTGCAGTGGTTGTCTGCGACTACATTTTACGCCATCCCAAAGAAGCATCAACATTGCAAGGTGCGATCGCTTTAGCACCAGCTATAGGTGAGGTCGGTGTGTCGAAATTTCGGATATTCTTGGGTAATCTCCTCTCACAAGTCTGGCCACGTTTCTCCTTAACCACAGGACTTGACCTGAATGCTGCTTCACGAGATGAGAAAGTGATCGCTGCTTACACCCAAGATACTCTCCGCCATAGCCTTGGTAGCGCTCGTTTAGCAACAGAATACTTTACCACAGTCGCCTGGATTCATGCTCATGCACCAGAGTGGCAAACACCACTGTTAATTCTTCATGGTAGTGCAGATCGAGTAGCCTTACCGGAAGGCGGAGAAATATTTTACCAGCGTGTACCTTGCGAAGATAAATTACGCATCGAATACCCAGGAGCCTATCATGACCTACAAGCAGACCTCAATTATCAACAAGTCCTGGCAGATTTAGAAAATTGGCTAGAAAATCATTTGTAAAATATAGATAAGTAACCCTAATCCCCATACTATGCACAGTTTTTTATCTGGGCCGTTGACTGTAGAACAATTGACGGTAAAGATTGCAGGCTTATCTGCATCGCTACAAGGTAAGAAGTTGGTGCATCTATCCGATTTTCATTATGATGGTTTGCGACTGTCGGACGCAATGTTAGAAGAAGCGATCGCAGTTAGCAACCAAATACAACCAGATTTAGTCTTACTCACTGGTGATTATGTCACTACTACCCCAAAACCTATTCACCAACTGGCGCTGCGGCTACAAAAACTTCAAAGTCATGCTGGTATCTATGCCATACTAGGCAACCACGATTTATATCACAAAAATTCCCAGACAGAAATCACGCAAGCATTGACTCAAGTCGGAATCCATGTTCTGTGGAATGAAATCGCCTATCCCTTAGGAAAGCAATTACCCATAGTCGGACTTGTTGATTCTTACCATCGAGAATTTAATCCGGCGTTGATTTTTCATCAACTAGACCCCGCCACACCACGCATAATTTTATGCCATAACCCAGACACAGCAGCTATGTTACAAACTTGGCGAGTAGACTTACAATTATCTGGCCATACCCACGGAGGGCAAATTGTTATTCCTGGCTTTGGGGCTGTGTTACCTTATCACAAAAAAATCGTCCGCAAAACACCAATAAAAGTCCGGCGACTTTTTCCGTTTCTATTCAAAGAGTATTTTATAGTACGCCATTCTGAATGGTTACAAGGGTTACATCGCATCGGAAAAAATCAGCTATACGTAAATCGTGGTTTGGGAACCTATTTACCAGGACGCTTATTTTGTCCTCCTGAATTAACAGTAATTACCCTAGAATGTGGCTAGTTGTAATTATAGACTCCCGATTCTTTCAAAAGTCGGGAATCTGCTTTCTGAGATTAAATGAGAGTTATTGTAAGGTTTTTTAAGTTTTAAGTTATTACCTTGATTTTTGATAAGCTGTAAGCGCTGGTATGAGGAGTTCTAGCATATTATGCACTGGTTGTTTACAGGACGTTTAAGCGTAGATAAAATAACGGTTAAGATTGCGGAGCTTTCACCAAGTTTACAAGGTATAAAGTTGGTGCAGTTGTCGGATTTTCATTATGATGGTTTGCGACTATCAGAAGAAATGTTAGAAGAAGCGATCGCAGTTACTAACGAAGCTGAACCAGATTTAATAGTATTAACTGGCGACTATGTGACGGATGATCCTACACCAATTCACCAACTGGCATTAAGACTTAAATATCTACAAAGTCGCTATGGTATTTTTGCTGTACTTGGTAACCACGATATTCACTACAGTCACTCCCAAGCCGAAGTAACAACCGCTTTAACCAGTATCGGCGTTAACGTCTTGTGGAATGAAATTGCTTATCCCTTAGGAAATGAATTACCAATAGTAGGATTAGCCGATTATTGGTCAAAGGAATTTTATCCTGCATCCGTGATGAACAAACTCAATCCAGCTACACCCAGGATTGTTTTATCTCATAACCCAGATACTGCCAAAATATTGGAACAATGGCGAGTTGATTTGCAACTATCTGGTCATACCCACGGCGGACATATTGTATTACCAGGTCTTGGCCCCGTAGTCTACCATTATAAAAAACTGTTAAAACAAGTCCCTAAAAAACTGCGGCGTTGGGTTCCTTTTCTACTAGGAGACTGTTCAAAAGTAGTGCGATATTGGGAATGGGCCCAGGGATTTCATCAAGTAGCAAACAACCAACTATATGTTAACCGTGGCTTAGGTACTTATCGACCCGGACGTTTATTTTGCCCACCCGAAGTTACTGTAATTACTTTGAGTTAGTCTAGGAAAATGGCATTACTAACAACATTAACCGCCATCAGCTAAGAGCGAAAATCTCATTAGCAAATGGCGGTTTGGTAAATATGCGATCGTTAGAGAAGATAGGAAAAACAGAATTAAACAACTCAACTAAGGTGGACAACATTCGCAATCAACACCACTAGAATCTTGCATCCTTGATTCCAATAGGCAGGCATTTCTGGCTGTAAGTTCAACACCTCCATAAAAATCAATAAACTCAAGGCGAAAACAATTTGACGGAGGATGCTACCAACGAGTTTAGGATTGCGAAGACTTAAAATCTTAGAGCAAGGAGGTACAGACTCTAAATTTCAAGGTTCTTTTTAATGAAGTTTTAACCTTTTTGTACCTTGCTCTTAATGTAGCATCATTTTTTTTCAGTGGTATGGTTATTTACCAAACTTAAATACCATTTATTTACTGCAACATTTTAGAAATCTTTCTTAAAATTCATCCATGACATTACAGTCAAGAGGACACAGCAATACTGTGTCCTCCTTCCTTGTAATTAAGGTGCTAAATAAGGATCATCAGGTTGTTATTGACCAGAATTGTTGTTTTGATTAACATCATCAGCACTAGAAGAACCGCTATCTCCTTGTGACTGATCTCCAGTTTGGGGTGTAATCGTTGGAGAAGGACTAGCTTGTGTATCCGTAGTAGGCGCAGTAGTTTGAGTTGGCTGAGGAGTATCGGTTATAACAGGTGCTGTCTCTCTCACAGATGGCTGGGGTGGAACAGTAACATTAACCTGTGGCTGAGAATTTGTAGCTGGTGGAACTTCCTGTTGAGGAATGACAACAGGTACTTCTCTGGTTCTTTCAATAATTGTTGTTTGTTGTGGTTGCGGCGATAAGTTAGGACTAGCGTTAACAGGTAAAGGAGTTTCTACAGGTGCAGTACTATCAACAGCATTGTTGTTCTGATTAAAGTACCACAATGCACCAGCAGTCAAACCTACCAAGGAAGTTAACACAATACCAAAAATCAACCCAGTAGCTGTATTTTCGTTAGCACGATCAGCTTGATAGTTACGTTCAAGATTGCGACCATTGACATAACCATTACGGTAAGAATTATTTGGTGTTTCAGTCGTTCTGGTTACGTGAGTTTGGGTATTACCGTTACTATCGGTGTAGGATTTTTGGCTAACTTCTCGGTTATAAGTTTCGCGTTCATTAGGATTATTCATAATTTTCGATTTCATTCCTCATTTTGATCTCGACAACATTAAGCCTTGTAAACACAAAAGATTTTTACTAGTTGATAGATATTGTGTTTAATTTGTAACCCTGTTTTAAATATCTATCAGAATAACCTCTATATTCTGGGTAACGGCTCTATCTTGAGGAGAAAGTCAAATACATCAAAAGAAAGAATATCGACGGATTTTTTCGAGATTTTTCCTGTTATCTCAGATAAAAACGTAGAAAAGTTTCCGCATAAGTGAGTTTTGTTGATGAGAGGCTATGTTTAGATCAATCGACAAAATAGTTAAAGTTCGAGCCAAGTTTTCCTCTTTTGTAGTAGGAAATACCTGGGGGAGTTGTGGCGATCGCCTTTTCTTCAAATCACAGCAGAATCAGACCAGCCCTCATTTATATGGCAATAATCAGTATCTTAACTTTCCGCTAATCGTCTTTAATATCTATTTAGCTTCAGCAGTCTTTTAATTTTCTGGCATAATCTGGCTATCAAAGATTTAGGCTTGGACTTATATTTTGGTGACGAGGTATAAGCAGTCTTTGGAATTTTCCCTTCTAACTGTGCAGCTTTATTTAAGTCTGAAGCGGCTCTGTATTCGTATCCCAACTGAGAACAGACTAACCCACGATATTTATACGCTTCAACATAGCCAGGATTGAGGCGAATTGCTTGGGTAAAGTAGGCGATCGCTTCCTGATATTCTTCTTTCTCTACACTCTCTACTCCCCAGTTGTAGAAAGTTTCTGCACCCCAATGATTTACAGATACTTTTGCTGCTTTTCTGCGGGGAGGCGAAGCTGAAGCTGGTTTCTCAGCCGTTGGTGTCACTGACTTGACTGTATTGTAAGCGACGTTGATTTGTTTGATTTTTTCTTCAGCTTGCTGTTTTTGCTGCTCATTAACGAAGCGATCGGGATGCCAAATTTTCACTAACTTGCGATAAGCTTGCTTTATCTCTACCTGTGATACGCCAGGTTTTAAACCGAGAATTTCATAAGCATGATTGATATCAAGTTGTAAACCATCTCGCGGCTTGTCGTAAGACATCGCACATACTAAAAAAATAACTATCTAAATCCATCTTAACTAAACTCTCACGAGGTTTTATGAGCTAAAATCTCTAAAATCATTCGGAAATAACTAGATTCCTGAATTTTAGGAAAAATCAGGAATCTGAGCATAAGAGCGATGGTCTACGCCCCGCCACAGGCGATGGCGTTCCGCCCACAGTAAGCGATCGCATTCAAAAATCATAATGTTCAAAACTTTGCAAACACCCCATAGCGGCTACCATTGGGACGGTAGTAGTCGCCGTTTTTTTGAAGGTTGGTATTACCGCGTCACCTTACCAAGTTGTGGACAAACCTTTGCTTTCATGTATTCCATCGAAGACCCCATTGGCGGTAAATCCTACAGTGGTGGTGCGGCTCAAGTCCTCGGTGCTGATGATGAATATATCTGTCGGACTTTCCCTAATGTCAACAAATTTTGGGCTAGTCCAGATGTTCTCGCTTTGGGTCACTGGGGCGAAACAAACCTCAACACCAAACCTATTTACCTATTACCTCAAGAGTTTGAACGCCATGTGCAGCAAGGCTATCAATCTACAACTACCCTCAATCAAGGCATAATTAGTGACCCTGCTACAGGTAATTATTGCCGTTGGCAGTACGAAATTCAACCGATATACGGTTGGGGAAATCAAGATAGTATTCAACAATCAACGGCTGGCTGGCTATCATTTTTACAGATTTTTGAACCCGGATGGCAAATTTTGATGGCTCACGGTTTGGCTACTGGTTGGATTGACTGGAATGGCAAAATCTATGAATTTCAGAATGCGCCATCTTACGGTGAGAAAAATTGGGGTGGTGCTTTTCCCGAAAAATGGTTTTGGCTTAACTGTAATAGCTTTGATGGCGAACCTGACTTGGCGTTAACTGCTGGCGGTGGTAGACGTGGTGTGTTGTGGTGGATGGAATCTGTCGCAATGATTGGTTTACACTATCAAGGCAAATTTTATGAATTTGTTCCCTGGAACTCAAAAGTGGAGTGGAATATTCAGCCCTGGGGTAGATGGCAAATGAAAGCAACCAATCTAAATTATGAGGTTGAATTGACCGGAACTACGCATCTACCGGGTACACCCCTGCGTGCGCCGACCGCACAAGGTCTACAATTCTGTTGTCGGGATACTATGCAAGGACAGCTCGATTTAGAGTTACGGCAAATTAGGGGGAAAAACCCACTAGTAATCCTGAAAGCACACAGTTATCTTTGTGGTTTAGAAATAGGTGGCGGTTCTTGGAACAATTCCTGGCAGTCTAGCTAAAACTACTGCTATCATTGTATATGCTTCGTAGTTGGGGCTGTAGCTCAGCTGGATAGAGCGAGCGCCTCCTAAGCGCTAGGTCGCCGGTTCGAACCTGGCCAGTCCCGTCACCAACAAATAGTTAAATAAAGCAATTAGTCAGAAATCCTGTACATAGGATGATGACTTGATATGTGAAAAAATTGTGCTATGGCATATCCAGTTTTGCATTAGCATGACGGTATTCTTGCCAGGGTAAATTTTGCCAAAATCTGCTAACCTACATAGATATTTTTCTTATTTTGAGAGAAAATTCCGTCCTCAACAGATAAACTTATAGAGCCTTGAAGAATAATCTATTGTTTAGAGGTAAATCATTTCAATTTGCGGTGCTTGTTTTACCGCTATTAATGTGGTTGGGATACAAGGAAGCTAAAATTAGCTACACACAACCCCAAGCCGTTATAGTTTTGGGTGGATCTACGAGGAATTTAGAAAGAGAAAAATTTACTGCTAAGTTTGCCCGTCAGCATCCTAATTTACCAATTTGGATTTCTGGAGGTAGTCCACCTCTATATACTAAAAAAGTATTTGCCAAAGCTGGTATTGATCCCAGACGCTTATATTTAGACTATGAGGCAGTGGATACAGTCACAAATTTTACTACATTAGTAGATGAGCTAGAATCTCGTGGAATTAAAAGTGTTTATTTAATTACGTCAGATTTTCATATGCGCCGCGCTTCTGTAATTGGTGAGATAGTTTTGGGTAGTCGAGGAATTAATTTCCAACCCATATCAGTACCCTCAAGCCAGTCACCAGAACCCATTGAAAAATCTTTTCGTGATGGGGCTAGAGCTTTAATTTGGGTAGCCACTGGTTATACAGGTGCGGATGAAAAATACAAGCGTTATTAGTCAATATATCAACTGGTGCGTAATGTCAAGAATTTCAGTAGGTTCGCAGTAAGGACTTGAGTCCTTACGACAAAACCTGAAAATTAAGTTGACAAAATACGAGAGTTGCTTAAACTGCTATTTCTTGCACCAAAACATAGGGCTGTATTATCAGGGTGTTAAATCTTTTTTGGCGATCGCCATTCCATTCTCCCACTTGATCGACTGAAGGTTTGGTAATTAATTGCTGATCAATCCACTGTTGGACTGAGGAAATATTATCACTAGCGATCGCCTCTCCCACATCCAACAAATTTAAGTCTAGTGATATCAAAATCACCGCATCTCTTTGTACATGAGGAATTAACCATTCCCACTCTGCTTCATCTATGGTTTCTGACAACTCTGCTCTTAAATCGGACATAATTCTCCATTTTTTATCCTCACCTTCCGATTTTACATTAAATGAAATAGGGTAATAGAGAGTGGGGAGTAGTGGAGCAAGGGGAGATATAGCTTGAGAATAATAACTAATGACTATTATCTAAATTTCTGCTTTCATCTCATCAATTTCAAATAAAGACACAATCACGCCCGTAATAGGAATCGAGATAAAAACACCTAATAATCCTGCAACTCTAGCACCTACTAATAAAGCAAAAAATACCACTACTGGATTTAGATTCAGCGCTCCTTGCATAATGCGAGGGGCAATTAAATTGTCTTGTATTTGTTGGAGAACTATACAAGCTAATAAGACTTTTAATGCTAACCAAACATTTTGAGATAATAAAATTAGAGTAATTATTCCAACTCCTAAAGTTGCACCTATGCCCGGAATAATATCTAGTATTCCCACAATGACAGATAAAATTAAAGCAAAAGGTACTTGCAATAATAAGAAAACGAGGAATGTTGAGCTTGTCAGAAACAAGCATAATAATAATTGACCACGAAAAAATCCTAAAAAACTACGGCGGATGATATTAGTAAATCGAATACGGCGTTGCTGAGGGATGATCTTCAGAATGAAATTCCAAAGTTTTTCCCCATCAAGCAACATAAAAAAAGCCACTACTGCAATTAATATAAAAGTCACAAAATTAGTTAGAAACTGTTGCACGATAGCCAAGCTCGTGACTAATGTTGATACAGCCTGAGTCCGCAATTGTTCTTGAATGATACTTAAATCTATTTGCAGATTGCGCTTAAGTAAAATTTCTTCTATTCTTTCTAAAAAAGGTAACAAAGAAGATAAAAAAGCAGATATACTATCAGTCAATTGTTGACCCTGGGATAAAACCGCTACGCCAACAGTAATAAGTAGTCCTCCCAAAATGACAATGCTGATGAGGAAAACTACAACAACTGCTAAACCGTGGGGGAGAAAATGCCGCAGCCACTGTACAGGATAGCTGAGTAAAAAAGCCAAAATGGCTGCAAATGTGAAAATTATAATTACTGTCTCAAAGTAAGCTAGAAGTTGTACGATAGCCCATCCAGCCGCAACGAACAGTAAAAAGCGGACTAGAGCCAAATTATTTAATCGATGCCACAAATTTCTGGCTTCAATGCCGCTCATATACTGTATAAAAAGTTGACTAATTAATTTTCAACATACAACAATCAAGTAGCGATCGCCACTTTCTTTGAGGATATATTCCCGAAGTATATGATCAACGCCCCAAATCGTGCATCTGATTAATAACTGTGGCACACTTTTGTGTTACAGCTTCTAATTCCTCTTTGTTTGTGGAACTAGGAGTCTCAATTAAATCACCGATTCTCACAGTCAGAGGAACTGCACGAGGTAAAGAGGAACCTTTTTGTAAAATATTCTCCGAACCCCATAAACATACTGGTAATATCGGCGCTTTTGCCTTGGCTGCTAGTAGTGCTGCACCCCTTTTGGGGTCACTAATGCGACCATCTGGGGTGCGAGTACCTTCCATAAACACACCAACAGCCCAGCCATTTTGTAAATACTCTAAAGCTGCACGAATGGCATTGCGATCGGCACTTCCCCTACTGACTGGGTAAGCACCATACAATTTAATCGCCTGCGCTAAAACAGGGACTTCAAATAATTCTTGCTTTGCCATGTATGCTACTGGACGACGCACACAGTTAGAGACAATGGGCGGATCAAAATAACTAGCATGATTACTTACAACTACCACAGGGCCTGATTGGGGGACATTTTCCACACCATAAATCCGACCCCGAAAGTAACCATGCAGCATGGGACTGACAACCGACCACTTAAAAGCATGGTAAAGCGCTAGACTAATCAACGGTTCGCGGGTTCGAGACATAAGAGATTGGGGGAGTAATGAGTAGGGAGTAATGAGTAGGGAGTAATGAGTAATGAGTAATGAGTAATGAGTAAATACTCCTTACTTATTACCTATTACTTTAAAGCCGTCGTAAAACGACGGGGTTTCAAACCCATTTTTCTGATGAGAGTGGAATGCTGTTAGGGGTAGCGGGGTGTTCAGCCTGTGCTGAGTGCTGAGTTGCGAATTACTCTCCCCCTGCTCCCTTGCTCCCTGCCTTCCCCACTCCCTAATTTGGTAATTCCGCAGCGTTGCGGATGTTTTTTAAAATTAAATCAGGAGTGGTGCGTTTAATCAAACCTGTGAGTACGTTACCTGGGCCGATTTCCACTACTTTTTCAATACTATTAGCTGGTAGTGCTAAAGAAATTTCTCGCCAGCGTACTGAACCTGTTATTTGTTGGCTGAGGCGTTGTTTTAAAATTTTGGCATCAACTGCTGGCACTGGATCAACGTTGGATAATACGGGTACAGTAGCCGATTGAAATTTTACAGTTTCTAGAATTTCTTGGAACTCAGCCGCAGCTTTCGCCATGAGATGTGAATGAAATGCTCCCGACACCTTCAACGGAATAGCACGCTTGGCTTTCACTTGAGACATGACCATTTGCACAGCCTCTGGAGTACCAGAAATTACAACCTGTGCTGGACTATTATCATTTGCCAGCACCACATCAGGAATCTGGGCAATTATTGTTTCTAACTGTTCACGATCAAAATTCATCAGAGCCACCATCATTCCACCTACGGCGCTATCCATGATTTCAGCTCGTCGCTTCACCAAATTTAATCCAGCCGACCAGTCAAAAACGCCAGCAACATAAAGGGCGATGTATTCTCCTAAGCTATGACCAGCAACTAAATCTGGCTGATGTCCCCGTTCTCGTGTGAGGTCTGCAAGGATACTCTCTACTACATAAAGACAAGGCTGGGTGTAGAGTGTCTGTGATAACTTTTCTTCTTGATTTTGGCAGATTTCAGTTACAGACCAGCCTAATATTGCCTCAGCTTGGTCAAATTTTTCTTTAGCACCTGGTATATCTAATAAGTCTGTTCCCATTCCCAGTGCTTGAGAACCTTGTCCGGGGAACACCCATGCAGTTTTTGTCATTTGTTAGTGGTCAGTTGTCAGTGGTCAGTTGTCAGTGGTCAGTTGTCCAGAGTCAATGATTATTACTTTTGACTCTGGACTATGGACTATTGACTAAATATTTACCTTCCCCATTGGAAAATTGCAGCACCCCAGGTTAGACCTGCTCCAAAGCCGGATGTAGCAATGATGTCATTAGGTTTAATTTTGCCTTGCCGCACGGCTTCATCTAAGGCTAGGGGTATGGAAGCGGCGGAGGTATTACCGTAATTAGCGAGATTACTAATTACTTTGTGTGGGGGAATATTCAGGCGTTGGGCTACAGTATCAAGGATTCTTTGGTTTGCTTGATGCAGTAGTAGCCAATCAATTTGATCAACAGTAAGTTTAGCTTCAAATAAGGCTTTATCGATGATTTCTGGCACTTTTTGGGCAGCAAAGCGGTAAACTTCTTTGCCGTTCATTGTTACGGGTTGATATGTGCCTTGAGTGATGTTGACGTTGGGGATAATTTCTTGAGCAGTGCCTTGATAAGCTAGGTTGAGATAGTGGTTTTGAGTACCATCACTCTTGAGGGCAAATCCTAATAAGCGATCGCTTTCATTTGACTGTAAGACAACTGCCCCAGCACCATCACCAAATAATACGCACGTGCGCCTATCTTGCCAATCTACCCAACGGGAGAGGATATCAGCCCCGATCAACAGTACATTCTGATATACACCAGTTCTGATAAATTGGGCTGCTGTCACGAGACCGAACACAAAGCCAGAACAGGCTGCTGTCAAATCAAAGGCTACGGCTTTTGTCGCTCCCAACTCGGCTTGAATTTTACAGGCAGTACCAAACAAATCATCGGGGGTGGAAGTCGCCAGCAAAATCAAATCTATGTCAGATGCTGTGATTCCAGCCGAGGCGATCGCTTGCTTACTAGCCGCCGCCGCCAGCCTGCTTAATGATTCAGTGGGTAGCGCTAACCGCCGTTGACGAATTCCTGTTCTTGTGCTTATCCACTCGTCTGTTGTTTCTACAAGTTGGGTTAGTTCTTGGTTGTGAAGGGAAGTTTCTGGTACTGCTGAACCACTTCCTGTAATTGCGATGCCTAAGTTTTGCACTCCTAGTCTCCCAAGCTATCAGTTATTAGTCATTAGTCATTAGTGAGCTAGCACGGTATTTTCCCAAAGGGAGAGGCTACGCCAAGGGGGTTTTCCCATCAGCGACTAGCGCTGGCGGAGCGTATCCGCAGAATTCACCCGTAAGGGTCATTAGTCATTAGTCATTTACGCCTGACTAACAACCCGTAGAACTAATGCTAATCGCTGGTACTGTGTAAAATTTCATATTGGGATTGCAGTTGTTGCATCACCTGATTGTCTACAGCTTCTTTTGCCATGCGAATGGCATTAAATACTGAAGGTGCTTGAGAGCTACCGTGACCGATTAAACAAACACCTGATACCCCCAACAGCAAAGCACCGCCGTGTTCTGCATGATCCATGCGCTGTTTAATTCGCTTCAGGTTAGGTTTTAAGATAGCTGTTCCGATTTGACCGTGTAAGCCTTGGGGTAATTCTTCTCGCAAAATTTGCAGAATTACACCGCCTATCGCCTCAGCAAATTTTAGTAAAATATTGCCGACAAAGCCATCGCACACAATTACATCAAACTCGCCGGAAAGCACATCTCGTCCTTCGGCATTACCAATAAATCTTATGTGGGTATTTTCCTTTAACAGTTGGTGGGTACGCAGGGCTAACTCATTGCCTTTAGTATCTTCCTCACCGATATTTAACAAACCCACTTTAGGTTCGCCTGTACCTAAGACGTACTGACTATAAATCGACCCGATCACAGCAAACTGCTCTAAAAACTTAGGACGGCAGTCTACGTTGGCACCCACATCTAGTATTAGTACAGGTTTGCCAGCTTTGATTGTGGGAAACACAGTCCCTATTGCTGGACGGTCAACTCCTGGCAATCGTCCTAATCGCAGTAAAGCTGATGCCATTGCTGCACCAGAATGACCAGCCGAGAATATTGCATCGGCCTGCTGCTGCTTAACTAAATCCATAGCCACATTAATAGAAGCCTTGCGCTTGCGTCTTACCGCGTTCAAAGGCTCCTCATCCATTGCGATCGCTTCCTCAGCAGGAACGATCTCCACCCGCTCCAAATTAGTTTTTGGTGGCAAGGCAGATGCAATTGTTTGGGGATCACCCACCAGCAATACTTTTACACCCAATTCCTCGCTTGCTCGCACTGCGCCAGCTACGATTTCATTGGGTGCGTGATCCCCTCCCATTGCGTCAATTGCTATCCGTACGCAAGTCGATCTCATTGCTCAAAGCTTCTAGAAACCTTACAAATTTTACCAGATGGCTTGGCTGAAAAATCTTAACTTTCTCACCACCACATCACTCTTGTGACTATTGCAACAAGTTTCAGGGGCAAGCCCAAGATAGCACATAGTTAAGGGAGTAAGGGTATGAGGGTGTGAGGGTGTAAGGGAAAAGAAATTTATCTTTATTCTTTCCCTATACCCTTATACCTCTACTCACTCAGTACCCAATCAACCAACAGCCTCACGCCATAGCCGGTTGCACCTGGCCCGTTGTAGCCGTTTTCTTTATCTGCCCAAACTGGCCCGGCGATATCTAAGTGCGCCCAAGGGGTGTCTTTGACAAACTGCTTGAGGAATAAGGCAGCCGTGATTGAACCACCAGGACGCGGCCCGGTGTTTTTCATGTCGGCGATACCTGATTTGAGTCCTTCAAAGTATTTTTCTTCTAATGGCATCCGCCATAACTTTTCCCCTGAGTCCGCAGCCGCTTGTTCTATCTGCCCAGCTAAAGCATCATCGGGAGTATATAACCCGGCGATATCATCCCCTAAAGCAATGACGTTTGCACCGGTTAATGTTGCCAAATCAACGATCGCATCTAAGCCTAATTTGTCGGTATACACTAGGGCATCGGCTAGGGTTAAACGCCCTTCAGCATCGGTGTTGTTCACTTCGATGGTTTTGCCGTTAGATGCTGTCAGGATATCTCCTGGGTGCATGGCGTGACCGCTAATCATGTTTTCCGTCACGGCTGAGATGAAGTGAACTTCGGTATCTGGTTTAATTTGGGCAATGGCTTTAGCCGCGCCTAAGGTAGCGGCTGCACCGCCCATATCAATTTTCATGGTTTCGATACCGCTACCAGCGCCTTTAATGTTGAGTCCACCGGAATCGAAGGTTAAACCTTTGCCGACAATTGCGAGTTTACGTTTGGGTGTGCCTTCTGGTTTATAAGTCAAGTGAATGAATTTTGGTGGCAAATCGGAAGCTTGGGCAACTCCTAAAAATGCACCCATGCCTAGCTTTTCACAATCTTCCTGCTCTAATATTTGTATTTGCAAACCATGATCTTTGGCAATTTGTTCAGCAGTTTCTGCCAAAGTGATTGGTGTGAGGCTATTGGCGGGCGCAGCTACTAACTGGCGAGCCAAAATTACTCCAGACACAATTTGATTTGCTTTGTTAATTGCCGCTTCTTGTCCGGCAAAACCCAGTAATTCTACTGTTTCGACTTGGGAAGCTTTCTCTTCTGGATCTGATTTAAAGCGATTATCTTGGTAAAGCGCTAATTGCACACCTTCGGCAATTGCTTGGGCTGAGGCCGTGGGATCATTGTTCCACAAAGGAAAACTCAAGCCCAAAACTTTGCTTTTTTGTTTTTTAGCTATTCTACCTACAGCCGCCGCCGCACGTCTAAGGGTTTCTACTTTGAAGGCTTCGTTTTTGCCTAAACCTACCAAAATTATTTTACGTACTGGGCTATTTGCACTGACACGGGCAAAAACTGTGCTGTTGACTTTGCCTGTAAATTCTTCTTCGGTAATTAGTTCTTTTAAAATACCGGCAAACTTTTCATCTAAACTCGCCAGTTCGCCAGTTAACTCGACTGCATCTTCAAATAATGCGATCGCTAAACTATCGCCCGCCCATTCTAGTAGAGGCTGATCACTCAATTGAATTGCCATGTTGGGATTTTGTCTATGTATATATGCTTTCTTGTACCAGTATTGCTCAAAAATTTTGTTTCAGGATGAGGGGATTGGGAAGTAGGGAGTAGGGGGAGAATCACAACTGACAATTTTTTGAATCGCTTAAGCGTTCCAAACAGCAACTGAGAATTGGCGAAAATCCCTGAGAAAGCAATGCCAAAGACTAAAACTTCAAGTCAGTATCAGATACGCAACTTAATACCTAGTAGGAGTGAAAATAGCTGTAGCAATGCGTCAATCAACGATATTTTGTGATTGACAATTTTTAAAATTAGTTTCTGATATCAAATTGTTATTGATAATATTATTGGCTCGAAAACTAGTCTAGAAGCTAAGTTAATTCCAAAGAAAGCTGGATTTTGTAAGTAGGTATAAAATTGAGTAATTTATTTAGATTGTCAGAAAATCATGATGTAAAGATTGATGAAATTATAAGCAATATCTTGTTTTTAATTTAATCAAGACTAGTACGATTAAGGCGTAGGAATCTAGAAGTTAAAAATCCTCATGGCTCTTAAAATAATACCTGAGTTAGACGAAATAGTTGAAGGTCTTGGTATCCCTGGTATTGCTGCAATAGTTCTTCTACCTGTGATTATTCCTGCGGTAGGAGGTATGGGTAAATCCTTAACCAAGGCAACTATCAAAAGTGGAATTGTCATCTACGAAAAAGGTAAGGGAGTAATTGCAGAAGTTGGTGAAAATTTTGAAGATATCCTTGCTGAAGCCAAGGCTGAATTAGCTGAACAACATACAAATAATATAGAACCTAGCATAAAAGAAGGGGAGGCTAGCTAGTTTTGCCGCTAATAAATATCTTGAGGGATGGGTAAAATATCCGTCCCTTTTCTGTAATAAATCACTGAAATTATGCCTAATATGAATTAAGCAGGATGAGATGGGAATCTAAGAACATTAATGCCAAAAAAATTACGAAGCAATAAAGTTGGTGTAGAAGATGCGATTTTGGCAGCAATATAGACACAAAAGCCATCAATAGTTTTATTGAATAAGTATTTCGGATTACATCCGGTGTTTTGAATTTTTTGGAAAAACTATAACCTGATCCAATCTAAGTGAAATGCTTTTTAGATTTTCTTTACTAATCAACTCCCATATTTATTATTCAATTTTTGGGTGGTAAAAATGTTTTTCAAGAAAATTATTATCAAATTTATATTTTTACTGATTTTGTCTTTATTTCTATTTATTGGTATCTTCAATTTAAAAAATGATTTCTATGCTGCTGGAACAGAATCTTCAATCATCAGACAGCAAGTAACAGCAATCAGTGTTAAAAAGATTGAAAATCAGCAACAATTCCAGAAGACCGAAACTATAGGCGTAGTTAATCAGCTAAAAGCACAGGAAGAATTAAATATTTTTCATATTGTTATGGGTGTAATGGCTGGTTTGGTGCTGTTTTTGTATGGTGTAGCCAAAATGGCGGAAGGGATGGAAACACTAGCCGGCGATCGCGTCCGAAATATCCTTCGCAAGTTCACTACCAATCCCTTAGGAGGAGTGATTACTGGTTCAATCGTCACAACAATTTTAGATTCATCATCGGTAACAATCATCATTGTCATTGCGATGGTCAGTGCAGGTTTATTAACTTATTTAGAATCTCTGGGTGTAGTTTTAGGTTCTAATATTGGTACAGCCTTCGGAGTGCAAGTTGTTGCTTTTAATATTGACGAATATGCACCCATAGCATTGTTCATGGGTTTTTTATTATCTTTGCTGGGGAAAAATGAACGTCTCAAACAAATTGGCTTAATTGTACTTGGTATTGGCTTACTCTTTTTTGGTCTTGGTTACATTGAAAATGCCACAGCACCATTTAGAGATTACCCACAGTTTATTAATTGGATGGAGAATTTAGGACACAACACCTTACAGGGTGCTTTAGTAGGAGGATTGTTTACAGTTTTGATTCAATCGTCCTCTGCGACTGTTGCCATTGTCGTTACTTTGGCTAGCCAAGGTTTGATTTCATTACCCACAGGTATTGCCCTAATGCTAGGTGCTGAAATTGGCACTTGTGCTGATACCTTAGTTGCTACCATTGGGCGTAAGCCTCCAGCCATCAGAACGGGGTTGTTTCACTTTTTATTTAATTTTGCTTCCGTCACTGTGGGACTTTTGTTTGCCAGCCAATTGGCAGCATTATCTCTATGGGTTTCTACCTTAGCAGGGGCAGGGGATAATGTGGCACGACAGATTGCTAATGCACAGTTGATATTCAATTTGCTAGGAGTATTGTTAGTGCTAGGATTTTTACCCTGGATTGCCCGTGGATTGGAACGACTGATACCGGATTAATCAGCCATAATATGACAATATAATTAAGAGTATCCTCAAACCAACAGACAGAAGTGTTCTATCCCAGTTCTGATGGTGAACCTGTGGCAGAACGACAAATAGAGCAATTAAAGCAGCGATTACGATCGCTCTGTATTGATCCAGAGGAAAATAACTATTGATTATTGACTAATATCAAATTTATTGGCGATCGCCGTGATTATTTCTTGCTCTAATGGTGTAGTCTGGTGATCAATTTGGGCAATTTTGCGACAACGGGCGAGTAAGGGAACGGCAAAATCACGATTTAATTGGTTAAGCAACTGTTCTAATGGTTGGGGTGATTTGATATTTTGCTTGATGGCTGCTAAGGATGTGGGGCTGAGGTTGGCAGTTTGCAAGTCTGGTAGGATTTGTTCCCAAGTCTTTTCTGGATGGCTGGCTAGGATCATGTGAACTAAGATTTGATCCATGACGGCTTCTTGAGCGATCGCTGTTTCTAAATATCTCTCACTCTGGGCTTTTAAGTTTGCCAGTGTCTCTGGGGAATTTATGGGAGTTGCAGCGTCTAACTTAGCTTCATAAAATCGACAAGCTGCATATCCTAAAGAATAACTGAGTGTGGCATTGGAACTGGCAGCGATCGCCGCACCAGCAAAGGGTATATTTCTCAGTAAGGCTAACCCTGCTGCCTTCAAGAGGCGACCTCCACCCAAGCCTAAACCAAAAATTGTCAAAAGTTCCCCTTTCCGTGCAGAGTCTTTTAAATCTAGCCCATAAGCAGCCGCAATCTCATAAAGCATTTCTGTCTGCAATTTCAATGTTGCAGCTAAATCTACCGCTAATAAAGCGGCGGCGACTCCAGGTAAAATGCTACTAGCTAGACCCACTCCACCAGATTTAGCAGCTTTATCCATCATGATGCGGTGGGAAATTTGGCTGGGTGATTCCTGGGGATATTTTTGTTTGAGTTTGTTAACTGATGCGGCTACTTTTTCTACATCTACATTATCACTCGCACCAATTAGCCAATTAAGATTTAAAAAGCCTGATATTTTTCTGATCAGCCAATTTTCGCTCAGATGATTAATGACTGTACCTGTTAACTGAGTTCCTTGCTCAAATAATTGTTGTGTTTGTTTAAATGTTGCTTGTCCAACTTTAGCAAAAGTATCTATTAAAGATGGTTTTGTAGTTTTTTCTATGTTTGCTGGTGATTTGTCTGCCATTTGTGATCATTACCCTCATCAGACCCTCTATCTTTTCTTTGTAGCCAATAAGTTAAGGGTTTGACATCTACCAATCAGGGCAATTTTCTATATTAATTCTCTGTGCCTCTGTGGTTCAATATTTTTACCATAGAGACATAGAGAGAAAAGTTACAAATATCAAATTTTTTGTTGTGGAACTTTGAGATGGGTAATTTGAGGACTTTTAATCTCTAAAAAATTATTAATTTGCATAATTTCATAGAGATTAACATCTTGCTCTAGTAAGCAAGCGTGTCCACTGTTAGGTAGAATTAATGTCTTGGTATTGGGGATGATATTCCCTATGCGTTTAACTTCAATGACAGATGGTAACAAGCGATCGCTTCCACCCGCAATTAAAAATGTTGTTTGAGTGAGAGAGCGCAATTGCTCATCACTGACATCAAATTCTCGCAGTAAAGATAACCGCCAATTTACTGTTTCTGAGGGTACAGAACGCATTGTTTTTAACAATTCGTGGCGCACACTCCGACAGATGCGTGGTAAAGATACTAAAAATGGCAGTAGCCCCAATGCGCCCACATCATAGAAGCATTCTGGAACCAAGTAAGTCAATTGAGAAAACCCACTTAACCAAGGACGTAGCTTAAAGGCTGAAGCGGGGTTAATCAGAATTAGGCGTTTAAATAATTTGGGTGCTTGAGTCGCTACTTTCATCGCCAAACAACCCCCAAAAGATTCACCACACAAGTAGACTGGCCTCTGGGAACTATTTTCTAATTCTGCATGGATTAAGTCTAAGACGTTATTTGTGAGGACATCCCAGCTAGTGAGGTCTTGGCGGGGGATCGCCAAACAACGGACATCAAAGCCAATTTCTAAACCCGCAGTTTGCGATCGCAATAATTGACCAGTTCCATCCATTCCTGGCAAATAGACAAACAACGGATACTCAGGTTGTACTCGTCTAGGAGTCAGGAAACACGGTTTTAGTTCAACTTCTGCCATTGTCAAATTTAAATTCTATTTGCTGTTTTGATAAACTCTACCCTATGACAACCCCATACTTTGTATCAATGGACAATACAAGGGTGAAGCGTGATAGTTCAGTTCAAATCATAACTTGGGCTGTATAAGTCTTTTTTAAAGATACTTTGATGAGTGCCGTGTTATGTTAAATCATGCTTTCTTAATTATTGATGATTATCCTAGAAGTTAATCTAGAAATCTCAAGAAAATTTATCTCATATTAGTGATGGCATAGGGGTCGCCTGAGAGACTATGACAACAAATATTTATCAAATACAGATATCAAGAGACTTTCAAGCTTATAACCTTTTCTCTGTCACCTGTTTTCCACTAAGATTTTTAATCTTAATAACAACCTTGTAGGAGTAATTTAGCAATTTCATCATGACAGTGTGTGGTCAGTTCAGCCACAACATTTTTCGCTTGTTTGCCGTGATATTGGTTGTGATGTTGGGATGTAATCCAGTAAGGACGACCGATTAATACAGCAACCCGATGATAGATGACCAGAGGATGCCAACCAGACTGATTAAATAAGGGTTCTGAAGGGTCAAACAAAGTCAACAATTTTAGGGGAAAAGCCGCAGTATTGCTTTCTTCTAGGGAAGCGATCGCCACTGGTAAAACTGCCAAATCCTTCACTTGTGATCGTAACGCCAGATGAGAAAAGCCCCGGCGAAATTCTCCTACTTTATTTGCTGGAGTATATTTCACCATCGGATCAGCCCCTTCAGGAAACACTCCTACCATCTGTTTCGATTGTAGTAGCTTTTGTGACTGGACAAAAAAACTTTGCTGACGGTGTTGATTTTCTTCTAACGGAAAGCAACCCAATTGTCCTGTGACAATCTCCCGCAATATTGGCACTTGTCCCATATAGTGATGGCAAGCAAAGCGGACTGGACTCGATAAAGCCGACATTAAAACCATTGCATCCATAAAACTGCGATGATTGCTCACTATTAACAAACTGGCATCTTGGGGAATGCGATTCTCGTAATAGAGAAACATTTTAGTAGAAAGTGTTGTTAAGAATGTCTGAGAAATGTCTAGGGGGTTGTTTACACTCATACCTGATCAATATGTTTTTTTTGGAAAATATCGCAGTTTATCTTGATTTAATTTTTACATTTCTTTACCCATCCGATGGCTGTCTTAAGGTAGAAATGTCTTATTCACAAAAGCCAACAAATTGTAGATATCTGGGATTTTGTATTCTATATCACTATAAATAGAATGAAAGTATTCACTCAGATTATTAGTAGTTAGTTTCAGTCTTTTGCTGAGAGATTAGCTGGATTGATAGATAGGACAAAATAATTTTTGAGGTAGGAAATTTGCTAATATTAAAGCGTGATTTGAGAAAAAAGGGTTATTATTATATGATTGCGTGATTTTCTTGATAGAAGTTAAGATATAAAACGTTTTTATAAGCTAATTTTTTATTTTGCATGAATCTAGTGAATAAAGCAGAAAAAACATTTGCACTGACAACGCCTCTGTATTATGTAAATGATGTTCCGCACATTGGTAGTGCTTACACAACAATGGCAGCAGACGCAGTAGCGCGGTTTCAGAAGCTATTAGGGCGTGATGTGCTGTTAATAACAGGTACCGATGAACACGGACAAAAAATTCAGCGTTCAGCTGAGAGTTTAGGCAAAGCACCACAAGAGTTTTGTGATGAAATTGTCCCCAGCTTTGTTAGTTTGTGGGAATTGTTGAATATTCAATACGATCGCTTTAGTCGAACTACGGCTGATCGTCACAAAGCAATTGTAAACGAATTTTTTGGGCGAGTGTGGGAAGCTGGTGACATCTACCAAGGGCAGCAAAAAGGCTGGTATTGTGTATCCTGTGAAGAGTTTAAAGAAGAAAGGGAACTGCTAGAAGGCAATCGTTGCCCTATTCATACTAATAAAGAAGTTGAGTGGCGAGATGAACAAAATTACTTTTTTCGTCTCTCGAAATATCAAACTCAATTAGAAGAATTTTATCAGTCTCATCCTGATTTTATCCAGCCAGAAAGTCGACGCAATGAAGTTCTGAACTTTGTCAAGCAAGGGTTGCAAGATTTTTCGATTTCGCGGGTAAATCTAGATTGGGGCTTTCCTGTACCCACAGACCCTAAGCATACCTTATATGTTTGGTTCGATGCACTGCTGGCTTACGTCACAGCATTATTAGATCCCCAAGACGAACCAACCTTGGAAAATGCCTTAGCAAAATGGTGGCCGATAAACCTACATCTAATTGGTAAAGATATCCTGCGGTTCCATGCTGTTTATTGGCCTGCAATGCTTTTGTCTGCTGGCTTACCTTTACCAGACAGAGTTTTTGGACATGGATTTTTGACCAAAGATGGTCAAAAAATGGGCAAAAGCTTAGGGAATACAGTAGATCCTATAGGTCTAGTCGAGCAGTATGGTAATGATGCAGTTCGTTATTACTTCCTTAAGGAAATCGAATTTGGCAAAGATGGCGACTTTAATGAAGTTAGATTCATCAATGTGCTGAATGCAGATTTAGCGAATGATTTAGGTAATTTGCTCAATCGCACCTTGAACATGGTGAAAAAATACTGCGCTGACTATGCGCTATCCATTACCAATGAAGATATTCCTGCGGAAAATACTTTGAAAGCACTGGGTGTAAATTTAGGGGAAAAAGTCAAACAAGCTTATGAAGTGTTAGCTTTTAATCAAGCTTGTGAGGCTGTGTTGTCATTGGTACAAGCCAGCAATAAGTTTATTGATGAACAAGCCCCTTGGACATTATATAAACAAGGACGACAACAGGAAGTAGAAACGGTACTGTACACTGTTTTAGAATCTGTTAGACTGGCCGCTTATTTGCTTTCCCCGGTAATTCCAAATATCAGTAGCAATATTTATCAGCAACTGGGTTTTGGAATTAACTTTAACGAACAAACAGATATCCCTCCTTTTGCGACTCATTCACAATGGGGGTTGTTATCTAATAAACAACAGTTGCGTCAACCCCAACCCATTTTTAAGCGCATAGAACAACCAAAAAACGTTTAATTGCTTTTAATTTTTGCTTAAAGTCAATCCAGTTGAATTTCTTAATTCTTTTGTCGAAAAATCACCGGGGCTGAACTGTATATTAGCCCCGAAACATTATCATAAGCCGATCTTACAAATCAAAATTGATAATTAGTATCAAAAATAACAAGGATAAAATTGAGGTATGACATCAATGTTGAATAACCTGGAAAATGATTCGATATTTACGCCAGAACAGGTTTTAGAAAATCGAGGACGGGTTGCCATTTTTATTGATGGGTCAAATCTATTCTACGCTGCTTTGCAATTAGGAATTGAAATAGATTACACGAAATTGCTATGTCGTTTGACTGGTGGTTCTCGATTGTTGCGGGCTTTTTTCTACACTGGTGTAGACAGAACCAATGAAAAGCAGCAAGGGTTTTTGTTGTGGATGCGGCGTAATGGCTACCGTGTCATAGCCAAAGATTTAGTGCAGTTACCTGATGGCTCAAAAAAAGCTAACTTAGATGTAGAAATAGCCGTAGATATGATGGCTTTAGTAGATTCCTATGATACAGCTGTGTTAGTCAGTGGTGACGGGGATCTAGCTTATGCAGTCAATTCTGTCAGTTATCGTGGCGTTAGGGTAGAAGTCGTGAGTTTACGCTCCATGACTAGTGATAGCTTAATTAATGTCAGCGATCGCTATATTGATTTAGAGGCTATCAAAGAAGATATTCAAAAAACCCCACGCCAAAGCTATCCCTATCGACCCTTATCCAGTATGGGATTTTTGGATGATCCCAGAGATAGTGAAGGACGCTTAGAAATTCAGGATTAATCACCTATTGACAAAACAAGCAGAAAAAACGCAATTTTAAACAAACAGGGGGGAATCCAAAAAGCTTCCCCCCGCTTTTGTGTATTCTCAAAGTTGTCTTTGTTATTAATTACCAATGACCAACATCAATAAATGATATTAAATATTTAAGTAGACATGATATTCAAAACAATAAATTGGCATCATCTACCTTTAACTGTTTTATTAATCATTGGCTTAGTAGCTTGTGGGGGTACACCTCCAACAAATACTCAAGCAAATAATACTGATACAGAGAAGCGAGATAGTAATTTGACCTTCTTTGATGTCACCTTAGAACAAGCAGATGAAGTAGGTAGACCTGTTTGGAGAGTTAAAGCGAAACAGGCGCAATATACCAAAGAAAAACAAATAGGTGAAGCCGAAAGCCCCTATGGTGAACTCTATCAAGATGGGCAAATAGTTTACCAAGTCACAGCCGAAAAAGCTGATATCGAACAAGATGGAAAACAACTATTTCTCAAAGGAAAAATAGTTGCAACAGACCCGAAAAACGGTATTGTCTTACGCGGTAATGAGTTGGAATGGCGACCGCAGGAAGATTTATTGATTGTTCGCAATAAAATTAATGGAACTCACAAACAACTGCAAGCAGTAGCACAGGAAGCTAGGGTAAAAACCCGCGAACAACGGATGGAATTTTCTGGTGGAGTGGTGGCAAACTCTGCTGATCCCCAAATGCAAATGAGGACAGAACATTTGATTTGGCAAATTCAAGAACAGAAATTAATCGGCGATCGCCCCATTGAAATTGACCGCTACAAAAACAATCAAATCAGCGATCGCGGTCGGGGTAATTCGGCAGAAGTCAACTTGAAAACCAAGATTGCTACAGTTAATCAAAATGCCCAAATAGATTTACTAGATCCGCCAGCACAAATCACTAGTAACTCGATGAATTGGAATATGAACACAGAGATAGTCACAACCAATTCACCCATCCGCATATTTCAAAAAGTAGAAAACTTAACTGTCACCGCCAATCAAGGAGAAATGAGGATACCGCAAAAAACGGCTTATTTAACTGGGAATGTCAGTGCTGTTGGTCAACGTCGCCAGACCCTCAATTCGCAAAAACTGACTTGGTATCTTGACAGAAAACTAGTGGAAGCCCAGGGAAATGTAGTATATAAGCAAGTTGAGCCAGCCCTAACTTTTAAAGGTGACACAGCCGTTGGTAATCTAGACACAGAAAATATAGTAGTTAGAGGCGGTAATTCAGGAGATCGCGTAGTTACAGAAATTATTCCCCTAGAAGCCAACACGAGCAATTAGAGCGATCGCCTGTCACCATACAATTATGATGATTTGAGTGAGAAGCGATCGCCATAAAACCCGAACGTTTGAGCTTTGAAGGAGAATCGCCGGGGTTTAAACGAGAACGTTTTAGTTTTAAACGAGAACCGTCAAGGTTGAAACGAGAACGTTTTAGTTTCAAATGAGAACCGTCAGGGTTGAAACGAGAACGTTTTAGTTTTAAATGAGAACCGTCAGGGTTTAAATGAGAACGTTTTAGTTTTAAATGAGAACCGTCAGGGTTGAAACGAGAACGATGGTGTTTATTGTTTGAGCGATCGCCTGTCACAATACATTTATCATGGGTTGGGTAAGGTGCGATGCCTGCGGCGGGCTACGCCAACGTATATTGACCCAAAATTCCATCCCCCTACCTCCCGCAAATCCTCGGCGCATTAGGACGATTACTCAAATAACCCTCCAGCCAACTGCAACCCTGCGCCAGTAAATCATCCAGATCCAAATTCCACAGTTTGATGGTCTTGTCACGACTGGCGGATGCCAATATTTTGCCGTCGGGGCTGAACAC
Source organism: Anabaena subtropica FACHB-260 (assembly GCF_014697105.1). Taxonomy (GTDB): domain Bacteria; phylum Cyanobacteriota; class Cyanobacteriia; order Cyanobacteriales; family Nostocaceae; genus Trichormus; species Trichormus subtropicus. The sequence continues at coordinate 44,549 of NZ_JACJRF010000007.1, read as the reverse complement.
CACACTAAAAATCGGTTCGTCATGACCTTCTAGGGTAGAAATCAGTTTACCAGTCTGTCGGTGCCACAGTTTGATTGTCTTGTCACGACTGGCGGAAGCTAAGGTTTTGCCATCGGGGCTGAACACCACACTATTAACCCATTCGCTATGACCTTCTAGGGTAGAAATCAGTTTACCAGTCTGTCGGTGCCACAGTTTGATTGTCTTGTCACGACTGGCGGAGGCTAAGGTTTTGCCATCAGGGCTGAACACCACACTATAGACCCATTCGCTATGACCTTCTAGGGTGGAAATCAGTTTACCAGTCTGCCGATTCCACAGTTTGATTGTCTTGTCATTACTGGCGGAGGCCAGTGTTTTGCCGTCGGGGCTGAACACCACACTATTAACCCATTCGCCATGACCTTCTAGGATGGAGATGAGTTTACCTGTGTCCCGATTCCACAGTTTGATTGTCTTGTCAAAACTGGCCGAAGCTAAGGTTTTGCCGTCGGGGCTGAACACCACACTCGTGACCCAATCGCCATGACCTTCGTTCGCGTAGCGTTCCGAAGGAAGGTTAGAAATCAGTTTACCAGTCTGCCGATTCCACAGTTTGATCGTCTTGTCAGCACTGGCGGAGGCTAAGGTTTTGCCGTCGGGGCTGAACACTACACTTGTGACCAATTCGCCATGACCTTCTAGGGTGGAAATCAGTTTACCAGTCTGCCGATGCCACAGTTTGATGGTGTTGTCCCAACTGGCGGAGGCTAAGTTTTTGCCGTCGGGGCTGAACACTACACTCCAGACTAATTCGCCATGACCTTCTATGGTGGAAATCAGTTTACCAGTCTGCCGATGCCACAGTTTGATCGTCTTGTCAGCACTGGCGGAGGCTAAGGTTTTGCCGTCGGGGCTAAACACTACACTTGTGACCAATTCGCCATGACCTTCTAGGGTGGAAATCAGTTTACCAGTCTGCCGATGCCACAGTTTGATCGTCTGGTCAGCACTGGCGGAGGCTAAGGTTTTGCCGTCGGGGCTGAACACTACACTCCAGACTAATTCGCCATGACCTTCTAGGGTGGAAATCAGTTTACCAGTCTGCCGATGCCACAGTTTGATCGTCTGGTCAGCACTGGCGGAAGCCAAGGTTTTGCCATCGGGGCTGAACACCACACTAATCACCGAATTGCTATGACCTTCTAAGGTAGAGATGAGTTTACCAGTGTCCCTATCCCACAGTTTGATGGTCTTGTCAAGACTGGCGGAAGCCAAGGTTTTGCCATCGGGGCTGAACACTACACTTGTGACCAATGCGCCATGACCTTCTAGGGTGGAAATCAGTTTACCAGTCTGCCGATTCCACAGTTTGATCGTCTGGTCAGCACTGGCGGAGGCTAAGGTTTTGCTGTCGGGGCTGAACACTACACTCCTGACCCATTCGCCATGACCTTCTAAGGTGGAGATAACTTCGCCTGTGTCCCGATTCCACAGTTTGATCGTCTTGTCATTACTGGCGGAGGCTAAGGTTTTGCCATCGGGGCTGAACACCACACTATAGACCCAATCGCTATGACCTTCTAGGATGGAGATGAGTTTACCTGTGTCCCGATTCCACAGTTTGATTGTCTTGTCAAAACTGGCCGAAGCTAAGGTTTTGCCGTCGGGGCTGAACACCACACTATAGACCCATTCGCTATGACCTTCTAGACGATTTATTTCCCGAATATCGAGCAAAATACTCTGTAAACTAAACAAAGGGCTATAGGCAGGATAATCCGCTAAAAATGTTTTATCCTTGACTAAAGTTTTGAGTTTTTCCCCACTCTGCACTGCTAACAGCAATCCCTCAATTTCTCTAAAACGTCTAAATTCTCGCAAGGCATTTGTTCCTTCTTGTTCCGATTGCGTAGCTATGAGGGCATCTTTCCGCGCTATTTCTGCTTGTTGCAGTTCCCTTTTAGCTTGCTGTTGTGCTGTCTGAGCCAGTTTCAAGCCCGTAACGGCATTTTGACGCTGCTTTTCTGCGCTGTCACGTTGCTGTTGAGCAGTTAGCGTCTGTTGTTGTGCCGCCTGCTGCTGAGAAATTGCTTGCTGTGCCTGTGTCCGTGCTTGTTTGTACTGTAAATTAGCTGCTGCTACTTGCTTATTTGCTTTATCTAAAGTTTTCTCTGCTTGTTTTACCTTGCCATCGGCTGCTTTGCGTCTGTCTTCAGCAATTTTCAAATTCTTGTCTGCTTGCAATTTATCTCGCTTAGTAGCTTCAGTCTCCTTCGTCGCTCGTGTCAAATCTGCCCTAGCTGTTCGCGCCTCGCCTAATTGATATTGAGCAAATAATAAAGCTGCAACCGCCCCCACCACAGCCACACCCAAAACCAAAGAACCAACACGAATCCTTTGATAAGCTTTGCGGTTCGCCTCTGCTAAAACCTGCTTTGCCTGTTCCTCAGCTTCCAGGCTTTTTTGCAGATTGCGCTTTTGTAATTCCTGACTAGCATCTAAAAATCGGTCATCTACATCAGTTAAACTTTTCCCAATGCGCCAAGCCAAAGCCTCTTGTAATGTTTGCCCAGTCAACAACCGCGATTCATCTTGGTAACCAGAAGCCACCCAAGCACCAAGCGCCACAGAATAAGGACGCAACTTAGCCAGAATATTCTCACACCACTCCTGCTGAAATACCTCTAAATAGATGCGGTTATAAATCCGCAACTTGCCATCCCGCCGCACCACCAACCCCGACAGCCGCAATTCCGTCTGTTCTCCACTGTCATCAGCCGCAATCTCTCCCTGCTGGACAATTTGCTGACACAACCCCAACAATCGCCCAGTCCGTTGCTCCCCACTCCGCATGATTCTGTCACGAATCGTCTTTAAATGCTCCGGTTCGTCTTCTCCTTCCCAATTTTCAATAATCCGCCTTCTGACTACCTCTGCAACCAAATTCTCTGGAGACGCAATGTCTTGTGTCTTTACATTATTAATATTGGCAACCAACAAATTACAAACCTTCTGGGTTAAAAACGGTTGTCCCCCCGTCCACGCCAACACCGCCGCCATAATTTCTCGAGGATTCCCCACCACCGCCAAACCCTGCGCCAAAGGTTCAGCCTCATCTAACTCAAAACCCGTTAAATCAATCGCCCGTCCAATATTAAAAGGCGTGCGTCCTTTATCTTGAATCAAATCTGAGGGAGTAGACACGCCAATTAAGGCAAAAGTGATGCGATAATATTCAGGATGATCCGCCCGTCGGTTATAACAATCCCGAATCACTGCAAAAAAATCATCCAGATTAAAACCCAGACTCAAAACACTATCGATTTCGTCAATAAAAATTACAATTCTGCCACTAATCTTTTTTAATAAAACAGTTTCAATAAACTTACTCAAACGCTGCAAAGGTGAAAGTAACCCGTTCTCATTCCACCAAGTTTCTAAATCAAAATCAGTATATAAATTAAAATCTCCCACCAACGTATCTATTACCCCCGCATACCATTGTTCCGGCGTAATCTCAGCCGTCCCAATAGCAGTAATATCCACAGATGCACAAGCAAGCCCCTCCTCCTGCAATCGCCTCATCACCTGCACCCGCAAGCTAGATTTCCCCATCTGGCGCGAATTGAGAACATAACAAAAATCCCCAGCCTTTAAGCCTGTGTATAGATCATCATCAGCTTTTCGTCTCACATAAGTCGGTGCATTTGCGGGTAGACTACCCCCGACTTGGTATTGATAGTTAGTCATGTTTTGGGGATTGGGGATTAGGAAACATGGGGGAGAATAACTAATAACTAATGGCTAATAATTAAGTAAATTACGTATTATTTTTAGCTAAATGAGCAAGACGTTTTAATATTTTTAAGACAGTATAAATATCATCATCACGTTCTAGAGATAATATGTAAGATAAGCCGTATTTTGGTATATCTTGTTTTGTTAACTTAATAAATTGAAATTCTTGACCATTGGTAACAAATCCAAATGCTGGTTTGTCCAATGAGTTACTCAACATATAAGCTAAAGCTTGAGGAATTGCTGGCACTAGCGAATATTCGGCACGCTTTGCTTCAACGACGAGAACCCAAAATGGAGGATGAAATACTAAAATGTCGATGCGCCCTCTGATGACTGTGCCTTCATCCTCAGAAGAAATTCTGACCTCTTGTTCTGAAGCAATGTAGAAAGGTGGTTGATAAAAACCTGCTAGACGTAATAGGGGAGATAGCACCACCATCTTGACTACAGGTTCTAAAATTGGGTAACGAGATAAATGTCGGTATTCATTTTTAATTTGCTCAAGATTTTGCTGTTCTGAGTTATTAAGTTCTAATAAATCTTCTTGCCACTCATAAAAAAAGTTGGGATCATCGGCACGTTGCAAAGCAAATTCCTCAATTAACTGATTGAGAGTAACATCTTTTCCCTGAGTAACTTGCACCATTTGCTTCTACCTTTTAGCCATAATTATTTCTATTTTTATCATCCATAATGGGGTAGGCAATGCCCAGCAAAGCCATGATAGGGTGGGTTAGTCCCTAGTCCCCCATACCTTCAAGCGATCGCCTAAATATTGCCGATACAATTGACACAATGGCATAATCTTATTCCCCTGGAATTTCACCAAACCCATACTACGGAGTTTGAACGCTTCTATAGTTCCCACATCTAGGGGTTGTTCTGCCTTTACCACTTCTTTAATAGCTGCTAATAATTCAGAATCATCTTGTAAATTCAACAAATGGCGGCGTAAATGGTCACTGTAGGGGCCTGCTTCCGTGGGCGCAACTTGTTCTAACTCTTCTAAGGTCATCCTACCCCGCGCAATGTGATACAGTGCCACCCTGACCAAATAAGGATGTCCACCCACCAACACCATTAACTGTTCTACCTGAGATTTAGACCAACTCAACCCGTGACGCTGCACCAAATCTATCATTTGGCTTTGGCTCAACTCCGGTAACTCCACAGGTAAACCCACATTAAAGGGCGACTGATTAATATTCAGAGGAATGTACACTTCTTTAGAATGGACAATTACTAGCCTGAGTTTTTGCCATATAGAGTCATTTTTAGCTCGTTCATGCCAAGCACGCAGTAACCCAAAAAAATCAGTAGCAATTAAAGGATGTTTAAATATTTCATCCACTTCATCCAAGCCAACAACAATCGGTGTCTCAATCTGCTTCAATAAATACCTCTGGAAGTAATTACTGGCTTTGCTTTTACTGCCCAAAATACCCTTCCAGTAGTCTTCTAGCTGATTTGGCAGATTCAATTCATCGGTAATACTAGCGCAGAACCACTGCAAAAACAGATCCAAGTTACCCAGAAATTCTGCGTCTGCTTCTTCAAAGTTCAGATAAGCAGTTTGATAACCTTGTTGGCGTGCATGGTGCAAAATTCTTGACATTAAGGAGCTTTTACCCATTTGTCGGGGTGCTTTGATGCGAACTAAAGCACCAGGATTAAGAATTGCTTCATAACAGTCGGTTTCAATTGGCGGACGTGCAACATAGAAAGCCGAATCCAAGGCAACTTGTCCTTCTGGATTTTCTAAGGATAAGGCTGGTGTTGTCTGGGTTTTCTGATTTTCTATCTTTCTGCTTTTCAGTACAGGAATCGCTGACTCTGGTATGCTTTGCAGGTCGATCGCATTACAACCAAATTCATAAGCATCCTCGTATGACCGATTAGCACCGAGCGCATCATAAAAAGCGATCGCAAATTCTCTAGCTGCTACATCTCCAATAGCATCATTCATCCCGATCACACAGTCAATGTGTTGATAAATTGCCTCAGCTTGTACCTCGCTATAGCAGGAATTTAAAAATACACACTGAATTGATTCTTTACATAGTTCAAATAGCTTGGCTAGTGCTTTTGTACTGACTACCTGGCCTTTACCTACTTCATCTTCTAAAACTAAACCTGCCTCACCTGCACCATGTCCCGAAAACTGCACAATCTGAGGCTCTTTATCTAACAGCGCCCGCCGTAAATCCTGAGTCCGTACAGCCCATTTAGAAATAACTTGAAATTGATCTCGATTTTTAGCGCGTTCTAATCCAGCCTCAATATCCCGTACTTCTTGATTTAAACGCAGAGGTTTAGCGTTGATGGGATGAGCTGACAAAATCAGAATAGTTTTCACTGGGCTACAAATTAGGAAGATGCAGGCTGATTACTTAGATGTAGTCTACAACAGCAAGCTCCGAAAAAATACTGTCAACTCCTAATTTGTAATTTATACGACTATTGACTAACCGCCATAGACAATTTCACTACGTTTAGTATTACCAAGGTCGGGTAAGGATTTAGGTGAATGAGGGGTGACGGCTGTAGGTGTGGTGGGTGCTACTTGTAACTGCTGTACGAGACTTTGTAAAAGTTTGTCTTGTTGTTGGCGAAAAGCGCCAATTTGGGGGCCTCGATTGATGATTGCAAACCAAACCAAACCGCGATCGCGTGTAGGTACAACACCAGCTAAAGCACTCACATCCCGTAGAGTTCCAGTTTTCATCACAGTAGCCTGGGGCATCCGTCGATACTGCATTGTACCTCGTTGATCAAATCCAGAGGTAGGAAACAAGTCAGCTAAGTTAAGTTGATAAGCTCCAGCTTCCTGTTGTAGTGCCATTAACATTGCACAAGCAGCCCTGGGAGAAATGCGATTTTCTTGACCCAATCCTGAACCATTAATTAATTGAATTTCTGCTTCTGGTACTCTGGCAAATCTGGCAGCTTTGGCTTGGACTACACCATGACCGCCTACCGATTCTGCCAACATTTGGGCAATTTCGTTGTTACTATAAACGTTCATTTCCTTGATTACCTGTTTCAAGGGCAAAGAACGGTGACGCACTAATAAAGTTTGTTTGGGGTTAGGCTGGGCTGTATATTTGATTGTGCCGTTAATTGCTACTTGGGGCTTTGCTGTTCCCTTCGGCATGATTGAATGTATATAAACTGCCGGACGAGTCCAGGTTTTAGAATTTAGTGCTTGTTTGAGCATTTGCCCAGCCAATAGGGGATGGCGCTGGAAATTCATAGCAAAATTGCCAGTAATGAGCAAATTTCCCTTTACTTGCTTGATTCCCATTTTATTGAGTGTATTACCCAGTGCGATCGCTTCTTCCCAAACAAACATGGGATCGCCGCCGCCATTAATGACTAAATCACCTTGTAATACACCATTAATAACTGAACCATTTGTGGCGATCGTGGTTTCAAATTGATGTTCTGTCCCTAAAGTTTTCAAAGCCACTAAGGAAGTAGCAATTTTAGTCAGGGAAGCAGCCGGTAGAGGTGTAGTTCCTTGATGATTTGCCATCAGCATCGGCCCTGACTGCAACCAAATTCCTTGGCTTGCTGCCAAATTTTGGTCTATTAATTTCGATGTTACTAAGTTTTTCAGATACTCTTTGACTGTATTAACTCCTGCTGGATTGGGATCAGGTGCAATCACCAAGCCAGGACTACTTTGCCAAGTAACTGCATCTAAAGCATCCGCAGGCTTGATTTTTACTCCAGCCATTTCCAGCCAAATAGAAACCAAACCCGAACTCAACAATTCCAGCATGATTCACTCCCCTCTTAAAATTTAATATATTGTTTCCTGTGCTAAATATACGCGCTTTACGCTGTTAATCAGCACTGAGTCATCATAACTGGTGTTTTTCTCATCTGAAAGTAAGTTAGATTACATAGGCACTGGAGAGATAAATTCACAATTAAACAACTTCGGGAACTAGGGACTGAAAACTAAAAACCAGGAAGAGTAACTAATGACTAATGACTATTTTCGCTCTGGATGCTGTTGCTCTTTTGTAGAAGTAATCCCCATGTGATTAATTACAGCAATCATCTGGTATAAGCGCCCCAAATCCCGTTGATTGAAGTACAAAACTAGGCGGGGTAGTCCAAATGTTTCATCTTGGCTTTCTTGGGGCAAAGATGCGCTTTTTTCAATCTTACCTTTGACTAAAATATTGCTAAATTCAGTATTTAGTTGCTCAACTTCAGCATCTGATAATTCTTGGGTTAAGCGAATTACCAACTTATCACCTACATATCGACAGGAATGATAAACCTGATAAAAGCGGGTAATGGCATTACAAGCCACTTCCAGATTATCTGTCACTGTGTACAAGCTGGGGTCTTCAGGATTTACTAAACCTGTTTTCACTAGATGCTGATTAATATATTCGCTCCAAGACTGCCAATAATCACCACCAGGATGGTCAATTAAAACTACTGGTACAGGGCCAAACTTACCTGTCTGGCTCAATGTCATGCACTCAAACGCCTCGTCTTGAGTACCAAAACCACCAGGGAATAAAGCTATAGCATCGCTTTCTTTGAGGAGAAACAACTTGCGGGTAAAGAAATATTTAAAATGAATCAGCTTAGGATCACCGTCAATAACTGGGTTCGCCTGCTGTTCAAAAGGTAGGTGAATGTTTAAACCAAAAGAATTTTCTCGCCCAGCGCCTTCATGACCGGCCTGCATAATCCCACCACCACCTCCTGTCATCACCATAAATCCTAATTGAGTCACAGCACGGGAAAATGCCACCGCCATTTGGTACTCTGGGGCTTGTGGCAATAAACGAGCCGAACCGAAGATAGTTACTTTGCGGACGTGTCGGTAATCATAAAATAATTGAAAGCCTCGCTCCATGTCTGCTAGAGCAGCAGACAATATCTTCCAATCAAGACGTTCAATATCACTGTCAGCTAGGCGGACTATAGTTGCCAAAGCATGATGAATAAATTGCCGATTTTTTAAGGTCGGTAGGCGATCGATTAATTCAGCGATATCCGCTTGGAGAGACTCGAATGTATCAAACGACGCAGATGAGGTCATGAGAATTGCCACCACAATGGCATTACATTTTACCTAATTTTGATGTGCAATTTATCAACTACTTGCAAGGTTGAAAAAATTTAATGCTCAAGGATAAATTCAAGAATCAGAATTTATTATCTAAACTCTATCTAAAGATACTTAAGTTTTTTCTGTGAGTGTGTCTCTAATTTCTATCACATAGCATAAAAGCGTATTCTATTTTTTAGATAAGCAATTTTCCATACAATATTCAATTTTTCTTGATGATTCTATCTGAAGCTAATATGGGACTTCTACTTGATTTTTTCACAAGAAATTTTATGAGGCGCAGACTTTAGCGCCTCACAAAGCAAAGAAAAAATATTTACCTAAACTTAATAACAATAGATTACTCAACAAGAGTTTACTACTGATTGAGTTTCAGAGATGTTTTTCCAGGGTTTGAGACAATGTGGTTTTAGGCACCGCACCAACTACCATATCGACTTTCTGCCCATCTTTAAAAATCATCAGTGTGGGAATACTGCGGATGCCGTACTGACTTGCGACTTGAGGATTCTCATCAGTGTTGACTTTCACCACTTTTATTTTACCTTCGTACTGTTGAGCTATTTCATCGACAACAGGAGCGACCATTCTGCAAGGACCACACCAAGGGGCCCAAAAATCAACCAAAACTGGTACATCGCTGTCGAGTACTTCTTGCTTAAAAGTAGAATCTGTAACTTGTGCGGCTGCTGACATGCCTAAAAACCTTTGCCAATTATATTTCTGACTTTCGTGAAAATTCTACCATAGCAAAAACAACTGCCAAAAACAGAAGGATGTACATTTGCAAAGAAGCTAAAGAATTTATGTATATACAAAAGGAACCGCCCGAACAGTAGTCCGGGCGGAGTGTGGTGTGAGGAGTGAACGGAAACATGCGTCTCCGCTATATCTATTGTAGGCGACATATGTGATTTTTCCAGTGGTTGTTTAAGAGTCTGGAAAAAATTTCTGAATAATTTAAAGTTGTCATAGGTGATAGGGTATGAGGCATAGTCCAAAATTTATTTCTAGTTAATTATTCCCTATTCTCTATTCCCTAATCCCTATTCCCTTTATTTACCCATACCTAATTGTTGAGCTTTTTGGTACACTTTGCCTTCGGTTAACAAAGAAGGAGCAATAACAACTTCAACTTGCTGCATTTCTTTAATATCTTTTGCTCCCAAAGTACCCATACTAGTTTTTAAGGCTCCCAAGAGGTTATGAGTACCATCATCTAATCCGGCTGGCCCAGTTAATATTTGTTCGAGAGTACCTGTAGTACCAACGCGAATCCGAGTCCCACGGGGCAGTACTGGGCTAGGGGTTGCCATACCCCAATGGTAGCCTCTTCCTGGGGCTTCGGCGGCTCTAGCAAAGGGAGAACCAATCATTACGCCGTCAGCACCACAAGCAATACATTTACAAATGTCACCACCAGTAATTAAACCGCCATCAGCAATGATGGGGATATAATTACCACTTTCTTGATAGTAATCATCTCGTGCGGCGGCACAATCTGCGATCGCTGTTGCTTGGGGTATTCCCACACCCAACACGCCACGGGAGGTGCAAGCAGCTCCAGGGCCAATCCCCACCAATACCGCAGCCGCTCCGGCTTTTAACAAATTCAAGGTGACTTCGTAAGTCACACAGTTACCCAAAATCACAGGGATGGGCATAGAACGGCAAAATTCAGCCAAATCCAGTGGCACTACAGATTCTGGTGACAAGTGGGCAGTAGAAACTACCGTAGCTTGAATAAAAAATAAATCTGCCCCGGCTTTAGCTACTATCTCACCATATTTGCTAGCTCCTACTGGAGTAGCACTAACGGCCGCAATCCCACCTTGTTCTTTAATTTCTTGAATACGTTTGGTAATTAATTCTGGTTTGATGGGTTCGGCATAGAGTTCTTGCATCAAGGAGACAAATTCTTCTTTGCCTACAGACGCAATCCGATCTAAAATCGGGTCTGGATCAGCATAACGAGTTTGAATGCCTTCCAAGTTGAGAACGCCTAATGCCCCTAACTGCGATAAACGTACAGCCATCTTGACATCAACAACGCCATCCATTGCACTGGCAATAATTGGGATTTGTCGCTCAATATTGCCAATTTTCCATCCAGTATCGGCTAAACTCGGATCGAGTGTTCTGTTACCGGGTACTAGAGCAATTTCATCAATGCCATAAGCTCTACGAGCTGTCTTTCCCCGCCCAATTTGAATTTCCACGCTGTTAACTTTTCTCAATTCTGTTCTAGCTAGGGTATCAAATTGTGAGGGAGTTTGCAGCGATTTTTTGGAATTGATGGCTAATTTGTAAAGGTTGCACAATTAAGGACGGGTGGTGACAATCCCATAATTCCTGCTTTTTTTTAACGCAAAGGGAGACGGAGGTGAGCGCAGAGAGGCGCAAAGTATTTTTTAGTCTATTCACTAGGAATTTTCAGACTCCCGTATAAAAGTTCTTCTAGCAACCTATTGATGAATAGCCTTCATGAGTGCCAGCACAGAAGTTTGATGGCGAAATTCACTGTTGCTAGGGGTTTTATGAAAATGCTAGTCAGAAATTATAGTCAGTTTACAGGTTTAGCGATCGCTGGATGGTTATTGTCAAGTTTTTCCACTGTTGCAACTGCTGTTAACAACTCCCAAATTGTAGGGACTGCTAGTACCAAATCATATTGCTGTTAATCAAGTTAATGGTAGTTGGAAAATAGTTGAGGGTGGCAATCATTGGATGTTTGATTTTAATACTATGAACAAAATTCTACCTTTAAGAATTGCCTAGATAAAGGCTAGAATTGTTACGATCACTCCAGCCTGTTTTGATGTTGCAGCCTTGATTCAATCGGAAACTTTAGAACTACTAGAATGGCATCGCCTTTGTCAGCATCTTTCTACATTTGCGGCAACTAAGCTTGGGGCGATCGCATCACTTAATCTGCAAATCCCTGCATCTCAGGCAGCAAGTGAGCATTTGTTAGAGCAGACCAAGGAAGTCTATCAACTGGAAAGTCGTCTGGCAAGCGGTCTATCTTTTGAGGGCATCCAAGATATTGGTGATTCGCTAGAAAGGTCAGAACTGCAAGGGATTCTGGCAGGGGATGAACTTTTGGCGATCGCTACTACTCTCTCAGGTACGAGAAATTTAAGACGTATCATCGATAACCAAGAAGATATACCAATTTTAACTGAGTTGGTTGCTGAGTTACGGACTTACCCCGAACTGGAACAAGAAATACATCGCTGTATTGATGAGCGGGGACAGGTGACAGACCGCGCCAGCACCAAATTAGGAGACATTCGTACAGAATTGCGTAAGTTACGCAGTCAAATTACCCAAAAACTGCAAAATATTTTACAAGTAAAGTCTAATGCAGTTCAGGAACAAATCATTACCCAAAGGGGCGATCGCTTTGTCATCCCCGTCAAAGCACCACAAAAAGATGCCGTTCCTGGTATTGTTCATGACACCTCAACCAGTGGCGCAACACTATATATAGAACCTAATTCCGTTGTGCCGATGGGCAACCAACTGCGGCAGACAATCAGAAGAGAACAAGCAGAAGAAGAAGCAATTCGCCGCGCCCTGACAGAACGAGTAGCAGCAGTCAAACCTGATTTGGAAAGGTTATTAGCCATTGTCACTACTTTAGATATGGCAACGGCTAGAGCTAGATATAGTTTATGGCTCAAAGCCAACCCCCCCAGATTTATTAACCGTCAGGAACAAGAAATAATTACCTTGCGGCAGTTACGCCATCCCTTATTAGAGTGGCAATATCATCACGAACAAGGTCATGCTGTCATTCCAGTCGATTTGTTAATCAGTCACCATATCCGAGTAGTCACGATTACCGGGCCAAACACTGGCGGTAAAACGGTGACATTAAAAACCCTGGGATTGGCAGCCTTAATGGCTAAAGTGGGTTTATTCGTTCCCGCCCGTGAACCAGTAGAAATGCCTTGGTTTGACCAAGTATTAGCAGATATCGGGGATGAACAATCCCTGCAACAAAGTTTATCGACTTTTTCAGGGCATATTCGCCGGATTAGTCGCATTTTAAATGCTTTAGGGAATGAAGCCGTGGAGAGAGATCAGGAAGAAGCATCTTTCCTATCCCCCTCATCCCTAGTCTTACTGGACGAAGTTGGCGCGGGTACAGATCCGGTTGAAGGTAGTGCTTTAGCGATCGCACTTTTACAATATCTAGCCAGTCATGCCCAGCTAACCATTGCGACAACTCACTTTGGGGAATTAAAAGCCCTGAAATATGAAGATCAGCGTTTTGAAAATGCCTCTGTAGAGTTTGATGAGGCTACTTTGTCGCCTACTTATCGTCTGCTTTGGGGTATCCCCGGACGTTCCAACGCTTTGGCGATCGCCCTACGTCTGGGTTTGAAGCCAGAAGTGATAGAACAAGCCAAAACCCAAGTGGGAGAATCAACGGACGAAGTTAACCTAGTAATTGCTGGGCTAGAAGCACAACGACGCAGCCAGGAAACTAAAGCTGCTCAGGCGCAACAATTATTACAACAAGCAGAACGCTTGTATAAAGAAGTATCCGACAAAGCGTCAGCATTGCAGGAGAGAGAACAATCTCTGCGGGCTTCTCAGGAAGTGGCTGTACAACAAGCTATCACCCAAGCCAAAGGGGAAATTGCTAAAGTGATTCGCCGCTTGCAGCAAGGTACAGCCACAGCCCAAGATGCCCAGCAAGCAACTAACACTCTCAATCAAATTGGTCAAAAATATCAACCCGCAGCACCAGCAAAACCAAAACTGGGGTTTGTTCCCAAAGTAGGCGATCGCATCCGGATTTCCCAATTTGGGCAAACAGCAGATGTGTTAACTGCTCCCGATGAAGATGGTGAATTAACAGTCCGCTTTGGCATCATGAAAATGACGATGAAATTAGGAGACATCGAATCTCTTGATGGTCAAAAAGCTGAACCAATCACCAAAGCCAAGCCAGCCCCAGCAACTCCACCACCACCTCAACCTGTCCTAGCAATTCGTACCTCCAAAAATACTGTGGATTTACGCGGTAAGCGGGTAGCTGATGCCGAATACATTTTAGACAAAGCTATTTCCGAAGCCACCGGCCCAATCTGGATCATCCACGGACACGGGACTGGTAAACTGCGTCAAGGAGTCCAAGCCTTTTTACAACAACATCCTAGAATCAGCCACTACGAACCCGCAGAACCATCTGATGGTGGTAGTGGAGTGACGATTGCTCATGTTTCTTGAAGGTAGGGGGCAGAGGGTCAGGGAGCATGGGAGAGAACCTACTCAAATACTCTTGCCCTTTCCCCCAGCCCCACATCCCAATTAAAAGGAAGGTAGAAGATGATCCTGGTTTCTACCTTTCTTGAAGATTTTTAATTTAAAAAAATAGCAGCAATAAATGTTACTAAATTCAGAAGTTCATTACCAATATTGATTTATTTATTGCTTGATCAAGCTTGTAGTTAATAATCAAATATTAGATTTTTTAATTATATTTATTTATACTTAAGTACTTAAATATCGCATAATAATAAGTATATTTTACTATAAAAACTCACTTTCTACACTGTTGAAAATTTATTTTCATCTAGTAGAGTAAGACAGTGACAATTGCTGTTTAACAAAGTTAAGAAAAGATAGTGCAGTGGGATAGAGAGAATCGAGGAGTTAAGAATCCAGCAAAGGCTCATACTGAAACTTTTTCACATTCTGACTTAAAGAAAAGAGTAGGGGGTGAGCAAATAATTAAGCATTGGGGCTGAGAGAAAAAGTAGAGTCTTTGAGTAAATTCTCCACCCTGCCCCCTCCCCCTATCCCCTATCCCCTGCCTCTTGCACAGGAAACCAACTCTAATTATTCAGAGTCTGGTTTCAAAATGGGTAACAGCAACAGCCCCTACCAGCCTGATCACCTATGCTAAAAGTTATGCACTCGGCCGCTGATCCAGTCACTCCCAATTCCCAATGGGAGGACTTAATTAAACTCCCAACCCCAAATGTAGTTGAATGGGACAACATCAAAACTCAGTTAGACTTGGTGCTGTTGGCTCTGGAAACCTTCACTGGCATTGGTTCTGAGGCTATGCTCTCAGCAGCAACCAGTTTAAATTTAGAGTCGAGAGTGCCAGACCGCGTAGCTTTATGGCGCTTACGTCAATCAAATCCCCTACGCAAAGGTCAAGGAGGGAGGAAAAAGCTGGATATAGAAGAAGCGCGATCGCTTGTTTTGATCATCTGCTACCTCGCCAAACAGCACCAGGAATTAATTCGTCGTGCGGTGAGTCTACTAGAACAAATGGCGGAAAAAAATCGGGAACCTCATCAGGCTGCTTTACTTGGGGATTACATAGATGCTTTCTGCAACACCTACCAAGAGCGGATGGAAGAGGACGAGCAAATCTCGACGGATTTATTAACTCATCTGGCGCTAAAACTGCTTGTAGATTTGCTGTTTTATAGCGCCCCTGGTGGACACCGCCGTCTTTGGCTAGCACTCATAGACCGTTCCGCAAAATTTTGAAAACATCTTCTTTGCAGTTCCTGCCATGCCTCTATCTAATTCTGTCATTCGTCGCTACACACCACCTACCTGTACGCTAGAAGTATTGGCGCAAAACTCCCCTTTGTCTCGTTGGATGGGTAAACCAGTACTTAAGCAATTAACCTT
Organism: Anabaena subtropica FACHB-260; assembly: GCF_014697105.1. Lineage (GTDB taxonomy): Bacteria > Cyanobacteriota > Cyanobacteriia > Cyanobacteriales > Nostocaceae > Trichormus > Trichormus subtropicus. The sequence goes on along the minus strand of NZ_JACJRF010000007.1, from coordinate 28,996 downwards.
TGAGTTACGCTTTGAAGACCCACAATTACCAGAAGAACATAGAGTGCCAATTCGAGGCGATCGCGACCAACTCGAAGCCTTATGTGATGCTGTCACCTCCTACGTACAGCAGTTTCTTCAACAGCCCCCAGAAAGCTTTTGTTTTAATTTTTCGGGTCTCCAAGATTCAACTAAAGTCTCTACTGAAGAATTCACAGATTTTCATCAAGCTTCTCTCTTATCTAAAACATCAAAATCTTTTATACCCCAAATATCAGGGACAAAAATCTACTTAGAAGCCAGCAGTTATTTAACACACAATTTATTTCTTGGTTCTTTAGCTAATCAACCATCTGTCCATGTTATTGAACTAAGTTTGCTGCAATTATTTGATTTAGCGACAGCTTTAGATGAATACTCAATGGACGTGGTGGCATTACCCGCCCTCAGTAATACCAGTTCTGTGGTGCGCTTCCCTACTTGGGCTTCTGTTGCTGCCGTATTAGTATTGGCTCTAGGTTTAACGCCGTTAACTTGGCAATATGCTAACAATACCAAGCAAAAAGACCAACAAACAGCTACAACAAATAGTTCCAACGACGAACAAATCGCCTTACAACCAGCGCCATTCCCTAACTTTCCCGCGCCTCAATCTGAACTAGCCTCTCCCAATAATTTGTCATCATTGCCTTTAGGTTCGACTCCACCACCGCCTCCGAATACTAATTTACCTACAACACCCCTCACATCTCCTAACACCAGTTTTTCTGCTAATTCTCCTACAACCGCTTCTGCTTTACCTCCCAGTTCTATCACCTCAAGAGAGGCATTGAATCTACCGCAGACAAGTATTCCACCCCTTTCCAGCAATCCTGCAATTACCATACCAGGGCAACAAGTCGGGACTCAACCCAATTCCACAAGGTCAATTAATTCAGGAGGAATTACTCTGAAGCGGAATTTGCCCCCCAGATTATCTACCTCTACAAGCAGTACTTCATCTGGTATCACGCCAGTACCCCCACCACTAGCTACTATACCTAGTGGCAGTCCTAATAATACAATTCCTCAAATACCTAGTGGCAGTCCTAATAATACAATTCCTCAAACCTACTCACCAGTCACTTCACAACAAGCACGAGTTAGTGGCAATTCCCCAGTAAATACTTCCCCCCAGTTAACTGACACTAATTCATTAATAGAAAGATTGAGGGGTGAATCGAATACTAGCTCGCCTACAGAAGTTGCTACAGGTAACATCGGTACACTGTTTGATACACCCCAGGTAGCAGAAGCCAGAGAATTTTTCCAAAAACGTTGGCGACCACCCACAGGATTCGCGCAGACCTTAGAGTATAGCGTCATGCTAGGGGTTGATGGCTCAATTGAGCGAATTTTACCTTTAGGAAAGGCGGCTAGAGATCACGTTGATATTGTGGGAATGCCTATCATTGGTGAACCATTTGTTTCTGCCAATCAATCTGGGCAAATGATGCGGCTTCGAGTTGTTCTCAGTCCAGATGGTAAGGTACAAACTTTTCCAGAATCTGAATGAATGGTCAATAGTCAATAGTCATTAGTCATTAGTTGGAGGCTAAAGATGAAGATTTTGGACTATGGACTATTGACTGGGTATTATGAATTACCTTTTAAGTTAATGACAGTTATAAAACTGGTATAGAAACTGTACCAGTTTTCACTTGATTTTATTACCTGTAAACTTCTTTTTTGAGTCCAGTTAATAAAGTGGTTTTACTTTTGATACTAGTAAGTTTAGTAATTAATATAATCACAACTAAAGCAATCTAATCAAAAGTAAATAATATGCAAACGATTGGACATCAAAAAGATAGTGCAGCTTGGGTTATTCAAACATGGGCTGCTTTTGTACTTTCTGTTTCTATGACAAGTTTTGGAATTGTGAATTTACCTGTGGATAACTGGGTAAAAGGCTTTATGAGTATGGGTTTAGCCTTTTCTTTGGGGTCAACTTTTACCTTAGCTAAAACCACTAGAGATTTACACGAAACGAAAAAACTAACTGCTCGTATTGATGAGGCTAAGGTGGAAAAATTGCTGTCACAGCATGACCCTTTGAATTTTAAATAAAATTTCAACTCATACTATTTTGAATTGGTTCTAAATTGAATCTTAAGTAAATAAAAAAAAGGACGGGTTTTACCAGTCCTTTTCTTTTTATAAAGTTGATTTTTTATCTTAATAACGGGATTTTTTATTTTTTGATTTCTGCTTTTTCCGCCGCCGTTCAGTAGTAGCAACTGCATGATCTACTGGGTAGCCAACCACAGGAATTACCTGAAATTTGCGCTCTTCTTCTAATTTTTTCAAATCGGTGTAATCAACCCAATGAATGCAATCGACCGGACAAGTGTCAATTGCTTCTTGAATAACTTCTTCCGCGTCCCCATCTTGACGAATTACACGCGATCGCCCATAATCAGGCTCAATGTAGAATGTGCTACGGGCAACGTGAGCGCAGTGCTTGCAGCCAATACAGGTGATTTCGTCAACATAAACACCTTTTTGTCGCAGCATACCGCCCAATTCTGGCTCAAATCCAGAACGCTCTGGGGCTTCCCGCAACAAGCCCCCCAGTTCTGGTTCCAAACCTGAACGATTATCTTCTTGTTCTTCTGGCGACGGCAGAAAATCAGCCATTACGCACTCCAGCGTTGTACAACTAAGCGAATTGAACCATCTTCATTCTTTTGCTGTTCGCTGACTTGAAAACCTACACGAGTGGTTTCCTTGACGACTGTTTGATAAGCATAACGTTGCGTAACTTGGCGTAAGAAACCATCAACTGATAAATTTTGCTGCCAATATTGCAAGTCAGCTACTAGTTCGTATTCTTTGCCATTCCATCTAAAGCCGATGTCATAGCCATTCTCCTGCTCAATTGTGATTTCCGCAGGATGGGTTTGACCACGATAGCCGCGTACTTCTCGTGGGCCTGGTTTCCAGTCTATGCCTAAATCAGTGAGCGCATCTTGTAAAGATTCAAGGTTACGGATCTGAGTCTTAATTTGGCTAAAGTGTGACATGGTGGTTGTAAATCAACGACAATGAACTATTGTGAACACTTACCATTCGCTGTAAGTAGCTTGCGTATTTGCCACACTAGATTGCTGCACCTGTGTGGCGAAAAATTCTGAGGTTGGCTGCTGAGTGAGTACTAGCCCCAGCTGTGCTTCTATTGCTGCTGTAACTTCAGAGCAAGAAGCACCCACAATACCAGTGACTTTTTCTTGTACCCGACCGTCTGGATAGATGATGAACTCTAATGTCTCCATACTCTTGGCCAACCACGATAAGTACGCTTAAATTTTACTGCCCTAGCAGCAAGCTATATGTATAGCTCTAGAAACATTGTTACTTAGGCACAAACTTGCCATTTTTCAACTAATGTTCCATTTCTTAAAATAAATATCTCAGAAACTTTACAAAACTTATTGATTTTATAAGTCTACACATCTGTTACTAGTTAGTCTCTCTTAACCTAATCCATAAGTCAAGGTTAATATTTATCTGGCAATTTTAGAGGGTAAAAGGCTGAAGAATTAGTACTAGGGGTAGTATAGCTAGCTGTGTGAGCGTCTAAAATATCAAATTTATTGAAAATCTTTATCATTATCATTGAAAAAACTCGGTTCTACTCAAACATCATTGTTCCTCGTTATCAGAGTGCCTATTGCCTATTAGCTGCCTAAGCAAGTAAATTCAGAAATCAAATCGGATTTTTATATATCCCGGTTAAGCTCCATGAGAAATAATGCTTTAGACTCATTTTTCAGTGCGATCGCTCCTATAGTATCTTCTAAAAGATTTGCGGTAATTTTTATTTCAGTTTTTTCCATAGGTCTGATTTTATACTGTCTTACGACCAATCCCATTAGACAAGGCGATGGCTATGAGTATGCTTTGATTCTGCAAAGTTTTTTCAATCATTTCAGTCCAGATATTCGAGAAGCTGATATCACCAGTTTGATGAAGATTGTGGAAACTCAACCGAGTTCTTACGATGTTAAGGTTTTGCAAGGAACCTTGGAAGCCTTGAGAAATGGCGAAAATGAAATTTACTTAGGAATTTTAAAATCTAGTCAAGGAGAGTATTTTGGTTATCACTTCTGGCTTTATCCCTTGATCAATCTTCCAGCTAAAGCATTTCTCGCTGTCTTTGGACTCAATGAACTCAAAGCATTCCAATTAACCAACGGAATTTTGATTAGCTTAACGCTAGTGTATGTATTGCTGTTTTCCCGCCAATCTCCTTTCGTGCGATGTGCGATCGCATTATTATATTTAGCAGGGTGTGTGTTCTTTTATCTAAGATGGCCTCATCCAGAAGTTTTTATTGCTGCATCTATTTTAATTTCAGGATGTGCCTTTATTGATCAACGGATTTATGTTGCAGCCATAGCCGCAACTTTAGCAACTTTACAAAACCCGTCTGTAGTTTTCCTTTTAGCATCAATACTACTATTTTTTATAGTACAAAACTTTAAATCACATATATTAAAAGAACCTTTAGAATTTCTCAAAAAGCACATTTGGTTGGCTTTGATAGCTGCTTTGTCGCTCTTTCCCTATGTTTTTTATTATTATCACTACCAAATCCCTAATTTGATTGCCAAGCGAGGGTTTGTTAACCCAAGCTTAATTAGCTGGGAACGGTTTACCTCTACAGTTTTTGATTTGAATCAGGGACTAATTGTTGGTTTTCCAGGGCTGATGATTGGTGTTTTCACTATTTTGATATATCGTTTAATTTTGGTTTTATTTAAGAAAAAACAGCCAGCATTTAACCAGAATGACATATTATTAATAGCATTTTTCTTGATGCTCCAGCCAACTCTAGCCCAAACAAACTGGAATCATGGACAGGAAATATTCAGCCGATATGCTTTCTGGTCAGCGATGGCTTTAATTGTTTGGGTGGCTGCGAATATGAAAGATTTAAAAGGCTTACTCAAATATTCTTTGCTACCTTTCATGTTAATTTTACAGCTTTTTCCCAATGAACTTTTCTTCAATCGTCCTTGGGATGGGCATTATTTAAAAATGAAATCTCAAGCTGCTTGGGTTTTATCCAACTTCTCCACTTGGTACAATCCAGAACCAGAAATTTTTGCGGAACGTGTGCGAGAATATGAGCGATTTGGTGAAGCGATCGCACCTAATCAAATAGACTCTCCTTTTATCTATTTCGATACAACTGGTAATATTAAGAAAATTCTGGTCTATCAAGATTTTGTCAAACAAACAGAAGAACGTCTTTGTGGTGTTAACGGAAAGTTGATTAGTAGTAACCCACAAGATTCAATGGAAAAATTACTGGCAAATATATCTTTTAATCGTCAAGGTTGGGGATATCTCAATGGTAATTTTCGCTGTGCGATACCGTTGAGTATAAATTTTGGAGAAAATGGTAACTTTCCTAATTTTACTCGTAAAGGTTGGGGAAAACCAGAAGGCAATGGTAGCTTAATCAAATCTCAGGAAGCTGTCTTTATTTTACCTATTGATACCCAGAAATTAGATAATGTGAGGTTGCTCGCCAAAATAGAGAATCTGTCATTGGATCAAAATGCACCAACTGATTTGGAGATTATTGTTAATAATCGTCCCGTAACTCAATGGACTTTAAATATGTCAAATCAGATTACTGAATATGAGGTGGTGATTCCTCAAAAAATATTAAATTCTCGTCCTTTAGTGTCTGTTAGTTTTCGGGTGGTTGGTGCATCCAAAAAATTGGATCAATCTCTACAACTTAAAGTCATCTCTGTGAAAATAGAGCCATTACTTTTTTAAAAAAGGTTTCTGTAACAACTTGCGTTAATAGTTAACCAAAAATTTATAAATAGCCTGATAAGTTTCCTCTGGTGCTTCTTCAGGAAGGAAATGACCGCAAGATATAGAATGACCGCGCACATCAATTGCTCGTTCTCGCCAAGTTTCTAAAACATTGTATTTGCGTCCAATGATTCCCTTTTCACCCCACAGCACCAGTAATGGACATGGAATTTTTTGTTCCATATCCAGTTCATCATGTGTTAAATCAATCGTCGCCGCAGCTCTATAATCTTCACAGGTCGCATGAATCACAGCAGGCTGACAAAAGCAACGTATGTACTCGGCTAAAGCTTGAGGATGAAAAGCGGAAAAATCCTTGCCCCATTTTTCTAAACACTTACGTAAGTAATATTCAGGATTGGCTCCGATGAGGGTTTCTGGTAAGTTATCGGGTTGAATTAGAAAAAACCAATGATAATAAGCTGTGGCAAACTCTTTATCTGTAGTCTCATACATTTTATGGGTGGGTGCAATATCTAGTAAGGCCAGTTTTTTTACACAATGGAGATGATCTAACACCAGACGATGAGCAACTCGCGCTCCTCGGTCATGACCAACAAGATAAAATTCTTCATACCCTAACTTTGACATAACCTCGACTTGATCTTGCGCCATCACCCGTTTGGAATAATTAAGGTGATGGGGAATGCTTGTAGGTTTGGAACTGTCGCCATATCCCCTCAAGTCTGTTGCTACTACGGTAAAATTTTCAGCCAAGCGAGGCGCTATTTTATGCCACATTACATGAGTTTGGGGATAACCGTGTAATAAAAGTAGCGCCGGGCCATGACCACCTTTGACTAAATTGATTTGAGCTTCAGTTGTCTCAACTATGGTGTGTTCAAAGTCAATGAACATAATTTTTCTAAGGGACTTCCAGAAAATAAAATATTCAATGGGTAAGAGCAAATATTATCGTTGGATTTTTCCTCCCCTGCTTCCTCTGCTTCCCCTGCCTCCCCTGCTCACCAAAGCAGTGGTATATTTTTTTAGTTGGAAGTCCCTAACTCTTGATGGCTGCTTGTGGTAGAAGTGCTTCCCACCAATGGCGATGAGTTAGATACCACTCGATAGTTTGGCGTAATCCGGTTGAGATGGTCTGTTGGGGTTCCCAGCCTAATTCTGTTTTAATTTTTGTTGCATCGATCGCATAACGGCGATCATGTCCAGGGCGGTCTTTGACAAAGGTAATGAGTTTACTGGCAGGAGAAACGGGTAAATTAGGGGCTAATTCGTCCATTAACTCACATATCATTTGAACTAGGTCAATATTTTTGATTTCGTTATTACCGCCGATGTTATAGGTTTCTCCTGGCTTACCTTGATTAATTACAACATCCAAAGCACGGCAATGATCCTGAACATAGAGCCAATCGCGGATATTTAGCCCATCGCCATATATAGGTAGAGGCTTACCTAAGAGGATGTTGATACAGATTAAGGGAATTAATTTTTCGGGGAAGTGATAAGGGCCGTAGTTATTGGAACAGTTTGTGATGATGGTTGGTAAGCCGTAGGTGTGGTAATAAGCTCGTGCTAGGTGATCACTACCAGCTTTGGAGGCGGAATAGGGACTGTTGGGGGCGTAAGGAGTGGTTTCTGTAAAAGCTGGGTCTTCTAGGTCAAGACTGCCGTAAACTTCATCTGTGGAGACGTGCAGGAAGCGGTAATTTGCAGGTTGACCTTGTTTTACCCAATGATGACGAAAAGCCTCTAGTAAGGTGAATGTACCAACTACATTTGTTTGGATAAAGGCATCTGGTGCGACAATTGAACGATCAACGTGAGATTCAGCCGCAAAGTGAGCGATCGCTCCAATCCCTTCTTCTTCTAATAGCTGATCAACTAGGGCGCGATCGCCTATGTCTCCCTTGACAAATCTTAAATTGGCTTTGCTTTCTATATCTGCTAAATTCTGGCGATTCCCCGCATAAGTAAGAGCATCTAGAACTATGATGCGATCGCTTGGGTACTGCTCATACCAGTGATGGATGAAATTGGAGCCAATAAAGCCTGCGCCACCTGTAATCAGAATAGGTGCAGCTAAAGAAGTAGATGAATCATCAGTAATATTTTTTGTCATTACTTGGGGATCAATGTTTATCATAAATTTTATTTTTGCTTTAGTTTTTGGAAAAATACTGCATAATTCACCAGAAACAATATCAATAAAGCTTACCTTTGACAAAATCTTCTGTCTTGGGGCTGAAAATATATAATTTTTGTAAAGAAATTTTTAATTCTTTCTCATAATTCACTTTCTGTAAAAGCAAATATGTCTAAGTACTGTTTTCTCAGTAAATTTCCTCAAAATATTTGCTGCATATTTTAGCGATTTAGAGATTAAAAATGAAAATTTGATGATTTATGAACTGTTTATTAGTTTGCAGATTCATTAAAGAATATTAGTGTGTTATTTAACCTGTAGTTAACTAAATCGACGGTAATTGAAAGGCAAATATTTCTCATAAAAAATTTTTCAGTACTCTACGTAACAAAATATGAGCTAATTTCATCGAATCTTCAGAAAGAAATATTTTTTTTTATAAACTGAAAGAGCTAAAGTTTTGTTAAGATGCAATTGCTAGCACTTTCTCAACGGAATTCCTGACTCAGCAGGTGGAGAAATAAAAAGTACTAGCTACACAGAGTTCAAAAGGTGAAGGAATGACCACCTACATTTTCTTTGATGAAGCCCTTCGGATTCTAACCAATGCCTTTCTGCTATCAGCCGTACTGTTAATTGCAGCTTCTGGTATAGGTTTGGCGGTTATTGAAACAATTGAGAAGACTGAACAACGCTAAATTTACCCTTAACGCTGTAGTTTTAGTTGTAACCCATTGAGTACTAGTGTTTGCTATGCAAAAATCCTGGGAACACTAAGTTATACAAGTCTCACGGCGATGCAGACTTATCTGCAAGTCCAAAACCAACGGGTAACTGCACCGCTATTGAGACCCCCACCAGGAGCGACTATCATGAATTTATTAGACATATTCCTGGGCAGAGAAAACCAAGCCCCAGAAGTACTCAGTTCGGCAGAAGCTTTTGTTGCTATTGTTTTACTGGCAACAGCGTCAGATGGTTACTTATCTCATGAGCAAGAGCATTCTATTTCTTATGAACTATCTCGTTCAAAGCTTTTGAGGAATTACACCACAGACGCGATCGCCCAATTGTGTGACAAAATATTCATCATTCTCCGGCAAGATGGTTTCAATGCCCTATTTAATTTGGCTAAAGAATCTCTATCTACAGACTTACGAGAAGCCGCTTTCGCTGTAGCCAGTGATTTGGTTTTGAGTGCAAGTCTGATTACAGAAGAAGAAATACATTTTTTAAATGATTTATCTCAAGCTTTGGGTATTTCTCCTGATATAGCAATACAAATTTTACAAACAATGTCACTGAAAAATCAAATTTAGGCTGGTAAGAAAATTATTTTTGGCAATTATCAATTCAGAATTACCAAATAGCTTATATACTAAATGTGCCAAAGGGGTTTTGCTTCTTTGGCACATTTGGCTTTAAGTACTGAGGACTTAATTAAATAAATTATAAGTAATCCCATTTGATTCTTGTTGGCGTAGCCTGCGCTTGTACTTAAAAATCTAAGTAGGGTGGGCAATGCCCACCTTACCAAAGAAATTATTTTGAATTTTGAATTTTATATGCCTTTGTCTGCTACTTTAAATCAACTAATTGAAGTTCTTTTAGCCAGTCCTGTAAATTTAGGTGAAGCTGCTTTAGCACAAGTCAGCAGTGGTATCCAAACAGATACACGGAGTTTAAAACCTGGGGAAGTTTTTCTGGCTTTCCGGGGGGAAAAGTTTGATGGACATGAGTTTGTCTCTACAGCGATCGCTAATGGTGCGATCTCTGCTATTGTTGATTGTGAATATGACAACCCAGAATTACCTATATTACAAGTACGCAACACTTTAGAAGCTTATCAAAAACTGGGTAGATGGTGGCGCGATCGCTCCGATATACCAGTGATTGGGGTTACAGGTTCGGTAGGTAAAACAACTACCAAAGAACTAATCGCCGCAGTGTTGGGGACAAAAGGCAATGTCCACAAAACTTATGGCAATTACAACAACGAAATCGGTGTACCAAAAACTCTTCTAGAACTGAATGCAGAACACGACTACGCCGTAATTGAAATGGCGATGCGGGGTAGGGGACAAATTGCCGAACTTACACAAATAGCCAATCCCACAATCGGGGTGATTACCAACGTCGGAACGGCACATATTGAGTTATTGGGTTCAGAAGTGGCGATCGCTGAGGCAAAATGTGAGTTATTAGCCGAAATGCCTAAGGATAGTGTGGCTATTCTCAACTACGATAATCCTCTATTGATGGCGACGGCGGCGAAATTTTGGTCAGGGGAAGTATTAACTTATGGTTTGACTGGTGGAGATATTCAAGGTGCGCTAGTGGATAACGCCATCATAGAAGTAGCAGGATTACGGCTACCTTTACCTTTACCCGGTCGTCACAACGCTACCAATTATTTAGCGGCTTTGGCTGTGGCTAAGGTGTTGGGGATTGAATGGTCGAGCTTGCAAGACGGTGTAACAGTGAATATGCCGACGGGGCGATCGCAGCGTTTTAATTTGCCTAATGATGTATTAATCTTAGATGAGACTTACAATGCTGCACCAGAAGCTATGATAGCAGCGTTACAATTATTGGCTGATACACCAGGAAAACGTAGAATTGCGGTGTTAGGGGCAATGAAAGAATTGGGAGAGCGATCGCCACAACTACACCAACGGGTAGGGGAAGCAGTACGAAACTTAAAGTTAGATGGCTTGTTGGTGTTGGTGGATGGTGAAGATGCGGAAGCGATAGTTAAGAGTGCGGAAGGAATCCCATCAGAGTGCTTTGCAACCCATGCTGATTTAGTTTCTCGATTGAAAACATTCGTGCAGACAGGCGATCGTTTGTTGTTTAAGGCGGCTCATTCGGTAGGATTGGATCGGGTTGTGAGTCAGTTTCGGGCGGAGTTTCCTAATTAAGTGGGGTTTTTGGAAACGCAGAGGGGCGCGGAGTTTTTTTACTTAGTCCCCATGTTCAATAATGTGAGTTTGATAAATTCGGAAGAACCCCTCTCCATAGCGCGGAGCGCTTCTCGTAGAGTACCTCTCTCCGACGCGGGGAGAGGCTTAAAAACCTAATTCTTTGGTACTCAGTTATATATTTTTAGCCCCTTCCCTTGTAGGGAAGGGGTTGGGGTTAGGTTCCGTCGAACTCAAGTTCAATATGGCTATTTTTTGTAGTTCTTGGCGATTGATTTTGCCTTGGGAATTACGGGGTAAGTTATCTATGGAAATCCAATGTTTAGGGATTTTAAATTTGCTGAGTTGATGGGAGAGTGCGGTTTTAATTTCACTGACAGATACATTAGTATCTTGGGGAATATAAATTGCTGTTAATGCTTGTCCCCATTGTTTGTCTGGTATGCCAATGACGCAAACATCAGCAACCATTTGTGTAGCGCGGATGGCTGATTCTACTTCTATTGGGTAGATATTTTCTCCACCGGTGATAATTTTATCGCTGTTTCTGCCAACAATAGTTAAATAACCTTGCTCATCTAAAAAACCTATGTCATCTACTTGTAAATAATTTTTAGTTTGGCAAATTTGGGGATAATAACCAAGGAATAAAGATTGAGCCTGAATGGTGATATTGCCGATTTGATTTGCTGGTAAAACCTCCCCTTGATGATTACAAATCTTTACTTGGGTATGGGGAAGAATTTGACCACTATTAATTTTACCATTTAAAAAATCATCTGGTTTGAGTGTGGCAATTTGCGAGGCAGTTTCTGTCATTCCATAAGTTGGCGCTAATCTAATATTGTGGAATTTGGCTTTTTCTAATAATTCATCCCAAGCAGGCGCACCACCTAAAAGCACAGTTTGAAATTGGGATAACCATGTAATTAATTCTAAGTTTTGAAATAGACGTTGTAATTGTGTTGGGACTAAAGATATAAAAAAATCTCTAGGATTAATTTGATACGTTTCACCTATTTCTAATGATTTGAATGGCAAAATTGCTAGTTTTCCACCAGTGCTAAAAGAACGCATAAACTGCATTAAACCACTGACATGATATAACGGTAAAACACAAAATGAATTAACTTGTTTTAACTGAAAATATTCGGTAAATCCTTCCACAGATGCCATGAGGGTTTCCCAACTGTGGATGGTAAATTTGATTTTTCCCGATGAACCACCTGTAGGAATCATTATGAATGGGGAGTGGGGAATTACTTCGATTGCACTCAATAAACTGGGGAGTCGGGAGTGGGTAGAGTTGGGACTGGGGGGAAATAGAGAGAAGTTTTTTAATTTTGAATTGATTTGTCCAAAAATAATATCTGGTTGTACTAAATCGAATACTTGATGCCATTCTTGTTCGCCCCAATCTGGGTTACAGAGAAAGATTTGGCAATTAGCAGCACAGGCGGCGATAAAACTAGCTAGAAATTGAATTGGTTCACGTTCGGCTAAGATAATTTTTGGTGATGTGTCACACGCTGATAATTGTGTAAGTTGGAAGTATAAAACTTTAGCTTTTTGATGAAATTCACTGCTGTCGTAACCTATCAACCAATCATGGTGAGTTCGGTGATTAAGATAGGCTAAGGGTTGTTCCATAAAATAATTCGTAATTCGTAATTTTTAATTGGGTGAATATTTATTCTGTTTGGTGAAATGAGAAATTATCTTGCCAGTTTTCTTCTTCTTCCTTAAACAAGTGGTTAACACCAAAACCAACAGCCCTGTTGTAGCGAGATAATTCTGTTGCTAGTTTTAATGCGGCTTGTCTGGCGATCGCAGTTTCAAATACTGATGAGAATACCGCGTCAATTTCATGCTGTTGGCAAAATTTTCTCAGACGAGAGGGTGAACCTGCGATCGCCGGTTTAATGACAAAGACTTCCCGCCAACCTTGTGCATAACAAGCAGCCAGTTGTTTGAGGGTAGCTACAGATTCATCTAATGCGATCGCTGTAGTGTAAGCTTCACTCAATTCCAGCATTTGGGAAAATTGCTCAACAGGTAGCGGTTGTTCCATAAATTCGATTGCTATGGGTGAATTATCACAAGCCTGTAGCCATGAATTAGCTTCTTGATAGCTAAGTCCACCGTTGGCATCTAATCGCAGTTTGGCTGATGCAGGTAAACTTTTTATCAGTGAGTCAAAAATTTTCAGTTCTTGGGCTATTTCACCCACGCCAATTTTCCATTTAAACGTGCGGTATCCCTCCTCCCACAAGCCTCTCCATTGATGTAATGCGGCTTCTCCGGCTGGTAACAAGGCGCTAAATTGAGCATTAGTTATTGTTACATCTTCCCCACTCCCCATTTCTTCCAACGCCGACTCAAAGCCAAATTGACACGCTGGTAAATCATCGGGAATTGAGAAAATCCTTTCTTCTGTGATTGTCTTCGGTAGTTGGCGACAAAAATCTAAAGCCTCTTCTAAAGTCTCAGAACCAAACCAGCTAATCGGTGCAATTTCTCCCCAGCCAGTTTTACCTGTGGTGTCAGTCAGGCGGAGAATAATTGCTTCCCGGACTTCCCAAACACCATAACTGGTGACAAGCGATCGCGCAAATTTTCGGGCTATGGGACGAAAACTTAATTCGTAATTGGACAACACAATAAGTATCAAATACCTGCAATGACAAATCCCAAACCTAGTAGTAAGCAACTCCAAAAATGCACAGCTACGGCGATAAATTTACAATTGCTGATTTTTTCTGGCTGGTTGTGGTTTTGCTGGACGTGGCGACACAGTTTGAACGCATAAGGTAAACTTAGCCAACTCAACAACGTCCACACAGGGAAAAATCCCAAAATGACAAACAGCAAGCTGAAGGGGTAAATGCTGACTGTAAACCAAATGAGAACTTTTGCACCGCTGGCTGTTCCTAAACGGACAATAGGCGATCGCTTACCTGCGGCGATGTCATCATTAACTTGGTGGAAGTGTGAGCAAAACAAAATTAAACTTGTGACAATACCGACAATTACTGAAGCGGCTAAACTTGTGATTGACCAAGTTTGGGTTTGGCTGTAGTACCCTGCTGATACACCCAAGGGGCCGAAAGCAAAGAAGCAAAGAATTTCACCTAAGCCTTGGTATCCTAAACGAAAGGGAGGCCCTTGGTACATATAGCCCAAACCGCAGCATAACAGGATGATGCTAATAACTGTTGGGTCTTGTTGCCAAGTAGCGATGGCTAATATCCCCAGCAACCCAGAAATTAAACACAAGTTTCCTAACCAAAATACTAAGGTCTTCTTACCAGTTAAATTCACCAGAGAATGGTGTTTATTTATATCAATCCCTGTTTCTGAATCGAATACATCATTACTGATATTTTCCCAAGCCAGAATTAAAATTGCGGCGACGATAAAAGTAGAAAATACTGCTACATTAAAAACTTTATTTTCAGCAAATGCAACTGCTCCTCCAACCCAAATGGGCATGATAGCAACACTATACATCGGCGGTTTAATTGCCGCCATCCATAACTTAATTTTAGGACGGGAAATCTGGTTTGTAGTCATCACCTGTGGTTAGCAATTAAAAATTCAAAATACTCTACTGTAAGCGCAAGCAATACAAAATTCAAATTAAATAAAGTACTTCTATCCAGCTTTTTAGCAGCTATTTAGGTATGAGATGAAGGCTGTTTTTCTTTTCATTTCAATACTGAACCTCCCTATGGCAATTTTTACACTATCGGCTGATCGCACATAACCAGTCATGACTTGTGAGATCCTGGGAACACAATCAATAAGGCAAACCATACTCTGGTGAAATGGTAACTGAATATGTTACCTGTAGAAATACGACCATGATTAATTACACTTTGGAAGATAACTTAAAAAAAATTTACTATTTTTAGATCCATGACAGTTTCACCATGTCGTCGTAGCTTGTTTGTCGAACACAAAGACCTCTATCAATTTTTGTTAGCTGTGCAAGAAAATTGCCTCAAAAATCATTGTAGGCAGATTGTGAGTATTTCTCTAAAAATTGATTGGGTTGACCCTTTAGCCGTATTAGATAAATTATCGCAAGCAAATGCAATAAATTTTTACTTTGAGAACAGAAGCAAAGGGGAAGCGATCGTCGGCATTGATGCAGTCATAAAATTACAAATTAATGGAGAGGAGCGTTTCAACAAAGCCGAATATTTTATTAAATCTAATTTAGAGAATATAATTAATTTTGGTAACAATAACCAACCTTTTGCTGGCCCTCACTTTTTTTGTTACTTTAGCTTCTTTTCTGAAAATAACAAATTAGATTATCCCTTTCCCTCGGCTACAGTTTTCCTACCTCGTTGGCAAATAGCTGTAAAAAATCAGTGTTGTACATTGGTGATGAATACAGTTATTAATTCTAGTGTAAACATTGAAATATTATTAGAAAGTTTACGCAATAAAATAGAAGTTATAAATTCTCTGAAACCTTATTCTCCTAATCTTGATTATTTTCAAGCTAATCTAAGGAAAAAAATTGTTAATAATGGAGAACAATATAAACAATCAGTTGTATCTGCACTAGAGAAAATCCAATCTAGTGAATTAAGTAAAGTAGTACTGGCAGATATTTTAGATGTGAGTTCTAATCAGCAGTTTAATTTATTCAATTCACTACATAATCTGCGGAAAGTTCACCCTAATTGTTATATATTTTCCACTAGCAATGGCAAAGGACAAAATTTTATTGGTGCAAGTCCAGAAAGACTAATTACTATTCATAACCAACAGTTAATTACTGATGCTTTGGCTGGTTCTGCACCACGAGGGAAAACACCTGCTGAAGATGCAGCTAATGCCAATCGCTTACTCAATAGCGAAAAAGAAAGACATGAACATCTATTAGTAATGGACTTCATTACTCAACGCCTCACCCAGCTAGGTTTGTTACCCCAGGTATTACCACCACGTCTGCGACAATTATCTAACATTCAGCACCTATGGACACCAATCAATGCCATAGTTCCGGCTAACGTCCACCCATTAAAAATTATTGCCCAACTGCATCCGACACCAGCCGTAGCAGGTGCAGCCAGAGATATAGCCTGTGCAGAAATTCGCCGCTACGAAACCTTTGAGAGGGGTTTATATGCTGCACCTCTTGGTTGGATAGACTCTCAAGGTAACTGTGAATTTATTGTAGGGATTCGTTCAGCTCTAATAGATGGCGATCGCGCTAGACTTTACGCAGGTGCGGGTATTGTCGCTGGTTCAGATCCCAACAGAGAATTTGCCGAAGTCCAACTCAAACTACAAGCCTTACTCAAAGCCTTGGTTTAATTAATTCCTCATATTCAGATCCCCGACTTCTTTAAGAAGTCGGGGATCTAGCTCATCTCGATATTTTAAGATTAAAAATCCCTTACCACTTATATTTAATCCAGTCGTAAATATCTAAATATTCCGCCCCTGGATTATTCCATGAGTAGTCATATCTCATCCCCTGAATAGCCAATTGTTGGAACTTTTCAGGAGACTGATACCACAAATCAATTGCCCGCTCCATTGCTGACTCTAAAGCTTGGTAATCGGATTGATAAAAGACGTAACCATTACGTTTTTCTGGTGGTAAATTTTGGTCGTAATCTATATCAAAGACTGTATTTACTAACCCACCAACACCACGCACAATGGGAACAGTACCGTACTTCAAACCAATCATTTGAGTCAAGCCACAGGGTTCATAATTGCTAGGAACAACAATCATATCTGCCCCTGCATAAATCAGGTGTGATAGTTCTTCATTAAAACCCAGTTCTAAATGTACATCTGGATTGCTATTTAAAAATTGTTTTTCATGACGGAAATGAGCGTTAATTCCTGGTTCTGTTGCTGAACCTAATAAAACAAATTGCGCTCCTTTATTCAAGGCATGATAAATGGCGTGATGGACAAGGTGGACACCTTTTTGAGCATCTAAACGCCCAATATAGGCGATGATTGGTTTGTCAGCAGCTTGTAGTAACAAGCGATCGCGTAAAGCTTTTTTGTTATATAGTTTTTGTTCAAAGTCGTCTTGGCTGTAGTTATGGGGAATGTAATTATCGATTTCTGGATTCCAAAAATCGTAATCAATCCCGTTGAGAACACCACTAAATTTATCTTTGTGTAGATACAAAGTGTGTCCCAAGCCACAACCAACATCTGTATATTGAGCTTCTAGAGCGTGATTTGGTGAAACCGTGGTGACAGCATTGGCGTAAACAATACCCCCCTTCATGTAGTTAATGGCAAAGGGGTTAAAGTTATCCTTGAGCTTGTCATCTTGGAAGTAATAAGCTTCCCGATTTAACCCAGTAGCCCAGAGAGTTTTAGCACCACCAATTCCCTGATGCTTAAAGTTATGGATGGTGTAGCAAACCCGTTGCGTATCCATGCCATGATACTTGTAAATCTCATAGAGCATCACAGGAATTAAGCCTGTCTGCCAATCATGACAATGGATAATATCTGGACGCTTATTGCTTTGATGGAGAAATTCTAAAGCAGCCTTGCTAAAGAAAGCAAAGCGCATATCATCATCATCACAACCGTAATAGCAACCCCGATTAAAGAAATTGTCCTCGGAATGGGGTTCGATGAAGAAACACACCCGCCCATGTACCCAGCCACAGTAAACAGTGCAATGAATAGCTGCACCAAACCAAGGAACCCACAGGTTTAAGTAAGCCTCATGTAGTCCCCAAATATGGTCGTAGCGCATACAATCATACTTGGGCAGAATTAGCTCGACGCAATTGCCCCGAATTTCTAATTCTCGACTCAATCCGTAAACGACATCCCCCAAACCCCCTGCCTTAATTACAGGAGCGCATTCCGAGGCAATCTGTACAATGTACATCCGTAGTCCTCGCTTCACAAAAATTTATCTTTACTATACTAATCCGTACATGAAATATGTACTCATTGACAAGTGACTAAGGGAATGCAGTTTACAGATTTTTGCTCAAAACCTCAATTTAGAGAACATCTATTCAAGATTTCGTAACTTTAGAAGGGGTAAGGGTGTGAGGGAAGAATTGGGACGCTACTTTCCCCCTAGCCTATATCCTGGCAAAATCTTCTAAGGGTGCGATCGCATATCTCCCCTGTTCATCCTGACTAACTAAACCTAAAGCTAGTAAATCTCTGTCAATAAATAATTTAGTGGGTTTACCGCCTGCGTCAATTTTGGCATTAATCAATTGCATGGCGTAGCAAATAGTGTCATAAACTCGTTGGGGATTTATTGCCGTGGTTATGGGCTGATACCTACCCACCGACTCACACAGTCGATAAACTCCATGTGTTGGAGACTGGGGATAGCCATAATATTGCACAGCACGTTGTAAGAAATAGCCGGCGGTAATTGGCTGTTCTCCAGAAGGACGTACACAAGAGTAGCTGCAATCACCTGGTGTATCAGCCGCAAAACTGCCTGGCATAAATCGTAGAATATTAAAGTTTAAAAAGTCAGGATGGCATTCTTCTAAACCAAAGCGAATTGCACTCAGATCATCTTCTAAAGTTGTTGGCTCATAACCGATAATTTCGGTCTTATCTTGATTTAGCTTGGCTTTTGGTAGCCCGAAAATCAAAAAATAACTGCTGGGTAATCCAGCTTGATTCATATCTTGAAATGCTTTTTTTATTTTAATTGGGTAATCAAATGCTTGCTTGATTTGACTTTGAATCGAGCCGTTAAACTTATGATTAGCCAAGGATACTTCTGGTAATATATGCTCAACTCCAAAGAACATATAGACACAGTTATGCTCTACTAAATAGCACATCTGTTCGTAGTCAATTTTGTCAACTCTAGTATTTGAACCCCACAGAAAACCTTCCTGTTTAAGAATTTCGGCTTCCCTGTTAGCGGCCATTTCATGGGCGGTAAAAGTATCAACATCTAGATAAATCGCTTCATAACCACGCTGCTTTAATTGCCGCAACTGCTTACGGAAAGATATTTCACTTAATCTAACAATATGATTATTTTCCTGACTTTGATTACAGCAATCACAACCCCAATAGCAAACCCTTTGAGTAAACATTTGGGCTGTTTTTAATTGTCTACCATCTTGAGTTTTAAAGATGTCCATATTATGAATTTGGGGAATATGGATTAACCCCAAATTTTGATCTATGTCATCAAAGTTATCAACTCTAGGTGCAATAGAATGATGAAACTTATTACGCTGGCTATAGTCAGAAGCAAGGCGATAAAATTCCCTATCTTGATTTATGAAACACAATCCTGGTAGATATTTCATGTTTCTGTGGAAGGTTCCTTTGGCAACGGCATGGGCAATTTCTACGATTGACTCTTCACCCTCACCATCACAAAATGCAGTTATCCAAGGAGTAATTCGGGCAATATCTTCAACGCTTTTGGTAGCATAACCACCAACTAAAATAGGGACGTTTTCTCTGCTAAATTTTTTTAGTTCTGTAAATACTTTCTTGCTATGTTCATCAATTTCTTGCCATTGGGTAGCTAAGCAACCAGCAAAGATAACTAAATCAGCGTTTCTCACTTCATATAAAACATGGTCAATAGTCAAATCAGGACGCTCTAAATCTAGCTGGACAACTCGGCTAAACCCAGCATTCACTAAACTAGAAGCGAGTACAGGTAAAGCTTTGTTAGCTCCATTGAATGTTCGGTATTTAATATATTCGCCAATCAGCACAATTTTTGATAACTTCCAACGATTATCAATTGGTTGCCATATTGATGATGGTAGTGATAAAAATTTTTCTGTGTCTACCATATCTTGTACAAAGCCAAAGACTTTTGTAAATATATTTTGCCGATTGATTAAAGGTAAAAACACTGTTCCCCACCTACTTTGATAGATTTTTATCGGTGGTGATGCACTCCTGTATAAAGGTCTAAGTTTTTCTTCTTTAAGCAAGATGACTCAGACAATTAGGTTTATCAATGAATAACAAACCAAAAATATACACCGATATACATATATCTCTAGAGGTATTTATGAAGCAGTTTTTGTTCACCAATGTAATCTTTTTAAGAAGTCGGGAATCTTGTTTTTCGTGAATTTAACTTTCTTCAACTGCACCTAACATTTTCAAAGAAGCTTTTTCCGCGTCTGTGATACCTGTGATACTTGTGATGTCCATATTTTCGTACAAGCGAGGAAATTTGAGCGATCGCCAACGGCTACAATTCTGCACATCCCAAAGTTGAATGACATTCTTGATTACTCAGCTTCCAGAGTCCGATAGTATGGTCATCACAACTACTGGCAAGAATCTGACTATCGGGACTTAAGTTAATCTAAGTAGTACAGCAACAAAATTAAGCATATTGGAAAAAAATGTCTTGTCTCACTCCGTCGGGTAAAGTATTAGAAACGCCTCATGCCAAGAATTTTTCTATATGCCTTAATTACGAATTACGATCATGTCCCAGGTTTTAGAACAATCAATTCAAATTAACGCTACAGCTAGTACCGTAGAAAGGTGTATTACGGATTTAACCCTGATGCACCGTTGGCTGAACCCTGTACTACGTTGTGAACCTGTGGGGGAAACGTGGAGTACTGATGTCGGTAGTAAAAGCCGCTTCATAATTCAAATTCCCCTACTTCAACCTACTTTGAACACCGTTGTTGCAGAACGCCAACCAGGGTTAGTAGTTTGGGCATTTCAAGGATTTTTTCAAGGACGCGATCGCTGGGAATGTCAACCTCTAGAACAGGGAACTCTGCTACTCAACCGCTTTGAATTTGACATCCCTAATCCCCTTGTTAGTTGGGGCTTCAACACCTTCGCCGCCACTTGGACAAAACAAGATATGCAAGCCCAACTCCGTCGCCTCAAGCGCGTAGCAGAAAGTCAATAGTCAATAGTTTTCTCTCCCTGCTCCCTCATCTTCCCAACTCCCCCAACAACCGCTTAATAGTGGCTGCATCTTCAGCGTTGGGAACATTCGCCAAGTACATTTCTAAGTCATTAGTAGCCTGCGGATAATAACCTAGTTGGTAGTAGAGTAAACCGCGATCGCGCAATTCGGAGGTTGCATCAGGAAACAGCAGTAAAATCCTTTCAACCACACCCAAGCTTTTTTCTAATTGTTGCTGTCTCAGATAAATATATTTCAGATTAGTCAGCATTCTTGCCAAAAATTGCCGCTTACTGACTCTAGCTAAAAATTCTGGTCGCAAACTCACCGATTCCCGAAACATTTGATTCAGCTTATCTTGACAATCTTGAGCAAACATCACCTCACCACGATTAAACGCATCCACAAAAATTTCCATATCAGAAATCGCTGGACGGATGAGGAAATGTCCGGGTAATCCCACCCCTTCCATTGGAAAATCAATCCTTCGAGCAACTTCCAGATAAACCAAAGCTAAAGTAATGGGAATACCGACTCGACGATCAATTACATCATTTAAAAAGCTGTTACGCGGGTCATAATAGTCTTGCTGATTTCCCGCAAACCCCAAATCATCGTAGAGATACTGATTAATACCCTGAATCACCCTTAACGGGTACCTTGAAGATGGCAAACGTTCCTCAAGCTCACCAGCCATCGTATCCAGAGCATTTACATACTCCTCCATATCCAATCGAGGATATTCTTCCTGGGCAATATACAAAGCTGCCCTAGCCAAATCAATATCCTCCTCAGATTGCTGAATCTCCAGATAAAAATACTGTCTTGCTGAAGAGAAATTCATAGGCCAAGCCTCGCTTAATTAAGTTAAACCTCAGCGTCCCTCTGCGCTAACCTCAGCGTCCCTCTGTCTTGAAAAGTTCAGATCGCCGGAAACCGGCGCTCCGACTTTTCGCTGCGTTTAAAAACATAAAAAAGAGGTCTAAACAGACCCCTCTCATAACTTAACTATAATAATTTCCGACCTATAGAAATTATGACAACCCAGCATTAGTGCCTTGTTTACCAGTTGCCAATTCCACTTTGATAATTTTACCGCCTGCTTTTTGGATGCGCTGTTGTTCGCGGAACCAGTTTTCATAAGGAACTAGCTTAGTGAAGTAGGTATTTTGTAGTTCGCGTTGAGTACGAGTTCTGCTGAGGCTAGGAACCAGCGCTGTAATTTTAAACAAACGGGACATAATTCGGATTCTCCTATCAGTGTTTTGGAAAAAACTCTTTATCTCAAAAACTTTGAGCATTAATTATTAATTAATCGTTCCAAGGCTGGAAATCAAGCATCAATACCAGACCGCTAATACTCATGATTATAAGCAATAGAACGTCCTAGCACTCACAATTGATTTCCAGACCTTAATCAAGCCGCACCTAATAACTAAGTGCGAAAAAGCTCCTAGCTCAAGCCAGAGGAGATATAGTCTAGGTAAACACCCATTTCTTTACCAGCATCAGCACCAACTAAGCTAGCGGTTACTTCTTTGATAGCTTGGATAGCTTGTACGGTAGCGCCCACGGGTACACCCAAGGAGTTGTAGGTTTCTTTCAAACCGTTCAATACACGCTCATCTAGGATGGAAGGATCGCCAGCTAGCATAGCGTAGGTAGCGTAACGTAGGTAGTAATCCAAGTCACGGATACAAGCAGCGTAGCGACGGGTGGTGTACATATTACCACCGGGACGGGTGATGTCAGAGTACAACAAAGATTTAGCTACAGCTTCTTTAACGATCGCAGCAGCGTTAGCACTGATTGTTGTAGCAGCACGTACACGCAGTTCGCCAGTGGAGAAGTAAGCTTTGAGCTTTTCTAAAGCTGCGGTATCGAGGTACTTACCTTGCACGTCAGCAGAGTTAATGACGGCGGTGATTGCATCTTGAGCCATGTTGTTAATTCCTTATTTCCAACCTTATTGCAATATTCCAGTTCCAGCAGGGAAACAGCTGCACCCTACTGCAACGCACCTACTACGTAGTCAAAGTAAGAGCCTGCTTCAGCAGAATCTTCAGCAGACAGAAGGCTGGAAGCAGCATTTTTCAATGCACGTACACCTTCACCAACTGCTTCGATAGGAGTACCGAGAGACTTGTACATCTCACGAACACCGATTACGCCGATTTCTTCAATAGGAGTAACGTCGCCAGCAACGATTCCGTAGGTAACAAGACGGAGGTAGTAGTCTAGGTCACGCAGACAGGTAGCTGTCAATTCTTGACCGTAAGCGTTACCACCAGGAGAAACAACATCAGGGCGCTTTTGGAACAATTGATCGCCAGCTTGCTTAACCAAACGTTCGCGGTTGTCTGTCAAAGCTTGGGCGATGCGGAGACGTTGTTGACCACCAGCAACGAAGCTCTTGATCCGATCTAGTTCGCCAGGGCTGAGGTAGCGGGCTTCTGCATCAGCATTCACGATGGACTTCGTGACGATACTCATTAATGGATTCCTCCAGTACGAAATGAAACCAGAATTTGATTAAACTGGTGCGATTTTAAATTTGGGTGACTGAGATTAGCTCTCGTCTTGTAGACACAGCAGTAAAAGAAGTGACTGCCATAGTGATTACATTACAAGTTTGCTTGAGTTAATACAACTACACAAGCTTTAAAACTCAGTGACCTTCCGCAAAATATTCTCCGGCATTCTGTTGAGCATTTATGACTGCTCTTAACACTTTGTAATATTTGTTTCAGATTTACTGCTATCCCAGCAATAGTCATAGCAAAGCCAGGGATGGAAAATCGTAATTTTAGATTTTAGATTTTGGATTTTAGATTGAAGTCCAATCCAAAATCGCAAATCCAAAATCCAAAATGGAATTCTCCAGTCCCTAGTTTCTAGCCCCCAGCGTCACGAATTAGCGATCGCCTGGTCTACCTGTGAGGGTGGATGGCGACAAGCTAGACCAAGATTGTTTCACCAAATCAGCTGCTGCTTGGACGCTACCGAGGTAGTTACCTGCTGGTAGTGATGGGAAGCGTGGGTAAGGAACCACATCTTCGCCAAAGTAGCGGCTATATTCTGGGCTATCGACAATTGCTTCCACAGCAGCACGCAAACCACTATCAGCTAACAGCTTGTTATACTGACGAATTTCGCCTTGAGTTGCTGGCGCACGTCCCAACAGGTGACGGAATAAATATTCAATTACCTTGGTGTTGGGATAAGGTGTGTAGAAACGCTTGCGATAGATTTCGGAACTAGCCAATTCCCGCACAAATTCCCGGACAGAAATTTCGCCATTCCGCAGTTTGCTATCTAGTTCAGTCCGGCGGTAGTAGTCTGGTACTTGTCCGCTAAATACATCCAATACCTGACGGTAGATGGCGTTAATGACCAGTTGTTTTTCTGCTTGGCCGATACCATCGGTCAGGCGGTAAATACGTGCAGGTTTACGGCGGGTTGTACCCACACCCACTTCTACAGACTGTCCACGACCATCGTTGAAGGAACGACCCAATTCGATGAACAAGGGCTTAGTCTTGTCCATTTGTCGGGCTTGGGCTGCTAAATCTGCGATCGCCTTCGCTAGAATTGGTGTCTTGGTAGACTCCATCCGCGCTTGTACTGGCTTAAAGCTAGGGATAACCACATCGTTATTTTGCTTAGTCAGTTGGTTATACAGCTTCTGGGTATTCGGGAAGTTCGCCGCAGGTAAAGTCGGGAAGCGTCTGTAAGGTACTGTATCTTCCCCAAACACCTCACTGTACTCCTGGCTATTTACCAAAGCATTAATAAAAGCCCGAATTCCTTGAGTAGCCAAAATTTGGTTATACTTGCGGATCTCTGCTTGGTCAATAGGTGCGCGTCCGAGGAAGTGCTTGGTTCCCAACTCAATTACTTTGGTGTTGGGGTATGGTGTGTAGAATTCCTTCAGATAGAGGTTAGAGTAACCCAAACCTTCAATGAATTCCTTAACAGTGATTTCGCCGTTACCCAGTTTGCTTTCCCAAGCGGAAAACTCATTTTGAGCAATATAAGGTGCAATATCGCGCTCAAAAATTTGCCGATAAGCAGCATTAATTAAAGTTTTGACAGCAGCTTTATCGTTTTTACCAGCTACCTGCTTGAACACCTTGGTTTGTTCACGCTGCTTGGTAACACCTTGGTTGATGCGGAAATCGATATCTGGTTGAGTCCGGTTTTCCTTGACTGTACCCAGTTCTACAAAACGTGGCGTTTCTTGTTTTTCAACATTCGCCACATCTTCACGAATACTACCAACCCGTAACTGTCTGAGTGATACACCAGCAGGAGTCAAATACCGTTCGTAAGGTACTGTATCTTCGCCAAAAGCTTCGTTGTACTCTACGCTGTCTAGAATTGCATCAACTACCGCGTACAAGCCTTTCTTAGAGGCGATATCGAAGTACTTGTTATTTTCTTGACGACCGTAGGTAGGACGACCTAATAAGCGACGGTGGATATATTCAATCGCCTTACAAACATAGAATGGTGTCCAGTAAAGCTTCCGGAATAGATCCGACTTAGCCAATGCTCTAACAAAGTCCCGTACCGAAATTTCGCCGTTTTCTAGCTTGATTTCTTGGACTTTCAGCCGTTGACCTTCGTAGACATCCCGACCGAAAACTTGCAAGTAAGTTGCTCTAATTACTGCTTGGGTCGAGCTTTCCGAGAACTTGACACTTGCTCCCTTAGCTGCTTTTCTGCCGATAGTCCCTGGTAGTTGATCCAACTTGAACACTTTAGGCCCAAGGGAACCAGGAGCTAGACCCCGTGCGCCAGGGTTACTAACTTGGTTATTAATACCAGGCCCTTGGTGAATTAAGATCCGTCTGGTATCTTTACCAAAAGGTGCTGGACTGGTGCTGGGATTGCGAGTTTCTTTCGGGAAAATCGCTCCAAATTGAATTTCTAATGGGTCGTTACCAGAACCGTATGGGTGTTGATCTGGTAGTGGGCGATCGTAAGCCGCAAATGTCGTAATAAACTGAGGTACTTTACGGAAAGGCGCACTGTAGTTAAACAGGTCTTGCTGTGGTCCCCAGTTACGGCATTCTTGAGCTTCTTGACCTAAACCGCGCAGGTAAGGTACAGTTTCTTCCCCAAAGTAGTCGCTGTATTCCGCAGAATCTACCAAAGCATCTACTAAAGCTGGTAGACCGCCGTTAGAAATGATAGAGAAATATTTTTGAACTTCTTCACGGCTACTTGGCCCCCGTCCCAAAATGTGACGGAAAGCTAGTTCAATAACGCGACTGTTAATAAAAGGTTGGTAAAACTGTTTTTGGTAAAGGGGAGATTTTGCCAAACGACGGACGAACTCCTTCATGGAGATATCGCCGTTCTTAACTTTGGATTCTAGGTCAGAGATTGACAAGCTGTAAGCACGGGTAATATCGCGCTCAAAGATTTGCCGATAGGCTGCTTTTACTACCTCATTCTTTTCAGTAGCTGACAACCCAGTCTTCATGACAAACTTGGGTCTTCTTTCAGCCGCACTGAAGTAAATTTGAGGCAATTGCAACCCTTGTTGGTCGCCAGAGGGACGTTGACGCAGCTTATTAGAAGGTGTGGGTGCTTTGAATTCTGTGATCAAAACATCCATGTATTGAGACACAATTTCTGTGGCTTCAGGATCTTTGCGGAAATAGGAAAGTGAGGCTGATTTGATTTCCTGCAAAGCGACAATGGTTGCTTCACCAGAGCAAGCATTTTCAATAATTTCTCGCAAACCCCGTGTATTCACAACGATGATGTTGGGGTCGCCAGCGACGATCGCATAAGTAGCATAGCGCAAGAACCAGGATAAATCCCGCAAGCTCTTGGCCATGTTGCTTGGGCCATAACGAGCAATGTTAATTGGTCTAAACCCTGGAGGGGTTGGACCACTGGGAGATGTATTAAAGATAGAGCGCAAGTTTTCTAGGAATCCACCACGTGTTTCCACATAGGTGACAGTCCCCAGCTTCATGCTTTCTCTGACATCTCCACCACCACCAACAGTAGCCATTGCTAGTTCTGGTTCCCTTGGCTTTTCTAAGAAAGCCATTGGCGAACCACCTACAAAAATCCGGTTAGCAGCACGAGAAACAATAATCTCGGAATTTTCTGTGAGAAGTTGGGCAATTTCTAGACGTTTTGCACCAGATGCAAAATAGCTTGCTAGTTCATCTAGTTCACCCCTACCCAAAAAGCGGTCTTGTTGCTCCGCTTGGGTGATTGTTGCCACTGCTAGAGTTTGATATAGTTGCGGGCGCGCAACCGAGCTTCCACCACTCGCCTTAACACTCATCGGATTTGTAAAACTCCCATCATAACTATCTTATGTGTTAAGTCTGGGTTGCTTTGAGGCTTGACACATGGGTGTACTTATGATTTATAAATAACGCCTTCAAAACTACCAGTAAAATTAACCCAGTCAGTTTTTAGATTAGAACGTTTTGCGTTGACGCTGGTGATTTATTAAGAAGTGTGTAGATTTTTTTGGCTCTAACCTCGTATTTCCAGATGTACACCCGCTTTTCAGTCTGAGACAAAATCTAAGTTTTGTTACATTTTTTAACAAATTAGCCCGGAGAGTGTCAAAACAGCAATCAAACTCAGACTGTTCTTAAATCATGAGAGCGATCGCCCAAAACAATATCCAAGTTCGTAGTAAGCACTAAACTGCTACTCCGAGGGCTAAAGCCCTTACTACGAACTAATATCAATGTATAATTTAATTAAAAATAAAAATAAAAATATTGAGTCAAATTTTCATATTACCCTTCCCAATCTTCAATTTGTAACCCTTTAACTCGACTAAATTCCCTAACGTTGTGAGTAACTAGAATTAACTTGTTCGCTAAAGCAATAGAAGCAATTTGTATATCATTTGAACTTATAGGAGTTCCAATCTTTGCTAAATCAGCCCGAATATTGCCATAAATTTCAGCACAGCCATCATCAAAAGTTAAAAAAAAAACTGTTCTACAAACATCTTTTGCAGAGTTACAGCTTTTTGAGGATTGTTACTACGCATAGAACCATAAAATAACTCAGCCTTGACTACTGAACAAACCGCAATTTTTTCAGGTTCTAAACTATCAAGATGATGATTAATACTAGGAGATTTTCCCTTGAGATAGATGATACATACATTAGTATCTAGTAAATAGATTAAAGAACTATTCATCAAAGACACCAATTAAATCATCATCTGTTTCGGGAGAAATACCTAATTCATCCGTTGCAAAATCAATATCAGCACAAGTACCATACAAATTAAGTAAGCCTGCCGAATGCAGAATATTTTTTTGTTTCAAAAAATCCTTAAGTTCAGTATCAGAAGCAAAATTTAGTAACTCATTTAGTTCATCAAAATTAATCAATCCTTCTCGAAATGCTTCTAATACAAGATTATTGATAATTGTTTGCGGTAAATTACCCCATTTATTGATAATTTTCTCTGTTAACTTATCTGGTAAATCAATTGTCACTTGCATAACTTTCAAAACTCCTGAGTATACTTTGTTAACTATGTTATTCTCGATTAGTGGTGTTCAATGTTAATTATTGTTTATTTTTTATGATTTATCAGTTTTTTGCATATCTATTTACTAACAAAAATTGTTGGAAAATATGATACTTAGGAAATATAAAAATCACTTTATTTATTGATAGCTAAAAGCTTGAAAAAAATATTATGAACTTCCCCATATTCTTTGGCTAAATTTAAAATATCTAATACTATTTGTTACTGTGTCGGGTCAGCTTGAGCAAAGATATCAGCATGATCATATAATATGACATATCTTTAGATAAATTAAAGTACAAATTTTCAGCAAAAACTTATGGTAAGGAATATCAAACTTGTTCCCTGTCACCTATACTCTTATCACATAAGTAAGCATTATCAGTAAACAAAGGTACACAATAATCCAGGCTAAGAAAACAAAAATAATACATTGAAAATAATCTTTAGCTATAGGAAGCAAATATTTTAATATCTTGCTTACGTGTTTATTATTTGTATTGTTTTTTGCAGAGATAGAATTTACTAAGAATGGTGATGAACTTGCGGCAATAGTAGGTAATTTCAGTAAGAGCTGATTCGTAAAGTAAATATTAAATAGACAATCGCCTAACCATGAGACGAAGTAAGGAACCATAAATCATGGCTTCACTTACCTCTGAATACACTTCATAATC
>NZ_JACJRF010000069.1 GCF_014697105.1 Anabaena subtropica FACHB-260 | reverse complement strand
CCTGAGCCTATTTTATTAAACCAGATTTTTGCCAAGCTTACTTCTTTAGGACGTATTCATCCCGTTTCTACGGGCGTTGAACCCTCGTAATTTGGCAAAGGTATTGTTTTGGTACTCTGATTTTAGTTGTTCGTACTCTGACGCTCCTGATTTTATACCTGTGACTCTAGCTATCTGAGCAGCAAGACCTTCAAAGTCATCTTGATTTATTGCCCCATCACCATCTAAATCGTAACTTTGAAATTCAACTTTCAGCTTGCGTTTTTGCAGTTCTGACAATGCCATAATTTTTGTCCTTTACAATTTGCAAAAAGTTTAGCCTTCTAGATAGAAGACAATTTGTATTACTGTCGTGAATTTATGATGATAAAGATAGCTTAATATTAAGTAAACTATGTAGTTTTTAGACTTTTTAAGTATAGTTTAACTTGTGTTTTGGCTATTTTTTCTCCATAATTCTAGAGTAGTTATACAAACTTGCATAAATAATTAATTATCCCTGGTAATTGGGACAACGTTTCTATAATTTGAAAAAAATAAAGAGTAACTAGATAAGATATCAAATTTAGTAATACCCTAACTGTAATCTAAATTTTAAATTCAAATATATAGATATGACTCTTGGCGAAAAAGTCATTAATTAATTATTTATAGACATCTTGATAGTCTCATATCAAAATGGAACATACAAGGACAGTTAAGACACTTAAGACAAAATTAGGTAGACAGTTAAGATAGTTAAGATAGTTAAGACAGTTAAGACCAATTCTCTGTAAGCTCAGGGCGATCGCACCTCAATATAGTACAAATATACTAAAAGAGAGAGAAAGAGTTTGTCACGTAACAATCTTGCCTTTTTTAAGTTAAAAAGGCTTGCTCAATAGGCTTTCTAGATAGCAAATTTTGACATACTCCCCGCAATTCAATTGCGGGGATTCTAGGCTCAAACAGCGATTGCAGGCATAGCCCGACTTACATCACCTAACCCAACAGTCGATGCCCCGACTGCACAAATTATTCTGGATGCGTTTTCGTCCCTCTCGTTAACTGACTGGCAGGATGGACAACGCCTTTGCCAGAAAGCCAGATAAGAGACCCTTATCTTTTATCCGATTAAAACTACCACTTTTTGACAACAGCGATTTTCGGACATCTAGGGTCCGTTGCTGACTTATGGAAATAGCTCAAAGTCTTTACGGGGAATGTAGTGGATCTGCCTGGGCGTTTGACTATATTTCTAGCTCATAACTTATATTAGCTGTTCAATAGCATTAGTCTCTGCATTTTAGTTAATCCTTCACATCATGTATCAATCTGCACGCTCTACCTTGCTTCAATTCGCATCTAAGTAGGTCGGCGTAAATAATTATTGTTGGAATAAGGCAGGGGGCAGGGGGCAGGGAGCAGGGGGAGAAAGAGTTTGAGCTTTATTTACTTTTCTTCACATAGTTTGGTTTTATTGCACCGACTTACTTATCAGATTCAATATTAGGCGTTGCAAAATCATGGAATAATTTAGCCCCATTTAAACGAGTTTTCAGAAGATTTGATCGCCAAACCATGCCATATTTATACAACGCACAAAATTGTCGCCCTCATACACTTTGTTTTAATTCAAAGTTATTATTTCTAAATTTTCTTTTGAATTGTTTAGCGTTGGGGTTGAATATATTTACTTAGATGTAGATTATTAATAGGGGCTTTTCTCCGAATATAGCAGCTTAATACGCTTTTGCCGTAATGCTAATTCTTCCTGGTGTAGTTGCTCTAACTGCTCTACTATCTCTTCTTTGACTCCTATAATAGAAGCCATTTGCCTAATTTTTTGCTTTTCCTGTTCATGAAGTTCTCCATCAGCAGCAGAAGCTCTAATTGCTGTGAGAAGTAAATCTCTTTGTGCGATAGATACTTGAGGAGAGCGAGCAATTACCTCTTCTATATTTTCATCTGCTTCATATGCTTTTAACTCTTCAATTACCCAGTCTGCTACTCCCCAGGATGCACAGAATCCAATAGCCCAATCTTTTTCTTCGCTTGAGAGAACTCCATCTCCTTTAGCGCAACATAAAACTGATTTCATATAAATGCAACAATCTTCATCTGTAGGGATCTCGCTAAAGCCAAAAAACCAATTAAATGTCCAAGATTGACCAAGTTTTTTGATGTCAGACATAAGTTTTTCTTTATTTACTAATTTCTGTATGTCTATTTCCGTGTGGAATTATGCTGAAATCTTCTCAGTACTAGAGCAAAAAAACAAGGACAGTTAAGACAGTTAAGAAATATTTTTTGGACAGTTAAAACGGTTAAAAAAAATGTCTTAATCTGCAAATGTTTTCTAGCAAAATGCTTGATATTTAATGTTATATTTTCTTACTTTTAAGCTTTTGGGCATTTGTACTTTCTGCTTCCTTGGCGATTGCCTACGGCACGCTACGCGATCGCCGTGGTTTACCCAAGCGACTCCTACGGCTACTACCTACATATATATAGATATGGCGAGAAGCTTTTGAATGGTTGATGCAGGAATCCGATCAACTAATCATTTTCAAGTTTGTAGCTGCCTACTGTCTCTCCTACAAAACACTTAAACCTGTGCTACATCAAATAGCTATATTTTTACTCCGTATTGTAACTTAGTCGCATCATCTTTCTAAAAATCAGAACTTGTTACGATGTAATTAGTAAAGAGTATTGCCAATGACCCAATTCTCACCCTTGAAGGAGTTTTGCCAATGTCTGAATTGCTGCCCATTATTCAATTAGGCGATCCCACATTACGCCAAAAAGCCTCTTGGGTGGAAAACGTGCATCATGTCAGTGTGCAAAAACTAATTGATGACTTAATCGCTACAGTTGCCAAAGCCAACGGTGTGGGAATTGCATCTCCCCAAGTTGCGGAGTCTTATCGTTTATTTATAGTTGCTTCCCGTCCTAATCTCAGGTATCCCAACGCCCCAGAAATGGAACCTACCGCGATGATCAACCCTAAGATAGTGGCTCACTCAACTGAGGTTGTCAAAGATTGGGAAGGTTGTCTCAGTGTTCCGGGGATCAGAGGGTTGGTTCCTCGGTATCAAGCAATTGAAGTCGAGTACACTGATCGTTACGGTAAATTACAAAAACAAGAGTTAAAATA
Source organism: Anabaena subtropica FACHB-260 (assembly GCF_014697105.1). GTDB lineage: Bacteria > Cyanobacteriota > Cyanobacteriia > Cyanobacteriales > Nostocaceae > Trichormus > Trichormus subtropicus. The sequence goes on along the minus strand of NZ_JACJRF010000069.1, from coordinate 13,581 downwards.
TTTTGTCTCTCGTATATTTCAACACGAATTTGATCATCTGGATGGTGTAATCTTTATAGACCGTATAGAAAGTAGTTTAGACATGATCACTGAGCAAGAATACCAACAAAGAGTAGTTAACAATACAAAATAAAAAATTATTTTTAAGAATGATACCCAACAAGAAAATTTAATGTATACTTAACCTATTGTTAACCTAAGAAGCCGGGTGTAGCTATCGAATAAATGACAAAAACTATTAGTAGTCGTGTAAGGTCAAGTCCGCATCTAACTATATCTCCTGACTTAACCTCTACTGGGCGTCAACGCGATGAAATAAAAGTGAATACGAATAGCAGCAGATTGGGACAATATCCCCAATTACAACTTTCTGCTAATGGTATGCAGGTTGTACACGCAACGAATGGACGCATACGTATCAAGGCTACGGATAGTAGTTTTAGCTCCAATCTCAAGACAATAACCAAACACTTAAAGCAGTATAAAGGTGTCAGAGAAGTAGCTACCAATGAGCCCACAGGGAGCATGGTAGTAACCTTTGATGAAAAGAAACTGTCACTGCCACAGATGTTAGGTATCTTGCGACAAATTAATATTCAAACATCGCCAAATTCACCTTTATCAGACCCCTTTGCTCCTTGGAAATCTATTGATTTTTGGAAAGAGCAGACTGTCTCGTTTATCCCTTTAATGACTGGGTTGGCGGTGACAGGAGGATTGGGAGTCAGTGGTTTAGCGGCGATTCCTATCTACATGATTACCGCAGACGCGACTCGGCGGGTAATTGACTATCTAGAACCACAAATTACGGGATCAGATACAGTCAAAGAGTCCGCGAAAGCGGTGATGATAACGGAGGAATGCAAACCAGCAACTCCAGGACATAAAATTACTAAGACAACAGTAAAGTCCACGGACTTGGCTTATAGTGTTGTCCATGAAATACCTGGTAGGATTAGGTTTCATATACCTCAAATAGCTAGCGATCGCGCCTATGCAAAGCGTTTAGAGCGGTTATTGAAAACAGATGCTTTAGTTAGCAACGTGCGAATGAATTGCGATGCAGCATCATTGGCAATTTCTTATAAAAGTAGCACAGTAGCTGTATCTTATTGGGTGAGTCTGATGGAATCCGCTTTACAGACAACCCTGCCTACACTACCCATAACAGAAAATAATCAATCAACACCTCTAGTCATAGAAAAATTGAATACAACATCAACTACATTGGAGCCAGAAACATTTAGTCAACTAACTGAGCAAGCTGAACATACAGTATCAGAAACCCAAGCTCAAACCTTAAATATTTCTAGTTTATGGGCTGATATGAAGCCTTCAGGACTATCTTATTCTTTAAACTTTATAGCTAACTTGCCGTTGTAGAACGTTCCCAACTTAGGAACAATGGAGGAATCAAAATGGAGGATTCTGCATCATCATCATCAGATGCTGTCCCGCGACCGCCGCGACATAACTGCACACATCCTGAAAAAGTATTTTATAGTGTTACCTATGCGCTACCGGGGCAAATAGGGTTTTGCGTACCTCGGATGAGCGAAGATCCAAAATATCGGCAACACTTATTAAGATTGCTGGAAACCCAGAATGGGATCACATATCAGGAAGTTAATTCAGCTACGGGGTCTTTAGTAGTTGCTTACGAGTCTGGACTAATGTCCGATATGGAAATGCGTGAGCATCTAGCTAGTCTATTCCAGAAGGCTGATATTACAAAAGATATAGAAGTAACTGCTGTATCACCAACCACAGAGCCAGTAGCTTCATCCTCTCCGCCTCAGTCTGTCACTCATTCACAACCAACTGAGCAACCTGTAAAAGTAGCTTATAGCGTCGTTCATGCCATCCCCGGACGAGTGCGGTTTCATGTCCCGCAAGTCGCCATAGATCCAGCATACGTCGAACGTTTAGAGGCTTTACTCCAATCAGATCCAGTAGTGATTAGTGAGCGAATCAATAGGGAGACGGCCTCTGTTGTGATCACCTATCAACCAGGAAAAGTGCAAAGACCCAAACAGCAATTGCAAAGTATTTTTGCAGTAGCAATATCACACTTTTCTAGTCTGATTCAATCTGCGGCGATGACCTACAGTCGGTCATAGACCATTGCAGCCAATACATCGAGCAGTCTATAAAACCAAGCAAGTCTGCGTTTTGCATCCGAGAAGCAGAGGGGTAATTTTGTCTTTTTCCCCCGCAATGCCCAGAAAAACAAGTTTACACACCGTATCAGAGATTTAAGTAATGGCAAAAATGACAGTTCAACTAGCGTCGCCTCCTATTCAAGAGTCTTATGTGACTTTGGAGGAAAAGAGTGGGGAAATATCTTTAACTCCCCTACCTTACAAGACAGTAGCGGAACAAAATGACAGAGTTGCTTTAACTTCTGTTGCAGTAAAATCTACTAAGCAAATTCCTCAAGTTGCCTATAGTATCGTCCATGCAGTTCAGGGTAGGTTGCGGTTGCGTGTGCCTCGTTTACGCAACGATGCAGGCTATGCTCAACGTTTACAAACTTTGCTGGAAACTGATCCCCTAGTCACAACTGTCAAAATTAAGCCAGCAGCCGCATCCTTAGTTATTAACTATAAATCGAGTGCTGTCACCGATGCAAAGATGCGATCGCGCCTCACCTGTTTGATTGTAGCTGCAAGTGATCCCAGCATCGTACTGCTGAATCCGAAAAAGGCATCGCCACAAGAAGCAGAAAAGCCTTGGCCGGGAATGCAGCTTTCTGTTGTGGCGACTGGGTTAGCGGTACTTGGTGGGCCTTTGGGAATAGCTGTCCCACCAATTTTGACGGCAGGAACCATTGCTTTAGCCACTTTACCTGTATTTAAAAGGGCGGTAGATGGGGTTGTCAAAGAACGCAAACTCAGCATCGACTTTTTGGACTTTATTGCGATCGCCATTACTACAGTCCAAGGACAGTTTCTCACACCATCCCTGATGTTGAGCTTAATCGAGATTGGGGAAAATATCCGCGATCGCACGGCCCGTTCTTCCAAAATGCAAACATTGGATCTTCTGGGTTCACTAGGACAGTTTGCTTGGGTTGAGCGTAATGGTGAGAAGGTGCAAATCCCTATCCAACAGGTACTACCTGGAGATACAGTTATTGTCTATCCTGGGGAACAAATACCTATAGATGGAACTATCCTCCAAGGTAAGGCTCTACTAGATGAACAGAAGCTGACAGGCGAATCTGTACCTATTTTGAAAACCAAGGGACAGTCTGTATTTGCTTCTACTTTGGTAAGAGAAGGACAAGTATACATCTTGGCGGAGCGCATAGGTGATGATACGCGGGCAGGACAAAGTATTAAGTTAATGGAAGAAGCACCTGTCCACGATACCCGCATGGAAAATCATGCTACCAGGATTGCGGAAATTGCGGTTGTGCCAACCTTATTACTTGGTGCAGCAGTTTTTGCCGTGACCCGTAATCCAGTAAGAGTAGCCAGCATTCTTACCCTCGACTTATGTACAGGGATTCGCGTATCTATTCCCACAACAGTTTTAGCAGCACTGAGCTACGCCGCACGGCAAGGCATTCTCATCCGTAGCGGTCGCGCCTTAGAACAATTAGCAGAAATTGATACCATCGTCTTTGATAAAACAGGTACACTCACTCAAGGTGAAGTTGCAGTTGTTGGGGTTGATAGTTACAATCCCGAAATTTCGAGCGATCGCATATTAGCGATCGCCGCCGCCGCCGAACAGCGCCTAACACACCCAGTAGCCGAAGCTATAGTACGTTATGCAGAGGCTCAACAAGTAGCGATCCCCAGTCGCAGCAAGTGGGATTATAAACTCGGTTTGGGTGTAAAGGCTCAGATTGATGGTGAGACTGTTTACGTTGGTAGTGAGCGCTTCTTACGTCAAGAAGGCGTAGATATGGAAGCCCTCAACGGCAATGGACAGAAAGCAACATCAGTAATTTATGTAGCCAGTAACGGGCAACTTCAAGGTAAAATAAGATATAGTGATATTCTTCGCCCCGAGAGCAGAGAAGTAATTTCCCGGCTCATGACGGTAGAAGGTGTGGAAGTCCATATGCTCACCGGCGATAACAAGCGCACAGCTACGGCTGTAGCGGCGGAACTGGGAATTGCGCCAGCGCATACCCATGCAGAAGCTTTTCCCGAACAAAAAGCAACGGTAGTCCGTGGACTGCACGAACAAGGTAAGACAGTTGCATTCGTTGGGGATGGGATCAACGATTCGCCAGCTTTAGCTTACGCTGATGTTTCTGTCTCCTTTGCCCACGGTTCGGAAATTGCCCGCGAAACAGCCGATGTGGTGTTAATGCAAAATGACTTACATGGATTATTAGAAGCTATTGCGATCGCGCGTCAAGCTAAGAGTTTGATTCGGCAAAACACAGGCATTGTAGCTATTCCCAACCTGGGAGCATTATTGGTAGCAGTGTTGTTTGGTTTAAACCCACTAGCCGCAACTGTTATCAACAATGGCTCAACCATAGTTGCTGGAGTTAACGGTTTACGCCCAATCCTCAAACAATCCCCAAAAAAAGCTCTACCAGTCGGGAGATGAGATAACTAATCTAGCCAGATTAGGCTAGAAAGCTTTCATACAATTTTCAAACAAATTACTGGAGGAATTAATCATGCCTAAAATCACTGATTTCGTAGAAGAAGCTGGCGCACCCGGACTTATCGCTGGTATTGGTGCAGTACTCTTAGCTCCTGTTCTCATCCCAGTTGTAGCAGGAATCGGTAAACCCATTGCTAAGTCAATTATCAAAGGCAGTATTGTTGCCTATGAAAAGAGCAAGGGAGCTTTCGCAGAATTGGGAGAAACCTGGGAAGATATCATAGCTGAAGCTAAAGCGGAACTGGCAGAATCAAAAGACACACCAGCATTTGAAGCTGCTAGCACAGGTATTGATAGCTCCTCCGATAATGGTGTTTAGGGATGTAACTGCATCTGTCTAAAATTGATGAGATGGGTAGATTACCCATCTCTCAAATGTTATTAACCGCCAATATTCGCCGATGAAATCATTCACATCTGAATAAGTTAAACTTTATTTTTTAACAATACTTATATAGGAATTCTATTTGATTCTTGTTGGATTAGCTTGCGCTTAAAAATCTAAGTATTTGTAGTAGCTGTAGGGTGGGCATTGCCTACCAAAACCCTGGTGAATCAGAACGAATAAAAATAAACAAAAGTATCAGTTTGGAGGGTGACTTCATGTTGACCAATAGTCATGGTAATCTCACGACAATGCCAAAAGTTAAAAAGAAAATAAACTTCAATACACCATCCTTACCCATACATACAAAAATTATTAGTGATACGCCAGGAAGATTAAGGTTGAGAATCGCTCACTCTCATCGCCAACCTGAAACTATGGAGCAGATTGCTAATAAGCTAGCAGCACAATCTCATATTGACCAAGTGCGGACTAACGTTGCTCATGGCAGTATTGTTATTAAATACAGTGAAAAAAATGGCACTCTGGATAATGTATTAGCGACTTTGCAAGATTTAGGCATGATTTTTGGCGAGATTACGCAAGGTAGCACTGAAGCAGCTACGACCGTATCAAGTGCAGTTGTAGATTTGAACAAACGAGTTAGACAAGCAACAGATGGCGTTGTCGATATTCGTTTCCTTTTTCCTTTAGGACTTAGCATTCTTTCTGTGAGACAGCTAATGATTAAAGGGTTGCAATTTGAAATTATTCCTTGGTATGTTTTAGCTTGGTATTCTTTTGATAGTTTTATTAAATTGCATGGTATTACCCCACAAAAGCCAAGTACAGAGGCTGGGGAATAGGGAAAATCAATAGTCCATAGTCCATAATTATTCTCCCCTGCTTCCTGCCCCCCTGCCTCTTCATCTCCCCTACAATTAACTAAATACACGATGCTGTAACGAAGGCATTTGACGGCGGACTTGCTCTAAGCGTGAAGGGTTGATTTCAGCGATCGCAATTCCTGGTTTGTCCCCCGCATCAGCTAAAATTGTCCCCCAAGGGTCGATAATTACAGCGTGTCCGTGGGTAAGACGGCGACCGTAGTTATTGCCTGTTTGAGCAGGTGCAATCACATAAGCAGTATTTTCTATGGCTCTGGCTTGTAGTAGAACTTGCCAGTGGTCTTTGCCTGTAAAAGCAGTGAAAGCAGCCGGAATAAAAATGATATCTGTTCCCTTATCTGATAGATGGCGGTAGAGTTCTGGGAAGCGGACATCATAGCAAATAGAAACGCCGATATTCCCTAGATATTCCGAAAAATGAACTGGTGGTAATTGCTGACCAGCTACGACAGTACTAGATTCGCGGTAGGTGTTACCGTCGGGAACATTTACATCAAAAAGGTGTACTTTATTGTAGCGGGCTAGTTCTTCACCACTGGGGCTGATGAGGATGGTGGTGTTATAGACTCTACCTGTATCATTTACTGGTACAGGAAAACTGCCACCCAAGAGAGTAACTTGGTAGCGCTGCGCCATCTTTTTAATAAAAATTTCACTTTCACGAGCGATCGCGTCAGCTTGAGCCAGTTTATCCTGTTCTTCACCCATAAAAGAAAAGTTTTCTGGCAAACCCACTAACTCAGCACCCCGACGCACGGCTAGATCAATTAATTCTTCTGCTTGTGCCAAATTCTTGTGTAAATCAGGCACACTGGTCATTTGAATAGCAGCAGCTAAATAAGACTTCATAGACTTAATAAAAACAATGAACTTGTGTGAGATAGATACTTAAATATACCGTTAGTTCGGGGATAGGGAGTCTCGCAGATGTAGGTTTTTTACGCTTTGTTCCTAAAATATTAGTTTTAGGGTTTAGGGGTTAATGAAACTATGATTCTGTCGTTGCTTTTATAGTCATAACTCATGCCTTTATGAAAAACCTATACTTGCCAGGGGTAGGGAGTAGGGACAGGGGTGATTCATGAGTGTCACGAAACCTTTACTTATTTCCAGTTAATAAGCCGAAACGAATTAACCCAGATTCATAACCGCGACGCATCAAGCCTAGTGATAAAGCTCCTTGGATAGTAGTCCAACCTGCGCGTAGTAACCCAAATATTGCTTGAGGGGTAAAGGCGGAATCAATAACTACATTCCAAAATGGGGCAACTGCCTGTGACCAGTCAGCCGTGTGGATATTGTTTAATGGTAGTTGACGAGCGATCGCTTCATACTCCGGCAAAGAAATCACGTAAGGTAAACAATATACTCGATAAATATCTTCCAAGTGTTTTTGTTCATCTGCGGTTAATGGTGCTTCATCGGTAGGGCGATGACACCATGTCACCATAATCAACCTACCACCCGGTTTCAATACTCGGTAACATTCTTGCAAAAACTTGGTTTTATCTGGCATATGTTCGCCACTTTCCAGCGACCAAACCAAGTCAAAAGAATTATCAGCAAAGGGCATTGCTTGAGCATTTGCGACTAAAAACTGACTTCTGCCACTCAAACCAGCTTCTTTGGCTCGTTCTGTGGCTCTATTGGCTTGCACTGGACTCAAGGTAATTCCTGTAGCCTTAGCATCAAACTTTTCTGCCAAATACAGAGAACTACCACCGATACCACAACCCACATCTAGTATATTTTCGGCTGTCTGTACCCCTGCCCAATGGAGCAATTCTTCGATTAAATCAATTTGTGCCTGACGACGGTTTTTTTGTTGAGTACCATCAGCACCATAATAACCGTGGTGCATATGTTCACCCCAAATATCCTCCCATAGCCCGGATGAAGCATCGTAAAATTGCTGAATTCGCTCGTAAAGTGTTGTACTCATGAAAGAAGCGGTGTTAAGACAAATTAGAAATTAAAAAACATATTTGTAGGCTACCATGTGTGTTTTTAATTAAATAAGAAAGTTTTTGTTTCCTAAGAGGGATCAACCTCATGGCTCCTATCGGCAAACCTATGTAAGTTAAAGCCTTCAATTAAACAACCCCCATGAGCTAGAGGATTTGATGATTTTGAAGTTTAAATAACGAAATTTGAATTACTTATGACTGTTTCGCGCACAATTTGCTTAGGATTTATAGCTGTCATCGCGGTAGGAACCATATTGTTGATGATGCCTTTCTCAACTAGCAATGGTAATTGGAATGACCCTATCGTGGCAATTTTTACATCCACTTCGGCAGTTTGCGTAACTGGTTTAGCCGTGGTTGATACTGGTACTTACTTCTCTTTTTGGGGACAGTTATTTATTGCTTTATTGGCTCAAATCGGTGGTTTAGGCTACATGACAACAACCACGTTTTTGATTTTGCTGATTGGTCGTAAATTTGACATGAGGCAAAAAATTGCCATTCAGCAAGCTTTAGATCGTCCCGGAATGAGTGGTAGTACCCAAGTTATTCGCTCCATCATTGCCACAACTCTAATTTTTGAAATTACAGGAGTATTGTTATTATTGCCAGCTTTTGTTCCCGAATATGGGTGGAATCAAGGTCTTTGGTTAGCAATTTTTCATAGTATCAATGCTTGGAATAATGCGGGGTTTAGCTTGTTTCCAGATAATTTAGTTGGCTATCAGACATCTTTCTTAGTTGTTTTTACCATGACCTTCTTGATTATCTTTGGAGGTATTGGTTATCAGGTTATTTTAGAAACTTATATTTGGTTGCGCGATCGCATCTTCAAAAAAAAGGCAACCTTAGTCTTTTCGTTAGATTTTAAAGTGGCAACTAGCACGACATTAATACTTTTATTTATTGGGACAGTTGCGTTTTTTTGTATCGAATCCAGAAACCCAGAAACTTTAGGATCACTGAATTTACACGACCAATTTTTATTAGCATGGTTTCAATCAGTAACGCCTAGAACTGCTGGCTTTAATACCCTTGATATTAGCAAAATGACAACAGCAGGGTTATTTATCACAATTGCATTCATGTTCATTGGTGCAAGTCCTGGTGGTACAGGCGGTGGTATGAAAACCACTACCTTGAGAGTTTTAACTAGTTGCACCAAAACAATTCTTCAAGGTAAAGAAGAAGTTTTATTATATGAACGCAAGATAGCAATTTCTTTGATATTAAAAGCAGTTGGGGTTTTAATTGGTTCCATATCAACCGTTATTTTAGCCACAATTTTAATATCTCTTACAGATCCAAAATTGGATTTTATTCAAATTCTCTTTGAAGTAGTATCAGCCTTCGCTACTGTAGGACTTTCAACTGGTATTACAGGTACTGTTTCCACAGCAGCAAAACTCATCTTAATCATCATCATGTATGTAGGAAGAGTCGGTGTTTTATTATTAATGGCTGCTGTTCTGGGAGACCCTAAACCGACACGGATTCACTATCCTGAAGAAAATCTACTGGTGGGATAGTTGCAAAATATGGGGAGATGGGGAAAAAGTAATGACTAATGACTAATGACTAATGACTACTGATAAAATTTAAATTAGTAGGCAAAAAATACAACTTTTAACTAAATGTGTCTAAGGCTTTTTTGCCATACAGGGAGTAATAATAAGGATTTCAACTGTGAATTTGTCATCGCTAGGTTTTTTTCGCAGTTTACGCAAAGATAATCACCAATTTGCCGTTATTGGCTTAGGCCGTTTTGGTCGTTCTGTTTGTTCAACTCTGCATAATTTAGGCTACCAAGTTTTGGCAACGGATATAGACGAAAAACGGGTATCAGCAGCGTTGACAGAAGAAATAGTTGGTCATGCTCTACAACTAGACTCCACTGAACCGGCAGCCCTCAGGGAGGCTGGTATATTTGAGTTTGACACGGTAATTGTGGCAATTGGTAACTATGTTCAAGAAAGTGTCATCACTACTTTAAATGTGAAAGAAGCTGGAGTGCCTCATGTAATTGCTAAAGCGTCTAGTGAAGTTCACCACAAACTATTGAAGCGAGTAGGTGCAGACCATGTGGTCTTTCCCGAATATGAGGCGGGTTGTGCTTTAGCGCGCACACTCACCAGGCCATCTATTCTGGATAGATTTGACCTTGACCCAGACAACAGTATTGTAGAATTAATTGTGCCAGATGAGTTTCATGGTAGAACGATCGCAGAACTTCAACTACGTAACCGTTATGGTTTGAACTTATTAGCCGTGAGTCATGATGGCAAGTTTCAAATTAATCCCAACCCCGGTAAACGTTTGGAACGTGGTACGGCAATGGTAGTTATCGGTTGCAATAAAGATATTAATCGACTACCGATTTAAGGCAAAAAATGATGACGGGCATCTTTCTTGCCCGTCACACAAATGATGAAGCTTCAGACTTTCCCGTTACTATCAAGTTTATCTGGTGATGGATTCGGGAATACGGGTTGAAACTGCTGTTCAGATGAGATAGGTACATCACCAGAATTAGCTGGCTTTTCCCTGGGCGCTGCTAGTTGAGTTAGCTGCTCTACTAGGTTGTTGGTAGAGGTTGCTGTTGGTTTAGGAGTGGATGCTTGTTTTTGTTCCTCTATTTTTTGAGCAACTTGCTGCAATAGCTGCTCACTTTTTGCTGTCTGCTCGAAGTTTCCTTGTTGGCGGTATTCTTCGTGAGCGCGTTTGAAGGCGCTACTAGCTTTTTGCAGGTCGCCCTGATTATATAAAGTTATTCCCAAGTTATAGTAAGCTGAGGCGTTTTTGGGGTCTTGGCGAACAGCTTGGGTATAGATAGCAATAGCTTCAGCAGGTTGACCTTGCATAGCCATAAGACTACCTAAATTGCTGTAAGCTGTGGCATTTGTGGGATCTAACTTCAAAACTTCCCTATAAGCTACGATCGCCTCTTCCATTTTACCTACCTGTTGCAATGCGATCGCTAAATTATGGTGAGCATTGGCTTTACTCGGTTCGAGGTTGATGGCATCTTGGTAAGCGGCGATCGCTTCCTGTATTAATCCTTGTTCGTATAACACCAAACCCAAGTTATAATAAGACTCTACCCTTGTTGGCTCTATCACCAAAGCTTGGCGGTAAGCTGTAATTGCACCTGCTTTTTTTCCTTGTTGTTGCAAGGCTAACCCCAAGTTATAATAAGCTTCACCTAAATTGGGGTTAAGTCTAATTGCTTCGCCATATTCTTGAACCGCTACATCTAAACGGTTTTGCATCAGGAAAACATTTCCTAGATATTTTCTCGCCATTGCTAAATTTGGTTCTCGCTGCAACGCCTGGCGAAAGGCATTTTCTGCACCTTGCCAGTCACCACGGTTGTAGCGTGTCACCCCCTGTTGATAAAAACTAGCTGTTTCCAAATCCTGAGAAATAGGAGCTTGTGCCAGCAACTTGCTTCCTGGTAAATTCACAATTGTCGGTGCAGCCAACACCAAAAAAGCTGATGCAGCACAGAGAAAACTCAAATGCGGCTTTTGCCAATCAGGAATGTGGTGGCAGGTGATTGACGATAAACCGCAAAACCACTGGTTAATTTGATGTTGTTTATACATAGTGGAATCTCTGTACTCATTGTTAAGATCCTTATAAGTCAGAGTACCCACTACGAAATTAAAAATTAAAAATTCGTCTGGAAAAGTTTGCTCTCTATGAGACGCTACGCTAACAACGGGGGGAACCCCCGCCGCAACTTTTGCCTACGACTCTCTAAGGGAACGAAGAGAACGCAAAATTAAAAATTCAAAAAGCATCACTCGACTCCTCTGGCTTCTGGCAAAATTAACATGGCATCACCAAAAGAATAGAATCGATAGCTAGAGGCGATCGCTTCCTGATATATATTTAACAAACGTTCTCTGCCAATCATCGCACTCACCAGCATTAATAAACTAGAACGTGGTAGGTGAAAATTGGTAATCAAACCCTCCACAACTTGCCATTTGTAGCCAGGATAAATAAATAAGTTTGTTTTGCCACAAAATTCTTGGAAATCACCAGATGCTGCTGCTCCTTCTAAGGCGCGGACTGCTGTGGTTCCTACAGCAATAATTCTCCCCCCTGCTGCTTTTGTCGCCTTGATTTGTGCCACAGTAGCGGCGGGTACTTCAATCCATTCTTCGTGCATTTGATGAGTAGCGACATCTTCTACCTCCACAGGGCGAAAGGTTCCCACACCAACATGGAGGGTAATAAAAGCTTGATTAATATGGCGATCGCGCAACTTTTCTAGTAGCTCTGGAGTAAAGTGTAACCCAGCCGTAGGCGCAGCGATCGCTCCTGGTTGTTTAGCATACACAGTTTGATATTGTTCATCCGCCGCTTGAGATGCAGTGATATAAGGTGGTAGCGGTATTTCGCCGAATTTATCCAAAACTTGCACCAAAGATTTTCCCTCTGGTAAATCAAATTGTAATAAACGGCCTCCCGTTGCTTTATCTGTGTCTAAGACGGTAGCGGTTATAGGAGATGAGAGCGGAACAGCAGGGGATTCTCCTCCTTTCTCCCTGACTTCAAAAATAATCTGCGTACCTTTTTTAAACCGCTTTCCAGGCTTAACTAAAGCCAACCAACAGTTAAATTTGCGTTCTTCTAGTAATAGAATTTCTACTTCTGCGCCAGAGGTTTTGCGCCCATACAATCGTGCAGGAATGACTTTTGTATTATTCATGATTAATAAATCACCAGGACGTAGAAGATCCGGCAAATCACGAAAAATGTGATGTAAAGGTAGTGTTTCTTTACCTGTGGTGCGAGAATTTACAACTAGTAGACGAGAACTGTCTCTGGGAATTACCGGATTTTGAGCAATCCTTTCTAGAGGTAGTTCGTAATCATACCCAGCTAGCGAACAATCTAAATTTGTATCTTCTACTACTTTAGTAGAGGTTTGATCAAGATTTAATTGTGATATCTCTTTCTTCATCGAAATTCCCAATGGTTTGAATTAAGTTTTTTTACTTCTTTTTGACAAAAGTAGTCAATTTTAGACTTAAATTATAAGATTGACATCATTGGGTAATACTTAAGCAATTTGATAAAAAATGGGTAAACTTCCCCATACAAAGACGGGGGCATTTACCCTACCGGGACAGCCATCAATTGAGGAAGATAGATATGTAAGATTGGCTTTGATCCCAAGCACCATGATGGAATACCTGTATTACCTGGCAAATGCCAGTCTAACCCTGAGGGTCGTTCAACACCTACACGCTAGACCCCAGTTATCTGTTTCGTTCGTCACCGTAATTCATCAAATAGATGGTTGGGTGGTTAGGATCAAACTTAAAAGTCCCATTTCGTCCCAAGAAGATGGTGACTTTCGAGCTTTCCTCAATGAATTAGGTATTAGCTATGAACCGCCGATGCGTGTGCAGATGGCACTTTGGAGTTTAGAAGCAGGCCAGTGTCCTGTAGATGTCATGCGCCGCTACCAAGTAGCGATTGTCTCGCATGGTAGCCCAGAAAGAGAAGAAATAGAAGCTTTCCGCCAACAATTTGTTCGCGGACTGGGTTACTGTCCAGAAACGCTGGCATAATAAAATCGATGATATTGAACCGTTCACTTGATCATGGGTAATTGGTAATTGACGCCTAATGTGAATTAAGAAAAAAGGCGGGAGAAGTAAGAAGATGAAAGTTACCAGCTTCTCAAATCAAACTTCCCCCATGACTAGCATAAACTTTGGAACGCTAT
>NZ_JACJRF010000068.1 GCF_014697105.1 Anabaena subtropica FACHB-260 | reverse complement strand
GATTATGAAGTGTATTCAGAGGTAAGTGAAGCCATGATTTATGGTTCCTTACTTCGTCTCATGGTTAGGCGATTGTCTATTTAATATTTACTTTACGAATCAGCTCTTAGCCTGGGGCTTAACACACCATACCGGAGTTGATTACCTAACAGAAAATGCTTCGCTAAATCGGCGAGTTACTGGTTCCATAATGAAGGTCAAAACTGATTTTTTGCGAGTAACAATTTCACCACTTGCAGCCATCCCTGGAGTAAATTCAACTTCTTGACCGCGAACAGTCACAGAGTGCTGACTGAGTTTAATTCTGGTGGGAAAAACTAAGCCTAAGTCTTTATCAATGGTGGCGTTAGGGCTGACTTGGTCAACTTCACCTTCAATTGTGCCAAATTCTTGGAAGGGGAAAGTTGCCATTTTGACTTTAGCTCTCATTCCTTTGCGAATAAATCCGATATCACGGTTGAGGACTTTCACCTCTAGCACCATTTCTTCACCTTCTGGTAAAATTGATAATAACTCTTCACCTGCTTGTACTGGCCCTTTGGTGGCTTTGATTTTATAAATTGTGCCAGGAACAGGAGCTTTGATAGTTTCGCCGTCTGTTTGTTTTTTAGCTTGCTCTAACTGTCCAGAGACATTGGTGAGTTCTTCTTTGCGCTTGTTCATCTCAGTTAAAATTTCGCTTTGGCGCTCTGATACTACGCGTTGTACTTGATTGCGAGCCGCTTGATACGCTTGTTCGGCTTGACGAATTTCTTGTTCTTGAGCTGCAATATCTTTTTCTAGGGATGTAACTCTATCTTGAGCTTCTGTTAAGCGATTTTGGACGTTGATAACTTCATCTTTAGCTCTGGTGATATCTGTTTGGGCACGAGACAATCTTTCTTTTGCTTCTAGATAATCGACTCGCGGAACAGCACCAGGAGCGATCAAAGTGCGTAAGTTTCTTTCTCTGCTTTGAGCAATTTCTAGGCTTTCTTCTACTTTGGCACTGATGCTTCTAGCATTAGACAAATTTGTTTTGGCATTAGCAACACTGGTTCTAGCATTGACTAAATTTTCTTGTAACCGAGTCAGACGTACTCTCGCTTGATTAATTAGCGCACGCTGACGACCTGCTTCTGCTTCTGCGGCTGCTTGGCGTGCTTGATAATCTCGCAGACGAGATTTTAAGAGTTCATCCTGAATTTGTGTACCTGCACTCTGTCCACCTATACGTTCTGCTTCCAAACGCTGTATGTCTTCTTGAATGAGTCTATTCGATTGGGTTAGTCTGGTGACATCAGTTTGTTTGAGGTCTGGGTCACGTTGAATTAAGACTTGATCCTTAGTGACGCGATCGCCTTCCTTGACTTTAATGACATCGATTGTCCCATCACCCAAGGATGTTACTGGTCTAACCTGGGCGGAAGCGATTAATTCCCCTTGCGCAACCGCTACTTCGTCTATTTCTGAGAGAGCAGCCCAGGCGATCGTCCCAAATACTACTAAGCTAATGGTTCCTGCTAATAATCTAGTATAAAGTGGTGGTAATTCCTTAACTGCTTTACCCAATTCATAAGACAGTTGGTCTTCTGGTCTAGCAAACTGTTGTTTTGTTTGACGTGCTTGAGCAGCGTTGGCTAATAGAGAATATTTCATAAAGCTTTTGATTTTAGTTCAGTGGTCAGTTGTCAGTAGTTAGTAGTCAAGAACCACTAACTACTGACTGATTCAAACTGCTAAATAGCGCCTTAAAAAACTTTCCAAGTTTTCCAAGGAGAAGTTAAAGGTCTGCTCTAATTTAGCTATTTCATCTTTTCTACAGAAAAACTCATTGGACAGTAATGTGCGAAAGGTTCCTAAAGCTTGTTGTGCTTCTGGATTAATTAAGCCTAAAATACCCCGCAACCCATCAACTGCTAATAATGGTGAGTTGACCACTATCGGCTGTTGATTAAAGATATGACTAAAAATTTGGGGAATATCCTCACGCAATAAAATCTCTGGCCCCCCAACTGAAAATATTTGGTTACGAGCGCCTGGAACTTTCACCGAATCTACTACTATCCTTGCTAAATCATCTGTACTTACAATTGAAGTACGGTTTTTGGGGTCACCAATCAGCAAATATAACCCTGTTTCCCGAAACCTTTCTGCTAAAGGTAGCAAGTTAGATGCTAATCCAGCCGGACGTAAAATAGTGTAATTGATGCCACTAGTCGCTAAATAGCGTTCTACCTCTCGTTTGGCTTTGAATACGGGAGCATCTTCATACCCCCGGTCGGCTCCTAATACAGAAATAAAGACAAAGTGCTGCACACCATTGGCTTGCGCCTGGTCAATGAGTTCGATATTAGCGCGATAGTCGAGATTCAGCGCATCGCTATCAGAACCGTGGGCGCTGATAATATATTGAACACCCCGACAAGCTTTTTCAATATCTTTTTCTCGCCGTAAATCACCGATAAAGATATCGGCTCCTCGGTGTTCTAATTCGCCGTAACGTGATGTCAGACGAACAAAAGCTCTGATTGACTGCTCTTGTTCGCGTAGGAGTCGCACGACTCTACGACCAATGTCTCCCGTTGCTCCAGTTACCAAAAACATAATGATTAGGGATTAGGTATTGGGGATTGGGTACTGAGTGGTGCTGTTAGAAGTAGCAGAGCTTTGAGCAGTGTACTGAGTGAAATTTTACTCAGTACTCATGACTCAGCACTCAATTTCAGTCTCCCAGTATCTAATCTAAAGTCTCAACTTTAAATTTCGACAATAACGGGCGTATGGTCGCTTGGTTGAGTTAATTTTCTGGGGGAGATATCAATGATGCAACTTTTTGCCTGTTCGTATAGTACTGGAGTGAGGTAGTGATGATCTATTCTCCAGCCTTGGTTGCGACGGAAGGAGGCGGCGCGGTAGTCCCACCAGCTAAAGTGTCCACCTTCATCTGTGAATTTGCGAAAAGCATCAGCAAATCCTAGTTCTAGAACATCTCGTAAAGCTTGGCGCTCGGCTGGGGATGCCATAATGTGATTTTCGGCGTTGACTTTTTCGTGAATGTCTTTGGCTTCTAGGGCAATATTAAAGTCACCACAAACGCAGATAGCGGGTTGTAATAGTAGAAGCGATCGCAGATACTCTCTCAACACAGTCAACCAGCGTAGCTTATACTCGTATTTTTCGCTGGCGATCGCTGAACCATTGGGAACATAAAGGTTGACAATCCGCACACCGTCAATCACACCTGTAATTACTCGTTTTTGCTCATCCCATAGTGGCTCTATATCTGGCAAAATCGCTGTGAAGCCTGCACTAACATCAGCAAGCGGTTCTTGGCTAATCAAAGCTACACCATTATAAGCTTTCTGTCCTGATACATATAGGTGATAGCCCAACTCTGCAAAAGGCGATCGCGGAAAATCAGCATCTACAACCTTTGTCTCTTGCAAGCACAGAACATCAACGGGATTTTGCGTTAACCAATCAATAACTTGCTCTAAACGAGTGCGAACAGAGTTAACATTCCAAGTAGCAATTTTCATTAGTTGATTAACAGTATGTAAATGAATAATGGCTCTTTCATTGGCTTTTTTTTATGTTTATTTAATATTTAACAGTTTTCTTAGTTTTTTTAGCGTTTTCTCTAAATAGAAGCCTTACAGAATTGATCCCAAACCAGATTTTTAGTATTGTTAGCTACAAAACATAGTGTTTTGTCAGTTTGGCTACAAAATATTTTACTTGCTTATGATCCCGCAGGCAGATGAAACTAGAAAATATAAGCTATATTTTAAAAGTAGTTGCTTAGTGGTTATGACTAAGGGTTTCAAATATATTCCGTAAGTTATGACGGTTATTATTAATCTATATTTCGCTTTGGAGTGTTTGTTAGGTTAATTTAAATGTCAAAACAGGAAGTAATAATTTTATTCCTCATAAAATGATGTAGGTCTTAATTGTGAGGAGCATCTTACCGACTGAAGCAAAACAATTTATGAAAATTGCTCAAGTTGCCCCTTTATGGGAACGAGTTCCACCTCCAAATTATGGAGGTATTGAGCTGGTAGTAAGTCACTTGACTGATGAACTAGTTCGTCGTGGTCATGAAGTGACATTATTTGCCTCTGGCGATTCTCAAACCTTGGCATATTTAAAAGCAGTTTGTCCACGTGCATTACGCTTAAATAAAAACTTTCAAGAGTATGCCGTGTATGAAACGCTAGAACTGAGTCAAGTTTACCAGAATGCGGCGGAATTCGATATTATTCATTCTCATTTAGGGATTTCAGCATTACTTGCAGCCGATTTGGTAAAAACTCCCACAGTGCATACATTACACGGTGATTTTACCAAAGATAACCATAAAGTCTTTAGTCATCATCATCAGCAACCATACGTTAGTATTAGCAACGCCCAACGTCAAATTCATCTCAATTATATTAAAACCGTTTATAACGGTATTGAGCCAAAAGATCATCCGTTCATTGCTCAACCACAAGAGCCGCCATACTTGGCATTTTTAGGACGCTTTTCTCCAGAAAAAGGCCCACATCATGCGATTGCGATCGCCAAAGAAAATGGTTGGCGCTTGAAAATGGCAGGAAAAGTTGATGCAGTAGATGCCAATTTTTTTGAACAAGAGATTGTCCCCCATATAGATGGTCGGCAAATTGAATATTTAGGCGAAATTAACCATACACAAAAAGTTGAATTACTGGGCAATGCTGCTGTCACTCTTTTTCCGATAAATTGGCAAGAACCTTTTGGTTTAGTGATGATTGAATCAATGGCAACTGGTACGCCAGTAATTGGGATGAATCGCGGTTCTGTACCTGAGGTGATTGACCAAGGTAAAACAGGTTTTATTTGCCAAACCCATGAGGAAATGGCTCAAATAATTCCTGCTGCATTGGAATTAAATCGTCGCAGTTGTAGAGAATATGTAGAAAACAAATTTAGCGTTAGTCAAATGGTTAATGGATATGAAGCGGTGTATGAGCAAATTATCAAAAGCCGCATCAACTTAACTAGTCATATCCATGCAGCTAAAATCTAATTTTAAACAACAACTTTTTTAACATTTTTCAACAACAATTTTTCTTGCAGGAGGACATTGGTATGAGTATGCGAGCCAATAATTGCCCATGTTGCGGTGGTTCTCTCCTCCGCCACGTCCGTCACGGGGAACTGTATTGGTTTTGCCTGTCTTGCCGTCAAGAAGTCCCACTATTGAGTAACAATAATCGTTTACCCAATGTGGATACTCGCAATACAGGGGTAGTTACCCAGACAGTGGGGAGTGCTGAGTTATGAGTGCTGAGTAAGAGTTTCTTCATCTGCTCCCCTGCTCCCCTGCCTCTTTTGAGTGCTGAGTGGGGAGTGGTGAGTAAAAATTACTTTTTACTTGTCTCTCTATCTGTAACCCTGTGACCTTCCCTAATTTCCCAGCAATTTGCCCAGCAACCATGCCACTATAGAAAACATAGCTTTAAACATAGCAAGAGGAAGGCTAGAAAACGCTGTGCAGATTACATTTTTAGGGACAAGTTCTGGTGTACCCACAAGAGCGCGTAATGTTTCCAGTGTTGCTCTAAGATTACCGCAACGGGCAGAGTTGTGGTTATTCGACTGTGGCGAAGGCACTCAGCATCAAATTTTACGGAGTGATCTAAAAATTAGCCAATTGTCCCGAATTTTTATTACCCATCTGCACGGTGATCATATTTTCGGCTTAATGGGACTTCTTGCTAGTTGTGGCTTAGCGGGTAATGTACAAAGAGTTGATATCTATGGGCCGTCAGGATTAAATGAGTATATTCAAGCCGCTTCACGTTACTCTCATACACATTTTTCCTATCCCATTAAAGTCCATACAGTTCGCCCTGGTGTAATTTATGAAGATGAGGAATTTACTGTTAGTTGTGGCCCTTTACATCATCGCATTACAGCCTTCGGCTATCGTGTAGCCGAAAAAAACCGAGCAGGACGTTTTGACGTAGAAAAAGCCAAAGCATTGGAAATTCCTGCTGGAAGAATTTATGGTCAACTAAAGCGCGGTGAAACTGTCACCCTTGCCGATGGACGTGTAATTAATGGCACAGAATTATGTGGCCCCACAGAAATTGGGCGTAAGCTTGCCTATTGTACAGACACAATATATTGTGATGGTGCAGTGGAATTAGCCCAAGATGCAGATGTGTTAATTCACGAAGCTACCTTTGCCCATCAAGATGCAGAGATGGCTTTTCAGAGATTGCACTCCACAACCACAATGGCAGCACAAACAGCTTTAAAGGCTGGAGTGCGTCGATTATTGATGACTCATTTCAGTCCTCGCTATGCACCGGGAAACACCGTAGAGTTGAAAGATTTACTGCAAGAAGCCCGTGCCATCTTTCCTCGTACAGATATGGCCTATGATTTCATGACTTATGATGTACCCAGAAGAAGACAGCCTGCGTTAAACGGAGCAATACCAATTCAAAATTCTAAACACCATTCTCCTGTCGAGAAACCAACACAAACGAGTTCTCAATTGTAAGTGGGACATGGGAAATTAAATGACTTGAACTCTTAATTTTTCATACCCCAACTACGCAGTCGGAAACCAAGAATTAATAGTAGTGTCCCAAAAAGGATGGTATAAGCAGCAATTAACCACAAAATAGCTAGTGCTTGAGCTACTGGCCAGGTAATCAACATGACACCGAAGATGAGAGAGACAACTCCAGCTACTGCGGGTAGCCACTCATTTTCTATTACTCGTCGCAGTTGAATAGATGCAATAATCTCGAATATACCAGTGCCGATCGCCCAAGCAGCAATTAAATAAAGTAATACAAATGCCGTAATTCCAGGGTAGATACAAGCGATCGCACCTACGGCAATCCCGATAATTCCTTCTAGTAAAAGCAATTTACTATGAATATCGGGCAACTGTTCTTGAAACGCTGCGATCGCTAATAATATTCCACCTGCAAGCCAAAAACTGGCAAAGAGGTACACCAATGAAGTCAAGGTAAGAGTAGGCCAGCATAGAGCTACTAAACCAAAAATAATGGCGATCGCTCCCCGCAAGGCCACTGTCCACCAATTGCGAGCTAGTCGTTTTCCCGTTCCCAGGGATCTATGTCTCATAGCTTGATTGGGTAATTTCTGCACATTGGGCATTTTAGTTAATTCGTCATTAAGATTGGGGACTGGAAACTGGGGACTAGGAACATTTCCGCCCTGGTTCCCTCTTCTTCTTTTGGCTCTTAGCTTGCTTCTAGAATGTATTATTGCCTTGCTAGACTCAGCTTAAATACTTCCTGCCGATCTTCCATCTGACTAATGGTGCATGATAAGTATCTATCCGGGGAATGAGGTAAAAAAAAGGTGGCTGCAAACTTCCTGGAAACACGACACACAAAGTTTTCATTAATCCCCTGCGTTCCTACCCTGGGGGAAAACGAAGCGCCTAATACGTTTAAAAATAAAATTAAGAAAATAGAACGCTTCCGTCTCCGTAATAATGTCTACTCAAGATTGGTTGTCACAGTTGCACAAACAGCGAGCGATCGCAGTTATCCGCGCACCGAAACTCGAATTAGGGCTGAAAATGGCTTTGGCTGTAGCTTCTGGAGGAATGCGGCTAATTGAAATTACTTGGAATAGCGATCGCCCTGGGGAACTAATCACCCAATTACGTGATAAATTACCCGATTGCACTATTGGCACTGGTACATTATTTAATTTACAGCAGCTAGAAGATGCGATCGCCTCTGGGGCAGAATTTCTGTTTACACCTCATGTTGATTCGGCAATGATTCAAGCAGCCTTCATCAAAAATATACCCATCATTCCCGGCGCACTCACCCCTACAGAAATTGTCAGTGCTTGGTCTTATGGTGCAAGCTGTGTAAAAGTATTCCCTGTGCAAGCTGTAGGGGGTGCTAACTATATCCAGAGTCTCCAAGGGCCATTAGGTCATATTCCCTTAATTCCCACCGGAGGAGTAACCTTGGAGAATGCCAAGGAATTAATTCAAGCAGGTGCGATCGCAGTTGGTTTAAGTGGAGAGTTATGTCCTCCGCAACTAGTGAAAGAGGAAAATTGGCAAGCGATCGCTCAATTAGCCAGAGGACTTATGCAAAAATTAGCGTAGTTTTCAGGATGAAATTATTTAAAAACCACTGTTATAGTTGATTTCTCAAAATATACTTGCATTCTATCATCGGCGTGTTTCTACTATGAAATCACTAATTTATCCTGACTGGAAACGTGGTTTAAAAATGTTGTTTGCTGTTAGCGCAGCATTATCCTTAAGTGTGATAACTAACGGATCTGGTGAAGTCTTGGCAACTTCAACTTCTAAAAGAATTGAAAACACTATTGAGACTTTGCAAAAATCCGATCAGCGTTGGATTCAAATTAATCTTGCCAATCAAAGATTAATTGCTTGGGAAGGTGGAAAACCTGTGTATGCGATCGTCATTTCTTCTGGTAAAAAAGCTACACCTACCCGTGTTGGTACTTTCAAGATTCAATCAAAGCATAAGTCTACACGGATGCGTGGTAGAAACTATGATGTTCCCAACGTTCCCCATGCCATGTTTTATCAGGGTAATTACGGCATTCATGGAGCCTATTGGCATAAAAAATTTGGCAGACCTGTAAGTAATGGCTGTGTTAACCTTGCTCCTAATCATGCTCAATGGCTATTCAATTGGGCATCTTTAGGAACACCAGTTGTCATTCAGAACTAATGAATAAAAATAAAAAATAGTTACAGACTATTGCCTGTAACTATTTTAAGTTTTCAACCTACTACAACTGTAATGGGTGAAGTTTATTCAGAAAAAAGAAATTAGATTGAGCGATGACGGCGAATTTTGAACATCCCAGTTGCTACTAAACCAAGACCGATCAAACTAGCTGGTTCGGGAACAGAAGTAGGAGGTGGAGTTTGTGGTAAGTTAGCCACGAACAATGAAGCATGAGATAAACCTTGAGCTTTTCCTTGTCCGTTTTGAGAAACGCCAATGGTGTTGTAGATTGCTTGTAAAGAAGTGCCTTGGAAATTTTGGAATAGATAGGCACTGTAACTATTACTTGCCTTGAGGCTAATCACAAATGTTTTACCCAACCAATCTGATAATTGTCCGCCCAATGTTAGGGTGCCATTGGAACTGCTACCCGCAGTTATAAGACTTTGATTGGGGTCATCCGATTTGCCAAGCAATGACCAGTCTACATTTGAACCGACAACACTACTAAACAAACCACCATCCAATTGGGTTTCCAGAGGGTTGCCTGAGCCTGTGTCGTTACCGGAAAATGGCCCTTGACAAGCCGTAGCTGATATTCCCCCAAAGGTAATATTTCCAACACTACAAGAAACTGTTGCTTGTGCAGGTGCTGCAATTGCTGTACAAGCGATTCCAGTAACTAATAAAGCTGAAGCTGATATATAAGAAAACTTGCGTTGCATTTTCGACTCCGGTTTAAATTTTTATAAAGTTGGTATGTTATTCATGCAGTTAGTACTGATTCCTTTGAATAACTTTTTTCTTCGATAATTTGAATTTTATCTTTATTTATACAGAATTACATTTTTCACTATGCTGTTTCATCATTTCTTTTCAAAAAGAAGGGATAATTTAATTCCGATATAAAGTCTCTAATATATATTTAGTAAAACCTCGGATGGTTTATATAAATAACATATATTTTATTAGTGAAAATACTAATATATGGCTTTATGGATAGGGCTTTTGGGAAATAGCAATCGCTCGTTTTTTGTTATCCGTTAAATTACTTATGATAACCTAATGAATGGCTCTGGTGATTTTGAAATTCATGAGTTTGTCTCATATTCAGGGGAATATTAGCCTAAGTTGGAGTGTTAAAATCCCTAGTATAAATATCAATAAAAGCAGATGTTTGGGCTATTTGGGTGGAAAAATATACTATAAATTTCCGGAATGAGGATAACTGAAGGTGAAATAAATTATAGAAGAGGAAAATCTCAGAATCTGCCTCAAGGGAATTAACGTAAATCCAGACTTTCGTTAAACTTTAATTCAAAGTTCCCTAGAAGTACAACCGCTACAAAATAGCAAGATTTCTGTGATGAATCTTGAATATTTGGGAATTGAAAATTTAGGGATTGATGATGTTTGCATAATCAAGAAGGTGATCGAATATGCAAAGCTGGATTCGTAATACTTGGATACGTCGCTCAGGAAATTTGTGTACAGGTGTGATAGTAGTCATGGTGGCTTTGCTTTCTGGGTTGCTACCGACGACAGCTGATCCCAGTTCTAGGACAGCTAAAATCGCCTCAGTTGAGCAAAACAGCATTACTATACCCGACACCAAACAAATATCTCAACCTCGTAGAATTGAAATTGATTTATCAGCGCAACGCTTATTTGCTTGGGAAGGTAAAAAACTGGTACATTCCTTCCGAATTTCCACAGGTAAGCGCTCAACCCCTACACCCGTAGGTCAATTTAAGATTAATTCCAAATATCGCATTAATCGGATGCGAGGCCCTGGCTATGACATTCCTGATGTTCCTTATGCCATGTATTTTCATAAAGGCTATGCTATTCACGGTGCTTACTGGCATAATCGTTTTGGAACTCCAGTCAGTCATGGTTGTGTAAATTTACCAGTCCAGCAAGCACGTAAGTTATACAACTGGACGACACCAGGGACATTGGTAATAGTACGTCGCTAATACCAAAAGAAATGACGTAGAGACGTAGAACTGCTACGTCTCTACTAGGTAATTCATAAATTATCATTGAATAGATGTTGTCTGGTTGATAGAGATTTATGAGAAATTACCTTTTGCTGTCGCTATTTGTTGGTGGTGTTGTCATCGGCTGCGGATTTTCTCCATCGTCTGCTCAAGCACAACAACAAACTACTGATGCTCAAGTTGCAGCATTAGTGGAAGCACTAAGACAAGCTGCACCGCAAACTGGTAAAACCAACGATGGACTTTATAGTGCTTGGCAAGTTAAACCAGAAACTTTCAGGGGTTGGTCAAAAACTTGTCTCAAAAGAGAAGTCACACCAACACAATTTGAAAATAATCCCACATTAGCGCGTCAAGTAGTGTCTTGTATTACACGCCGTGAGTTAAACCAGCAATTCCGCGCTACGAATAACAATGAAACTGCGGCTGTTAGTGGTGTAGCTTGTTGGTGGATGACTGGTGCATATACAGGTTGCAATACTGGCTTTACTGCTACCTATGTTCAGAAGGTCGTAAGATTTTACCAACAGCAGCGTTCTCAATCAACAGCTAATCCAACAGAGCGATCGCTGTGATCATTTGTTCTAAATTGAACTTGCACAATTAGGGCGGGGTATCTTGCCTGCACTACATTTTGGGATTTTTAATTGATTTACTCCCTACTCCCTACAATTAAAAATTCATCTAACAAATATTGATTTGGTTGGAATTTAGTAGCAAAACGGCTGTAAACAATTTGAGTTGATGATGTAGAAGAAAACCAATAAGTATCTTGAATAACTGTATAAGCATTACTAGTATCTGATAACTCAAAGTGAACTAATGCTAAATTGTTCACCCCTACAACTTCTCGGCCATCCTGAAACCAGGGATATTGCCAAAATTTTAAGGGTTGTAACCATTGCCAACGAGCATTTTTGCGGTTCCAGGGGGCAACGAAAGTAGACATATCTACTTGGCTATGGAAATTCTGAATGCGTTGTCTCGGTATCCACTCCAGTACACAATGCCAGTTAGGATTAGTTAGTGCTTGACGGCGGTGTAAATGTTTTGCAGTAACTTCTAGCATATTGGGTGGTTGATTCCAGCCAAGCCAACGGCGGACTTTTTCAGGTAGAAGCCATTGTTTTAAACGTGTGTGAATCAATCTCGTCAGTATCTCTTCATTTTTCAAAGCGCTGGCGGTTAACTGCACGATGACAGATTGCTGTGGTGAATGGGGAATTGATCCATAAGAAAAGCGGGCTGCACAACTGTAATGAATATCACCAGAGAGAATGATGACTTGTTGACGTTGTTCACACAAAGTTGTCAGGAGTTTTGCTAGTGCTTCAAAATGAATATTCCAAGAATCGCCGACATCTGTAGAGAAAACTTTTTCGCGTTTTAACTGCCAATGATGAATCCAATCAATGACTTTTAATCCGAATACATTGGTAGGTGCAATGACAAAGGTGGTGAGATGTTGGTTGTCTGCTGTTTTTTGTAATCTTTGCAGCAGTTGTTGCTTCATCGCACGGGGAGATAGCAACATCGGTGGGGCGATTGGTTTTTGGTCGGCTGGATAGCCCCGCCATGTGCGCGTATCTAATACTATGACTTCATGGCAATTGCTTTTGATGGTGTAGTCCCAAGTAAGTGTTTCAGGATGGCGCTCTAGGATAAATACTCCATCTTCTAAAACAAAGTTGGGTAGCCCTGTGTGGGGATTGCAGTTTGGCATCCCGACATAATTGGCGATCGCCTGATCAGCTGCAACATCTTTTCCTGCTGATGCTGACCAATTCTCTGCCGCCGCCAGCAACTTTCCTCCAGATCGACCAACTGTAAACTGCTCTGGTGTATTACCCCAAGCTTGGAACACACTGTAGGCTAACAAAGCATTTTGTACAGTCCGCCGTCCTAGAGGTTTGCCCAAGACTCGCAAACACCAAGCTTGATTGAGGTTCCAATCATCACTCACATCATGATCATCGAAGATGGTGTACATGGGAATATTTGCCAGCGCCCGCCGCACCTTTCCCAACGTATGAATTAATTGTCGCAAATCTGCCACTTCCTGATCCCAAGTTTTGAGGGTTTGGCGATCGCTTGTCACCCATTGTCCTGGGGGAAAGGCATCGGGCCAGCACACCGGCGACCAAGCCAGTAAATAAGCAGCGTAATATTCCCCCAAGCTCAACAGATGGCTGGATATTTTCTCTGGTTTTTTATGTAATCCGGCGGTAAACCCTGCTTCTTCGGTTGCCACTTCTGCCCGTTCTCCTGGGGGTAGTTCCTTGGGAGTGCGATCACCTTGACTTAGAGGTAATTGTTCTTCCCAGCCCAGAAGGGCATCACCAAGATGACTGGCGACCCATAAAAACGGTGCTGCTACATCATCGCCATAGATTTGATCACCTGTGAGGAATAACTGATGGGGGCGGCTGTGGGGTTGATTGGCTGCTGAGGCAATGAGAGCATCGAGCAAGGGTAAGGCATCTATTCCATGACCGTGGGGTTTGCGACAAGACGCATGAATAATATGCAAATCTTCTAGGCAGTCTGGAGGGAGAACAAATGTTGGTTTTTGATGCTCAAAGTAGCTAATACTAACTTGGGGAAAGCGATTGGAAGATAATGCTTGTTCTAGGGTAAGTAAAGTTTGGTCGGCACAGGTGAACTGGAGGTCATAAGCATAAATGCGATCGCTAGTTAAGCTATTCCCCACTGGAGACACGGCTGTAATTGCTACAATGTGCAGATACTTGCCCAAAGCAACAGTAAAGTGTCGTCCTTCTAATAAACAATTTCCTAACCTTTCACCATTATTTGTTGTTTCGTAGACTTTGAGTTCTCCCTGACAAGGTTGTTTGAGTGCAACCATTACTGTTACTGATTTTGATTCAGTATGTTGTAGCAATGGCCCCGCTAAAATCAACGGTAGATCCTCTAAAAAGCCCTCAGATTGGTTATTCATGACCAAAAGTTACAGGTTTGAGAAATTGTTTAGATGATTTAAGTGAAATAGTATAAGTCCTATAGTTTAAAACTAATAAATGAGTATTGGAACTCCGTTGACGAGTGTTTAAGCTAGATGAGCGAGTATTCGAACTCCCTTAATGAGTGTTTGAGTGAGATGAGCGAGTATTGGAACTCCGTTGATAAAGTTCAAGTTAACGTACTTTAACGTGAGTTCGACGAACCTCACTCCAACCCCTCTCCGACGCGTAGAGGGGCTTGAATCCCTGATAAAGGATGGACGAATCGCCCATCCTTTATCAAGATAATTTTTAGATTTAATTAACCCCGTGCAATCCCTTCTTCTCGTGCTGCACGTTGCACAGCAGCAGCTACTGCGGTGACGACACGTTCATCAAAGACTGAGGGAATAATATGTTCCCGATTTAAGTCTGAGGGATTAACTAAAGAAGCGATCGCGCTGGCTGCTTCTAAATACATTGTGGTGGTAATTGTGTGTGCGCGACAATCCAAAGCACCACGGAATACCCCAGGGAAGGCTAAAACGTTATTAATTTGGTTGGGGTAGTCACTACGACCTGTGGCGATGACAGCCACATCGTTCTGCACTAATTCTGGCTGAATTTCGGGTATGGGATTAGCCATAGCAAACACAATCGGGTCTTTAGCCATAGACTTCACCATGTCTGGTGTTAACACTCCAGGCGCACTCACACCAATAAACACATCTGCGCCTTGGACTGCACCTGCTAGTGTACCCTGAGCTTTGACAGCAAATTCCTGTTTTTCTTCATTTAGATCAGTGCGAGTGGTAGAAATGATCCCTTTAGAGTCGCACATCCAGATTTTTTCTGCTCCCGCTTTCCGCAGTAACCGGGCAATCGCTACACCAGCCGCACCAGCGCCGTTAATGACGATGCGGATTTCGGCGATAGACTTCTGCACCAGCTTCAGGGAGTTAAATAAAGCTGCCAAGGTGACAATCGCTGTACCATGTTGGTCATCGTGAAAAACGGGGATATCTAATTCTTGCCGCAATCTTTGTTCAATTTCAAAACAACGGGGTGCAGCGATATCCTCTAAATTCACACCACCAAAAACGGGAGCAATATTTTTGACTGCTTGGATAATTTCTTCGGTATTTTGGGTAGCCAAGCAAATGGGAAAGGCATCAAGCCCAGCAAATTCCTTAAATAGCATAGCTTTACCTTCCATCACCGGTAAAGCTGCATGGGGGCCGAGATTGCCCAATCCTAAAACCGCACTGCCATCAGTGACAATAGCAACAGTATTTTGTTTGATGGTTAAATTATAAACTTCTGCCGGGTCTTGAGCGATCGCTGTACAAACCCTACCCACACCAGGGGTATAAGCCATTGCTAGGTCAGAAACACTCTTGAGAGGAATCCGGCTGGTGATGCTGATTTTGCCTCCACGATGCAAATTAAAGGTGCGATCGTAAACACTTACCACCTTAATATCAGGTATGGCTTTGACGGCTTGTACAATAATTTCCGCGTGTTCAGTGCTAGCAGCATCAACTGTCAGGTCACGGATAGAAATTTGGCGAGTTTGCTCAATTAAATCGATTTGACCGAGATTACCGCCACTGGATGCGATCGCCTGAGTGATAGATGCTAGCATTCCCACACGATTGGGAATCTGTAACCGGAGAGTAACACTAAAGCTGGAATTAGGAGTTAGGTCTGCCATCTTAATTTGAGATTTGAGATTTTAGATTTTATATTGGATTGTCACAGTAAATTCTATTTTTACGATAAAATCTAACGCCTAAAATCCTATTGTCTAGAGATAGCTCTTTTTTTGCAGTACATATTTTTTGAGCTAAATCACAATAATTCAATAAATTCATCTACGCTCAAGCTTATCTGCCTCATAATTGCACGTAACGACCTCAAATGTCGCATTATGGCTGATAATGCTACTTATGTTAAACGATAAGAAAAAGCGCCCCCAATTCAGAGAGCGCAATGAACATATAAGAATCCTCAAATTAACCATGAATAATCGGCGCAGGTACAACATCGCCACTAGCCAAATCTAGGGGGAAGTTGTGAGCATTGCGCTCGTGCATGACTTCAATACCCAAGTTGGCGCGGTTGAGGACATCTGCCCAAGTATTAATTACCCGACCTTGGGAATCAATCACAGAATGGTTAAAGTTGAATCCATTCAGGTTGAAAGCCATTGTACTAATGCCCAAAGCCGTGAACCAAATCCCAATTACAGGCCAAGCAGCCAAGAAAAAGTGCAAGGAGCGGGAATTGTTAAAGCTGGCGTATTGCCAAATTAATCGTCCAAAGTACCCATGAGCTGCCACAATGCTATAAGTTTCTTGTTCTTGCCCAAATTTGTAGCCGTAATTCACAGACTCAACTTCCGTCGTCTCCCTCACTAGAGAAGAAGACACCAAAGAACCGTGCATAGCTGCGAACAACGCGCCACCAAACACCCCCGCCACACCTAACATATGGAATGGGTGCATGAGGATGTTATGCTCGGCTTGGAAAACCAACATGAAGTTAAAAGTCCCACTAATGCCCAAAGGCATACCATCAGAAAAACTACCTTGCCCAATTGGGTAAATTAAGAAAACAGAAGTTGCAGCCGCGACAGGCGCAGAGTAAGCAACACAAATCCAAGGACGCATCCCCAAACGATAGCTTAACTCCCATTGCCGACCCAGCCAGCAAAAGATGCCAATGAGGAAATGCAGAATAATTAGCTGATAAGGCCCGCCATTGTAAAGCCATTCATCCATTGAAGCCGCATCCCAAATGGGGTAAAAATGTAAACCAATAGCGTTAGATGTGGGTACAACAGCACCCGTGATGATGTTGTTGCCGTATAATAAAGAACCTGATACTGGCTCCCGAATCCCATCAATATCAACGGGCGGAGCAGCAATAAATGCAATGATGAAACAGATGGTAGCAGTCAACAGGGTGGGAATCATCAAAACCCCGAACCAACCGACATAAAGCCGATTTTCAGTGCTAGTAATCCATTGACAAAACCGATCCCACAGGTTGCCGCTTTCGCTCCTTCCTAAAATCGTAGTCATGGCTGTATTTGTTAGAAAATGCCAAGAACAAACTCTCCCAACTTCGCAAAATCGAGAACTAAGTTGTTTTCCAAGACTTTTAGCAATATCTTCTCCCCATTCACCAGGAGTTTTTTAAATTGCCTCACCACCCACACTGCTAATTATTTTCCCCAGGGAGACGGTAAAAGTATCAGGGAAATTATCCTGGCTCTATAAGATCCGGTTTTACATTAATTATTCTTAGTTTTCCATAAACTTTCACTAATTATTATTAACAGATTGCAATGATGAGGCAATCTTGAGTAATTCTTTCAGTAGTTGTCAGGAAGTGAAAGTTACTTTTTTATCAATATTGGTTTGCTAAGGTTCATATCATAACGAATGGGTTGGCGAAAATGACATTCGTACTGGTGGCTATACCTTAATGGACTTGAGTTCTTTTTAAATAAAAACAAAAAAGCGTCCTTCCAATCGGAAGGACGCTTTTCTATTCAGTTAAGAGCTAAGAATTAACCGTTGATAGCAGGAGCGCTGATAGCAACAGGAGCAACTTCACCAGCAGCTAAGTCTAAGGGGAAGTTGTGAGCGTTACGCTCGTGCATTACTTCCATACCCAAGTTAGCGCGGTTGATGATGTCAGCCCAGGTATTGATGACACGACCTTGCGAGTCGATGATGGACTGGTTGAAGTTGAAACC
>NZ_JACJRF010000067.1 GCF_014697105.1 Anabaena subtropica FACHB-260 | reverse complement strand
TGCTCAACTTCTGGCTAAACTGACTCCTGAAATTGCTGCTTCTTTGACTGGTTATGACTTCATCCTTAATGCCCTATCTGTCGCAAACATTTTTTGAATTGGTATAAGATTATCCCGTCCACGAGACAGAGGTAGTGAAATATTCGTAAATATCAGAGAAGCAGTGTTAGAACAAGTGATGAATAATGAAGGCACTCACGCACATCAATTATTGCAAATGAGCAATTAACACTCTAGCTTTAAGTGGTACTACTTTAGTTCGTGGTCTTGAGCAGTTTGAATCCACCTTTTTTGGCTGGAAACTCGCTCTTGGTAAACTTGTGTTTACATCGTAGGAGGGTTTGGGGAGAGGTTTATCGAACTCACTTTCTCACGTTAAATAAGGGCTAAAGCCCTTACTACGAACTTTTGATAAAAAAATACCCTAGTTTTTATACTAGGGTTTATCCTAAATTTTGTTGGTAAGGGAATTATGTGTTGTCAGATATGACTAGAATATCTGAGAATTAACCGACGTTTGCCAGAAGTAACTCTCGTTTTTCTGACTGGCGTATTTGTACTTGACCGTCATCATTGACATCAACAATGGCTGTGTCTCCCTCAATAATTTCTCCAGACAGCAATGCTTCTGCTAAAGAATCTTCTAAGAGACGTACAATTGCACGGCGTAATGGTCTTGCGCCGTAGCTGGGGTTATAACCTTCTGTTACTACTAGTTCTTTGAACTGTTCGGTAACTTCTAAGATGATTCCCTTCTCTGTTAAGCGACTGGCGACATCGCGCAACATAATGTCAGCAATTTGCTTGACTTCATCCTTGGATAGTTGAGTGAAGACGATGACTTCATCAACTCGGTTGAGGAACTCAGGACGGAAGTAATTTTTCAGTTCTTCGTTGACTAAGTTACGGATGCGGTTGTAGCTGGCTTCGGCTTGGTTGTCAAATTCAAAGCCTAAACCGCCGCCACCTTTCTCAATTACTTTAGAACCAATATTGGAAGTAAGGATAATCAAGGTATTCTTGAAGTCTACTTTCCGACCTTTGGCATCGGTGAGCTGTCCGTCATCTAAGATTTGCAACAGCATATTAAATACATCTGGGTGCGCTTTTTCGATTTCGTCGAACAGCAACACTGTGTATGGTTTGCGCCGCACAGCTTCGGTGAGTTGTCCGCCTTCGTCGTAGCCGACATAACCAGGGGGAGAACCGATGAGTTTAGAGACGGTGTGACTTTCCATGTATTCGGACATATCAAAGCGAATCATGGAATCTTCTGCGCCGAAGAAGTAAGCAGCTAACGCTTTGGCTAGTTCGGTTTTCCCTACTCCGGTGGGGCCGGAAAAGATAAAACTAGCAATGGGGCGCTTGGGACTCTTTAACCCAACTCTGGCGCGACGGATGGCGCGAGAAACAGAGGTGACTGCTTGCTCTTGACCGATTAACCGTTGGTGGAGGGTGTCTTCGAGGTGGAGAAGTAGTTCAGACTCAGATTCTGTCAGCTTGTTGACTGGAACACCAGTCCAAGAGGCGACGATTTGAGCGATGTCTTCTTCGTCTACTACAAGGTTAAAGGTTTGACCAGTGGAGGCTGCTTGCAGTTCTGCTTCTATGCCGATTTCTTGGTCACGCAGTTTCCCTGCTTTGTCGAAGTCTTGCAGTCTGACTGCTTCGTTTTTGGCTTTGCTGACATCGGCTAGTTGGCGCTTAAGTTCCTTGTTGGGGGAGTTTTGCGAGTTCCGCAAGCGCACACGAGAACCAGCTTCATCAATTAAGTCTATGGCTTTGTCGGGCAGGAAGCGATCGCTAATATATCTATCAGATAATTGGGCGGCTGCAACTACTGCTTCATCGGAAATATGCACTTTGTGGTGCTGTTCGTAGGCTCCGCGCAAACCGTAGAGAATTTCAATGGTTTCTTCTACTGATGGTTCCCCTACCATAATTGGTTGGAAACGACGCTCTAAAGCTGCATCTCGTTCAATGTGTTGACGATATTCATCTAATGTGGTAGCACCGATGCACTGCAATTCACCCCTTGCTAAGGCTGGTTTGAGGATATTGGCAGCATCTAAACCGCCTTCTGTACCACCTGCACCAACTAGAGTATGAATTTCATCTATCACGAGAATGATATTTCCCGCAGAACGGACTTCTTCAACGATTTTCTTGATGCGTTCTTCAAAGTCTCCCCGGAAGCGGGTTCCTGCTACCAAAGACCCCACATCTAGGCTGATGACTTGTTTATCTTGCAAAATGTCGGGGACATCTTGGTTAATAATACGCTGGGCTAAACCTTCGGCGATCGCTGTTTTACCAACCCCTGGTTCGCCAATTAACACGGGATTGTTCTTGGTGCGACGACCAAGAATTTGTACAGCACGCTCAATTTCTTTTTGCCGACCAACTACAGGGTCGAGTTTACCTTCTTTAGCTAATTTGGTAAGATTTCTGCCAAACTCTTCTGTCGTCGGTGCTTGGTTACGTCTGGAGCTACCACCACCCACAACCACAGTAGGGTCGTCGCCTGTGCGACGAATGACAGCAGAGCGGACACTCTTGAGGTCTACACCGAGATTTTGTAATACCTTGGCGGCGACACCTTCACCAGCCTCAGTCAACCCTAAGAGTAAATGTTCTGTGTTGATGTAGTTATTTCCGAGATTATGAGCTTCTCTAAATGACTGCTCGAAAAGGCTTTTCACTTTCGGGGTAAAAGGAATTTCTGGTGGTACAAACCCAGAACCCCTACCGATGATTTTTTCAACCTCACGGCGAGCGTCTTTAAGAGTTACGCCCAACTCAGTTAGCACTTTGGCAGCAACCCCAGTTCCCTCTCCCATCAAACCCAGGAGAATTTGTTCTGTTCCTACGAAGTTGTGTCCCAGGCGACGTGCTTCCTCCTGAGCGAGCATAATAACTTTGATGGCTTCGGAAGTGAAGTGTTCAAACATAGCGGGTTCTTGCTCCCTTGCTGCTTGGGCTTTGGGCGACTTAAAAATTCACCCTTTTGTTAAACTTTTTGTACTTTCTTAAAGACAATGTATCTTTATCTAAGATTAGCTGACAGTGGTGAGAGCCGTATTAGCTCAGGTGTAGTTGCCGTCATGACTAATTATGGTGCAATGGCAAAACTCTGAACTCTCGACTCTGAAGGATTTTACACTCTACCTAAAGGTATAAACCATGACCGAAAACCACGGAAGTAAAGACCAGCAACACCCACTTTACAACCGCGATCGCCCCTTTATAGATATTCTACTAACTCAAGGCGCGACAGACCATAATTTAGCTGAATTAGCTAGACTAAAAATCCGCTATCAAGGCTTTCCCGGCGCAAGGGACATACAACAGGACTTGGATAAAGTTTTGCAACAATGGGGATTAACCGAATCTGAACTATTCGAGAAAACCCGCCAAATACACGAAATCGGGGGAATTTATAAAAGCCGTGGCAAAAAAGATGAGCAAGATTGGAATTAGTCAAAGAAGAGGAAAAGGGGCAGGGGGCAAAGAGGAAGGATTCAGGATTTTAAGAGCCAACAAGGATACAAGCCCCTGTCTTGAAAAGTTTTGGCAAACCCGGACGCGCAAACTTTTCGCTAAATTTATTTATGGGGTTCTCCCCTGCCCCCTGCCTCTTTTGGTGAAACGAAACTGGGGGATGAGAGCAAGGATTGTTAAATTCTGACTTTCCTAAGATCGCAGAAAAGCCTGTCTTATATGCTTTTTAACTATATGACCAATGACTATTGACCAATAACTAAATATCTAACTTTTGATATCCTGAAATAAAGAAACCATCTGCTTATGGCGTTTGTGTCCTGTTAGCCACTGTTGACAAGCTTCAGTCACAAGTTTTTTCTCTTCTTCTGTCAATAATTCCTCAGATTTACCACACGCTAAAATATTAGCTACTCTTGCTGCTTTTTCATATCTCACACCGTATTTAACTAACTGGGTGTGAAATAACTTCTCCTTTTCTTCCTGTGACATAAAAAACTTGCCTTGCATGAGCTTCAGGATTCTAAAATTTAATTTTGTAAATTAGCTAGCAATCATCTGATAATTTTTTATTTTTACAAATGTTAAGATTTTTAAACTTCCATCAAAAGATGGATGAGTAGATATGCTTAATCTTTTCTTTAGAATTGGCGTTTTGATCAATACGAAATTTGCTGATGTTTCTGGCTTAATTCCCGGTGAAAAACCCTACATATTGGAGAATTTGACAAAAATGTTACCAATCCATTGCTATGTAATTTTTACAAATAATTAAAAAATTCTTCAGGTACTAATCTCAGTTCACCGGATTTAAAACGGGCAATATCTATCCACATTGCCCGATGCTTGTGATTTTCCGATTCATAAAATACTAGAGTTTCCAATTGGTAAAACTTGGAGTCAGTAAAATCACATTGATAAAGTTGAATAATTTCATGTCCCTTTCTGGCGTTAAATGTAAACAGGTTTTCGATACAACCTAGATAGCGGATATTCGTTAGTTCTGCCTGAATTTCTTCTTGAAATTCTCTTTTTAAAGCTGCCAGACTGGTTTCACCAAAGTCTACACCACCACCCAAAGCTCGATAAAAGGTTGATTGCTTGACGGGGTCGTAGCCTTCAGAGACAAAAATGCGCTTACCATCCTGAATCAGCCCCAAGACTATTACCCGAATTTCGCCATGTTTATTCATTTTTAGTTAATTATCGTAAATGGAGTAAGGGCGACTGTCACTATCTTCAACAGGCCAATCTTCATTTTCGCCGCCAATGTAAAATTCTTCAATAGTCACGTATTCTTCACTCAGTTGAGTGAGGGCGTTGATCAGAATATCTATAGCGATCGCATCACTAGTTCCCAGGTCAAACCAACACCGCGCCCATTGTCCTTCATACTCAAACTCACCCATGTTGTGCATCAGCGCCAGTAGGCTTTTGTCATAACCTTGGGAGTCATAGTTAACATAACTTAAATCAACTCCAGTGTCCTGCACCTGAAGATTTTCGGCATTAAATGCACCCAACTTGCCTAGATAAAACCAGGAATTAAACACCTCTTCTACATACTGTTTTTCTCTTTGAGAAGGCACTGTGCTAAATTTTAGCCACATCCACACATCAAATTGGTCAAATTCACGAAACTGAATGTGCATTTTTTTTGATATCTAAACTCACTGCAAACAAGCATATCAGGGGATTGGGGATCTTACAGGTGTAGGTTGTTTACCCTTTGTCTCTCAAACCGTTTTTTTAACGTGAATTCGACAGTTGAAAAAACCCCTCTCCCGTAGCCCCTGCAACAAGGAACCACTGCGTTGCGCGGGTTCTCCGCGTTGTAGCAAGTGGCGTAGAGGCTTTAAAACCTGATTTTTCGTTGATAGCTCAGAGTATTAAAGCCCCTCTCCGCGTCGGCGAGGGGTTGGGGTGAGGTTCGTCGAACTCACGTTTTTTGAGGGTAGAGGTATAGTGATTGAAGATAAAGAACCGTTGCAGTTGTCTAAACTAGAAATGAGTACACCTATGATACCTGTAACGGCGATCATTGCAATTATGCTCTAATTGTGGATGTTTTCAGAAGGGAAAAATATGAAACTAATTCTAAAACTTACACTTCTACCCAGCCTCATGGCTGCTAGTTTAGCCAGTGTCACTTTGGTTCCTGTACAACCTGCTGCTGCTGATAACCGAGTAATAGAAGATGCAGCCATTGGCGCTGGTGCTGGTATAGTAACCGGAGTTTTTACCAGATGTGGTTCTGTGTTAGACAATGCGGCTAAAGGTGCTGCGGCTGGTGCTGCTGTAAATGGTGCAAATGGTTTGAGAAGAAATACCAGAAACCGTAGTGTCATTCAAGATTTGGCTGTAGGTGGTGGTGCTGGTATAGTAACTGGCGCGGTTACTGGTGGTTGCAGAAGACCTCTTAATAATGTCATCAATGGTGCAGGCGCAGGTGCAGCAGTCAATATCTATCGTAATAACGTTAGAAATAACAGAAGAAGATAATGATTAATGAGTATTAATCATTAGTCTTGGATTTTTGTTTACTTAAAAATATCAAGCCTACAACTAGGCTTGATATTTTTACTATCAAAGGTAAGCTTTTAGTCAGAAAACTAAACAGTAATTTCTAACCTTTCAACGCCTTTCTAAAATTACGGCGATAGGAACCATTGGCGACAAATAAAGCTGGCCAAAGTAAGGCTAAACCAATCCGATTGGGCAAAGATGGAGTGAAATTTGTCCTTGAAAAACCAGTCCAAAACTTCCACACGCCACCTATATAAATCACAATTAAGCCAAAAATAATTAATTTACTCATTACCATCAACTCCGTTAATATCTGACAGAATTCGAGATAAATATTTCTGCACTATGTAGGCAATTAATCACCTAGATTATTTCAATCAAATCTTTGTTTCTGGTTTATGTAAATCCATCAATCGCATTCTTTTTTCAAATTGGTGTTGTTTCATGATACATTCTCTCTGGAAAATCCCACCCACAAGGGGATGGTGATTTGGTAATAGGTAAGAACAGCTATTACCTATTATCTATTACCTGCATTTCTATATTACTTTTTTCTTCTGCCTAGTTGCTTCTCCAGCTTTTGCTGGCTAGCATAAATAAACTAATTCCGTGCGAATACTGAATAACTGACAAGCACCTCCTGCGTTTACTTTTCTGGCGTTGGCGCAGCCTCTGTTGGAGATAAGCTACGTTCCACTGTAGATGATGGTCTCCGACCGACGGTCGGTCATCGCCAAATTATTACAATAAGTAATTTTGCTTATTTATTGTCAGATGTTTCTTACGGGGGTGTTTTAAATATCAGTATCCATAGGAAACTAGATAAAAACACAATATACTCTTACGGGTTTAAAAGCAGCGAATGCTGCAAAAGGTTAAGGAGGATTTATGCGTGCAGTGCTGATGGCTGGCGGTTCCGGAACGCGACTTCGCCCGTTAACTTGCGATCTACCAAAACCAATGGTTCCGATTCTCAATCGCCCAATTGCTGAACATATTATCAATCTCCTCAAGAGACATGAGATTACGGAAGTAATTGCTACCTTGCATTATCTACCTGATGTCTTGCGAGATTATTTTCAAGATGGCAGTGATTTTGGTGTACAGATGACTTATGCCGTCGAAGAAGACCAACCTCTAGGAACAGCAGGCTGTGTAAAAAACATTGCTGAACTTCTGGACGAAACTTTTTTAGTAATTAGCGGTGATAGCATCACAGATTTTGACCTGACAGAAGCGATCGCTTTTCACAAACGAAAACAGTCAAAAGCTACTCTAATT
The DNA here is from genome assembly GCF_014697105.1 of Anabaena subtropica FACHB-260. Taxonomy (GTDB): domain Bacteria; phylum Cyanobacteriota; class Cyanobacteriia; order Cyanobacteriales; family Nostocaceae; genus Trichormus; species Trichormus subtropicus. Next base: position 10,322 of record NZ_JACJRF010000067.1, on the reverse strand, counting down.
TTAACAAGGGTTCCTAACCCTATAGAATTTGGAGTAGTGATTACCGATGAACAAGGAAAAATTAAACGCTTTTTAGAAAAACCTTCTACCAGCGAAATTTTTTCTGATACGGTCAACACTGGGACTTATATTCTCGAACCAGAAGTTTTAGAATATCTGCCAGCCCATACCGAATCTGACTTTTCTAAAGATTTATTCCCTTTACTCCTGGCAAAAGATGAACCAATGTACGGTTACATTGCCGAAGGTTACTGGTGCGATGTTGGTCACTTAGATGCTTATCGGGAAGCTCAGTATGATGCTTTAGAACGTAAAGTAAAACTCGACTTTGCTTATAGAGAAAATTCCCCTGGCTTGTGGATAGGACAAAATACTTATATTGACCCCTCAGCTCATATTGAAGCCCCAGCCGTAATAGGTAACAATTGTCGCATCGGTGCAAGGGTGCAAATTGAAGCCGGAACTGTAATTGGAGATAACGTCACCATTGGCGCTGATGCTAATCTCAAACGCCCGATTGTGTGGAATGGGGCAATTATTGGGGAAGAAGCCCAGTTGAGTGCTTGCGTCATTTCTCGTGGAACCCGTGTAGACCGCCGCGCCCATGTGTTAGAAGCCTCGGTTGTGGGTTCTTTGTCTACAGTTGGGGAAGAAGCTCAAATTAGCCCTGGGGTAAGGGTTTGGCCAAGTAAGAAGATTGAGTCAGGGGCAATTTTAAACATTAACCTGATTTGGGGTAATACCGCCCAAAGAAATTTATTTGGGCAACGTGGTGTGCAAGGATTAGCAAATATTGACATCAGCCCAGAGTTTGCGGTGAAGTTAGGCGCTGCTTATGGTTCCACTTTAAAACCTGGTGCGAAAGTAACGGTGTCCCGTGACCAACGTAATGTTTCGCGGATGGTTACTCGGTCTTTAATTGCAGGTTTAATGTCTGTAGGTGTCGATATTCAAAACCTCGATGCAACAGCCATCCCCATCGCCCGCACAGTTATACCTACAATGGGTGTAGCAGGTGGGATTCATGTACGAGTACACCCCGATCGCGCCGACTACATCTTGATAGAATTCATGGATAATAAGGGGATCAATATCTCCAAAGCCCAAGAAAAGAAAATTGAAGGGGCTTACTTTAAGGAAGATATGCGTCGGGCTTTAACTCATGAAATTGGTGATGTCGCTTACCCCAGCCAAGTCATTGACCTTTACTGCACCGCTTTCGAGAAACTATTGAATGTTTCAACCCTCAACAACAGTCGGGCAAAAGTAGTAATTGACTATGTTTATGCTGTATCTGGGGCTGTTTTACCCCAAATGCTAGATAAATTTGGTGCTGATGCAGTAGTACTAAATGCCAGCCTAAATAAAAATGCTGTCACCACAACCGATCGGGAAACACTGCTGACTCAGTTAGGTCATGTGGTGGAGGCGTTGAAAGCGAATTTTGGTGTGCAAGTATCAGCTAATGGCGAACAGCTAATTTTAGTTGATGAATCAGGCTACCCCATTCGCGGCGAACTGTTAACCGCACTGATGGTAGATATGATTTTGACTTCCAACCCCAGAGGGACGGTAGTTGTGCCGGTTCATGCTTCTAGTGCAGTGGAACAAGTCGCCCGTCGTCATGATGGTAGAGTGATTCGCACCAAAGCCAATGCAACAGCTTTGATGGAAGCTTGTCAGAAAAATGTCAACGTGGTGCTGGGTGGTAGTGGGGAGACTGGTTTTATCTTCCCTCAACTGCATCCAGGGTTTGATTCCATGTTCTGCATTGCTAAGATCATTGAAATGCTGACCATACAAGAGCGATCGCTTGCCACTGTCAGAGCAGAATTACCCCGTGTAGTTCACAGAACCCATACAATACGCTGTCCTTGGTCGGCTAAAGGTGCATTGATGCGCTACTTGGTGGAAACTCACCCAGCCCAAAATCTCGAACTCATCGATGGCGTGAAAATTCGTCAACCTTTTGATGACAGTTGGCTGTTAGTTTTACCTGATGCTAGTGAACCGCTAGTACATTTGTATGTCAACAGCAATGAACGCGAGTGGGTAGATGAGATGGTCAGAGATTACCGTTCCCGCGTACAGAGTTTCATCGAGAGACAGCAAGAATATCACCCGGCGGAAGTGTGAATAGTTAATAGTCAATCAGTGAATAGGTGTGAGCGATCGTTTATATCTGTTCACTGATTACTCCCAGTTTGCCCATTTTTTGGACGGATTTAGGGAAATCATACCAATATCAAATGCTGGGTGCGGGGAAAACCTGCACGCCCAGATTTGCCATAATATCCCATTTCTTAAACATTATTACCACTGATTCGAGGTATAACTGGACTTTGAGCCAAAAGTGACAATGGAGATTACATCTTTTATAAGGTGTAGTCATGAACTTTTACCTTGAAAATAGGTGTTCATAATTTATGAATCGGCACAAGCCAAAACGGAATCGTGGTGTTGTACTCACTGGTGAAGGCTGGCAAAAGCTTCAGAAGGCGAAATTTGAAGCGGAACTTCGAGAAAAATCTGGTTCCAAGTACACCTTGGAAGAAATAAGTGAACGTGCTGGACTAACTACAAATACAGTTGCAAAGATACTTGCTAACCAAGAAGGAGTTGACAAACGAACACTTGTTTATTTATTTATGGCCTTTAACTTAGAGTTATGTCCCCAGGACTATTGCAAGTTAAATTCTGATTTAGCAAGGCTTCAGAGTTTGGAGTCTCCCAAACGTATTGATTGGGGAGAAATGGTGGATGTATCTATTTTCTATGGACGCACAGCCGAACTAGTTCTGTTGGAGCAATGGCTGATACAAGAACGCTGTCGAGTGGTGGCGCTGTTGGGAATGGGAGGGATTGGTAAAACAACTCTCGCTGCTAAGTTAGCACAAAAGGTTCAAGGATGGTTTGAGTATGTGATCTGGCGATCGCTCTACAATTCTCCCCCACTTTTTGACCTATTAGCTAAATTAATTCAATTTTTGTCTGATGAGCAAATTTTAGAAACTGATTTACCCACAAGCGTAGATGGGAGAATATCACGATTAATTGAATATTTGCAACAACAGCGCTGTCTGATCATATTAGATAATGTAGAGAATATTTTGCAACCAGGCACTTATGCTGGATGCTATCGAGAAGGCTATGAGGATTATAGCTTACTCATAAAACGGCTAGGACAGGTCAGGCATCAAAGCTCCTTGGTGTTGACTTCTCGTGAAAAACCCAAAGATGTAGCGTCACACGAAGGACAAGCACTACCTGTTCGTTCATTACAAGTAAAGGGTCTGAAAGAGGAAGAAGGAAAAAAAATTTTTCATCTCAAAGGTCTTTATGGAGAAGCGTTTCAAGAAAAAGCACTGATTGAACTTTATTCTGGTAATCCATTAGCTTTGAAAATAGTTGCAACGACTATTCAAGATGTTTTCAATGGTGATATTTTTGGTTTTTTGAACCAAAAGACATCTGTTTTTGGTGATATCTGCACTGTTCTAGAGCAGCAGTTTGAGCGCTTATCTAATTTAGAGCGTGTCGTTATGTACTGGCTGGCAATTAATCGTGAGTCAGTTCCTCTCTGCAATTTGCAAGAAGATTTAAATTCATTAGTAATACCACACAAGTTATTAGAAGCTTTAGAGTCTTTGATCAGGCGAAGTATCATCGACAAATTTCCACAGAAACTAAGTGAAAAAGGTGGTTTACTTTTCACATTACACTCTGTAGTAATGGAGTATGTGACTAACAAACTAATTCAGCAAACTTATCAAGAAATTGTAACTCAGGATATTGTGCTTCTTAAGTATTACGCTTTGAGTAAAGCCCAATCCAAGGACTATATTAGGGAAACTCAAATACGGTTAATTATTAAACCAGTTATAGATGAACTTTTAACTATTTTTAAAACTCCCAGAAGAATAGAAAATCATTTAAATGAAATTTTAGTCAAACTGCAAGGAGAATATCCACTAGAACCTGGTTATACAAGTGGAAATATTCTCCACTTGCTTCGTCAGTTAAAGACAGATTTAAGAGGTTATGATTTTTCTAACTTAAGCGTCTGGCAAGTAGATATGCGGGACGTAAGTTTACCTCAGGTCAATTTCCAAAATGCTAATTTATCTAAATCAGTTTTTACTAAAAATTTTAGTAGAATTTCTGCGGTAGCATTCAGCCCCAACGGAAAAATTTTGGCGGCGAGTGACGCAAATGGCAAGATTTGCTTGTGGCGAGACTTTGCTGAGGGTGAACAATTTTTGACCTGTCTAGGACACATTGATTGGGTGCGAGCGATCGCCTTCAGTCCAAATAGTAGTACTCTTTGTAGTGGCGGTACTGACCAAAATGTGAAATTGTGGGATGTCAACACAGGTGAATGCTTGCAAACTTTCACAGGACATCCTGAACGAGTACGAACTGTTGCTTTCAGTCCTCAAGGTGAAATCCTCGCGTCTGGGAGTGATGATCGGACAGTCCGTTTATGGAGTATTTCGGATAGTAAATGCTACAAAGTTTTGCGAGAACATACTGATGCCGTATTATCTGTAGTTTTTAGTCCTAAAGGTAAAATTCTCGCCAGTGCTAGTAGTGATAAAACTGTAAAGCTATGGAATTCCCGTACAGGAGAATGTGTCAAAACATTACAGGGACACACCAGTTCGGTTTCCTCAGTTGTTTTCAATCTGGATGGTCAAACCTTGGTCAGTGGTAGTGATGACCAAACCGTGAAACTCTGGAGTATCTTAGATGGGAAGTGCCTGAGAACTTTCAAGGGACATAGTGATCCGGTTAGGTCAGTCGCCTTTGCTCCTAATGGTAATATTTTGGCTAGTGGCAGTGATGACAGAACTGTGAAGCTATGGAATTTCCATACAGGAGAATGTGTTAAAACATTGCAGGGACACACCAGTTTTGTCTGGTCTGTTGTTTTCAGTCCAGATGGTCAAACCTTGGTCAGTGGTAGTGATGACCAAACTGTAAGGTTTTGGGATGTTAACACTGGTCAAAGTTTAAGAAACTTGCAGGGATACAATAATGGGGTGTGGTCTGTTGCCTTTGCTCCTAGTGGTCAGACTATACTGAGCAGCAGCAATGATCAAAATCTCAAGCTCTGGGATGTCACTGATGGAAATTGCTACAAAACTTTGGAAGGACACCCAAATCGAGTCCGAACTGTTGCGTTTAGCCCTCAAGGTAATATCTTGGCAAGTGGCAGTTATGATCAATTGATCAGGTTGTGGGATAGCAGTACTTACCAATGTTGCAACATCTTACAGGGACATACTGGCTGGGTAAAATCAGTTGCCTTTGCTCCTGGAGGTAAAATTCTGGCTAGTGGCAGTGATGACAAAACTGTAAGGCTTTGGGATGTTAACACTGGTCAAGTTTTGAATATTTTGGAACATAGTCATGGTGTATGGTCTGTTGCATTCAGTCCTGAAGGGAATATCCTGGCTAGTGGTAGCGATGACCAAACGGTGAGACTCTGGGATATTCACACAAGTGAATGTTTCAAAATTTTGTTAGGACACATCGGTTGGGTGTTGTCCGTCGCTTTTAATCCTGAAGGCTCACTGCTGGCTAGTAGCAGTAAAGATAAAACTATCAAGCTTTGGGATGTTAGCACGGGTGAATGTCTCAAAACTTTCTTGGGACACACAAGTTGGGTATTGTCCGTTGCTTTCAGTCCTGAAGGTACACTGGTGGCTAGTGGTAGCGTAGATCACACAATAAGATTATGGGATGTTCAATCTGGTCAATGTATCAAAACCTTACATGGTCATACCCATTGGATTAGGTCAGTTGCTTTTAGTCCAGATAGTCGAACCCTAGTAAGTGGTAGTGAAGATGAAACCGTTAAATTATGGGATGTTGTGACAGGTGAATGCCTAAAAACGTTAAGAAATGAAAGACCTTATGAGGGAATGAACATTACTGGTGTTACAGGTTTAACTCAAACAACCATTGCGTCCTTAAAAGTTTTGGGAGCAATAGAAAATTGACTTTTAGTTACTTTTCAATTACTATCATTTACAAATGATAATGACTACAAAAATGAGCCAATAATCAAAATAGCTTACCTAGATTTGCTTATCTTAAAATAAATATCTACTAACCTAGATGGTGGATGTTTATCCGCAAAACTAAGAATTTTAGAATGACAAATTCCTAATATTTTGTGCAATATAGGTCATTTATAAAATAAATATTCAATTGGGATACTTAAGACACAATTGGAGGTGGATTTCTTTTGGACTAATTTACAAAATTTTACTTCTTAATGCAGCGTTATTGATGGTGCTGATTCCCCACGAGCATATTCTATGAAATAAGCTTTTATTTTATAAAAAACTCTTGTTATTGCAGGAGTATAATTGTTGCTGAATAAAGCTTAAATAAGCCCAAATCTATGTAAAATAAACATTATAATCATTCTACATCAAGTATGTTTAATTTGGAAATGTAATTGCTTTTTAGAGATGTTTAAGCTTATTTAGCAACAAATATAATTTCTTAATAATACCTTTCCCTAGATGCAATCTGTAGAAGCCTATTACTGTAGATACGATTCTTCCTAAGAAATGATGAAACAGAAAAAACCCAAACGTAATCGTGGGCTGATACTGACTCTTACAGGCTGGCAAAAACTTCAGAATGCCAAACTTGAGTGGGAATTTAGAAACAACAATGGCTCTAAGTTTACCCTAGAAGAATTAAGCGAACAGGGTGGTATTACTCCTGTCACTTTAAGGAAAGTACTAACTCGTGAAACTGGTGTTGACAAACGCACACTTGTTCGTTTGTTTATGATGTTTAATTTAGAATTAGGTAAGAATGATTATACAAGCCCAGATTCTGATTTAAAAGAACAGGAAAACTTGAAAACTCCCAAGCACCTAGATTGGGGAGAGATGGTGGATGTATCTGTTTTTTATGGACGCACAGATGAACTTGCTTTATTGGAGCAATGGTTAATCCAAGAACGCTGTCGAGTGGTGACGTTATTGGGAATGGGAGGAATTGGTAAAACAACTCTCGCTGCTAAGTTAGCACAAAAAGTTCAAGGATGGTTTGATTGTGTGATCTGGCGATCGCTCTACAATGCTCCCCCACTTTTTGACTTATTAGCTAACTTAATTCAATTTTTGTCTGATGAGCAAATTTTAGAAACTGAATTACCAATCAGTGTAGATGGTAGAATATCACGACTAATTGAATGTTTGCAACAACAACGTTGTCTGATCATATTAGATAATGTGGAAACTATTTTGCAAACAGGCGCTTATGCTGGATGCTATCGAGAAGGTTATGAAGATTATGGCTTAATGATCAAACGGTTAGGACAAGTCATTCATCAAAGTTCCTTAGTGTTAACTTCTCGTGAAAAACCTAAAGATGTCGCCTCACTGGGAGGAGAAACACTAGCTGTTCGCTCATTACAACTTAGTGGTTTAGAAGTAGTAGCAGGGCAGAAAATCTTTGAAACCAAGGGTTTTTCTGGCTCAGAGTCAGAATTACCTCTAGTAGTTGAGCGTTATGCTGGTAATGCCCTAGCCTTAAAGATAGTGGCGACAACCATACAAGATGTTTTTGATGGTAATGTCACGGAATTTTTGCAAAATTACACGCCTGTCTTTGGTAGCATTCGTGATTTGCTAGAGCAGCAGTTTTCGCGTTTGGCAAATTTAGAAAAAGATATCATGTATTGGCTAGCAATCAATCGTGAGCCAGTTTCATTATCAGAAATAAGAGATGATATCGTATCACCAATTCCACCACAAAATTTATTAGAAGCTCTGGAGTCTCTGGTAAGGCGATCGCTAGTAGAGAAAAGCGCAACACTTTTCACGCTGCAATCGGTAGTGATGGAGTATGTGACTCAGCGATTGATAGAAGTAGTTTGTGAAGAAATTACCACTCAGAGTCTTGATTTGTTCAGGTGTCATGCTTTGATGAAGGCGACAGCGAAAGACTACGTGAGAGATATTCAAATTCGCCTTATTCTCCAACCAGTTATAGATAGATTACTCACAGTTTTTAGAAGCAAAAAAAATCTGGAAAATCATCTAACCCAAATTATAGCCAGGTCACGAGAAACATCACCGTTAGAACAAAGTTATACAGCCGGGAATATTATCAATCTGCTTTGTAATTTGGAGACTGATCTGAGTGGCTATGATTTTTCTGAACTCAGTGTTTGGCAAGCAGACCTGCGGAAGGTAAATTTACACAATGTAAACTTCCAAAATGCTGATCTCACAAAATCGGTTTTTTCTGAAACCTTTGGCGGAGTCATGTCTGTCGCTTTTAGTCCCGATGGGGAACTCCTAGCCGCAGGAGATAGCAACGGTGAAATTCACTTGTGGCGAGTTGCTGATGGTCAACAAATTCTCATCTTCCGAGGACATAGTAACTGGGTCGTCTCCCTTGCCTTTAGTCCTGATGGCAGGATTCTGGCAAGTGGAAGTAGTGATTGTACAGTAAGGCTGTGGGATGTGAGTACTGGTCAATGTCTTCACACCTTAGGGGAACATGGTAATGAGGTTTGGTCAGTCGTCTTTAGTCCCAATGGTGACAGACTAGCCAGTGCCTGTGATGACCACATAGTCAGGTTATGGCTGGTCAGCACTGGTGAATGCCTGAAAACTTTCCAAGGACATACAAATTGGGTTCTCTCAGTTGCCTTTGGTTTGGATGGTGAGACACTCGTAAGTGGCAGTGATGATAACACAATCAGGTTGTGGAACATTAACACAGGTAAGTGCCTGAAAATTTTACAGGGGCATAGTGATGGGATACGGTCAATTAGCCTCAGTCCTGACGGTCAGACCCTAGCAAGTAGCAGTGATGACCAAACAATTAGATTATGGAATCTCAGTAGTGGTGAGTGCAAGAAAATTTTGCGGGGACATTCTAATCAGATATTTTCAGTCGCCTTCAGTCCAAAAGGTGATATTCTGGCTAGTGGCAGTCATGATAAAACAGTAAGATTATGGAATATCACGACTGGCGAATGTAAAAAAATTTTTCAGGGACACTCTAATTGGGTGTGTTCAGTTGCCTTTAACCCAAAAGGTGATATTTTGGCTAGTGGTAGTCGTGACCAGACTGTAAGATTATGGAACGTTTTCAGCAGTCAATGTCTCAAAACTTTCCAAGGACATACCAATCAAGTACTTTCAGTTGCTTTTAATCCTGACGGCAATATCTTGGCAAGCGGTGGTCATAACCACAAAGTAAGATTGTGGGATGTCCATATCGGTCAAACGTTAAAAACTCTCGAAGGACACACCAATTGGGTATATTCAGTTGCCTTTAACCCACAAGGCGATACCCTCGTCAGTGGTAGTGGAGACAAAACAGTCAAATTGTGGGATGTCAGCACTGGCCAATGCCTGAGAACTTTCCGGGGACACACTGCTGCTGTTTGGTCAGTTGCCCTCAGCCATGATGGTCGGATGCTTGCAAGTAGTAGTGAGGATCAAACAATTAGGTTGTGGGATATTCGTACTGGTCAGTATTTGAGAACTTGCCAGGGACATACTGCTGCGGTCTGGTCAGTTGCCTTCAGTCCTCAAGGGACTTTAATAGCGAGTGGTTCTTTAGATCAGACAGTCAAGTTGTGGGACGCGAATACTGGTGAATGCCGGAGAACGTTAAAGGGGCATACAAGTTGGGCTTGGGCAGTTGCCTTTAGCCCGGATGGTGAGATGTTGGCAAGTACCAGTACAGATCGAACATTAAGATTATGGAATGTGCGTACCGGTGAATGCACAAGAATTTTGCAAGTGGATACGGGATGGCTACTCTCAGTTGCCTTTAGTCCGGACAATCAGACTCTAGCTACTAGCATTCAAGATCACACAATCAAGCTATGGAATATTCATACTGGTAAATGTTTAAAAACTCTCCCCGGACACTCGGCTTGGCTCTGGTCAGTTGCTTTTTGTTCGCATAATCGAACTCTGGTTAGCGGTGGCGAAGACGAGACAATTAGACTTTGGAGTGTGAAAAATGGCGAATGCTTAAAGACACTGGAAGCCGAAAAACCCTATGAGCGTTTAAATCTCACAGGGGTTACTGGTATAACAGAAGCAACAAAGGCGACGTTGAAAGCCTTAGGGGCAGTTGGTTAAACCCCCGTTGCTACTCTAGCTCAATGTAGTTTTTGTGATTGCTATTACTTTATATTCAAAGTAGTTTTAAATATATACAATACCTTTGCCAAATTACGAGGGTTCAACGCCCGTAGAAACGGGATGAATACGTCCTAAAGAAGTAAGCTTGGCAAAAATCTGGTTTAATAAAATAGGCTCAGG
>NZ_JACJRF010000066.1 GCF_014697105.1 Anabaena subtropica FACHB-260 | reverse complement strand
GATTATGAAGTGTATTCAGAGGTAAGTGAAGCCATGATTTATGGTTCCTTACTTCGTCTCATGGTTAGGCGATTGTCTATTTAATATTTACTTTACGAATCAGCTCTTATATGACTCTGCACAATATTCAAATTGATGGAATCCCTCATAATCAATTACTTTATTTGGCAAGATTACCATTTCAGGCAGTTTTGATCGCTTGGGCATACTGGTATACTCGCAGGTCAACCCCTCCGGTGAATTCAAAATCCAAAATTCAAAAACAATGACTTGGTACTTAATAATAAGTGTTTATAAACTTTTGTTAAGCGGTTTATTAGGCAGTAGTTTTGCTGAGTTTGATTTTTGAGTAGTTTGTATAACATTGGGTGAACCAAGTCTAAGTAATCCATGAAAACCCTGAATAAACATGGGTTTTACTTGTGTATAAGCTTGGTTGCCTCAACAATTTATACAAAAAATTCTTGGGTCAGCACGAGTAAGGCAATCGGAATTGATTTGGAACTAATTGTGTTGGTGCTTTTAAGTTAGCCGAAGTAGAGGTGGTGACAGCTAATGACAACACACCCCCAGATAGAAAATTAACGCGATCGCTTGTAGCCTATGAACAGGATAAATTTGTTGGTGGGAAATCAGGCTTACAATCAGTTGCGGGCTGATTCAAAAAATGTGATTGTTTCCATTAAGCGATTAGCGAAGAAATGAATGCGATCGCATCGTCCAAATCTGCGGCTTTCTCATTACCGAACTACAGCAGGAAAGATGACAAAAGCTGAGTCAAGATTTGCAAGTAGCGATTAATGCGGCTGACTATTTACGTCCTATATTGCCACCCATCAAACGTTTCAAATATAGTGACTTATCAGCCTTAGCAGAATCTGCCCCAACTTTAGTTATATTGCCAGAATTTGATGGATTAGATCAAGCGATCGCTCAAGCAACCCAAGAAGAAAGCCAAGAGAGACAACCCTTAACCATATCCTTATTAGAACTCTTAAGCGGAGGGACGTTACCCCAAAGCCATAAAATATTTAGAAGACTACTGCCACATTTGTACAGACCGCCATACTCAAGCTTATATACAAGCCCAGATATGCTTAATTAGAGCTTATCAGCTCGGTGGACAATTACAAAGAGCCACAGCCCTCTGCCAAATGTTAGTCAATCATCCCCATCCCCAAGTGCAAGCTTGGGCAAACAAAACCTTACCGATGTTATCAAAAGAGATGTCCCGTGTCTGACTCGCCCTCAATTTATCTGCAAGTTACCAATTGGCTAAAATCCAAACTCCTTGGTGTAAAGCCGGAAATATCCCCATCTTCCCAAGATGTAATTCCATTCATCGAAAACCGCTTTCTTCTCACTCAAGAACAACGGGACTGGTTAATACAAGAATTTAGCAGTTTACAAAAGCAAAACACCTTACTCCAGCAGTCCTTGCGAGAACAACAAACTCAAGCCGCAGCCAATACAGAAGATTTATTCTTAGAACTGTTAGAAGTTACCGACGCACTCGAAGCCTTACTGAACTACCTAGAAAACAACCCAGACCCCAGCCCAGAATTTACCCAAAGCTTACCCAAGAATGTAGGCGCAGTCCATCGTAAATTTCTCAGTGTACTCAGCAAGCGCCAAGTTTTGCCTATAGAATTGCAGAGTAACCAACCCGATTTTAATTTCTGCCGAGTAGTAGACCGGGAAATTAGAAATGACGTAGAAGATCAAACAATTACAAAAATTGTTCGTCAAGGTTTTCTCATGGGTGAGAAAGTTTTACGCCCTACAGAAATCATTACATCAAAATTAGAACAGAATTAATCATTTAATAAACTTCATCATGGCTACCAATATCAATCAATAAAATAACCATTTCTAACAAATTTTCATCCTCAGAAAAAGTAAATATAATTCTACAATCATAAGTAACAGAACACGACCACAAACCCACTAAATCTCCTGTTAACTTATGAGACTTTAAAGAAGGTGTAAATGGGTCGTCTGCCAAAAGCCTTAATACCTTAACGATCTGATCCTTTAATTGTGGGTTTTTCTTGATAATTTTCTTAAAAGAGCGCTTAAATCCACTACTCCAGACAACTTCCATCATCGTCTCCTAGTAAATCAGCGATCAAATCATCAACGTTTCCTCTCTTTGCTGTCCCATCTTTAAAAGCCTGCATTACTTCCTGAGTATTAGCCAAAATTTCAACCCGCCGATTCTCAATTCGTTGCTGGCGGAGAAACTCAAATAAATACTCTTGATCTTCTGTGGGCAAACTTTTAATAGAATTAATAATTTCTTGTAAAGTCATCATAGAACTTCCTAATCTAGTAAATTCTACCTTTCCCAACTCTATTTTAATATCAAAATCAAAAACGGATACGTAACCTCTATTAATACTCATAAATTTCTAAAGGCAAATTGTCCGGGTCTTTAAAGAAAGTGAATTTCTTGCCTGTAATCTCATCGATTCTAATATTTTCTACCTCTACATCATGAGATTCCAAATAAGCAATAGACTCTTCTATACTTTCAACAGCGAAAGCTAAATGTCTTAAACCACAAGCTTCTGGAGTACTTGGTCTTTGGGGCGGGTTAGGAAAAGAAAACAATTCAATTTGAATATTTTGGTTAATCCTTAAATCTAACTTATAAGAATTGCGGGCAGCACGAAAAGTTTCTTGAATAATTCCTAATCCTAGCACTTCTACATAAAATTTTTTCGAGCGTTCATAGTCAGAACAAATAATAGCTACATGATGAATACCAATGGTTTTCATTTCAATATCTCTCTGCTGGCTCGTTGGTTAAATATTAAAGTTCGGCAAGGTTTTAAAACCATGAACCAAACATTGTAAACTAAGGCTGAACACGTTGCTCAATCCAAATTTTTCACTTCTGTTTTTCTATAAAAAAGGTTTCGGCTACGTTCAACCCTCAAACCGCTTATTAACGAGGGTTGAGTGTAGTCGATATCCAATCTCTCTGAGTCAGTTTAATTATGCTTACCTACTTAACTCGCCCCTAATGTTTGTGAGAAATAGGAGTAAAACTATGATAAAGGCATATTGGCGAAGTGGTCGAGTAACAAACGATGGATAAACCGATAACGACCACCGACTTGTTGAATTAGGCGACGTTGTGCTGCATGGTTGAGAAATTGGGCATAGTTCCAGGGAATGCAGCCACTGCGCCAAAGTACGAAACGTAGACAAAAGTGCTGTATGCAGGCTAGTCCACCACCTAAGAAAAATGCAGCCGCCGACGTAAAAGTTTGTGAAACAAACACAATTCCATTAACATCAGCAGGTTGAAGGAAGTTAAGCAAAAAGGATTTTAGCCAAATTTGGTTAGAGAAAAAGAAAATATTAACTATAACTGTAAGTAAAAGAGCATTCTTCAACGATGCCCAAATACCTTGATTGGGTCGAGGTTTAGTTTTTAATTGTGATTCTAGTCTATAAATCAGTGAAAACGGTGCAAATATCAACGCACCAATCACCCAGCCAATCAACAGGCCAATTAGCCCATTAACCAACAAGCCAAACAGCCCCAAAAACATTCCAAAAAACATCCCAGAATAAATAATATTATTGAAAGTAGTTTTAATTCCTAGTCGTTTTACTGATAAATGCACTGGTTCAACTAATTCAATCTCATCCTCATCCAGAAACATAAAAATACTCATAGTTACTCCAAAAAGCAGCCCCATAAACAATCCAAAAAGCAGCCCCATAAGTCCACTTATCAGAATAAAAAATATCGGATATAGCCCGATTTTCAGACGATTTTGTAACCAAGATGGTTGCATATTCTCAATCAAAAACTCCGTCTGCGTACCTCGCAATCGCTTGGCTAAAAACACCAAAAAATGCAGAATTTTCTTTCGCGGTGGTTCTCCCTTCCCTACAGGCAGCAAATTAAACCTACGCTCGATATAGGCATCAAATAAATCTTGCTTTGTCTGTATTGCCCTTCCTTGATAGGCAACTACCATCATCGATAGTAATAATGGTGTCCTGGCTAATTCCAAAAATTCTGGGTTTCTCTGGATTTCTTGCCACACATGAAGTCTACGCAAATCATTTACATAATCTTGAATCTGTCTATCTGACAACGGCTGTAAACAAATTGCCCCATGTAACTGTGTAAGCTGTTCCTCTCCTGCAATATATTCCTCTTCCCGACAGCAAACAACTAAATCCCGCTTTGCATCTTCACTCAAATATTGATTAATTGCTTTGATGCACTTTTTTTGTCGCTCCAACCCTAACTCATCCAACCCATCCAACAACGGTAAAATATCACCTCGTTCTAACCAAAACCGACTGATTCCAGGTGCTAGATTATATTCTTCCTTGAGTTGAATAATTAACCAGTCCAAAATATTAACACTATCATCCCGCCATGCCGAAAGTTCAAAGATCAAAGGCATTGGGGCTTGATCATTTTGCTTTGCTGTTTCTAATAATTCTTCTGCCAAATTTAGCAGTGTCGTGGTTTTCCCTCCTCCCGGCTGTCCTAAAATTAATAATCTGCTACTGATGTCTGGTCGCTGTAACACTTCCACCAGGCGATTAATTTGCTGGGGTGGACTTGTATGCTGATTTGTGGCGATTGTATACAAAGGTTGCAGTGGGTTTCGTCCGACTTTTTCCGGTTGCTCTTGTTGGTCTAGTTCAATCATCAGCGAAAAAAGAAGCGAATCGTTTAATCGCTTTTTCACTTTTGTTGCTTCTGCTTCCAGTAGTCTAGGTCTTAATGTCGGGTCAATTTGTGCTGGTGCGTCTCCTGGTTGTTGCTGTGACTGTTGATAAGTTCCCCACGCTATTAACAGCGTCACAAGAATTACAGCACCAATAATTAATAAATTTTTATGCCGGAAATCGGGAATTGAAGGTAATTGGTTAATTAAATAGCCGATTAAACTTGTGGCAGTTGCACCAAAAATGAACAAAAGAAGTTGATTTTTTAACAGCTTGTTCATGCAGGAGACTTGAAATCAAAAAATACTTAAATAGATTATCGTATGTTTGGGTATTACTACTGACCGTCTTGATGCGAAACTTTTATACTATAAAATCAGCAATGCTATATTTTTACTATTCCTGCAAAATCGTTTTAGAAACAATCCGCGTTTTCTTTAAATCTGCATCTGAAAGTTTTTCCCCAGCTTGCAGGCGGGTAGCAGAAGTTTGTAAAACCGTAGCTGCATTGCGATCGCCGATTTGTAAAGCTGTTTTGGCGGCTGTTTGTAACATTGTTGCCGCACCAGAGCGATCGCCTTGTTGTAATTTTGTCTCAGCTAATTGAGTTTGGCGATACTTAGCCAATGTCAAAATACACTGATGTACCTGAGGATCGAAATCTGCCTGATACGCCTGCATCACATTTGCATACATTGGCCAAATCTGTGAAAGTAAACCCTCTTCATTCAAACCAGGGTTATCATAGCGAACCTGCACATTACCAATTACCTGTTGTCCTTCGGGTAACTTTCCCAGGTAAAGATTTGCCAAAACCACCCGGTTAACATTTTTCATCAAATCCCCAATACGAACAACAAAACTTCCGTCTGTTTCAGGTTCTACTGGTAACTCAATAATATCAGGGGCAACTTGGGCAATGGGTCTAAGTTCTGCCAGTCGGACATTAGGCGCGAGAGACAGCATGAGGTAAGCGTTAGTTAAACCCACTGACTGCACCCGTGTAAACAGGCGATTAAATTGATGTACAGCTTGTTCTGGACGCTCAAGGTAAGTCAGAGTACCGCCTCCAGCATCAGCTATTTTTTCTAACAAATCCTGATTCCAACTGTTACCAAATCCCAGAGTATTGATAGTTAGGTTAATTTTCGTCGCCTTCTGGGCAAATTCTAGACACCGCCTGTAGTCATCTGAGCCAAGTTCCCATTTCCAAATTTTGATCCCATTTTCACCGTGGCCATCAGTCAAGAGAAACGCTTGGGAAACAGCACCTCTTGTCCCCTTCATCAGTTCTGTAATTCCCTGTTGCAAACCCTCAGCAATAACTGTACCGCCACTAGCTTTCAGTCGCTTTCTAATTTGAGTTTTAATGCTTTCGGGGTCTTCGACTACTTGATTGGGAATAATGACTGTCGCAGAACCCGCAAAAGCTACAACTGAAATCCGATCTCCTGGCTGTAGCCTATCTATTAATTTCTCTACAGCCTCAATCACCGTTTTCAATGGTTTACCGTGCATGGAACCACTTTGATCCAGAATCAAGCATAAATTAAGCGGTAAATTTTGCTCAAACTGCTCGGCGATGCCTACGGCGGGCGTTGCCAACGCAGAAATGGAAATTGCCAATTGACGCTGACTGCTTAATTGAGTGGCATCAATATTTGTATCACTTAACGCTGAGAGTAATTGAACTTTCATTTAGGAGAGTTATCTTGCAAGACGGTTTTGGAGACAATCCGGGTTTTCTTGCGATCGCTTTCTGATAAATCTTGCCCAGCCTGTAGTTGAGTCGCAGAGGTTTGCAAAACTGTCGCTGCACCTGTATCACCCATTTGTAGGGCAGTTTTAGCAGCAGTTTGTAACATAGTAGCCGCACCCACGCGATCGCCTTGTTGTAATTTTGCTTCTGCGAGCTGAGTTTGCCGATACTTGGCTAATGCCAAAATCGACTGCTGCACCTGGGAATTGATGTCTGGTTGGTAGTCCCTAAGAACATTGGCATATACAGGGATATTGGGTGTGAATAACCCGACTTGATCTTGTCCTGGGCTATCATAACGGACTTGGACATTGGCAATTGGTTGTTTACCTCCTGGCAACTGTCCCAGATAAATATTAGTCAAAATCACCCTTTCTACATCCTTCATCAAATCTCCCAAGCGAACAGCAAAACGGCCATCTGTTTCTTGCTGTACGGGTAACTCAATTGTGTCTGGGGCTACTTGGGCTATGGGTTTAAGTTCTGCGAGGCGGACGTTAGGTGCAAGAGACAGGAGTAAATAAGCATTATTTAAACCCACCGTTTGAATCCGGCTGAACAGACGACCAAACTCATCTACCGCTTGTTCGGGTTTTTGGATATAAGACAAACTACCCAAGCCAGCATCCGCAATTTTTTCTAAAACATCTTGGTTCCAGTTATCGCCAAATCCCAGAGTATTCAAAGTCAAGTTATAACCAGCAGCCAGCTCGGCAAATTTCAAGCAGCGATTGTTATCACCGTGTTCGTTTTCCCCATCGGTTAACAAAAAAGCTTGAGAAATGGTTTCTTTCTTTCCCTTGGCTAACTCCTCAATCCCCAAGCGTAAACCTTCATCAATAGCTGTTCCACCATCAGCCGCCAGTCGGCTAATTTGTTTTTTGACTTGTTCTGGGTTGTCGATGACTTGATTGGGGACTAAAACCTTAGCACGGTGATCAAAAGCTACCACACTCAGGCGATCGCCTGCTTTGAGACGGTCAACTAAACGGATGGCTGCTTGTTTGACAATTTCTAGCGGTCGCCCATTCATCGAGCCACTATGGTCGAGAATCAGGCATAAATTAAGCGGTACAGTGCGGTCTTGAGGTTCAGCACTAGCCGAAATCGAAATTGCCAACTGACGCTGGCTACTTGGCTGTTGCGCGTCCAAATTGGCATCATTGAGGACAGGCTGCAAATTAACTTTCATAACCCATAGTTCCTAGTTAGGATATATACATTCATGAATAACTCCAAAACGCTACACTAGCGCTACGGAAAACTTAATTAAAGTCAATTCATTAATATATTTCAGATAATATACTCAGAATATCTTAGGAGCCATTTATTGGCAGATGCTCTGTCACCTTCAATTAGCGAGAAAACCGCACTTGAACAGAACTGGCATCGCGCTAGGATGTATTACAGTTAACGGCACAATATCAGGCGATCAGTTGCTATGGACATTTCCCCCATCAAGGCTGTTCAAGCCCCTTACTACGGCGACAACTCCTACAGGACACCGCCGCCAGATTTACCCTCCCTATTGCTAAAGGAACGAATTGTCTATCTGGGGATGCCACTGGTTCCTGCTGTTACGGAATTGATAGTTGCTCAACTATTGTATTTACAGTCTGACGACCCCGAAAAACCAATTAAAATCTATATAAACTCCACTGGCACTTCCGGTTATAGTGGTGAACCCATCGGCTTTGAAACCGAAGCCTTCGCCATTTATGACACTATGAAATACATCAAGCCTCCAATTCACACCATTTGCATCGGTTCTGCAATGGGTATGGCAGCAATGTTACTGAGTGCTGGGACAAAAGGTTGTCGCGCTAGTTTACCCAACTCTTCAATTATCCTGCACCAACCCAAGAGCTACGCCCAAGGTCAAGCAACGGATATTCAAATTCGAGCGAAGGAAGTTCTGGTAAACAAAGGTTCAATGGTTGATATTTTCGCTCGCACCACCGGACAGCCACCAGAAAAAATCACCAAAGACATGGATCGTCTTCTCTACATGACTCCTTACCAAGCCAAGGATTACGGTTTGATTGACAGAGTTTTTGAAAAAGAAGAACTTGCCAATCCGCCATTACCAGCAAGTGTCCTTTAAAGAGTCAACAGTCAATAGTCAACAGTCAATAGCTAACAAACAATTAAATGTTTTGGGCTAAGGACTACGGACTATGGACTAATAACTAATTACAAACGGAGTCAAAAAAATGCCTATAGGAGTTCCTAAAGTTCCCTACCGGATGCCAGGCGGCCAGTTTACGGATTGGATTAGCATCTACGATCGCCTCTACCGGGAACGGATTATTTTCCTGGGACGCGATGTAGATGATGAAATTGCTAACCAAATCATCGCCGTCATGTTGTACCTGGATTCAGACGACCCAGGTAAAGATATTTACTTATACATCAATTCCCCCGGTGGGATGGTAACATCCGGCTTGGCAATTTATGACACAATGCAACATATCAAATCAGATGTGGTGACAATTTGTGTAGGTTTAGCAGCTTCGATGGGTTCTTTCTTGTTGGCGGCTGGTACCAAAGGCAAACGCCTAGCACTACCCCACTCACGGATTATGATTCACCAACCCTCCGGTGGAACCCGTGGACAAGCCACCGATATCGAAATCGAAGCCAGAGAAATTATCCGGATTCGTCACCAGCTAAATCAAATTTATGCCAACAACACTAATCAACCCCTAGCCAAAATTGAAAAAGACATGGATCGGGACTTTTTCATGTCGGCTCAAGAAGCGAAGGAATACGGTTTGATTGACCGTGTGATTGAAGAACGCATCTAGAACTGGGGAGTGGGGATTAGGGGAAGCAGAGGGTAAATTACGAATTACCCAATCCCCATGCCCCATTCCTACAAAGACTGTCAAATGTGGACTATAAACTATAAGATTATTGTTTATTATTAAAACTTTCAGCAAAAAGCTCATGGCTGATGGCTGAATATTAGAAAAATAAGTAGATCAAAATGGATCTCGGAGATTGCTACCGTTTATTGGGTTTAAGGTCGGGAGCCTCATTTGCTGATATTAAAGCCTCTTACCGACGGCTGGCGCAGCAATATCATCCTGATATCAACCCTAGTGATACAAAAGCCCAAGATAAGTTTATTGCCTTGACTGAAGCTTACAGATTCCTGCTGACTGTAGTACCACCAGAAGAAACAGCCCAAAAACCTAAACAGACAACTACAGTTAATAGTGAAAATACTCAAGCCACCCGCCAAGAAAAAGCACCTACAGCTACCGTTACACAAGAAAAGCCGCCCACATCAAAACCGCCGAATATTGCAGAAATCGAACAACGTTTAAAGTGGAAAACTTACGAACAACTGCAACGGTTTCTCAGGGAAAGGCGATTTCCCCAGGCGATCGCCTTAGCAGAAGCTTTAGCCGCCCGTTTACCCAAAGACGCAGAAGTACGTCAATGGCAAGCGATCGCCTATCAAATTTGGGGACGCGCTCTCATTAATGAAAATCAACTCCTCAAAGCCAGAGTTTATCTCAAAAAAGCTTTAAAAACTGACCCCCATAACAAAGCCCTATGGGAAGAAGTCCAGCGCGACTTCCAAAAATTGGAGCAGATATTTTAGTCAATAGTCAATAGTCAACCGGTTCTTATTTTTCAGCGTGGATATAATCTACAAAGTAAAATTTCGGAACCAGCCACAATTTTAGCCAAGTGTAAAGTCCCAATCCTAAGATTGCTGTAATTATTAAAGGTAAACCTAGTTGGACTCGTAAGGAGTCTGGTAAAACGGCAACCCCGGAAATAATAAGGGCGAAATAGCCTAACAGTATCAGTTGTAATCGTTTGATATTTTTTAGCGCATTACGACAGCTACTGCAATGCTGGGTGTGTTGTTTGTAGCGGTCTAACAAAGCATTCCGACTGTCGTTGATTGTGCAAGATTCAGGAATTGGGATTCCCACTTCTTTCCAAGGTAATCGCCCTTCACAGTATTGATCAAACCACTTACGAAATTCAATTACCAGGCGATCGGCACTTGTGGGCAGTTTATAAGCTGTTTTCCAACTGGCAAATGATTGTCTTTGTTGGAGAAAATGCTCTTGCTGATTGAGCAGAATCATATCTCCGTCAAGTACTAAATTACGAGTTGTGATGTGATTCCACCATCGGGGTGTAAAGCGATAAATAGTCTTAGCAAAATTGCGAGGAAACTGAGCTACGATTCTTGATTTGCCAGGAGAGACAGGAAGGCAATAAGTAACGAGTCCTACTTGTTTTCCAGCATCACCAAAATTAATCGCATACTCTAAACGACAAGGCGGTTCAAAAGTAATCTTAGCTTTGAAGCGCCCATCGGCCATAACTTCAATCAAACCTGGCGTTGATTGCATAATACTAATCGGTATGGCCCTGGCCTGTTCTCGATTACCCTGCACTCCATGATGAGCAAAGGGAACGTGACTAGGATCTGCCACATTTTCAACTAGGGTTTGCCAGTCGTATTCTAAATCGCGCACAAAAGAACTCCACACAAAACCTTTGCTAGCGTCTACTTGTGGTGACAGAGGTAATGGTGTTTGATCAGCTAAATCCTGGGAGTTAACATCAGGCCAAACCCAGAGTAAATCGTTCTCTTGGCGTACAGGTAAAGAAGTAACACAAAAATTTTTTTGGTTTTTGGTCACTATTTCTGGATTCTCGGCTTGAGGAATCTGGGTACATACACCCTCAGTATCAAATTGCCAGCCGTGATAACTGCACATTAAGTTGCCCGTTTTATCATCAACACGACCTTCACTTAAGGGTGCAAGACGGTGAGGACATTGATCAATAAATATCCGAAAACCCTCTGAAGATTGTGGCTTCCAGATCACTAAACGAATTCCTAAAAGAGTAACAGGGGTTGGTCGTTTGGGGTCTAAGTCTTCTATGGGTGAGACAGGATACCAGTGCTGAAAAAAATTGAATTCAGGTTGCATTTTACCTTAAGATGAAATAAATTTCATTAAATGTATGTAAAATCAGATAAATTCAAAGTAAGCAATCAACTTGCTGTATCAAGCGGCCAATTTTCATCATTACCCAAATTGGTCAAAATTTATCTTCTCATCTAAGTTTTTGACAAAATCCTCGCACAGCAAAACCGAGGACAAAATATTATGTCCAATTCTGCAATCACTATCACAATAAAATTATTTGCTGCTTATCAAGAAGCTTATGGAGTACCAGAACTGGTGTGGGAATTTCCCAATGATACACCTGTGAGTGCAGTATGCGATCGCCTGATAGCCGAACACCCAGAACTGGCTAAATGGCGTGATATCACCCGCTTTGGGATTAATTTAATATTTGTGGAACCCGATACAGCCTTAAAAGATGGTGATGAAGTAGTATTAATTCCTCCCGTGAGTGGTGGTTAAGCTAGAAATTATCCCTGGTCTGCAAACTTCACTTCACCTGACCTCGAAAGCGCACGAAGCCATAAGATGCTGATGGTGTACCGCTACCAGTTGCAAAGGGTAAGGCAGGTAAAGCAGGATTGCGGGTAATCTCTACTACTACAGCGCCATTATTATTGATATTAGTGCAAATACTGGGTGTATGAGGATCATTGGCTGGGTAGAAAGTGGCGCGATCGCTATCTGCTACATTACTAAAATAAACCGTAGGGCTAGTAGAACCTAAAGCCATCGCAATACCTTGATCTGCACCAGCTAAACCACCATCATTAGGACTCAAACCATTAAAAGCCGTGGTAATAAAAACTACATTATTTGGTACTAAATCACAAAACTGCACTTTGGTAGCATTACTTTGACCATTGGAAAGGAAGTAAATAGTGTACTCTAACTCATCACCTGGTTTGACAGTCCCAGCATTGATTAATCCTCGTAAATACCCAACTGGCCATTTGGCATCATTATCATCTGTATCCCGTGGTGCTACTACATAATTAGTAGCAGTAGTAGCTACATTACTCATCCCATCTACAATATCAGTTAAATCTTGGCGATTAATGCGAGTAATGCGTTTAACCAAAAGTAGGTTTGGGGTATTGTTATTACCAATAATATTTGTCTGGTCATCATCAGTATTATTACCAGGAGTAATATCCCCACCACCAGTAACATTAGCAGTGTTAATTAAAGTAGATGGTGCATTATTAGCCACATCCACTGTTAAGGTAATCGCCGGGTAACTTGCACCTGGATTTAGTACATCGCTGCGGCTACAAGTTACAGTTTGTTCCGAAACACTACAGTTCCAACCTACACCACTAGCCGCAGTTGGAGTTAAACCATTAGGCACATTATCTGTAACTGTCACAGTGCTACCATCAGTTGCAGTTGCATCACTAGCATTGCTAACAATAAGAGTATAAATTTGCCCTGTATCCCCCTGATTAAAGTTACCCGTGTGGGTTTTAGTAATACTCAAATCTGGGGGGGTAATAATATTAGCAATATCGGGGGGACTGGTATTATTCGTATTATCACCATCACCACCACCGGATACAGTGGCTGTATTTGTCACACTAGTAGCTGTAATACTAGCATCAATCAGCACATCAATATTAATATTAGGATAACTGCTACCCACTGCTAAAACATCGCTGCGACTACAACTAACAGTTTGTCCTGAAATTGTACAAATCCAACCCTCACCCACTACTGCTGTAGGAATAATACCTGTAGGTAGAGTATCAGTCACCGTTACCTGAGAACCATTAGTCACATCACCACCAGAATTAGGTACATTAATCACATAAGTACCTGTACTACCCTTGACAAAATCAGTTGGGGTGTGGGTTTTACTAATTGTTAAATCAGGACTGACAATATTTAAGAAATTATTAGCTGCATTACTAGGAAAGAACGTCCATTGATCTAAACCTTTAGTGTCCCCAAATGCACCTGTACAGACAACATTGGTGTTACCAATGTTGTTACTACCACTTTGCCCGTAAGCACGTTGATTAGTACGGGTATCAAAGCCTGTAATTTGATTACTGAATGTAATGCTAGGTGGGTTAACACCGCAAAGAGGTTTATCACTATCAATGTCGGCTTGTGTCGCTCCTGTGTGGACTATCGTACCATTATTAGTTTTATATACCCGGTCATCATAAAAACCTGTCGTTGGGCCAAAACCTGGTAAATCAGCAGGGTATGAGGCTGGAGGATTGAGTAAGGTGACAGTCGGCCCACCAGAGACGTTATTTTCTGCATCTAATACCGGAAAATGATATTCTCCGGCATTGATTCTAATGTTGAATTGATAATTATTACCTACAGGAAAGAAATTCCCAGCGTTATCTTTACCATCCCAATTTACCGCTTGTGTACCGGCTGAGTTCATGTAACCCTTTAGAACTCTGTTCTTGGGGTTTTTCGGGTCAAAATCGTTGCTATTACTACCTTTGACGACAATTTCGTATGTCCCTATAACAGTGCTAGTAAAGCTAAAAGTACCACCATTACCGACTTTACTATTGTTAGCAGATAAATTACCAGTAAAACTAGGACTATTTATAACAGGGGGAATTGGACTAGTAGTAATACCCACACCTTGGAAATTACCAAAGCGATCATAACGATTGATGAAACCTAAAGCATTAGGATCAACTTGATTGAAAAATGTGGGAAATTGTGGACGTGATAAAGATGCACCACCTTGAATGTTAGACACTTGTTCGTTAGTACCGACAACATTACGGTATAGACTTGATGTACCATCACTATCAAAAAAACCTACTTCGTTTCCATAAAGCAGGAATCCATTGGGATCTAAACCACGTATGTCAGTTTTGTATCTATAGCCATCTATCGTCACGGGGTAAACAGTTGCATAAATTGGCCTATTATTCCCATTTGTAAATAATGCTAAATAATAAGAAAATAACCGTCCTGTTAAGTTTGTTGTAGAACTAGTACTATTACGAACCGTAACATCCCAGGCCGCCACATTACTCCCTTGAGTAGCATTGAAGTTATTGTCGCCACTTAAGTTTACTTGACCTGTCACACCTCCATCACCACTAACATCAAATCCTGCTGGGCCAAAGATGACGACATCATAAATACCGGTAGTTGGTGCTTGATAGTGACAAGGTATATATCCACCAGTATTCCCTGTACCATCAATACTCCTTGGCCCGGCTAATTCCTGCGCTCTAGTAGTAATCTTCCCTCTATTTGGGTTATTCGAGTCATAACATTTAAAGCTGGGTGTAGTTGGAAAAGTTTCACTACCTACCTGACCTCCTGCTAAACCAGGGTTATAGACATAGATATCACCATTATTCACACCTACAGCACTAGAACCTAATAAGATATGCTCTCCTGCTGTGGCATAAACTTTCAATAGAGTACGTCGTCTAATTACACCTGCAACAATTTCGTTTCGCCATTCTAAGTTAGCGCGACGCGCATTAGCGGGGGATGAACTAGGATATAAATTGCGGCTTCCTTCCGCTTGCACTGGTTGCATACTATTAGTTAAGATGCCCAGAAGCAAAGCAGCGCTTGCGGTCAGGATTTTTATATCAGTTAGTTTTTTAGATTTTTTCTTATGAGTTGGGTTTCTAATCATAATGATATTTTGTATTGTTGTTCGGTGGTAGAGACTTTGCAATGCAACGTCTCTACGGTTGATGTGGTACAGGTTTTTGCAACCCAAATCCATCGAACAATTCGTTCAATTTCAGCGTCAAACCCAAATATAGACCTCCCCCTGAACGAGTACCAGAAAAATCTCGGTCATCAATCTTACCAAACACATAGCCAGCCGCCAGACGCAGGTTGGGACTCAAATAATACCCGGCTTCTACTAGAAAACCCGTTTCAGTATAGCTAGATTGACCAATGACACGAGCTTCACCAACCAAATCCCAACTATAGCCCAAGCGATAAGTAGCACGTAATTGTCCCAAATTAACCGTACTAGTACCGACCAAATCACTCGCTAAATAAGATGTGCTGTTACGCAACGCATACTTACCGTAAAATTCCCATTGCCAATTGGGCGCATAAATAGCTTCTACCGCAAAGGTATGGTCTTGGGAACCAGTACCACTACCTAAGAGAATGGTGTCAGGAATAATTGCTGGATTTTGGCGATATTCATAACGCAATAAAGCGTTAAATTTATCGCTGTTGGGGTCGCGGTAAGCTAAACCTAGTTTCAAATTGGCTGTATCTCCCAGTCCAGTAAGTTTTTGGTTGGAAGAATTGGCTTGCTGATACCGCGCCAAGGCTGTGAGTGCAGGGGAAATTTTCCCCACGGCTGCGGCTGAGATGACGGTGTTGGAACCACCTGAGGAAGTCCGATGTTCGTAGCGGGCGCTGGCTTGAAACTGGGGGTTATCGGAGTATTCCAGTCCAATGCTGTAGCTGTCACCGCCATTAAAGCCAATAGCGGAAGCACTTTGACCAACAGCAAAGGGTTGGGCAAATTGTTGACCGGCGGCGGTGCGGTTGAAGAAGTTACCAAAGACGTGTTCGTAAGCTAGATTCAGCCGCAAACCTGGAGCAATCATCCAACGGTTATTTAAACCTATAGCTCCTTGGGTAGTTAGTTCGTTAGCACCACCCAAAATGGAGTAACGACCAGTTAGGGTAGTATCAGAACCGAGTTTGTGTTCGCCGTTGACACTTAAGCTGGTGATGGAGTTTCCAGTTAACTGACCGCTATTGTAAAACTGTTGGGCAAGACTAATATTGACACCAGGGACAACAGCCCAATTTAGTCCTAAGATGGTGCGGTCTGGGTAGACAGTATCTTTTTGGGAAGATAGGGTGAGTTCGTTTTGGGCTTGGAATGTGAGGTTGTTGGTTAGGGGATAGGTGAAACGGGAACGTAATTGGTCTGATGTACTGTCTAATGCGTTCGTCGCCATCCTGTCTTGGCGATCGCGGTGAATCCAATCTACATCTATAGTGGCTTTACCTATGCGTTGTTGTATCCCCGCCGAAATTGTAGTCAGGGAATTATCGACTTGACTACCGGGAATGGCTTCTGAACGTGGGGAAAATAATTCCTCGAATGTGTCTAGTGGTTGGGGTGCAATCCCAAAGTTATCTTCGTGGTCGTATTGCGCCCGGATATTTGTATTCTGGGAAAGTCTCCCTGTCAATTGCGCCCCATAGCGGGTTTGACCAGGGACAAAGCTGATGGTGGCGTTATTGGCAAAGCCTGTATCAGCATAGCGATAATAAGCACGACCTTGTAAACCTTGAAAAATTTCTCCTTGCGCTTCTAAACGGTAGGCTTCGCCACGCACCCGCCCCATAATGTCTGAATGATTACGGGAATGGGCATATTCTGCTGTCAAATTACCTTGTGTACCCAGAGAAATCATGGCATCTGCGCCATAGAGTTCAAAACCACGTAATCCTTGATTTTCTCTGAGATAAGTTGCACCTATCCAACTCTCTTGGTTGAGGGTGCGGGAAAAGTTATATTGCAAACGACCTGCATATATATTGCTATTGGCATTGTCGCTGTCGTATTGATAGCTAACAACAATTCGACGCACTAGGACTTGTCCCGTTGTATCAATATCGGTACGCAGAATGGGTTCGCGGAAGATTAAAGTACCGCGATCGTAGTCTATTTCATAGTCTGGGCCACGATTTAGCTGTTTACGCTCCAATACTGTACCAGGACGATTGAGTTCTTCTAACTCAATGAAGACATTTTCGCTACCAGGAACGACTAACCGACGAGAAAGGAAGTAAAAACCACTAGTCCCATCAGGAGGGATGGTATCCCGTTGGAAAGCTTCTAAATTATTGCCATAGAAACCTGTTATTTGCAGATTGCCTAAGTTGTAGTTGGCTTTAAAGCCGTGGAGTTGGCGCGTAACTGCTGTAAACTGTTGAGAAAACCGGGCAAACTCTTCTGTATTGTAGTCACCCCACATGGCATAATCAGGCGCAGTACCCGGAATTTCTGTAGAACGTTCAAAACGCAGATATAGGCTATCAATTGAAGGTGTAACAACATTAACTGTAGAACTATCGCCGTAAACAGGATAGTTTTGTTCACTAAATTGGTATGCCCTAAACAAACGATTATCACAGTTACAATCTTCGTTAAGGCTGCGAGAACTGTTGTATGCGCCAGTAAACAACCATTCACCGATCGCACCCGTGGCAAATATGGCTGAGTTAAATTCAAGTTGGGTTCTATTATCTCTATTAGGTGGCAAGAAATCACGGAAACTGCCGTAATAATTTGTACCTCTAGCTCCTAAACGCAAATCTATCACCCCAGTCACCAAACTAGGGCGGAGTGCTGTGGCAAATTCTAGTTGGGTAAAGGCTTCTAAGTCATTGGCTACTGCCCGAATCCTGGCTGTTTGGGCTTGCAGAGGCGATCGCAATATCGCGGCGAATTCCCCCCCCTTCGCTTGTACCTGAAATCCCGGTTGTTCTGGTTGCAAGTCTGTTCCTAGCAACTCTCCCACTGTCGGAATTAATGTAATAACAGTATCTTGATTTGAGCGATTCCCATTGTCGTCGAGGAGTTGACCGCGAATTGTTGCTGTTGAACGTCCATCAGCCGGTACACGAGATTCAACAGTTTCTATAGTTAATTTTCTGGCTGTTCCCCTGACCACTACCCGCACTGTGACAGGTGCTTCTGTCCCTCCTACTATTTGTGCAGCCAGAATATTTTTCCCTTCTTTAAGCGGAACTCCATACCATGTCTGCGTTACCAAGTTAGTATCAGCATCAGTTTCTGTACGTCCCAGTAAAGAAGCATCTACCAATGCGCCATTTACCCACAATTCTATCTGACTGCCAGCCGGAAACTGCACGGCTACTGTACTTGCTGGTACATCTACAACACTGTCAGGAATAGGAGTCAAGATTTTTACTACCGTGGAAGTTGTCGGGGTACTTTTTTGACCTCCATCACCCTTATTGGTTTCTGCGATTAATTTGCGTAAGCTTCGCGGTAAGGGTGTATGTGTTGCTGGTTGAAATGGTTGTATGGCTGTTGGGGGCAGACTTAACTCTCTAACTTCCATCTCTGGTGGGGAAGTGGGAAGATTTAAAGCTTCTCTCCTGGCAGGGGAGAGGTTTTCCCAGTCTTGTAAGTCATTGTGACCTAACCCCCTAACCCCCTTCCCTATAAAGGAAGGGGGAAGATTGAAAGCCTCTCTCTTTATAGCTACGGTGTACACACAAGTTTGCCCAGAGCGAGTTTCCAGCCAAAAAAAGTGGATTCAAATTGCTCAAGACCGCGAACCAAAGTAGTAATACCAGGAGGTTTTTGA
>NZ_JACJRF010000065.1 GCF_014697105.1 Anabaena subtropica FACHB-260 | reverse complement strand
GTTATGTTCATTGGTTTGAGGAGATAATGTTATGTTGACTATTTTAGGACTTTTGGAGTTAGTCTAACTAAGAATGTAAAGTTTTGTATCAGCTTTCAACATTTCTGATATTATTCATTCTTCAGATTTAATCGCTTACCCTATAAGCTCTAGCTTAAAATTAAAGCATGGCTGTAATTTATCGGTGAAAGATAAATTTATATCTACCAATGCCAACGATTTAGAAAGAACTGTGCGCGCAGTTGCTGAATTTACTGCTATGGAAGCAGCTAGTAAACTCAACCCAGGTGTCAATCAGGCTTTTTCTCTAGCAGCGATCGCCGCAGGTGCAGCAGATGCTCATATTAACTATTGGACTTGTCCTCAAACAGTAAAAATTATTGTCGATAATCTTTTAGAGGATGAAAAAATCATAGATAAAGTGATTGAGCGGTTAACAAAAGTGCCGGGTATGACTATTACTTTGTTAAAAGAGAGAAAATCTGCACAGGAAATAAATCCTCTAGAGCAAAATAGCTGGGATCAGTTATTCGGTAATGTTGATAAGTTGAGAGAGAATTTTCCATTTTCAGATGGTAGCGGTAGATTAAGAATGCGCGATAATCTAGCTCATGTTCCCCGCGTGTCTGTTTATAATATTGATGGTAATTGTCAATTTAGAGGTTATGTTGGTTTAATTCATGCCCATGAATTGAGGCAAGAGGTAGAAGCTATAAAACAGAAATATATGAAAAAGTTTTAGAGATTGTTTGTAAAGTTTAAATTAATACTAGCCCTGGCGAATTATATTCGCCCAATAGTTGATTTGATGATTGAAGGAAAAACTATTGGTAGGGCGCTGCATTGCACGGCAAAGAGATGATATGGTGCTGCACTGCCCACCCTACGGTATTTTGGGAAATAATCATTTATGATTGTGGATATATGAACAGTCCGAGCAAGTGTATTTAATTAAGTATTAAAAATTAGCTATGACTCAACAACCGATACAAGTAATTGGAGGTGGACTAGCTGGGACAGAAGCAGCATGGCAAATCGCCCAGGCGGGATTGCCAGTAATTTTGCATGAAATGCGTCCCAAACGCTTCAGCCCTGCCCATCATACAGAACATTTAGCGGAGTTAGTGTGTAGTAACTCCTTTGGGGCAATGGCCAGCGATCGCGCGACGGGATTACTACATGAAGAATTACGCCAACTGGGTTCTGTTGTAATTTCCAAAGCCGATGAACACGCCGTACCCGCAGGCGGCGCACTAGCAGTAGATCGGGGTCAATTTGGTCAAGATTTAACCCAAACTCTGGCAAACCATCCCTTAGTAGAATTTCGCCGTGGTGAAGTCCCAGCCATTCCCGATGGAATTGTAGTTTTAGCAACTGGCCCCTTGACTAGTCCCGATTTGGCGGCAGATTTGCATCGCTTCACCGGGATGGAATACATGAGCTTTTTTGATGCGGCTAGTCCCATCGTTGTAGGAGATTCCATTAACCGGGATATCGCTTTTATGGCTTCGCGCTATGACAAAGGTGAAGCCGCCTATCTCAACTGTCCAATGAACAAGGAACAGTATTTACATTTTTGGGAAGAACTCCGCCAGGCTGAACAAACAGAACTCAAAGATTTTGACCGAGAAACAGCCAAATTTTTTGAAGCCTGTCTCCCCATCGAAGAACAAGCACAACGGGGAGAAGATACCATGCGCTACGGCCCCCTGAAACCAGTGGGTTTGTCTGATAGCCGGACTGGAGAACGTCCTTATGCGGTGGTGCAGTTGCGACAAGAAGACAAAGCCGGTCAGTTGTGGAATATGGTGGGATTTCAAACTAATCTGCGTTGGGGTGAACAAAAGCGCGTATTTCAGTTAATTCCGGGGTTAGAAAAGGCGGAATTTGTCCGGTTGGGAGTGATGCACCGCAATACATTTATTAATGCGCCCCAATTAATGCTACCTACCCTACAATTTAAGCAGCGTCCCACCTTATTAGCGGCTGGACAGTTGATTGGTACGGAAGGCTACACAGCAGCCGCCGCCGGTGGTTGGTTAGCGGGAACCAACGCTGCAAGATTGGCTTTAGGTAAAGAACCTTTAGCTTTACCAGCAACCACAATGTTAGGCGCATTATTGGAATTTATCAGTTCTGCCTCGCCTAAACACTTCCAACCAATGCCCCCTAACTTTGGCATTTTGCCAGATTTGGGTGTGAAAATCAAAAGTAAACCAGAGCGTTATGGACGTTACCGCGATCGCTCTCTAGCAGATTTAGCAAGTTGGAAAGTTAATCAATAGTTACTCTCCCCTAGTTCCCATCTGGTTGTGATGAAAAAAAGTTGGTGGCAATTTCTGGGATTAGTGATGGCGATCGCGATCGCTATCATTGCTTACCATAGTTGGCAAATACAAAGTTCATCTCCAGCATCAACTCCTGTCACCATTAAACTTAGTGGGTGGGGGGGTTCTCCGGTGGAGCGAAAACTGTTGAAACAGGTTTTGCAAGACTTTGAAGCACAGCATCCAACTATTAAGGTCAAATATGAGGTAATTTCTGACCAATATATGGATGTGATCAAAACCCGCTTGATTGGAGAAGCAGCCCCTGATGTCTTCTATTTAGATGCGCTGGAGGCTCCTTTTTTGATGAGTCAGAATGTGCTGGAACCACTGGATCGTTACATTACTCCCGAATTTGACTTAGCCGATTTTGAACCAAATCTATTAAATAGCTTTAAATATCAGAATCATATCTACGGTTTTCCTAAAGACTATTCCACCTTGGCGCTGTTTTATAACAAAAAAGCCTTTGCTGCTGCTGATTTGAGCAGTCCGCCAACAACTTGGCAAGAATTACGCACCTACTCCCAAAAATTGACAGGTAAACTCAACAGGTATGGCTTTGGAGAAATGCCTGAATTAGCACGTCAGGCTTACAAAATTAGAGCTTTTGGGGGGGAAGTAGTCGATAAAAATGGTTATGCTACCTTTGCTAGTGCAGCTGGCTTACAGGGATTGCAATTAGTCATAGATCAGTATCAAAAAGATAAATCATCTGCCCAAAAATCTGATGTAGGAACAAACTCAGGTAGTGAAATGTTTGGTCAAGAGAAAGTAGCGATGGTAATTGAAGGTAATTGGGCAATTCCTTATTTAAAAGAAACTTTTCCTCAATTAGAATTTGCCACTGCACAATTACCAACTATTAATAACAAAAAAGGCACAATGGTATTTACCGTCGCCTATGTAATGAATAAACAATCACAGCACAAAACCGAAGCTTGGGAGTTAATTTCCTACCTCACAGGTAAAGCCGGAATGCAGAAATGGACAAGCACAGGTTTTGCTTTACCTACGCGTAAATCAGTATCCCAAAAGTTGGGATATGCACAAGATCCACTGCGATCGCCTTTAGTTGCTGGAGTTAATGATGCTACCCCGTGGCAAGTTGGTAAATACCCAGCCCCAATTGTGAACAATTTTGATAATCAGTTTGTTAGCGCTCTATTAGCACAACAACCATTACAGCAGGCAATGTTAAGGGCGCAGAATGAAGCAAACAAACAAATTCGAGCAATGGAGTAAGAAAGGCAGGGGGGCAGGGAGAAAAGAGAAATAATGACTATTGACCATAGATAAAAACAATTGCCACTATTTGAAATATAAATCTCTATTTATCTCAGCCTAATTGGCATAGTACAACCATTGAATAAGATAATCTTTTTAAAGTCATAGATCATCTATTAGTGATTTGCCAATAGAATAATTCTGAAGAGTATCTAAGTTAAATTAACATCCCATCCGGCTTAATCGTTGGGTGCATAATATGGCTGTTTTGTCTAGTAGTACTCAATAACAATTTCTTATTAGAAATTGCGATAAAGCTCAATTAACTTTCAGTCAAATCTCAAGATTCACAATTTGCTCACGATCAGTTTCACCAACTCGTTCTGCGGTCAATAAGATAATGAAGATTGACGAATTAACTATGCGATTCGATGAGCCGCCGATTCATCTACACAATTTAGACCATTTGATTGATCGTCATCCTTTGACGGTTAGTCCTGATACATATGTCACAGATGCTGTTAGCTTGATGAATCAGCAACAACCGAAGAGTTTGCCATCGACTAGCTTAAACTCATCGTGTACTTATGGCAATAGGGATTTAAAAGAAACTAGCTATGTTTTAGTGATTGAAGCAGGTCATCTCTTGGGAATTTTCACAGAGCGAGACTTAGTAAGGCTGACTGCGTCAAGATTTGATTTATCGGATGTGAAAATAGTTGACGTGATGACATATCCAATCATCACTATGAAAATGTCAGATTTTCAAGATATTTTCACAGTTTTATCGCTATTGCATCAGCATCAGATTCGTCATCTGCCAATTTTGAACGATAGGGAGCAATTGAGCGGTATTGTGACTGTAAATAGCTTGTTGCAAGGTTTGAATCAGGTAAAAACTGTTAGCAGTATTCAAGCCTTACAAAAATCACAGCAGATAAAATTTTGTGATCAAGGCTATAAGCAGGCATATCGCATTTTACGACCAGATGGCTCGACGCGCTGGATTGGGGATAGAAGGTTTGCCATGCAGGATCCACAAGGCAAAGTTTTCTTATATGGTGGCACTGAACGCAAACAGGCAGAAGAATCACTACGGCAGAGTGAGACAAGATTGAATTTAGCTTTGGAATCTGCCAACATGGGTATCTGGGACTGGAATCTCTTGACCAATGAAACTTTGTGGTCTGGCAACATGGGATCACTGTATGGTCTGCCAAGCACAACTTTATGTCCAAGTCCTAAAGACTTTCTACAATTAATCCATCCTCAAGACCGAGAGGGTTTCACTCAATCTGTCACTAACAGTATTGAACAAGGAGTCCCATTTACCATTGAATATCGGACTATCTGGCCTGATGGCAGCATCCATTGGCTCAGTGGCAGAGGCAAAGTTTACTACAACGAAACTGGTCAGGCCATCAGAATGATTGGTACAACCAGAGATATTAGCGATCGCAAACAAGCAGAAATAGCCCTCAAAGAAAGTGAAGAACTCTATCGCTCCGTGGTGACAACCATGAGTGAGGGGATTGTTTTACATGGTGCTGATGGCAAGATTATTACTTGTAATCACAGCGCTGAGAAAATTTTAGGGTTAAGCCGAGAGCAAATGATGGAACGCACTTGTGTTGGCGAGCATTGGCGTACCATTCATCAAGACGGTTCTCCTTTCCCTCGTGAACAGCATCCAGCAATGGTAACTTTACGAACAAATCAATCATGCTCTAACGTCATTATGGGGGTTCACAAGCCAGATGGAGAATTAGCCTGGATTTCCATTAATTCTCAGCCTCTGTGTCGGGAAAATGAAACCATCCCCTATGCAGTAGTTACTTCCTTTGCCGATATCAGTGAACAGCAAGCCGCGCTGCGCGATCGCCAACAAGCAGAACAAAAAATTAGTGAGCAAGCGGCTTTACTGGAAGTGGCTACCGATGCGATTTTTGTCAGAGATTTACAAAGCGAAATCTTATTCTGGAATCAAGGGGCAGAATATCTGTATGGTTGGTCAAAACAAGAAGCTATTGGCAGCAATGTCCAAGAGTTACTATATCCAGAAACTTCATTGCACCTCGATGAAGAAGCTCTCAACATTGTGATTGAGGTAGGATTGTGGCAAGGTGAGTTGCGAAAATTTGCTAAATCCGGCAAAGAAATTATCGTTGAAAGCCGTTGGACACTAATGCGTGATGCAGCAGGGCAACCGAAATCAATTTTAATTGTTGACACCGATATTACCCAGAAAAAACAACTAGAAGAACAGTTTTTTCGCGCTCAACGATTAGAAAGCCTCGGTACACTTGCAGGTGGAATTGCTCACGACCTGAATAATATTTTGACACCAATCTTGGCAGCATCTCAACTCTTGAAAATCAAAATTAACCAAGATTCGGAGCGATCGCAACACCTATTAGAGATTGTAGAAAGTAACGCCAGACGGGGAGCAGGGTTAGTCAAACAGGTGCTATCCTTTGCACGGGGTTTTAAAGGAGAACGGACAATAGTCCAACTCAAGCACTTAATTACCGATATTATCCTGATTGGTAAACAGACATTTCCCAAATCAATTGAATTTCTTACTAGCTTTCCAGAAGAACTGTGGGCTGTATCTGGAGATGTCACCCAATTGCATCAAGTGCTGATGAATCTCGTCGTTAATGCCCGTGATGCTATGCCTGATGGTGGCAGTATCAACATCACAGCAAAAAATATATTTATTGACGAAACCTATGCCAGCATGATTTTAGAAGCTTCTGTTGGTAATTACATTCAATTGACCATCACTGATACTGGTACGGGCATACCCCCAGAAATTTTAAACAAGATTTTCGAGCCATTCTTCACTACAAAAGCGGTGGGATCTGGTACAGGATTGGGGCTTTCAACAGCGCTAGGCATCATCAAAGGTCATGGTGGTTTTATCAAGGTCTCCAGCCAAGTTGGTCAAGGTAGTAAATTTAAGCTGTTCTTGCCAGCAATCCAAGCAACGCCAGATTTAATCCAAGACGAGATGGAAACATCACTAGGTAATGGAGAATTGATTTTAGTTGTTGATGATGAAGCTCCAATTTGCGAAATTGCCAAGATGATTCTCGAAAATCATAACTACAGCGCCCTGACAGCCTGTAATGGCATCGAAGCGATCGCTCTCTATGCCCAACACAAGCATCGTATTAGCGCTGTTTTCATGGATATGATGATGCCAGAAATGGATGGTGTCACCGCCATTCGCACCTTAAAAAGAATGAACCCCAAGGTACAAATTATTGCCAGCAGTGGCATCAATTCTACAGAAACCTTGTCACAAGCAGATGTGATTGGTGTGCGGCAAATTTTACCAAAACCCTTCACTGCGAAAGAATTATTAAATAGCTTACATCATGTACTGAAAGCTTGAAATTAGAAGAATTGAGGGTGTTGCATATTTGCGGGTGTGGAAAAGCGCAATTGAGATTTTTGTAAAAATTACCTTTTCCTTCAATCCTTCGCAATAGCAATATCATTGGACTTAATTACTGCATAAGCTTCCGTACCCTCGATTATTTCTAACTCATCTGCTGCGTTTGTCGTAATAATTGAAGTTAACTCAACTTCATGCACAACTCTCAATGTTACTTGAGTGCTAACTTCTCCTCTGACAACTTGTTTCACGATACCTTTAAGAATATTGCGAGAACTGACTTTAAGAGGTCGTTTAGGCACAATAGTTGCTACTTCCAAATCATCAGTCTTTTTCTTTTCTTTAGACTTGGTTGGTATTGGTGGTGCAGATGATGAAGTGTATCCATCTAGACCACGTACCAATTCTCGGAGAATTTCGGTCTTTGTGCGTTGAGAGTGTTGACAAAACTCTTCTAAAATTTTGCGCTCTTCTTCAGATGTTTGAAATGTAACCCATCCTTGTTCTTTTCTTGGCATAAGATTACCAATAAAATTGGTTATTTTGAATAATTTTTGTAAAATCCCATCAAGCTTTGATTTTACGCAAAAAGTTTACCTAGTTTGCTCTTTGTAAGAAAAGAAAATGATTTTTCAGCATCATTGTCATAGTAGTTACTAGTTTGACACTGGTAATCATCTGGCTATTGATCACTTTAGGGATTTCCATAAAATAAATTATCCAATTTACTCAGATAATATTTTGTTGTCTTCCCCCTGCTCCCTGCCTAGTCCCTTATCCCCTGTACTAGCATAATAAATTCCTGTGTGCGGCAACCACTATCAAAGATGTGATAGCAGAAATCTCCAACTTTAACAATATATTAATAATTCAAGTACTCTACACTTACTCCAATATTTTCTTACACACACAGCCAGCTTTTGTTTTAGATCCCATGCTTCAATGTGGGGATGTCTAATTATTAATTATGGAGTATGCCACAGAAGTCGGCTGCGTTGAGGTTTGTGATTTTACTAGGTTTTGTCAGCTTGTGTGCTGATGCTACTTATGAAGGAGCGCGTAGTATTACAGGAGCTTATTTACAGGTTTTAGGCGCTAGTGGCACTGTGGTAGGTTTAGTAGCTGGTTTTGGAGAATTGATTGGCTATGGTTTGCGCTTAGTTATTGGTTATCTCAGCGACCAGACTGGCAAATATTGGGGAATCACAACTCTCGGCTACATTTTGAACACAGCCGTTGTGCCGTTATTGGCTTTAACTGGCAGATGGGAAGCTGCGGCTGGTCTGATGATGGCGGAACGCACAGGTAAAGCAATTCGTACTCCCCCAAGAGATGCACTACTATCCCACGGTGCTAGTCAAATCGGTCGAGGTTTTGGCTTCGGTCTGCACGAAGCAATGGATCAAACTGGTGCAGTCATGGGGCCTTTGGCGATCGCCGCCATGATTTATTTCCAGGGAGAATATCGCCATGCCTTCACAATCTTGATAGTGCCTGCGGTTTTGGGATTGATTGTGTTGTTGGTTTTACAATTTATTTATCCCAATCCCAGCGATTTTGAAGCAGAAATTGAGGGTGATCAATCAGATAAATTACCGCGAATATTCTGGATTTATCTGGGTGCTGTCGCAATTATTGCTGCTGGTTATGCCGATTTTCCCTTGATTGCCTTTCATTTCCAAAAGGGAGGCGTTGCTTCTGGACAGACAATTCCTTTGTTTTATGCTTTGGCTATGGGTGTAGATGCGATCGCTGCTTTGATATTTGGATATTTCTTTGACCGCATTGGTATTTACACCTTGGTAGTGGCTGCTTTTATTTCGTCCTTATTTGCACCACTAGTATTTTTAGGTGATAGCCGCTTGGCTTTACTAGGTATGGCTTTTTGGGGTATCGGAATGGGAGCGCAAGAATCAGTCCTCAAAGCGGCGATCGCCAACATGGTTCCTAAGGGTAAACGCGCTACTGCTTACGGAATCTTTAGTACAGGCTATGGTCTATCTTGGTTTCTCGGTAGCGCCTTGATGGGTGTTTTGTATGATCATTCCTTGACTATGCTGATTGTCTTTTCTTCGGCTACTCAATTACTAGCAATTCCCTTTTTTGTCTGGGTAAGATTGCAAGCCAATCATTCCAGCCACTTACCTGAGATAATTACCCCCCAGGAAACGCCTTAAAAGTTTGGTAAAAATTTTGTAGATAAGCAGGTATCGCCTATCTACAATGAGTTTTTATATGTATAATTTTTTTACCAACTTAATTGGTGACAATGAATGTAAGAATGAGGTTGCTTTTTGTCAGGATTTTATCACCTAAAAATAACATTAATTACCCACTATTCATACTAAAAGAAGCAATATAAGGATAGCGATCGCTATTTAACATCTGGAATTTATCCAAAGCAATTTACCAATTTTATACTAAAAAAGTTGGTATATTACCGCAATAAGTTGGTATTCTATGGAAAATTAGAGATCGCCCGATGAAAAGGAAACATTTTTTCAGCCTGACAGCCTGGATATTGGTTTCATTTTTAGCAGTAGTAGGCTGTAACCAGGTCGCAACAAATATTCCTAACGCAACTCTAACCTCACAGGCTCAAGCAACAGAACTGACAATATCAGTAGCGGCTAGTATGCAGGATGCCATGAAAGCGATCGCACCTGTATACAAAGAAAAATATCCAAACACTAAAATTACTTATAACTTTGGTAGTTCTGGCTCTCTACAACAACAAATTGAACAAGGCGCGCCTGTTGATGTCTTCATTTCGGCAGCACAGAGACAAATAGAGGCTTTAGATAAAAAAAATCTTCTACTTCCAGGTACTCGCAAAAACTTATTAGGAAATGAAGTTGTTTTAATTGCTTCTCAAAAAACTACTGGTATTGCCAACTTTCAAGATTTAAGCAGTAATCAAGTCCAACGATTTTCTATTGGCGACCCCGAAAGTGTTCCCGCAGGACAGTACGCTCAGGAAGTTTTGACATCATTGAAATTATATGATGCCGTCAAACCAAAAATTGTCTTTGCCAAAGATGTACGTCAGGTTTTGTCTTACGTAGAGACTGGTAACGTGAATGCAGGTATTGTCTATGCTACAGATGCTCAAAGTTCAAACCAAATCAAGATAGTTGCTACTGCACCAAAAGGCAGTCATAAACCAATCATCTATCCCATAGCAGTCATACAACGCAGTCAAAATCAAGCAGCAGCAAAGGAATTTGTCGATTTTATTTCTAGTGACACGGCAAAACCAGTATTTGAGAAATACGGATTTACTCGCCTCAACTAATACGTATTACGATTCCTTGTTCCTCAGCAATTACCAGCATTTAGTTAAATGGAAGCTGATTTATCTCCCTTGTGGATTTCTCTCAAAACCTCTTTTGTTGCTACAATTTTTGCCTTTTTTTCGGGAATCATCGTTGCTTGGTGGATGCTGAATTATCAAGGTAAAGGTAAAGGTTTCATTGATGGTATTTTCACTTTACCTCTGGTTTTACCACCAACAGTAGTAGGTTTCTTGTTGCTGCTTTTGTTTGGTGTTAACAGTCCAGTTGGTCAACTTTTGATGGGACTAGGAGTTAGTCTGATTTTCTCTTGGCCTGCAACGGTAATTGCGTCTACTGTTGTGGCCTTTCCTTTGATGTATAAGACAGTGCTGGGAGCTTTTGAGCAAGTTGAAACTGACTTTATCAACAGCGCCCGCACTTTGGGATCTCCCGAATGGCGGATATTTTGGCAAATTATTCTGCCATTAGCTTGGCCTGGTGTGGTTGGTGGTACGATCCTCTCTTTTGCTAGAGCTTTAGGTGAATTTGGGGCTACATTAATGCTGGCGGGTAGTATTCCCGGTAAAACGCAAACCATACCCATCGCCATCTTTTTTGCGGCGGAAGCGGGGAATATGCGTAAAGCCTTAATTTGGGTATTGGTGATGGTGGCGATTTCTTTGGGTGTAATTGCGGCGATTAACTCTTGGTCTACGGCTCAACGTCCTGCAAAATCTTTGAAGAGAAAGACTAACACTTTTACCAAAAAAATCTTGAATTTTCTGATTTTTGGTCAGTTTCAAGATAAAGCAATCTGGGGAAATAATTTTTCGTATCAAAGATTATCATCAGAAAATAGTGAATATTCAGGTTTTCCCAGGTCAGAACCAGAACTTATAGTCAAATTACACAAAAATTTACCCGATTTCGCCCTAGATGTTGACTTTATCGCCGATAAAAATCCTTTAGGTTTGTTAGGCGCTTCTGGTTCTGGTAAGAGCATGACTTTACGTTGTATTGCGGGGTTGGAAACTCCCACTCAAGGTAAAATCATTTTGAATGGGCGAGTCTTATTTGATAGCGAACGGGGAATAAATATTCCTAGTCGTCAGCGTCGCATTGGTTTCGTATTTCAAAATTATGCTTTGTTTCCTCACCTGACAGTAGCCCAAAATATCGGCTTTGGTTTGCAAAATTTACCGAAAACAGAACGCCCCAGGCGTGTAGCAAAATACCTGGAGATGGTGCAGTTGTCAGGATTGGGAGACCGTTACCCGCATCAACTTTCTGGAGGACAACAACAGCGAGTAGCCTTGGCTAGAGCCTTAGTCAATGAGCCTGAAGCCTTACTTCTAGATGAACCCCTCTCAGCCTTAGATAGTTATTTACGGGATCAGATTGAGAAGTTGCTGATTAAGGTAATTTCCAAGTACGAGGGAATAAATTTGTTTATTACCCATAAATTAGAAGAAGCTTACCGAGTTTGTGGCAATCTTTTAGTCTTGTCTCAAGGACAAGCGATCGCCTATGGGTCGAAGGAAGATATATTTGAGAGACCACCAACATATATAGTGGCTCAAGTCACGGAGTGTAAAAACTTTTCCCCTGCTAGGTTTATTGACTCACAAACAATAGAAGCATCAGACTGGGGATGTACCCTGAATGTGATTGAATCCATCCCCGAACCCTTAACTTTTGTCGGGATTCGCGCCCATCAAATCAGCTTCTCAAATCAGCCCCATGAGGATAATACTTTTCCCTGCTGGCTAGTGGAAACAAGCGCAACACAGCACAGAACAACTGTTTATATCAAGTTACATGAACCACCCACTAGTTCTGATGATTATCATCTACAGGTAGAACTTTATAAGGAAAAATGGGTTCAACTAAAAGACAGGCCTTTTCCTTGGTATGTTCGATTAAAGCCAGTGCATCTAATGATGATGCGGGAGTGAAGGAGCAGGGGAAGCAGAGGGGCAGAGAGTATTTACTCATTACTCATCACTCATTACTCATCACTCATTACTCATTACTCATCACTCATTACTCATCACTCATTACTCATTACTCATTACTCTTCTCCCCTAAGTAAATACCCAAAGAACGGGCGCTTTGTACCAAATAACCTTGAGGATTTACGTGTAAGGGGCTTTGAGCGACAACATCCGCAATGGGTACTGGGACAACTCCGCCATTTTGCCAAGCTACCATTTGCCCAAATTGACCTTGAGCGATTAAATCAACGGCTGTTTTCCCAAAGACTGTGGCTGTGAGACGGTCTAAGGCTGATGGAATACCACCACGCTGAATGTGTCCCAATACGGAAACTCTGGTATCAATGCAATTACTACTGCATCGCGCGATTTGATCAGCAATGTATTGACCACGTCCGCATTTGGTATTTGTGTTGTTCTCCGTATATTCCACACACAACTTTGCACCTTCCGCAACCACCACGATCGCAAATTTGCGCCGCCAGCGATCGCGCAATTCTGCTAAATGTTGACATAAACCGCTAATTGTGTATGAGATTTCAGGAATTAAAATCACATCTGCACCACCGGCAATTCCGGCGTGTAGGGCTAAATGTCCGGCGCTGCGTCCCATGACTTCGACAATCATCACGCGATCGTGACTTGCAGCTGTAAAAGTCAAGCGATTGAGGGCATCAACAATGGTATTGACAGATGTATCAAAACCTACCGCCCATTCTGTGAAGGCGACATCATTATCTATGGTTTTGGGGATAGCTACTAAATTCCAATTACCCCGCTTGGCTAGTTCATGGAGAATAGCCAGACTACCATCGCCACCAATGACAATCAAAGCATCTAAAGCCAAAGCCTGATAACTGGCAAGCATTTCATCAACATGGGCTAAGGTATCACCCTTATTAATCGTGCCTAAAATCGTCCCACCCATATTTAACAGTGGATCAATACCCCGCAAATCCCAGCCGTGCATATTAAGAGCGATCGCCTGACGCTCAAGTAAGCCCTGGGTGGCATAAGGAATACCAAATACATCCCAATCATAAGTAAGTTTTGCATGGCTCACAACCGCGCGAATTACACAGTTAAGCCCCGGACAGTCGCCGCCACTGGTGAGGATACCTATTTTTTTACGCATATTAGTTTAGGGAGTAGGGAGTGGAGAGTGGGAGTAGGGAGTAGGGAAGCAAGGGAGAGAAAATTCCCCTTTTCCCCCTGCCCCCCGTCCCAATTCCTCATCTACCCGTGATAATGAGAAGGCTGGTAAATTCGCCCCCATTCTGGTTGATAGGTTTGCAGCGCCCACATATATTGAGCGCGTTCAAAAGCACTGGGGTTAGGGCAATTCTTCTGGCTCATGCTTCCTTGGAGTTGCTGCACTGATTCATATTCATGTTTTTCCATCCATTGGCGCATTTCCTCTTCGATACATCGGATATGATCTATGCCATGTCGCAGCAACACAGAACACAACATAGTTATATTTGCTCCAGCCATGAGCATTTTTAAGACATCATGCCCGTTGTGAATCCCACTGGTAGCAGCGAGGTGAGCATTAACCTGACCGTAGAGAATGGCAATCCAACGCAGAGGTAAACGCATTGCCTGAGGTGTGCTTAAAAGTACATTAGGCTGTACCTCTAGAGTTTCTAAATTAATATCTGGCTGGTAAAAACGGTTAAATAGCACCAAAGCATCAGCCCCAGCGTTATCTAAACGTTTTGCCATGTTTGCCATG
This sequence comes from Anabaena subtropica FACHB-260, assembly GCF_014697105.1. Taxonomy (GTDB): domain Bacteria; phylum Cyanobacteriota; class Cyanobacteriia; order Cyanobacteriales; family Nostocaceae; genus Trichormus; species Trichormus subtropicus. Next base: position 5,979 of record NZ_JACJRF010000065.1, on the reverse strand, counting down.
TTGGTAAAATAGGGACTTAGCTTAATTGCTACCGGAATCTGCACTGATGCTTTGACGACCTTGAGCATATTGATATAACTCTGCTCTATCTGTTCGCTAGTTAAATCAGCATCAGTATGAACAGAGTAAATATTTAACTCTAAGGCTGCTGCACCTGCTTGCTCAATCATTCTGGCGTAATCAGTCCAGCCATCTAACGAAGAACCGTTGAGGCTGGCAATGATAGGGATTTTTACTTTTTCCTTGCTTTTTTGAATCAGGTTGAGGTATTCTTCAGGGCCGATGCGGAAGTTCTGGTGTTGTGGGAAATAGGTTAAGGATTCGGGAAAACTTTCAGTCCCATAAGTCAAGTGATGATGTAATTCGTAACTTTCCATGCTCAACTGTTCTTCAAACAGCGAAGGTAAAACCACTGCGGCTGCACCTGCGTCTTCCATCCACAGAATATTGTCAATTTCTCCAGATAGGGGAGATGCTGACGGAACAAGAGGCGATCGCAATGATAATCCCAGATAATTGGTAGTTAAATCCATAATTTTAAATTTTTAATTGATTTATCCCTATTTACTCTCCCTTGCAGCCAAATATTGATACATCTGCCACCGCAGATTCACATCGGCTTGGGCTTCTTTGAGTAATTGTTTTGCTACATCTGGGTTAGTTTTGGTCAACATCTTGAAGCGGTTTTCCAAATACATGGATTCTTCCAGAGGTAGTTTCGGTGTGCGGGAGTCAAGTTGCAGGGGATTTTTACCTTGCTTAATTAAATCTGGATGATACCGATATAACAACCATCTCCCAGAATCAACGGCAGCTTTTTGATTTTGCATTGCTGTACTTATGTTGATACCGTGAGCAATACAATGGCTGTAAGCAATAATCAAGGAAGGGCCAGAATAAGCCTCTGCTTCTAAAAACGCCTTGAGGGTATGTTCATCCCGTGCGCCCATTGCCACACTCGCAACATAAACATTACCGTAAGTCATTGCCATCAAACCCAAGTCTTTTTTCGCCGCAGGTTTACCACCAGCCGCAAATTTAGCTACAGCCCCCTTTGGTGTGGCTTTTGACATTTGTCCGCCAGTATTGGAATATACTTCTGTATCTAGGACGAGAATATTGACATTGCGTCCACTAGCTAAAACGTGATCTAATCCCCCATAGCCGATATCATAAGCCCAACCGTCACCGCCAATAATCCAGACGCTTTTTTTCACTAGATAATCAGCTAAAGATTGGAGATTTTGGATTTGAGATATGAGATTAGAGTCAACAGTCTGAATTTCATTTAACTTCTGGCGCAAAATAGCGATTCGTTCGCGTTGTTCGTAAATATCTGATTCATCTTGCTGTTGATTATTCAGAATATCATCAACTAATTCCCTACCTACTACAGTCGCCAGTTCTCGGAGTAGTTGAGATGCGATTTCTGTTTGCTTATCTATAGATAGGCGGAAACCCAAACCAAATTCGGCGTTATCTTCAAATAAACTATTAGACCAGGCCGGGCCGCGTCCTTCAGCATTCTTTGTCCAAGGAGTGGTGGGTAAATTACCGCCGTAGATAGAAGAACAACCAGTGGCGTTGGCAACAATCATGCGATCGCCAAACAACTGTGCTGCTAATTTAATATAAGGTGTCTCTCCACAACCAGCGCAAGCCCCGGAAAATTCAAATAAGGGTTCCTGCATCTGTTGTTGATTAATATGAGTTAGCTTTAATTCCTGTCTATTAGGGTTGGGAAGACTCAAGAAGAAATCCCAGTTTTCCCGTTCTGTTTGGCGTAACGGCAACTGTGGTTGCATATTAATTGCTTTTTTCCGTGGTTCTGCCTTATTCTTAGCTGGACAAACATCAACGCAGATACCACAACCTGTACAATCTTCTGCTGCTACTTGGATGGTAAATTTTAACCCATGCCAATCATGATCTTTAGCATTGGCACTCTTAAAGGTTGATGGTGCATTCTCTAGCTGTTCTGGTTCGTAAACCTTACTACGAATCACACTATGGGGACATACCATTACACACTTACCGCATTGAATGCACACATCTGTATCCCAAACCGGGATTTCTTGAGCAATGTTACGTTTTTCCCATTTTGCCGTTCCCGTGGGATATGTGCCATCGTTGGGTAATGCACTCACTGGTAATTCATCCCCAGCACGGGCGATCATTTTACCTAAGACATCGTGGACAAAAATAGGGGCATTTTCTGGGATTGGAGAATAAGGAATGGGGAGTGGGGAAGATGTTTCTTTAGCCTCTAGTTCATGCAAATTGTCCAAGGTAGTATCAACGGCTTTGATATTCATTTGTACAATCTGTTCGCCTTTTTTGCCGTAAGTCTTGCGGATGGATTGCTTAATTTGGGCGATCGCTTCTTCCTTTGGTAGTACATTAGATAAGGCGAAGAAACAAACCTGCATCACCGTGTTAATTCTGCCCATCATCCCCGCTTCACGAGCAACTTTGTCAGCATTAATCACATAAACTTTGATTTGCTTTTCTTGAATTTGCGCCTGGACAGTACTGGGTAGCCGTTCCCAAACCTCATCTTTGTCGTAAGGAGAATTTAACAACAAAGTACCCCCCACTACAATGTCTCTGAGGATGGGCAATTTTTCCAGAAACTCCCATTGATGACAACCAACAAAGTTAGCTTTGGTGATGAGATATGTAGAACGGATGGGTTGAGTCCCAAAACGCAGGTGAGAAACCGTCACCGAACCAGATTTTTTCGAGTCGTAAACGAAGTAACCTTGAGCGTAATTATTTGTTTCCTCACCAATAATCTTGATTGAGTTTTTATTTGCGCCTACAGTTCCATCAGCACCCAAGCCATAAAAGATGGCTCTCACTATATTGTCTGGTTCGATGTGGAAGTTGGGGTCATAATCTAAACTGGTGTGGCTGACATCATCATTAATCCCAATCGTAAAGTGATTCTTCGGCGTAGTTTGAGCTAAATTATCAAACACAGCCTTCACCATCCCTGGTGTAAATTCCTTGGAGGAAAGCCCGTAACGACCACCAACTATAGATTTTAGATTTTGGATTTGAGATTTGGGATTTGCTTCATGAATAGCTGTTACCACATCCACATACAAAGGCTCACCAGATGCGCCTGGTTCTTTGGTACGGTCTAAAACGGCGATGCTACGAGTAGTCGCAGGTAAAGCAACGATAAATCTCTGGCTATCAAATGGCCGATATAACCGCACTTTCACGACACCAACTTTTCCCCCAAGGGTATTGAGATAATCTACAGTTTCCTGCACAGTTTCACAACCAGAACCCATGAGGACGATAATTCTTTCCGCCGCCGGGTCGCCATAATATTCAAATAGTTGATACTGTCGCCCAGTCATTTGGGCAAACTCATCCATCACTTTTTGAGTGATATCTGGACAAGCCAGGTAATAAGGGTTAACAGTTTCCCTGGCTTGGAAATAAACATCAGGATTTTGGGCTGTACCGCGTAAAACTGGTTTATCTGGTGTTAAAGCACGTGACCTATGGGAAATAACCAATTGATTAGGGATAAATGTTTGTAAATCTGCTGGTGTTAATAGTTCGATTTTATTAATTTCGTGGGAAGTCCGAAAACCATCAAAAAAGTGTAGAAATGGTATGCGTGATTCTAAAGTGGTTCTTGTAGAAATGAGGGCAAAGTCATGTGTTTCTTGGACAGAAGCCGCGCACAACATAGCAAAACCAGTGCTACGAGTAGCCATCACATCACTGTGGTCGCCAAAAATTGATAAAGCTTGGGCAGCGAGCGATCGCGCCGCAATATGAAATACTGTAGGTGTCAGTTCACCAGCAATCTTGTACATATTGGGGATCATCAGCAATAATCCCTGGGATGCAGTAAATGTAGTTGTGAGTGAACCTGTTTGCAACGCCCCATGTACTGCACCTGCAACGCCCCCTTCACTCTGCATCTCTACCACTGTCGGGACAGTACCCCAAATATTTGCTTTACCTCCACTAGCCCAAGCATCCGCCCACTCAGCCATTGGGGAAGAGGGCGTAATTGGATAAATGGCGATAACTTCATTGATTTGATAGACGACTTGAGCAACAGCCTCATTGCCATCTATAGTTGCAAAAGTTCTGTTTTTCATCTTCTGGGCCTGTGAGAGTTGCTGAAATCATTGATCAAAGAGATGCAAACTGTAGCTTCTATCTTGAAGTTAAGCCCAAAACTTGAGGAACTTGTGAAGAGTGGCAATAGGTGGCGTATCGTTTTGAAGAAAATGCCCACCCGATGAAATGTGTTGCTCGGAATGTCAATTCCTCACAACTTCCTCAAATTTCTTTCATAAATTATCAATGTAGACAGACTAGCCGTAGTTAAACCAGCAATCACACAACCAAAATCTCTAGAAGATTTTGATGATTGATGGCGTTTACACAGATTTATTTACATATCTCACTAAAAATAAATTCATGAAACAGTTTTTAGTACTTTGGCAATTTTTTAATCAACCATTATTTGCACCTACAACAGTTTTCAATCCTGTCAAATTTTTACACAATTACCAAATTCGTCAAAGGTTAGAAAGATGCTGGATGTATGATTCAGTTCAACTATTAGAGCGATGCTGGCATCTGAAACCACTATTTTCTCAAACAGATTAATTCTTAAAAAATTCTTATTAGCACTAAGCTTACAAGGAGAAAAGATTATGTCTCACACCATCCAGTTACTCAAAGAACTTTGTCTGCAAGTTATGAACTACATCTCAGGTGCAGTCACGAGAATTTTCGGTATTAGAGATGATGACTATCCAGCCACAGGCGTTCAGCCTTTTGAGGGCGATCCTGCTAAAAAACAAGATTATTAAGCTTTTTACCAGCAACTAAATCTGTTGCTGGTAATCTTTAATTTTTCCATTTAACAGATGACTCACTATTAAACAGGCGATGACAATGAATACTGTCAGAAAAATTAATGATCAGTTAGCGATCGCCGGACAAATCATACCAGATCAGTTCTCGAAAATCAGTGAAGATGGTTATAAATCTGTGCTTAACTTGCGCTCTCCTGATGAAAAAGAACAGCTAGACAATGAGAAAGATAAGCTGGAGTTTTTAGGTTTGCACTATATCAATTTACCCGTCAAACTTGAAGAAATTAACCATAAAGGCACACTTCAGGTATTACAAACAATTGACAAACTGCCAAAACCTACTCTCATTCATTGTGATAACTCTATACGTTCATCAGTTATAGCATTTTTATATATTGCTACTAAACAAGGTATTAGTTTTGAAAAAGCTCTAGAATTAATCAAAAATCTAGGCTTATTATCATAAATAAATATTTTTTATAATAAAGTTAGACTTAAAATATAATTCAATTTCATTAGTGATTTGTGCTTGTATTTTTGTGGGGTTTTGTTCAATAGTATTGATACTATTTATCTAATTATTTAAATAGTTGGATTAATTTACGTTTACGTCCATAAGCTGCTTCTAGTTTTGGCTAATCTGAACAATTGTGAAATTTTTTATAACCCGTTTTTAATTACAACAAACAGATGTTAAATTTTTCAACCATTCCAATGCTTCGTTGTAAAATTTAAACTTGCTTTCATTGGTACGAAACTCTTGAGTATGAACCATTCTTCTTCCCTGAACCCATTTCGTGCCGTGGTACTTGTGCAACAATTCGTGATACAACACAAACTCTACTACAAACTCAGGTACTTTAGCATCATCAAGAGTCGAACTTATCACTACCCTATCTCTAGCTGACTCATAATGTCCTAATTTACGGTAAGTATTAATTCGACTCCAGGCTAGGCGTGGTTTGGCAAGACTGGCAGCGAAATATTCATCATTGACTTTATCAAATAACTTATACCAGTTTAATATGAAGGTGCATATAATAGAGGAAACAAACTCGATAAATTAAAATAACCATGAGCCGCACTTTTAAGATTGAAATCGCAGAGAGCGAAGAAGAAC
>NZ_JACJRF010000064.1 GCF_014697105.1 Anabaena subtropica FACHB-260 | reverse complement strand
ATAGCGTTCCAAAGTTTATGCTAGTCATGGGGGAAGTTTGATTTGAGAAGCTGGTAACTTTCATCTTCTTACTTCTCCCGCCTTTTTTCTTAATTCACATTAGGCGTAATTTATTCTTGAGAGCATCGTAATACAATAGCTGTCCCACACTACCGGTGAATGTAAAGATGTCTTGTTCGTCCTGTTCGTCAATAGTTCCTAAGATAGATTGATTAAAAATCAATTCGCTGGTGGTAATTGTAACGTTGTAATTGACACTAGTAAAATTTTTCTGTTCTGCCGGCGTAGCTAAGGTTTTGTGATTAATCGCCATCAGAGTGTCCTTATCTAATCAAAATGATTCCTTCTGTTTCTACCAAATTGAAGATAAAAAAAACAACACTCTTGAGTAAGAGATAAGTTATGCTCTCACTCTTAAGACATACGTATTAGTTCCAGAAATTAATACTTTTGGTGAGAGTATAGAGAGAACTGAATGCAATATTTCCCATTCGCCCTTCTGCCTCTTTTTGGGCTAATTCCTGACAAAATCAAATATATGATGCGCCATTTGTAATTTAGAACAAGGTGCAATTTTCACCTCACGCCCTTGGTTATCTAAAAAGACAGCTTGATTATTGTCACTACCAAAACCGCTATCTGGTTGATCGATAGGGTTAGCAACGATCGCATCCAATTTTTTACTATATAATTTCTCTCTAGCTGGTGTAACTATATCCCCTGTCTGGGCAGCAAAACCAATTAAACGCTGATGGGGTTGTTTGAGTTTGCCTAATTGAGCAACGATATCTGGTACAGGTTCCAAAGGTAAAGACTGAGGGAGCGATCGCTTGGGTAATTTCTCTGTACTATAGTTTTGAGGTTTGACATCAGCCACAGCCGCAGACATAACAATGATATCTGCGTTGGGTAAATATTCCAGCATTACTTGCTGCATTTCCTCAGCATTGATAATGGGAATTGCTTGGACTCCTAAAGGCACATCCCAACTCGCCGGGCCATGTACCAATGTCACCTTTGCCCCACGGTGTAGAGCAGCTTGAGCTAAAGCCAGTCCCATTTTACCTGTGGAAGGATTGCCCATAAACCGCACTGGATCAAGATACTCCCGTGTACTTCCCGCACTAATTAAGACTCGCTTCCCTGCTAAATCTCGCTTGCCTTGAGTATGTAATAGGGATTGAGTGTAAGTCAAAATTTCTGGAGGTTCAGCCATTCTACCAGCACCGACGCGATCGCACGCCAATAATCCCGATGCTGTACCAATGCCGTGATATCTACTATCTGTTAATAGTTGATGCCAATTACGCTGTACTGTTAGCTGTTCCCACATATCAGTATTCATCGCTGGTGCTAACAATATAGGACAAGTGGAAGCTAAGACGGTATTGGTGAGTAAATTATCAGCCATCCCGTAAGTTAGTTTAGCTAAAGTATTAGCTGTGAGGGGAGCAATTACCAACAAATCAGCCCACTCACCCAACTCGATATGCAATGGGCGAGAGTGAGTAGGTTGCCAAAAATCATCATCTGTGTAAGCAGGGTGACGGGAGAGGGTCGCTAAAGTGAGAGGCGTAATAAATTCTTGTGCTGAACGGGTGACAATTACTCGAACTTCCACCCCCAATTTAAATAGACTCGAAACCACTTCACAAACCTTGTAAGCAGCAATACCACCGCCCACAGCCACAAGAACCCTACTTTTCTGATTTTCACTTGGGGGTTTGGAACTAGCCATGACAAAAACTGAAGAGTAAGGAGCTAAGGAATTTTACTTAATTCTTAATTACGAATTACGAATTACGAATTATCCCCTAACTCCTGATTTTCAAATACCTATGCTTCGTCGTATGGTTCTAAATCTAACAGATGGACGTAGGGTTCTACTAACTCTGGACGCTGAAAAGCGATCGCCCGTAGTAGATGCCAGTCATTTAAACCATCAAAAGCATTGCTATAATTATCCATTTCTAGACGAGTAGCCAATTCCTCTACCTCTGCTGCGGATATGGCAGCAATTTCTTTTTTGGAAATGCTTAGAGTTTTCATAATGCTTGCCCCTCCCTTTTGCAGCATTTGCACCCAGCACGGGTTAAGTGGCGCTGTAAAGTGCCACTCAATCTATCTTACTCACTAGATGGCATGGATTTCCTAAAATTTTTCGGGATTTATACCATATTTTGTAAAAAAATTGTAACTCAGACTAAACAAGTGCATTCAAGATGAAATTTCGGGTCAAATCTAACATTTCTAGATTGATTTCATGTCCTGTATTAAATTCATGATAATTAACCGGAACCCCCAAAGATTCTAAGGTTGTGCGTGCTTTAAGTGCTGCTTGCAGTGGGACAACTTCATCCCGTGTACCATGCAAAATGAGAGTTGGCGGAATATTAGTATTATTTGGGCTAATTGCTTCAGGATGTAAATACCCACTCATCACCACTAAACCAGCCAAGGGCAGTTTTGAGCCGACATCAAAAGTCATTGCCCCACCTTGAGAAAATCCACTCAAGATGGTTCGTGATAAAGGTACACCAGTACTACTCTCTAAAGAGAGCAGAAAATCTTTCAATAACTCCCGACTCTCTGGCAAACCTTCATACATATTTTCTACTCTCAGGTCATACCATGACCTACCGAGAGCGGTGTAAGGATATGGATAAGGTGCATTGGGCAAGACAAACTGGTAATCAGGCAAGTTGAAATAGGGTAATAAAGATGCCACATCCTCAGCGTTAGCGCCCCAACCATGCAAAGTGACGATTAAACCAGTAGCAGGTTGGGAAGTCGCCGGGGGAAAGGAAACAAATTGTAAAGACAGAGGTTTACTCCTAAAATCCTACTCTAGATCAAATGGTACTAAGTTAAGGCTCAAGATCAATAGGACTTGACAAACAAGAGTGGATGACTGTGGTCATTAAGACTTTGCCCAGTCGGGAGTGAATGGACGTGCAGCAGCGATCGCATGAAAGAATGCAAATAGCCTGTGGCTGGCTCGACCATAAGCCCGGTATTCTTGTAGATCGAAAGACCGTAATTCTTTTTCTATGACACCTTCGACATCAGCAGCTAAATTTAATCTACCTTCATTGAGATAACATTCAGTTAAAAATAGCAGTTTCTCAACATTAATTTCGTTGGTTTCCCATTGAATATCAACAGGAAACGCATAATTTTTCTCTAATGTTCCACCACGGTAAACATTTTCTACAAGCTTATTGCTGATAATATATTTAACTTTATGGATATCAGCCAATCCTAGCAAATCATCAGCCGTTGGCTTCAATCCAAGACGACGGCGGAACACAGAATCAATAATTTCATACTTACTATTGTCTGGAAATACTGTGACAACCACTGCCGCAATTCCTTCGATATTGCCATAACATCCGATGATGTTTTTACTTTCTTCACCACTACCAAACAAGATATCCATAGCCAACAACTAAATTAATAATAGGGAATCGAGTTTATGGAATTCTCCAGGGTGAGACTGACAATGGAAAACTCAATATCGATAATCTATCAGATTTTCTTGTAAAAATGGAGGCTTTGCACAAGAAAAAGAACCTCTATATCAAAAGGTTAATCTTAGATTAATCGCAGGCTAAGATATATCTCTTTAGATGGAGAAAAAGTCTTTTCTAAAAGTGGTAAGACTGGCAATTAAAGAAAAATTTAAAAAGGGAATTCTGGAGTTGTAACAACAACACCACCACCGTAGACATCAAGTGCGAATCATTAATTTATTCTCCTGTAAACTGAATTAGATATTGCTAACTGTAATAGTCTTCAAACAAAAACAAAGTTATTTAGGATTGAGCAACTTTTTGATTAAACAGAACGCAACGCTGAAATATTGGGAAACTTTCGCTGTGATGACCTCCGACCGGAGACCATCGCACTTTTATACTGGTTCTTTCCCAAGGTACAGGTTTTAGTCCAACCGTAGTGCCAACATCATAGATTATGGCCGCAGCCAAACCTTAACTACTCACAAGTGTATCGATGAACAAAATAACTGTTAACAAATTCGGTTCTGAGATGACTCATGAAGATTGGTTTAGCTTGGGAAAATCTGACGCCTGGGCTGGAAAACCCAAAGTACCACCAGAACAAGATGCTCTAGCAGCGAGTATGTATGACTTAGGTTATAGCGAGGGGGAAATTACACATCATTGGTGTCAACTTAAGGAAAAAGTAGACAAGAAATAGTACCGTCAGGCATAATTGCCTCAGTTAAAAAGGCTTCACTCATATCTGTTGCATTTAAATTTGCCCCAGTCAGGTTTACCTCACCCAGATTTGCTTCGCTTAAATCAGCTCCACTCAGGTCAGACTCTCGCAAATCAGCTCCACTAAAAATCACTTCAGATAAATTTGCGTTTTCTAGGTTCGCACCTTGAAGATTTGCTTTACACAGGTTAGCTCCACTCATGGAGGCTTTGGCTAGATTAGCTCCCCGTAGATCAGCTCTACCAAAGTCTACACCGCCCAAGTGAACACCCCGTAGGTCTGCTTTTTGTAATACGATACCGTAGAAGTTTCGTTCTCCTGCTGCGTATCGATTGAGAAGTTCTTTAACGTCCATAGTCTTAAGTTTTAGTTAAATTTTAGTTTTCTGTTAATGCTGCTGTAGTAACAATCTTTCGTCAGTCCGTGCTTGAATATGATATTTAGGGCGATCGCGCATCACTGGCATATCGTAACCCCCAACAATCAACAATGTTGGTGCTTTGACATGAGGTAAGGCTGAAGGAGCTAAATCAGGTCGCTCCAGCAACATAGCGATTGCGGGGGCTGTGACGGCTGCTACCACTACCATGAGCAAATAAGACTATGCCCGTAGCACCTTCTGGAATCACCAAATTCCCCTCTAAGTTAACTTCACCTGCTGTCACTAACACCCGATGTTCGTAGGGGTGATGTGTTGATGTTTTATCCATTTCGTCAACTTATAAAACTGTGAGAAAATTGACTTCGTAACTCATGCCAAATTTTGAATTGATCAAAGTCAATTTTATGAAAAAGAACTATGTTTTCCTGACCTTAGCCTTATTAATTTGCACTGCCTCACCCCAAAAAGCTCTAGCAGATGAGGTTTGGACAACGGAAGAATATAAAGTAGTCTATCAAGAAGATCGCAATAAAACTGCCGTGTGGCGTTATGGTCGTGATGGAGTAATCTTCATTGATGGTTTAGCAGGAGTGTTTAATGACCGAGGTTCATACAATGGCTATTGGGTACAAAAGTCTTCATCGGTACGTTGTGATACCTATAGAGAAGGGGCAGATGGTAAACCTACTTATCATTGGGGCAGATTTAAAGTCACTTTTATTGATCCTAAATTCCCCTCCCGTTGGAAAGCTGATATTAGCCTTTGCGATCGCGATCCTATGATGACTTTAAACGGTACACCTATTACAAAGTAATCACCAAGCTAAAACACCTACAACTATGTAGTGGCTCTAAACACTTATGGCAGATAACGTTGATAATGTTTCCCAACCTGTTTGTTGAGCGAAACTTGATCTTCTGCTGATTGTCCAGCAGTAAATCAGTCTGTTGATCTGTAAGTAGCCCTTTGATTGCGAGTTGTCAGATTCAGGTTTTCCGGGCATTGCATAATGAGAATCTGAATTCGGGTGAGTCTTCATGGAATGTCCGCGTTGTAACTTCCATCATATCCGTAAAAACGGCAAACAAAGGGGTAAACAGAACTACATTTGTGCAGATTGTGGTCGTCAATTCATTGAATATCATAATCAAAAGGGTTACGTGATGAAATTAAACGAGAATGCTTAGAAATGTATGTGAATGGTTGTGGTTTCCGTGCTATAGAAAGAGTAAAATTGAATAGCTAAATAGCAGTTAATTCCTTGTAATGAATCCCTACACTATCCTTAAACAGACAGAACTTCAGCGTGTTAGTGATGGCATGAATCGACCTCTACTAGAAAATTGCGAGACTGCCCCACATATTCTTATTTTAGTCTGGCCACAACTTGGGGATTTTGATAGTCTGGAATATGCGTGGTGGTTGCAGCGCGAAGCTAAAAAATTGCCTGATGAAAAAGTCGCTATTCGTGCAGTGGGAATTGGCTCACGCGCCTCTGGAACAAGATTTTGTGAATATACAGGATTTCCACCACAAAATTTATTTGTTGAACCTAATGCAGAACTACATCACCAACTCAATCTTTATTCAGGTCTGAATCTTCCTGTCCCTGGACTTTCTGAATCTAGGAAAGCTTGGCTAAATCTAATGTTAATGTGTGCAGGGTTTGGAAGCCCTGGAACGCTAAGAGAAGTTTTTCGAGGATACAGAGGAGATCGTCAAGCCCCTCAACTTATTGGAGATGATGAAATTATTCAAGGTACTCCTCTACCTGCTTTTGAAGGCTCGTTTTTCCGATTAGCTGGCGGAAGTGGGTTTCAACGGCCCTTTGAATTAGCGACTCTACGGCTACGGAATATGGTGGAAGTTTTGAGCAATTGGCGTACTTATGTACCTAATTCTGCCTACTTAACTCAGCGTGGTGGAACTTTTTTGTTTGATAGCACAGGTCAGTTACTTTACGAACATCGAGATCAAGGAATTCTCGGCTTTGCTGCTAATATGAGTCAGCCTCTATCATTTTTATCCTTTCTCGAAACAGATAGCTTTACCTCAACTAACTAATACTTTAACTATTATTTGATACAAGGGTTTATGATTATTAAATAAAGTTTATTTAATACTAATTTAGTATAATAAGTACTGAATAAAATATTGCTTAAAGTCAATCACATCCGCTACTCCACAAGTTTATTAAGTAAATTGGATATAAGCTGTATCTAACTATTAATATTTAGAGTTTTCTAGGATGAGTTACTTATACTTTTTCTAGATGTTAATGTGTTTTTTTATGCAATTATATAATGCTATTACTGAAACAAAGATTAAACAAGAAAATCTTAACCTAAATTTGTACCAACTTTAACTCTTTCTTTGCTTATACTATCTCCCTTCATAAGAAGATTATAAGGTGTTTATCAAAAAATACAGTAAATCTATCGGTGTTTAGATGTATTGATTTCATCAGCCTAAAGCTAGAAGCCAAATCTGCATTAATAACATGATATTTAGCTTTTTTGTGTGGTGTATTTTTACTGAAATTTAGGAGTACAAATGCTTGAGGCGATCGCTGTTACTTGGCTATTGTTATTTTTAGGCGATTTTTTGTCTACATTCTTTTATCACGTACCCGAACACGTTTTTGGTAGCCTCCATTTAAAAACACACCACTCATGGAAGAAGAACTTCCGTCACTACGCTATCTTAACCATGAATATCCAAGTTCTTTTAGATGGTTTTTTGGGAGCTTTACCTTATTTAATAGTGGCAGTACTTCTGTGGTCTTTCTCTCCCATTGGCGTAATTTCTGGACTATTGTTAGGACAATTTCATGTATGGTGGAGGCACATAACAGCATTAGGTTGGCAAACGCCAAAGTTGGTGGATGTTTTATGTCAAATTCTGTTTATCACCACTCCTGAAAGACACTGGTTACACCATCAAAAAACTAACCTGGGTTTTGGTGATATTTTCACTTTCTTTGAGCAACCAGCACAAGTTTGGCTACGCTGGTTAAGACTATTAAGAATTCGATTCCGGTACTCTCGTATCTAATTAAATTAGAACAAATATTTCCAGTTTTTTGGAGGGAGACGTTGCAATGCAACGTCTCTACCGTTTAATTATGAATTACCATTGCGTAAAAGGATGTTTCACTAAATAACTGTTGAAATATCTGGGATCGCCTGTAACTTCTGTTCCAATCCAATGAGGGATTTCAACTTGTTGGGCTTCATCAGTAAGTTCAACTTCTGCTAATATCAAGCCTTGATTGACTCCTGCAAACTCGTCTATTTCCCAAGTTAAACCAGTCCATGCTATTTTATACCGGGTTTTTTCGATAAAAGGGCGATCGCACAAAGTATCCAACATTTCCTGAGCATCTGCAAGGGGAATCAGATACTCAAACTCAGAGCGAGAAAAATTAACGGTGGGGCCTTTAATTGTTAAATAACCTTGATTACCTATTATCCGGATACGTACAGTAGCGCCTTCTGAGGAAATGTATCCTTGACGATATAGACTACCCTCAGCTAGCTGTCGCCAACTATCTCCGTTGACTAAAAATTTGCGCTCGATTTCTTTTGCCATTGTTGCTATGTAGATATTCTACTTGCTGGAAGAATTAGGGTAGCACATCCCCTAACTAGCAAGTGTCCGCCGAGCAGCCAGAGCAGAAGCTAACAAAGAGATACCGCTCATAAGCAAACTAATACCCACATATAGACCTCTTATCTACTTATTACGTGATATTACGTGTAGCAGTAGGTCGCAAGGCTTCATCAAAATACTGTCGATATAGCTCACAACTGGATATCACGTGATTTCCTTGCAGCTTAACTAACCCCATGCTGTGTAACTTAAATGCCACAGTCTGTTCTAGCTCTACAGGTGTTGATGACTTGATTACCTCTTCATACGCTGCTGCTAATTGAGGATGTTCTTGTAGGCTACGTAAATGACGATGCAAATGATTGCTATAAATGCCTGCATCTGTAACTGCTGTTTGGATTAACTGCTTGAAAGTCAAGTCTTGTTGTGCTAAATGATACAAAGCTTGCTGTATTAGATATGGATGTCCATCCACAAGCTGCATCAATTCTGATAACTCATTTTCAGATAAATGAAATCCATAACGTTGCGCTAAATTGCATACTTGCACAGTTGTAAATGTTTGTAATTCAATTGCTAAACCCACATTAAATGGTGATTTATTAATATCTAGAGGAATATATACTTCTGTAGAATGAACAATTACCAAACGCAAATTTTGCCACAGAGGATTACCGCTATCTCCATAGGCTGCTTCTTCATACCAAGAACGCAATAAAGTAAAGAAATCATCAGCAATTTCTGGATGTAAAAACACCTCATCAACTTGATCTAAAGCTAAGACCAAAACACCATTAATCTCTGGCAGCACACAGTCTTCAAAATAAGCGGTGCAGTTGCTTTTACTACCAAAAGTTGCGCTCCAATAATCCTCGACTCGATGGGGTAATTGAAGCTTACGAGTAATCGCAGCACAAAACCAACGCAAGAATTTATCTAAGTCATGAAAAATAGCACTTTCAGCTCGCTGTAAGCTCAAAGCTACAGTACGTAATGATGAATTTTGTTGTTGAGCATGAGCTAAAATTCTTATCATTAAAGAAGTTTTACCCATTTGACTGGGTGCTTTAATACGAATTAATGCCCCATCTCTGGTAATTTCCTCATAACAGCGAGACTCTACCGGAGGACGTTCCATATACAAAGCAGAGTCCAATGGTATGACTCCAACTGGTGATTCTAATTCTAGGGGTTGAGGACTGATTACTAGGAGAGAGGGAGAAAATTCTTGAATTTTGATTTCTTTAGAGGCTCGTTGTGCTAAAACAGCCATCAAATTAGTTTTACTGACTTTTTCTCCTAAACTAGCTGATAGTATCTGCCATAACTTTGGCCCCACGTCATGCTTAATATATTCTGGAGCATAGTCACATTCTGCGGCAATTTTATCATATTTTTGCCCTAGTAAAGCTCCGCGCAGTACAGCTACTTCAATATTTTTTAGATGTCTTTGAGTCTTAGCAAAAACTGCTTTATCTGCAATTTTTAAAGCTGTCTCAAATGTTATTGTTTGTTCTTGAATACTTTCAGTCATTATCTGAAATTTATTTTACAAAGTTATCTAAAGATTTTGATTTATTTAAATTTGAGTTTTAAATTCTCAACTGGCTTTTTCTGCCACCTGTTGCAGCATTTGAGTCAATGGATGTTCAGGGTATTGTAAACAAAATATTCCACTACTACCGAGTTGTGCCATATCTTCTGAAAGTGGAAATATACCTGCAACTGGGACGTTATAAGTTCTTTCTACTTTTCGCTGTAGCGATGAAAAATCCATGCGACTGGGTGTTTTATTCACGATCATCATCATCTTGCTGACTTGAAGTTGACGAGCAATATTAACTGTTACCGCAGTACCTTGAAAGTCTTGGCGATCTGGACGGATAATCACAATTAAAAGGTCAGAAATAGCTATGGATAGTAAAGTTTCTCGGCTAAGTCCGGGGTGAGTATCAATAAATAAGTAGTCTAATTCTAGCTCTTTAATTAATCTTTGTAATCCACTATTAAGTAAACTAACGTTGTATCCTTCGCTGATTATTTTGGCAATTTCATCAGCATTTATACTTGAAGGTATGAGAAAAACTTTTCCTTGAACGATCGCCAAATGAGAAGTCACATCACAGGCAGTATCAGCAATGGAATTACGATGCCATAAATAATCATTTAATGTCTTACCCGTAATTACTTCATCAATAGCAAATAGAGCATGAATCCCAGGAGATTGCAGATCAGTATCTACAATTGCCACTCGCTTATTTTGTAGTGCCATTGTTACCGCTAAATTTGCTGTTAAGTTAGATTTACCAGTTCCGCCACGGAATGAGTGAATCGCAATAATTTTAGACATAGAGGGATAATTCGTAATTCGTAATTCGTAATTCGTAATTAAGATATCTTGGTAAGTAAGTCGGTGCAATCAAACCAAACTATGTGAAGAAAAGTAAATAAAGCTCAAACTCTTTCTCCCCCTGCTCCCTGCCCCCTGCCCCCTGCCTTATTCCAACAATAATTATTTACGCCGACCTACTTATTACGAAGGGATGCAATTTCTATTTGTAATTGTTGAAAATAATCAGTTTGAGTAATTTCTGCTACCTGGTGTGTGACTTTATGTAAATCAATTTCGATTTGCATCTCTTGGAGTTGAAGTTTTCTAGTCTTTTCCTGCTGTTTCAATAGACTTTCTAATTCAGCTTTTTCCTGTTGTACAATTGCCAATTCCTGTTGCAAAGCAACAATTTTTGCTCTTAAGGTCTTTTCGGTATCTGGCAAATAAGACTTAGTTTTGTGTTTTACCTGATTCCGGGCGAGTCTGGAAGGAAAAGGCATGAGAACATTATTACTACCTGCATTTTTGAAAGCAGTGAAGTTAACAATTTTGGCGGTGACTGGTTCGTGACTGATATCAAGGGGATGTTGGGGCATGATTGACTCCATGTCATCAACGTCTGTGTTGGGAGTGTGTCGATCTATATCTTTCTCAAATTACGCGATCGCACCACCCAATAAAAGATCAGTTTTGTAGTGAAGCAATCTTTGGAAAACTGGTCTTGACAATTGACCGATTTTGTGAAGAAAAGAAATTTTTGATAGTATTGAATATAGTATTGAATAAAGATTTAATTAAGTAGGTAATTCAATATTTAATTTATGATTAATTTAGAGCAAATTCACTCACTTACAGACTTTAAGCGCAACGTCAAACAGTTTCTAGAGCGGATCAAGGCGACCAAATCACCTCTTGTACTTACCGTCAATGGTAAAGCAGAAGTCGTTGTCCAGGATGCAAGCGCCTTTCAAGAAATGATAGATAGACTTGAGCGTGCAGAAGAAGAACTGCGTCAGCTGAAGTTAGAAGCATTACAACGAGATATTGCGATTGCAGCCGAACAGCTCAAGCATGGAGAATATACTGAATATGATGATGAGTCCTTGCCTAATTTGCTGGAAAATATCAAAGCACGAGGGCAGAGTAAGCTAAAGCTGGATAGCTGACAATGAATCATTACAGACTTTCCCAGCAAGCCGAACAAGACTTGGAAGATATCTGGACTTACCTTGCTCAACAGAATCAACTTGCAGCCGATAAACAGATAGCTCAAATTCTGAATCGTTTTCCAATGCTTGCTCAGTTTCCTGATATGGGCAAAAAGCGAGATGATTTAATGAAGGAATTGAAAAGCTTTCCTGTGAAGCCTTACGTTGTGTTTTACACAAAAATAACTGATGGTGTAGAAATTTTTCGAGTATTACATCAATCAAGAGATATTGAAGGCGAGTTTTCTTAATTTATTTGCTAATTTATTTATGCACATTATGGATTCACAGAAGAATATTCGCCAAAGCACCAACGCATAGAACAAGCATTTCTAATTTCTAATACCTGCTCAATATCAAACTCTACTATACGCTGCGCTCCAGCAAACTCATTTAATCTTTCTACGTCCCAAATCACCTTTGCTTTTCCAGTTAATTGCAACGTGTGACCTTGTGCAAAATCGATAAATAATAAACCTGCATGGGGATTCACAATCAAGTTACCGAAGGTCTGAAACATATTATTACCAGAGTAATCGGGAAACACAAGCTTATTACTATTCACAACTTGCACAAATCCCGGAAGTCCTCCCCGGTGGGAAGCATCAGCCCCACTTTCTGGATGATAACTAGCGATAAAAAAGGTATCGGCTTGGGTTATCCAAAGTTGATTTGTCTCGCTCAAAGCATCTCTGATAAAAGTTTCAGGTTGTTTTAGTGAATCAATTCCAGTTTTTTCTATGTGACGTGTCTGAATATATTTAGGGCAATTAAAAAATACCTGCTGAATTTCTACTTTTATATTTTCTTGATTTACCTCTGCTTTGCCATTCAAACGCAAACGCCTACGGTTCGCCAAATCAATTACTAATAGCCCAATATCATTATTGGTTTGCAGATTTTGGTGTAATGGATCGGTTTGTATGGGAGTAGCATTAATCTGTATAGTTTGCGTGTTTAAGACCTCTACAAAACCAGATTTTCCTGTTAATAAAGATGCCCAAACTCTAGCTTTGCTATCAACTGTACTAGCAATTGCTAATTGTTGCGTATGCAGAAATTCTTGAGCAGATGATTTGATTGTACTACTAATAACATTACACAGACGTTGCGCCTCTTCTCGCACTCCCGCCTGAGTTTGGACGGCAATTTCTCCAGAATGGAAAGACATGGGATTAATTCGTAATTAAGAAGTGACATTGTATAATTTCTATACATTTATTTAATATTCGTTATATAATCTCAAATTTTCAAGATCAGTTTTGGAGTTATGGCAACAAGGATAAATGATCTTGGCGATCGCATAATTTTATGCTATTGCAAAAAGCATTGGGATTCTGCAAATATATCTATAAATGATTGAGGTATAGTAGGACTCACTTAAAAATCGTGGCTACTCTCAAAGCTTCTCAACAGGGACTCGCAAGCATTAAACAAGCCAGAAGTGAAAAGGCTTGGTCTGTTGATGATTTCAGATGGATAGAATTAGCCAGTGAAGTTTTAGGTGTCTCTTGGCAAGAACATGGCGTTCTCGCTGTTGGTGTATCAGAAGGAACATGGAAACGTTTCTTAGCCGGAAAGCAAGCAATTAATGCTGAGGCGTTTAAAGCCTATTGTCAGGTGCTGGGGCTGAATTGGGAAGAAGTGGCACAAGAGAAGGCAGAGGGAGACAAGGGGGACAAGGAGACAAGGGGACAAGGAGAATTTTTGCTATTTCCCTCTTTTGTGGCAGATTGGGGGGAAGCGCCGGATGTGTCTATTTTTTACGGTCGTTGTGAAGAACTAGAGACTGTGAAGCGATGGGTTACACAAGAAAATTGTCGCTTAATTACGTTGCTGGGAATGGGTGGAATTGGTAAAACAACGCTTTCTGTCAAGCTGGCGCAGGAAATTATTGGCAGTCAAGCGGAGAATGGGACAAGGGGAGAAGGGGGAATTTCATCTTCCTCATCCCCAGTTCAATACATAATTTGGCGCAGTCTCCGCAACGCGCCGCCGGTGGAAGATATTTTGGCTCAATTGATTCAGTTTGTATCTCAACAGCAAGAAACAAGTTTGCCAAATCAGTTAAACGAGAGAATCTTGCTTTTACTCAAGTATTTACGTTTGTCGCGCTGTCTCATTATTCTGGATAATGCTGAGTCAATTTTACAAGCAGGCGATCGCACTGGTCGTTATCGTCCTGGATGTGAAGGTTACGGTCAACTTCTGCAATGTGTAGCCGAAACTTCTCATCAAAGTTGTTTAATACTTACTTCGCGGGAAAAACCCCAAGGACTCGCCAAGTATGAAGGGGAGAGTTTACCTGTGCGTTCTCTACAACTTACAGGTTTACAAGAAAAAGAAGGACGGGAATTATTTAATGTTAAAGGTAAATTCACTGCTTCCCCAGACCAATGGCAAGTTTTAGTTTCCCGCTATGGGGGTAATCCTTTAGCTCTCAAAATTGTAGCCTCTTCTATCCACGATTTTTTTGATGGCAATGTTGCCCAATTTCTGGAAATTTCTCAGCAAGGTACATTCATCTTTGACGATATTCGTGACCTGCTTGACCAACAGTTCCATCGTCTCACAGCCTTGGAACGAGAGATTATGTACTGGTTAGCCATCAACCGCGAACCTATTTCTTTAGGGGAATTACAAGCTGATTTTGTAGCTAATGTCCCACTTCGGGAATTGCTAGAATCACTCTCGTCACTGCAAAGGCGTTCTGTAATTGAAAAAAATGCCAGTGGCTTTACTCAGCAACCTGTGGTGATGGAGTATGTCAGCAATCAGTTAATTGAGCAAGTATCTCAAGAAATTGAGCAATGGAGAACAGAAAAGCAATCTACCCACCTATTTACCACTCATGCACTCATTAAGGCGCAAGCTAAAGATTATGTGCGGGAGAGTCAAATTAGTCTGATTGTTCAGCCTGTTATCGATAAATTAATTACAGAACTTGGTAGCTTGGAAAACATAGCTAATTGTCTGGTTCACATCCTTTCTACCCTACGCGGAAAATCGCCCCAAGTAACGGGGTATGCTGGAGGAAATTCTCTAAATCTGCTGCATCAAGCAGAAATTGACCTGACTGGCTTTGACTTTTCGGGTTTAACTGTATGGCAAGCTTATCTTCAGGGTGTAAACCTGCATGATGTGAATTTTGCCGACTCAGATTTATCTCGCTGTGTTTTTACGGAAACATTAGGTAATATTTTATCTGCCGCTTTTAGTCCAAATGGTGAACTGTTAGCTACTTGCGACACTGATTGTCATATTCGGATATGGGAGGTGAAAACAGGTAAATTATTACTCATTTGTCAAGGACATACTAACTGGGTGCGCTTTGTCGTGTTTAGTCCAGACGGAGAAATCCTAGCGAGTTGCGGTGCTGACCAGAATATTAAACTTTGGAATGTCCGAGATGGTATTTGTATAAAAACGTTAACTGGGCATGAGCATGAAGTATTTTCTGTAGCGTTTTATCCAGAGGGTGAGACTTTAGCCAGTGCTAGTGGCGATCGCACTATCAAACTTTGGGATATCCGCAGTGGTACGTGCTTGCAAACCCTGACAGGACATACAGACTGGGTACGTTGCGTTGCTTTTTGTCCAGATGGGCAAACCTTAGCCAGTAGTGGTGCTGACCACACAATTAAACTGTGGGATGTGCATCAGGGTAAATGTTTGAGAACTTTGCAAGCACATACAGGATGGGTGCGTTCGGTGGCGTTTAGTTCAGATGGGCAAACTTTAGCTAGTGCAAGTGGCGATCGCACCATCAAACTCTGGAATTATCATACAGGTGAATGTTTGCAAACTTATACCGGACATACTAACAGCGTCTACTCCATTGCCTTTAGTCCTGATAGTAAAATCTTAGTCAGTGGTAGTGGCGATCGCACTATCAAACTCTGGGATTGTCAAACCCATACTTGCATCAAAACTCTACATGGACACACTAATGAAGTTTGTTCCGTCGCCTTTAACTCAGATGGATACACGTTAGTAGGCGTGAGTTTAGACCAAAGCGTTAGACTTTGGGATTCTCGTACTGGACAATGTTTAAAGACTTGGTACGGCAATACAGATTGGGCTTTACCTGTAGCTTTTAGTCCTGACGGGTTAATTTTAGCCAGTGGTAGTAATGACAAAACAGTGAAGCTATGGGATTGGCAGACTGGCAATTGCATTAGCAGCTTGCAAGGACATACAGACTTTATTTATGGTATTGCCTTTAGTCCAGACGGGCAAATTTTGGCGAGTGCGAGTACAGATTCCTCAGTAAGATTGTGGAACATCAGTACAGGAAAATGTTTCCAAATTTTACTCGGACATACAGATTGGCTATATGCTGTTGCTTTTCATCCCCAAGGTAAAATTCTTGCCACTGGTAGCGCAGATTGTACAGTCAAACTATGGGATATTAGTACAGGTCAATGTCTCAAAACCTTGAGCGAACATACTGATAAAATTCTGGGTATTGCTTGGAGTCCAGACGGGCAACTTTTAGCTAGTGCCAGTGCCGACCAATCTGTAAAATTGTGGGATTATTGTCAAGGTGATTGCATCAACACATTACAAGGACATGATAGTCGTGTTTACTCAGCTATTTTTAGTCCCAATGGTGAAATTATCGCTACTTGCAGCACCGACCAAACAGTAAAAATATGGGACTGGAAGACAGGTAAATGCCTCAAAACATTGACTGGACATACCAATTGGGTATTTGCCGTAGCCTTTAGTCCTGATGGACAAATTCTTGCTAGTGCCTCCCATGACCAAACTGTGAGAATTTGGGATGTGAATACAGGAGAATGCAATCATGTCTGCGTTGGGCATACACATTTAGTATCTTCCGTAGCTTTTAGTCCAGATGGGGAATTTGTCGCAAGTGGTTCTCAAGACCAAACAGTAAGGATTTGGGATGTGAAAACGGGCGAGTGTATCAGGATTGTGCGCGCAAAACGGCTTTATGAGGGCATGAATATTACTGGTGTCAAAGGGTTAACAGAAGCGACAATTTTCACATTACAAGCTCTTGGTGCTGTGAGATAATTAAATTGTTTAGACAACCTCAAATGTTAAAAATTGTAGGTTGGGTTAAGCGCAGCGTAACCCAACATGGATCAGGGTGTATTAGGCGCATCTTTTTGACTAATTTGTCCAAGAAATATAATATTAGCACCTAACACACTATAAAATAGTGTGTGATAGCTGAAGCTAGAGAACAACAGTTATCTTGATCCGAAATTCATTCACTCCCAGTTGGCTGAAAACATCTTTGTGTTTGTATTCCTTCTTAGTTCCCGAATCCTGATAACTTAAGCGACCAATGTACAGCTTATGGGGATTAATAGCTGTCAAACTTCCATCTGATCTATAACCATTTGTGACATCACTTAATCGTGAACGATCTGATGCACCTGATTTATCCTCCATGACAGTAAACTTCATATTTGGTTTAGCTAACTCAGACACATCTTCTATAGTCCAACGCACTGGAACATTAGGATAATTGAGGAAAAAGTTTTGGGAAACACGACTTTTTTGACCATTAGCAACCGCCAAACTGACTTTCACCTCTTCTACGATAACTTCGCGCTCTGATGGAGTGGTAGGACGAGGTTTTTGTCCTTGCGTTTGGATATATTGATCTACACTTTCTCTCATCAACTTTTGCTTTTGAGCAATTTGTAAATCTTCAGGGAAACGCGCCCTAGTAAATAATTCGTATAAAGGAGACAACTGTAATTTAACTGGTACTGGATCTTGTCGAATAGTGCTTAACCAAGTATCAAAATTTCTATTAGGAGTTCCGCCACTCCACTGAATGCTTTCTTGTCCACGCGCTACGATTGAGCGAAATTCTCTACTTTTTGCTGTTTCCGTTCCAGAACCGACTTGACCTGTAACATTCTTGAAAGTACCTTGAGCTTCCAGACTAACATTAATCCCTTCTAGTACCATCCGACGATAATCTTCCCGGCTCATTTTAATAAATTGATGAGCGCGTCCACCGAATGCCACATTGGTAGAAAAATGTGTACCAAACCTGTGAATAAATTCCTGATAGGCTTGCCTATTAGCAACATTAGGAAGGGCTAACACAGCTTGGCGTAATTCTTCTGCCATCGGTAAGAACTCAGATTTATCCAAGCGTAATCTGAGTTCATAGTCAATAAACTCAACTTGTGTGTAAGTATATAAATGATTGCGAGTTCTGGTTTCCTGTTCTATACGACGATATGTTGTGCTGTTACTAAAAGCAAATGCTTGTGGTATTCCCACTCCTAATGACACATTTTGACTAAACATTCGCTGAAAATCGTAAGACGATAACAGCATTAATGTTTCTTGGTTATAACTGCCACTAGAGCCTGATTTATAGTCTGTACCTTGAGGAATCTTTGCACTTCTATCTGGAGTAGGTTCAAATTTACTACCCGTGAAAGCAACGGCTGAAAAACTCTTAGACGAATCGCTAAGTTTCAATGGATCTAATTGCAAAATATCATAGCAACGGCCGAGAGCATCTATGTTTTTTAAAGTTAAGTTTTGGGCTAGTGTATCTGTCATCATTGACTCCTTAATTTAGTAATTTTGTTGGTTATACCTGAACTATTTTGGTTATATTGCAACTGCAATAACTCTGTCGATGTAGAAAAATTATGTAGTTAGTAAGCTTATGACTAACTAAACCATACTCATATAGGTAACACCACGATATTTAAGTTGAATTGGGTGTTGATTTTTAGCTGTTGTAGGTTTTACAATCTTGTAACTAACTCCACGATACTTAACAGTTGTAAAATTCTGTTTTTGAGGTAATTTTGCAGTGATTGTGTCGTAAGTTTCGTAATAAGAGCCGCGATAAGAAAGTAGCATAAGTTAATCTCTGTGTGATTAGCGTTTACTGTTATCACGATATAATTTATGTTTTTTCAAGTCGATATATAAAAGTTATGTAGTTTTAAGCCAAACAAGACTTAACTTTCCACGAACTGTAAGTTCCTAAAATAGCGGTAGTTATCCTGAGATTATTAAAAAATATGGCAAGTCAAGATTGGTTAGTGACAGGTGATGGCAAGTTTGCAGCCTGGGAAGAATCACCAGATAATTCTGAATTATCCACAAGTCAATATCGACTCTATCGGTTTTTAACAGATTTGGAAGATATTCTCCATAAATTCCAGAACGATCGCCTTCGACTCCAAGCGATTTTTCCCCTAGTACGGCGATTATTGACCAGTTCGGAGTGGTTGCAAGGCGAATACCTCGAACCCAATCCAGAAACAGGTTGGTCTGTACTTACCCTATATGATGAGCCAGATTTCCCCTTGACGGTGCAGACAGTCGCCTGGCTACCAGGAAAAGTATCACCAATTCATAATCATGCTACCTGGGGAGTTGTTGCACTAATTAATGGAGAAGAAAAAAATACCCTGTGGAGACGGACTGATAATAACGGTGGTATTGAAAAAGTCGGCGAGATTATTTTAACCCCAGGAGAAATTATTACCTTGATGCCAGATGCAATTCATCATGTAGAAGCCCTCGGTAATGAACCAACAATTAGCTTTAATTTATATGGTGAAACAAACTACCCACAGCGATTTGAATTCGATCCAGTTACAGGTACTGCCAAAAATTTTTGATGACGGTTTCAGATATGTCAACGTTTTCTAGAACGACTCACATCTTGACATTGTCAATGACAAATATATTGATGTACTTATCCCATCCCAGATGAGATGGAATATTACGAATTACAAATTATGAACTAATCCGTTCCCCGCACAGGATAATTCTTTTTCAAAATAAAGTCGATAGCAGAGAGCATATCTGATATTGGTGGACGACTAAAGGGAAGTCCCCAAAGATACGCTAATTCTATGTTAGCTTCATAGCCAATGGTGAGATTTTTGGCGTTGCTGATTAATGGGATGAATTGTATTTCACGCCAAGTCGCAAAGGCGCAAAGGGTAAGAGATGCAAAGGTGTAATTTGATGATTTCATCCCGCATTTATGCAACGCCAGATTTTTAATTCCCCATTCTTGGATTGACTTTTGAGCATCTACGTGACTATCGCCACTAATAGCAATCGCCTCCACCCCAAGTTTACTAAAATCATCCAAAAGACGTATGTTGAATTTACTTATCCTCTCTGCGTCTCTGCGTGATACAAATCATCCCGCAACTATGCAACGCCCGACTTTTGAATTGTGATCCATTTGGATCTAAAGTGCAGATTGAATCGTGTCTGCATACTGCTTTTTAGGTTTCAATCCAGCAATCTGTGCTAATGTTTGCTGCTGTTTAAGTAATACTACTGTTGGGGCGCTTCTAACACCGAAGTTAATCGCTAATTCAGGTTCTTCGCTCATATCGATTTCTACCAAATGCAATTTACCTGGGTTTTCTTCAGCTATTTGATGTAGCACAGGTTTAAGTGTTTTGCAAGAAGGGCAGTAAGGAGCTACAAATTTGACAATGATTAGCTGATCGGATTTCTGCATCAACCAGTCAAAAGCTTCTTTTCCTGTGAAGAGAGTTTGATCAATAGAAAAAGTTTCCTGCATATTTATCTCCTTGTAATTGTGACAAAAAATACTTTTTAGGCAGCGAAAGAAACAAGCGTTGGCGTTTCGTCCACCGTAGACCATCGCCTTTGTGATAACCACCGTTCAGCTTCCAATGCTGCCATACAACCCGTACCGGCGGCGGTAATTGCTTGACGATAAACGTGATCCTGCACATCTCCAGCCGCCCAAATGCCGGGAATATTGGTGGCTGTACTTTTACCTTGAGTTTTGATGTAACCAGCCTCATCCAGTTCTAATTGCTCCTGAAACAGTTGCGTATTGGGGTTATGTCCAATGGCGTAGAACAAACCACTCACATCTAAACTAGAAACTGCACCAGTGAGATTATCCTGAACTTGGACGCGGCGTAATAGGCGATCGCCATCTACACTTATGGGTGAATTATGCCAGTGGATATGAATTTGGCTATGATTAAATATACGCTCCTGCATCGTCTTAGAAGCCCGTAGACAATTACTCCGCACCAATAAATGAACCTGAGGGCATATTTAGTTAGATAAAGTGCTTCTTCCACAGCCGCATCACCGCCACCAACCACAGCAATGTCTGCATTCGCAAACAAAGGATTTGCCCCATCGCAGATTGCACAGGCAGAAATGCCGTTATTCCAAAACTTCTCCTCACCCGGCAAATGTAATCTTTTAGCAGTTGCTCCCGTAGAGATAATCACAGCCCGTGCCTTCACTTCTAACAAATCAGCAGAAGCTATCAGGAATGGGTATTGCGTAAAATCAACAGCAATGACATCATCAGTAATCAACCTAGCACCCCAGCGTAATGCTTGCTGGCGCATCTGCTGCATTAACTTTGGCCCCTGAACTCCCTCAGCAAAACCAGGATAATTCTCTACCTCAGTAGTAGGTTAAACTAAGCCAAAAAGTCGCCTTTTTGACTCGTCTTCAGAACCGTGCCTGAATCTTTCAATTCACACGGCTCCTCAATGAATTGGGACTTGTCATGTCTACCT
>NZ_JACJRF010000063.1 GCF_014697105.1 Anabaena subtropica FACHB-260 | reverse complement strand
GTTATGTTCATTGGTTTGAGGAGATAATGTTATGTTGACTATTTTAGGACTTTTGGAGTTAGTCTAACTAAGAATGTAAAGTTTTGTATCAGCTTTCAACATTTCTGGGATAGTCCCATCTCCCCCGAAAAAAATCGCTCTCCATTAAAAGAGAACTATTGTTATTCAGCACTACGGATAAATCCCGTCTCTTTGAGCAATATTTCTAGTTCTGTGTGAGGAAATTTCGTGTCCTTATTTTTGTTATCCCACATGGCAGAAAAGAAGTTTTGCATCAGCGTAATGATTCTACGGTATTTAACAATGCTGGCAACATAGAAATCATTTAACTGGATATCGCCGTCAGCATATATCTGTTCGATGTTGTCGAGTAATATTGACCGATGTTCATAAGGTTTTAATCTTTCTTGAATGCTATATTTTTCTCTGATTCTGCGTTGCTCTTTTTCTGAACATGAATCATAAGGTACGCGCATTAGATGGCCCAGATTTCGCAGAACTTCGCCGTAATCATAAAATTTGTTCTGCTCAAAAAAAGATTTTTCTTCTGTTGTTAACGCGAAACTTTGATCAAGTACCAAACCAAAATCGCTCAAATAAATCTGCTCGCCGTCAGTGAGAACATTACGAAAATGTGCGTCGAAGTGGATGATTCCCTTCATCCTCAAAAAGTCAATCGTTGTGCGTAACTCATCCAAGGGTTGCTGAAGTTTGTCGGGGTTTAAGAGTAGCCATGTTTCCAGAACATGGGGAATGTATTCTAGAAACAGCACTAATTCATAGTCAGCAGTTGCTCTATCTAATAAATATTTCCCGGCGTTTTCACTATTGCCCCAGTACTCGACGTAACGTTTATGATGCTCCATCTCTAAATCAGCACGCTGCCCAGAGAAGGGAATAATCCGATAATGGTACATCAGGGGCAAAGTAGCAATTTCACCTTCTAATACCCAGTTGCTTGTCTTGATATGGGTCACGAGTTCTCGGAAGACCCCAAAACCAGTGGAACCGAAGCCGTAATTACAGTAAGTCGGTAAGTTATAGAGGTTTTTGGTAGAGAAGAGGTTGTAAAACTCGATTGCTGTCATGGGAATAAGTTTCACAAAAACCTGGGATTCTCCCAGAGTGATGGTATGATTTCTTCCCCAACCTGTACTCGACTCATGCGACTCACTATTGTTAAACAAAGAAAGCAATTGTGCATTATCCAACTGAGCAATTTGTGAACTGAGCTGGAAGTATTTTTTTCTTCTAAGTTCTAGAGAATTTTTAGCCATTTTCCTCCGTCTAGCTACAATACATTGACTGTCAGCAGTTAAGGAATCTAGATGGAGTGGCTTTTCCTGCTGACTTTCTGTAATATCTAAATTTTAATTGTAGGCAATCTCAGGAACCTAAAATGCGAGTACTTCTCTAGCTAGAATTAGCCAACAAACTCTGTTAGTATATTACAATTGTATTACAAATACGCATTGAGAATTCTTATGATGTACGACTGGAACCCATAACGGCGGATCAACCAGATCCGGCCAATTCTATTCCACCTTCCCTCGGAACAACAAGTGCGACAATAGTTAAAGCAACGATCAGTATTCCTCTGCTCATGGCGGTTTGCCTCCCTATCTTTGCGATCGCAAGTCATAATGAGTGAGAAATTCAGCATCAGTTCAAACAATTGGAGTTGAAAGATCATCACAAATAAGTCAAAAACTCAATTTTTCTGTGACACATTTTTATGAATGCTCTCCACATGGAGTTAATCCATCAGCTATTTTCAGCAGCAGACCAGATTAATCTGCCTCTGTGGTTGCAGGGTGGTTGGGCGATCGATGCAAAATTAAACCGCATCACTCGTGAACATGAGGATATTGATATCGCTTATCCGGGCGATCGCACCACAGATTTTCTTGCATTGCTAGACTCTCTGGACGGCGTGATTACTGAACAGACCTCCTATGGTTTTTTAGCACAGATGCAAGGTGTTCTCCTGGACTGTGAACCATGTATTCGTGTTGGAGATAGCTACGAGCTAGAAGGCTTACCTCCAGGAACCTGTCCATTGGAACCTACAGGAATTCTTGACAGAAAATGGCTTCGCTGCACGAGTTGGCAAGCTATTCTTTGGGATTATTTTTACTACATTGAAGAGGTTCCACAAAACGAGTGGCGACCAAAAGATTTTTCTAGTTTTGAACTTGCCAAAGAGTCGTTTGGTAAAACTGCAACGCAAAACTTACATGAACAATTCAAACGCCAATATAGTGCTTGATGACTGTAAATTAGCAAAAACAGAATAGATTAAACAGCGTGAAAGTAATTCAACAACAGAGGAAGGTTAAATACAAGCTACGTAAAGCCATATTCTTCAGTTTAAGAGGAGCGCCCATCTCCCCCGAAAAAAATCGCTCTCTGTAAAGTTAAGTGAGGAAAATCCTTAACTTTTCTACATCGACAGCCACAGGTAGTACCTCTATAAATTATAGAAGTCAACTTTGTAACTTATCGCATCAATTCAGAATTGTCAGGCAGGGATACCCGTGCAAAAACTAACTTCATCCTACGAATATCAAGTTGGCGGTCGTCTCAGAGTTGATGCACCCAGCTATGTAGTACGGCAGGCAGACGAAGAACTTTACAATGCTCTAAAAGCAGGTGAGTTTTGTTACGTTCTCAACTGTCGGCAGATGGGTAAATCTAGCTTGCGGGTGCAGGTGGCTAAACGACTGCAAGAGGATGGTATTGCTTGTACAACGGTTGACCTGTCAGGAATTGGCAACAGCAACATCACCACTGACCAGTGGTATGCAGATATCATTATGCGACTGGTGCGGAGTTTTCAGCTTTCTACTGAAATTAATGTCCGCAATTGGTTAGGAGAAAGACAAGACTTGTCCCCAGTCGGTCGCTTGGCTGAATTATTACAATGTGTTTTACCGGAATTGATTCAGCAGCCGATTGTGATTTTCTTTGACGAAATCGACAGTACTATCAGCTTACCATTTAATACTGATGATTTTTTTGCTTTGATTCGTGCTTGTCACGAACATAAGCGTTTTACTTTTGCACTGCTGGGAGTAGCTACGCCTTCGGATTTAATTACAGATAAAACGCGCACACCGTTTAATATTGGGCGAGCAATTGAGTTAAATGGGTTTAATCTGGCAGAAGTTCAAGCATTAGAAATAGGATTGGGGAATACAGTAGAAAATCCTCAAGCAGCACTGAAGGAAATACTGGCTTGGACAGGAGGTCAACCATTTTTAACTCAAAAACTTTGTCAATTAGTTACACAGCATTGGCATGGGAGAACAGGAGAACAGGGAAACCTTTCTGCCATAGAATCTCCTTTCCTCAAAAAACTGATGCAGGAGATATTAACCACAAGTGAGGCTATTGCTGACCAAGTATCTGCTATAGTGCGATCGCATATCATAGACAATTGGGCTTCCCTGGATGAACCACCCCATTTAAGAACCATCCGCGACAGATTACTTTGCAACGAACAACGCGCCAGCAGATTATTGGGACTGTATCTGCAAATTTTACAAAACGGTGGTGTAACCGCCGATGATTCACCAGAAACAATCGAATTGCTTTTGTCGGGGTTGGTTGTTAAAAAACAAGGTAGCTTACAAGTTTATAATCGCATCTATCAAGCAGTTTTTAATTTAGAGTGGGTAGAGAAGCAATTAAAAAAGTTACGTCCCTACGCAGATTTAATTAACGCTTGGGTAGCCTCAAATTATCAGGATGAAACCAACCTATTGCGGGGACAAGCCCTCAAAGATGCTCAAACTTGGGCAAAGGGCAAGAGTTTGAGTAACATCGATTATCGCTTTTTAGCCGCTAGCGAGGAACTAGAAAAACGCGAAGTACAAAGTGCGCTGATAGCATCTCAACAAGCAAATCAAATCCTCCTCAACGCCGAACAGCAAGCGAAACAAACGATTCGACGGGGAATGATGGGATTATCGGTGCTGTCTGTTGTCGCTGCAACTCTCTTGGGAATCTCCGGGTTACTCACATGGCAAACCGCGCAACAAAAGCGACAAGTAAGCTTAGGCGAGATTAAAGCCTTGACTCTCTCATCAGAAACAGCTTTTGAGTCCCATAATAACTTTGATGCTTTACTCGAAAGTCTCAAGGCTGGTATCAAGTTAAACCAGATTGGTTGGAAAAACGCAGATACAGAATTACAGGTGCAGGTAGAAAAGAATTTACGTCAGTCTCTATATTGGGTACGTGAACGCAATCGTTTAGTAGGTCATGGGGATGTAGTCACAAGAGTTAAATTTAGCCCCGATGGGCAAAAGCTCGCCAGCGCCAGTTGGGATAAAACCGTGAAAATTTGGCAGCATGACGGTAAATTATTACATACCCTGCGTGGTCATACGGATGCAGTGTGGAGCGTTAATTTTAGCCCCGACGGTAAGATGCTGGTCAGTGCTAGTCGAGATAAAACCGTCAAAGTTTGGCGTGTAGAGGATGGTCACGAAATTGCCACCTTAAATCATCAAGATTGGGTGGCGTGTGTCGGATTTAGCCCTGATAGTAAGACAGTAGCATCAATGGAATGGAATGGGACAATGAGACTCTGGAACCCCCAAGGACACGAGTTAAAATCTTTCCGTACCCATAATGCCCCAACTGTTGCCATCCATTTCAGTCCCAACGGCAAAATGATTGCTACCGCTAGTCGAGATGGTACGGCTAAGGTTTGGAGTTTAGATGGTAAAGAATTATTATCTCTGGCAGGACATAAGAATTGGGTCATGTATGTTAATTTCAGCCGGGATGGTAAACACCTGGTGACAACGAGCCGGGATAAAACCGCGAAAATTTGGGATTTAAACGGGAAAGAACTAGCAACACTACGCAGTCATAGTGATACTGTGGCGAGTGCAGTATTCAGCCGCGACGGTCAAACTATTGCTACTGCAAGCTGGGATAAAAGCGTGCGACTCTGGAACCGCAAAGGCGAGGAATTGCAAGTTTTTCAAGGACATACCGATGCTGTCTGGGGTGTCAACTTGAGTAAAGATGGAAAACTTTTAGCCAGCAGTGGCGAAGATGGAACTGTGAGATTGTGGAATATGGATAATGGGGAAGCCGGAAAATTCCAATCCCTAAGTTTCAATCTTGGTGAAGCTGCTGCGGGGAGTGTCAGTTTTAGTCCTGATGGTAAAACTCTGGGTACAACTGGTCGTTACACAATGGCGAAACTTTGGAACCGCCAAGGACAAGAATTAGTAACACTTAACGGTCATAGCGATACCCTGAGAAGTCTGCAATTTAGCCCTGATGGTCAAATTATCGCTACCGCCAGCCGAGATAAAACCGTCAAACTGTGGAATTTGTCTGGAAAAGAAATAGCAACTTTGCGGGGACATCAAGCAGATGTCAGAAGTGCGAGTTTTAGCCCCGACGGTAAAACTATTGCTAGTGCAAGTTGGGATACAACAGTTAAACTGTGGAATTTGGCTGGGAAAGAAATCATGACTTTGCGCGGACATCAAGCTGGTGTGAGAAGTGTAAGTTTCAGTCCAGATGGTCAAGCGATCGCTACCGCAAGTGAAGATGGAACAGCTAAACTTTGGAATCGTCGGGGACAAGAACTAGTTACCCTCAAAGGACATCAAGCAGGGATACAGGCTGTAAGTTTCAGTCCAGATAGTCAAGCGATCGCCACAGCCAGTAAAGATAAAACCGTGAAACTCTGGAACCGAGAGGGTAAAGAAATATTGACTCTGCGGGGACATGGGGGTGAGGTGAATGCAGTGAGTTTTAGCCCAAATGGACAAACCATTGCTACAGCCAGTGAAGACATGACAGTCAAGCTGTGGAACCATCACGGAGAAGTGCTGCAAACCCTTGCAGGTCTGGATGCTGGGGTTAAAAGCGTGAGTTTGAGCCAGGATGGTCAGGTTTTAGCTTCTTCCGATTCTCTGGGTAAAGTCACTCTCTGGAATTTAGATTTTGATTCCAGTCCTGAGAAATTGTTGGCGCAGGCTTGTAATTGCGTGAGGGATTATTTACTCAATAGTGCAGATGTCAAAGAGCATGAGAGGGGTTTGTGCGATAGGCTATGACCCGTAGTTGGCGATCGCCTTATAGTCAAATTATTGCAATAAGTAGCTCTTGTATCCTAGAAAAGTGTTAAAAATCTAACAACACGATATTTTAGAAGTGGTTATTTTTTAGACAATAAAAGCTTTTTTCTTTCATCCCAGGGATCAATAACCCGAACGGGCATTAAATACAAACTTTACAACGTGCGCTAGTTTATATTCATACTTTCTTCTAAAATTTTACTTATAAGTTGACCACGAACATTACGCCCTTTTCTACTAGCAGTACCTTGATGTGTATAATAATAATATTGAGCAAACATATTGATAGAGACATCTTCTTTCTTGTTTTTATGTAGTTCTTCTTCTAAAGAGTTTAAAGCATCAGCTAAAGTTTGCTCCTGCGGTAAATAACGATACTTATTTTTAAGTTTTATTAATTCAACAATTAAAGTGAATAAACTAGACTTCTTTATCCATAAACTATCTGCTGGAAGATTACATGCAATAATTAATTTAGATACTTCATTAAAATTTTTAGACATTAATTCTTTATTTGGGTACTCATTATTATAATTTTTGACATAAGTTTTTACTTCTTTGTCACTAGTAAAATAACCACCTTCTTCTATTGTTGACATAATTAGCAAGACATATTCTAGGTCTTTCATACGAGAAAATTCACCTTCACTAAATACCTCTAAATGCGTAAAAAGAGCATTATTTTCTAGAATATCTTTAGCAGTTGTGATGAACTCACCTTCGTACAATGAGTTGCTAATTTCTATTGCATTCAGCGCATATTGCACAGAGTTAATTCTTTTAAAAACTTCTCTAATTTCACTTTCAGGGATTCTTCCTAAGTCTCTGACGACAACTGTATAATCAAAAAAATCAGTTTTTTCTTGTGTAGATAAGTTTTCAAACTTATTGATATTCTTAATAGTGAATTCTGGTGCTGCTGTGATATATTGGTAGATTGTACTTAATCTTTGTTGACCATCAACTACAAGTGTTTTTGACGTCTGAGTATCAAGATCAATTTCACCATCAGCCAGATATATTTCAGGAAAAGGAAGTTTTAATAAAATTGTTTCTATAAATTTCTCTTTATGTGCGTCATTCCATACAAGCTTTCTTTGAAAAGATGGAGCAAGTATTAAAGTATGATTTTTCATCATATTGAATAAGTCTAAAACTTTTTTATTAGTTGCAATACCATTTTTGCTCATTTTAAATATCCTCCCGCCTCATTTTTTTGATATTCTGCATATGATACTTTTCAAACAATTCAGAATTGTAATAAATAGCCCCCGCTATTTTCTGCGGTGTATATTTATAAGAAATTGATTTAAAATATTGAAACCACTCATTCGTGCGAGAGTATTGAAAGGGAAATAAATCTGGTCTTAGCCAACCTTTAAAAAAATATTTTAAAAACTTTTCATATCTTTGTTGTTCTCTCTGGGTTCTATCTACCAAATTTATATCGAAATCATACAACTCCAACCAAAATTTTTCAAAAATTTCTCTAGATATAATAGCTATATCTATATCTGATTCTTCAGAAAACGAATTCCATAATTTACTTGGCGCTATACTAAATCCTAATTTACCTGAACCAACCATCAGAACACATTCTGGTCTTTCTTCAAAATGAGTGGCAATTTCATGTTTGAGGTCAAAATATTTACTTTCGTCATCTTTAAAAACATAAGGTGTACCATGTATTATATATTTTTGGACAATTAATTGCTCTGTCTGAGAGTTATCATGTAATGCTGCTTTGAATATATCAATCTTTTGATTAATATGGCTTTGGTCAATTATTAGAGTCTGCCACATGGAGTATCTTATTTAAGAGACATAACTTGAGCCAAGTTTTTATGGCTAAAAATAATTTTCAATGTAGATGCTAAAAAACACTAAGTAAATAAGTGTATATACTCAAATAAGTTAGAATTTAATTTTTTAGCTTTTTTAAGCTGAACACAGGACAACCGGATTTACGTACTATTAACAGTTACAGAATACAACCGGATGATTAAAATGGTTTTTTCATAGAAAAGTCGCACTACACTCACGAATTGATCGCCTTCTATTCCCCAACTTCAAGCCGTTGCTTCAGAACTTTTGAACTGTGCAATAGTTTTTAATTCCGCTTCTTCTTCCTTGAGAACATGGTAAAGTTCCCAATTCTGTTGAAGGTTTAACCAAAATTCTGAACTATTGCCAAAAAATTTTGCTAACCGTAATGCTGTACTAGGCGTAACACCCCGCTTTTGATTTACAATCTCATTAATTCGCTGGTAAGGAACGTGAATTGCATCTGCAAGTTCTCGTTGTGATATTTCCATTGGTTCTAGGAAATCTTTGAGTAATATTTCACCGGGATGTGAAGGATGTCTATGTTTTGGAACTCTCATCTCTTGATAATCTCCTAATGGTAGTCTACTATTTCAACTTCTGAGGGGCCTTGAGGTGTCCATGTGAAACAAATCCGGTATTGATCGTTAATCCGAATGCTATGCTGACCTTTGCGTAGGCGTAGCCCGTCGTAGACATCGCCTTTTAAAGCTTCTAACCTATTACCTGGTGGAACTTTCATATCATCCAACGTGAACGCTGCATTGAGTTGATCTAATTTTCTCTGTGCAACTTCCCAACAGTTTATAGGACATCGTTTTCGGGCTTCCTTTGAATCATTACCATCAAAAATGTCTTCAGTCGCTTTATCCTTAAACGATACTATCATAGCTAGCATGATGACACGGTTATCATGCTATCAGAAAATCAACTATAAATTTTCTGCGATCGCCTTACCGATTCACTACAACCTGATAATTATGGTAGACAAAGCTATACATCTTGGTAGCATTGAGTGAAGTACCCGTCAGCAATGGAGCGAGTGCGATGTATGCAACCTTCACACAACCACTGACTTTTGCAGAATTTCTTGCCTGGGATGATGGTTCCGGCAGAGAGTTTGAGTTATTGGATGGGATTCCTGTGCCATTATCAGAACCAAATGCCAATCACGAAGATTTAATTCAGAGGTTGTGTGCCTACCTCGAAAATCACTACCAAGAAAATAACCTGCCGTATGTGTCGCGCCAGTCTAAGCAGGTTCGGCTCAAAACAGCACCACCAGAAAAAGAAAAAAGCCGAAAAGCTGATATTGTCATATTTGCTAGGGACGAATGGCAACGGATGAAAACTACCTCTAGTTCTGCGGCTGCATATATTCCCCCACCCGGAATTATTGAGGTTGTTAGTAACAATTGGAAGGACGACTACCTAACAAAACTTGCTGAATATGTTCGCGTAGCGTCTCGAAGAGAGGATTTAGGCGTTTTAGAGTACATTATTGTGGACTATGCTGCTTTCGGTGGTATTCGCTTCATTGGCTCTCCTAAGCAGCCAACTATTACAATTTACCAACTTGAAGATAGCGAGTATTTACCCCCAAAGGTATTTCAAGGAAATAATCGAATTGATTCGAGATTGTTTCCGAATATTCCCCTAACGGCTGAACAAATTTTTGCCATGAGTCGTTGATTGGCAACGAAGAAATTTATTGGTGGTAACTAACTCACTCATACCAATTCAAAATTCAAAATTCAAAATTCAAAATTAAGAAAGTGAGACTCAAAATATGTTTTAGAGTTTGCATTCATATCATATTTTTCGTGAATTAGTATCAGTTCTGGTTTGGCGTTTTACGCGCAATCAATAAAAATGAAAATTTAATATAAATTATTGAGATGAATGCTGATTATTTCTGCTTAAAATTCCCACCTTCTGTCCCTACACCTTCCAACCGTCTTCTTGCCAGAATCGCCCAACGGTAATCAAATGTCGTGTAACTAGAGGCATTATTTACACAAGTTGTAGATTGAGCGATCGCACCTTTGCTATCCTTTTGGATTTCCAGTACCTTGGCAAATATACAATTCGCTTCCCATCGCTGTTGATTACTGGGTTGTTTTTGGTTCAGCGCGATCGCACTTACCAAATTTTTTCGCGCTTGTGAATAACGATTCTGCTCTATTTCCACCCATCCGAGATTTGTTAATAAGGAGTATCTGATAGGAAAATTATCAGCTTTGACCAAATCTAACCCGCGTAAAAAGAAGCTTTCCGCCGTCAAGTAATCTTCATCGCCAAGATACAGACGACCCAGATTATTGTAAGTTTCAGCGTTCTTCCCAGGTAAAGCCTGCATATAATGAGTCCGGGCGTTGGGCAAATTCTCCAAATTCTCGAAAGTTTTACCCAAAAGAAGATGAGCATCAAAATTACCAGAATCAAATGCGATCGCTTGCTTTAAATTTTTTTTCGCTTCGGTAAATTCAGCTTTGGTAAAACTCTGCAACCCAAGTTGATAGTAGTATTGACCTAACTGGGGTAATGAATTTTGCAAATAAATCGCCCCTAGTAATAACAATGCGGAAATACCAAAAGATACTTCACTACAGTAACGCTCAGGTAATTTGAGTTGATGCAACAGTTTTTGTAACTTCTCTCGCCCGGATTGGGTTAAGCTACCAAAAACTAGTAGTGCGATCGCCCCATTCCCCACTAATCCAAAAGTTGTCAGCAAATCCAAACCACTGACAATAAATTGTGAACTGAAATTGGCTAAAAAACTGACTACAGCCGTTAAATTAATCGTTGTCAGTCCATCCCAAATCGCATCAAAACGAGTCCAAGGATCTGGTTCATCCGATTCCAAAAACCACCACCAAGCTTCTTTGGGAGGATGGATGCTACTGCGCCAGTCTTTCAGTTGTCCAGCTTTGACAATCTTGTTGACTTGAGCTTTCAGTCGTCTATCCAACTCCATGAGTTTGGTAACTTCATCTGGAGGTATTTGAGCTACCTTCAACATGAGTTCTGCATGAACTGCATCCCGCGCCAACAAAACAGCTAAGATTTGCTGTGGAGATAAGTCTGATTTTGTCTCCTCAATTGCTAGTAATGCTTGCAGGTAATCATTGAGGACATGGCTATCTTGTGAGGTTGTATTAACAACGTTAGTCATTCTCGTGGCAAGAATAAATTACTTAACTGTGTAAGTCTGCAAATTTTATATTGATACAAACACTGATTTACGCACTTCTGCAATCCCTGCTTTATGCAAATAAAAACTGTGCAGTATTACCAGATGCCAGATTTAACCCGATGTTATCTGAAGTAAATCCCCTGACACCGCTTAACTCGGCTAATAACTCACCTGAACCAAATCCAGTATTTCCAGTCACGCCATCACCCAAGTAGAAGTAAGTATTGCGGCCATTCACCACTACATCGATCGCCTCGATACCTTCAAACTGCAATAAATCGCCACCTGCACCACGCCGGAACTGATGGATAACATCACTGCCATCACCTTGGCGATATATTACTGTATCAATTTGGCGATCGCTTCCCAAATACAGCGTATCATCTCCCAAACCACCAACCAGAATATCTGCACCTCTTCCACCATGAAGGGTGTCGTTACCTTCACCACCTCGCAAAATATCATCGCCACTCAAACCCCAAATAAGGTCATCACCACCTTGACCGTTGATGACATCATCAGAGTTATTAAAGCCACGCACATGATTATCTAAATCATTCAGAAAGGTGACGGTATTACGATTCCAAATTCTGTTTTGGGTGGAGTCTGCGTCGAAGACATCAAAATTATCTTGCAGGGTTTCATCACCATCAAACAGAATGTTACCAATCTGACCATGCTGACCACCAGGAATCGGCAAGTTATCCAAGTTTTCTAGAGCAAAGTCCTTGAGAATTACTTGGGTATCATCAACTCCTTCAAAACTGACCACTAAATCATCACCAGTTTGGGTAAGGAGCAAGTTTTTGGCAACTAAACCCTCTCCTGTAAATATGAGTTCGTCAAAGGTTTCCCGCACTTCCAGCGAGGGATTGCTTCCCCGTCCTACTCCCTGAAACCCTTCTACCTCGATAGTGCCATCGCCACGGTTGACTTTGACTGGATAGATATTGCTATCAGGATTCGCCGTTGATGCAGAATTTTGGATGAAACTCACTCCGCCCATATCCCGCAATAGACCACCTAACTGAACGAAGATTGCACCACCCCGTCCTTGACCATTCTGAAAGCCAGTACCACCAACAGCAGAATTGAAGAGAAATGTACTGTTCCTGACGTTGAAGGTGGCACCGTTAGAGACAAAGACTGCACCTCCTAAACCTGCACCACCGCCGCCTTGTCCTCCCACACCGCCGTTACCTGGACTGTTACCAGTAAAGGTTGCCCTACCATTACCTCCATTCGCCCCAGCACGTCCAGCCCCAGCAAATGCGCCAGCTGCGCCCCCAATACCACCAGCACCACCGGGGCGAGCAAGTCCTCCGAACACATTGGCACCACCGCCGCCGCCGCCACCGCCGCCGCCGCCGCCAGCACCATAATTCCCAGAAGCACCACGGCCGCCGCCTCCGCCACCAGTCGCATTTCGGAAAGCACCAGCACCGCCAGCACCGCCGCCTCCGCCTCCGCCACTACCACCACCGACACCAAAGCCTGCGAAGAAGACACCACTCACACCGCCACCAGCTCCCAAGCCTGTACTTCCGACTATCCGACCGCCAGCACCACCGCTACCGCCACTACTTGGGACTATACCTCCAATGGCGAAGAAACTTGGTAAGCCACCACTACCACCAGGAAAGCCATTGCTTCCAGCCGAGGAATCATTTCCACCCCGCCCACCGTCGCCACGACCAGCAAAACTATTACCTCCAACTGCCCGGTTATCAAAAAACACGACATTATCTGCTGTGACATTAGCACCTGGATTCAGAAACAGGCCACCTCCAGCCCCTAAACCGCCACCGCCACCCCGACTGCCGTTTCCTCCTTGAGCAAGACCTCTGTTAATCTGCAAATTATTAAATGTAACGGTGCTGTTATCAATGAGAAATAGGGAAGTGCGCCCCTGTCCATTGAAGCCAGTAAAGCTAGTCCCATTACCCTGGAAGTTAATGTTATTACCTGGTCTGACAACAATTGGGCTATTTAGTTGAGCAATGCTATTAATGACGATGGTATCAGTTCCAGGTAGGGCTTCTGCGGCTGTGACAGCTTCTCGTAAACTTAACAGCCCGTCTGTGGGATTAACAACATCATTGAGTGTAGTAACGGTAAAAGTTGCCATTTGCGTATCCTTGTAATTATCAAATTTAGGCAGAATAGGGAATACCACCGCCTTTGTAGAAGCGGCGTTACATTTAGTTTTAATTTATGGATTTTAAGAAAAATTAAGAGTAAATCACACCCCGATATTTTAAATTTCTCCGTTGTTGGGAAATTGTAGATATAACTTGGTTTTTAATATAAAGTGCGCCACGATAAATTAGAGTTTGATATGTTGGTACGTTTTGGTTAACAACTGAACAGTTAATATTGTAAGCAGCACCACGATACTTTAAAGATACTTTTGCTGTTGTTTCTTGAGATAAAGAATAATCGCACTCATAGGGGAATGATTGATAATTTACTTCCATTTTTCTAATCCTCATTGTAAGTGAATAAAATGCTAATTTGCTGCAACATTTGATTTGGTGTTTCAGCAATGATTTATTTATAGGATTTCTAGAAATTAATGTCGATGTATAAAAGTTAAGTATTTAGTACAGAGTCGATTGACTTAACTTTTCGCCCTTTTTCTCAGCCACAGGTGCAGTTTATTGCTGTTTCACCCAATTAAGTTAAGTCAGTTAAGCCAGATAAGTCCTTAGCTTTTCTGTATCGACAATTATTTGCTCTCATTTCATTATGGGAATTGTGAAGCAGAAAAAATCAAGCTTCAACAAGCCAAAATAACTCAAAGTAGGATGTTAATCATGAATACTCAATCTGTAAATAATTCCAATAACGACACCAAAATCAATAGCCAAAATACTGTTAAGTACCCGGAACTTAACGACTCAGAATTAGAGGTTGTTTGCGGAGGTGGAAATTTGATTGGACGTAATAGGAGTTTTTCAAGTCATGTCAAGTAACTCAGTCATTGCAGTAGAGACTGAAGCGGCTTGACTGTAAAAGTACATGATGATGTGAACTCTGATAAATCAATAGGGATGGAAGTAAAGAATATGGGTAAAATTCCATACGCCGACACGGTGCAATCATATCAATTGACTTTGATTGATACAACCAATGCCTCTGTTTATGAGGAATTTACTTATCTCCACTTTCGTTCCCTGTTGCAGAACTTGACACCCGATGTCCCTGTTTTGGGCATTGGGGTTAAGTTAGCAGGAAATCCCATTGGGTTAGCTTTAGCTAGTTATAGTCCACAAGTTTATGGGCAAATACTTTCTTTATTTGTTGTCCCTAGCCATCGTAGACAGGGTGTGGGTACAGCATTAATGGCGCGAATGGAAACAGAACTTCAGCACCGAGGTTGTACTGAAATCGAGATTAACTATCTCACAAGTTCTCATTCTCCGGCTTTGGAAGGTATTCTCACCCATCAAAAATGGTCTACACCCAAAGCTACAGCTTTGGTCTGCTACGCTTCCACAGATCGAGTCGAACAAACCAAGCAACCGCACTTGACGCAATATTTAGATCGTTTACTTACCAATCTCCCAGCCGATTACAGCCTTTTTCCTTGGAATACTTTGACAAATAAAGAACGAAAAGAAATTGTACAGCAAGTAGAAACGGATGCCCTGGTGCGTCGATTTAATCCATTTTCGGAAGAAAAGAAGCTAGAACCTCTTAATAGTCTGGGCTTACGCTATCAAAATCAAGTAGTTGGCTGGATAATTACCCATCGCATTGCACCTGATACTATCCGCTATACTCAAATGTTTGTAAATCCCAAGTCTCAGCCTTTGAGCCGCAGTACTTTATTATTAGCTAGAGCAATTCAACTACAAGTAGAGAATCTTCCCCATACCAAAGGCACTTTTCGGGTGGATATAGACAATACCCCAATGGTGAAGTTTGTGCATCGTCGCCTCAAACCATATTTGAACGAGATTCGCTATGCCTGGAGTGCAACTAAGGTTGTGTTATGAAGTACCATTGGGTAAGACAACATAGCGGGGAAGACTGTGCAGCCGCCAGTTTAGCTATTGTCGCCAAACATTATGGACGCTGTTTAAGAATTAACTATATTCGAGAATTGGTAGGCACTCGGCAAGGGGGAACTACCATGTTGGGGTTGAAATATGGCGCACAAGCTTTGGGATTTGAGACGAAAGCAATTAAGGCATCCCCCGACATTTTAGACGAACTGCACGAGCTAAGTTTACCTGCCATTCTTTACTGGAAAGGTTATCACTTTGTGGTGTTCTACGGGCGAAAAGGGAGGAAGTTTGTAATTTCCGATCCGGCAATGGGTATTCGCTATCTCACCCGCCAAGAACTCCTTAAGGACTGGCAAGGCTATATGATGTTATTGCTAGAACCAGAACCACGGCGTTTTGCGGCTCAAGCTGAAGACCCAACTCCGATTAATCCATTTGCTAGTTTGCTGCATCGTCTCTGGCAACAACGGGGAATTTTGCAGATTTTGCTACCTTTGAATTTAGGGGTGGGATTGTTAGCTTTAGCTACTCCATTGTTGCTGCAATTCCTCACCGACCAAGTTTTAGTAGAAAATAATAGTCAACTGCTGACTCTGGTGGCTGTGGGAGTAATGGGGTTAACTTTGGTCAATAGTGGTTTGACTTGGACGCAATCGAATTTGGTGGCTGCATTTGCAGAAAAGTTGCAGAAAGAATTAAAACTGGATTTTGGTAAACAAGTGCTGCATTTGCCTTTGTCCTATCATGAAGCTCGTCGCAGTGGTACGGCAATTCGCCGTTTGGCTGATATTCAACAGATTAATTTGCTGATTTCTCAATTGGTGATTGAGTTACCAATTAAAACCTTTATTGGCTTGGTTGCTGTTAGTTTTATTTTTGTTTATAGCTGGCAGTTGGGATTAGTGACTGTAGGATTAGGCATTGCCATGATCTTCGCAACCTTGGCTTTTCAACCGAAAATTAAACAAGTAACTAACCGTTCCTTTGCCGTTGCAGGTGAAAATGCTGGGGTATTATCTGAAGCATTTAATGGAGCATTAACCCTGAAAACAATGGCAGCTGCACCGCAACTATGGTCGGAAATTCAAGAGCGTTCAGAACGGGAATCGCAATACAACTTACGTGCAGCGAAAATCCATGTTAGTAATCAGACAGTTTCCGAAGCGATCGCAGGTGTCGGTACAGTTATCTTACTTTGGTTTGGTAGTTTGCTGGTTTTTCAGGATCACCTCACCATTGGCAGGTTAATTGCCATTTACGGCTTGAAAGAAGGCTTTTTGCAGTTTGCGATCGCATTTGTTAAATTCATCAGCGAGTGGACGGAGATTAAAGCCATCACCAGCTTACTGGCTGAACTGTTTGAATATATCCCCGAACATCAAGGTGATGCGGCTAAACCCTGGGTTCACTTGTCAGATACAGCCGACATTCAACTCAAAAACCTGACTTTTTACTATCCTGGTCGGTTAAAACTGCTAGAAAATTTATCGGTAACTATTCCTGGTGGTCAGGCGATCGCGCTTATGGGTAAATCTGGTTGTGGGAAAAGTACCATTGCTAAGTTACTCACTCGCCTTTATTCTCTAAATTCTGGGGAAATTTTCATAGGCGATCGCGCTTTGTCTGATTTACCCCTCGATTGTTTACGTCAGCAAGTGGTTCTCGTCCCTCAAGATAGCTTCTTTTTACATCGTTCCATTATTGATAACTTCCGGCTGAGTGTCCCCAATGCCACTATTGAAGAAATTATAGAAGCTTGCCGAGTTGCGGGAGCCGATGAATTTATTTGCCAGTTTCCCCAACAATATGAAACCATCTTGGGAGTCGTGGGTGCAAACATCTCTGGTGGGCAAAAACAACGAATTGCGAT
Source organism: Anabaena subtropica FACHB-260 (assembly GCF_014697105.1). Classification (GTDB taxonomy): domain Bacteria; phylum Cyanobacteriota; class Cyanobacteriia; order Cyanobacteriales; family Nostocaceae; genus Trichormus; species Trichormus subtropicus. The sequence continues at coordinate 4,750 of NZ_JACJRF010000063.1, read as the reverse complement.
CGCTCGCGCTGTTTTAAAGAATCCACCAATTCTGATTTTAGATGAATCTACGGCTAATCTCGATCCCATTACCGAAACTGAAGTACTTGATCGCGTATTAAATCATCGTCGTGGTAAAACTACTATTCTCATTAGCCATCGTCCCCAAGTTATTCTGCGTGCAGATTGGTTGGTGATACTCAATCAAGGAAAATTAGAATTTAATGGTAAACCTCATCAACGTGAAAATTTCAAGACCTATGGAGAAATTCAGAAGTTTATTCCACTTAAATCATAGTCATAGATTTGTTCAAGGATTTGCATTGGTACAAGAATATATACCTGGAAAACCCTTAGAAACACAGCTACGGGGAGGACGAGTATTTATCGAATCTGATTTGAATTGTTATTTAAGTAGGTTCGCGCTCCAACTTTTTGCTGTGTCTGAAGCGTGAGTTTTAATCATTTATGGACTATTCAGAAATCTCAGTGTCTTTAGACCTGAAAAGCTTAAGACTATTGTGCCGGACATAAATAATATAATGATTAAATATGTGAGCTTTGCATCACTATAGTTCCGGTGGGACGAGAGACGTTTGGGTTGGTCTCGAGTGTGACAATTAACCCGGAAAATTGTGGGTGAGAAAATTCTTGGTACATTTGAGGAGTGAATGGTAATTCAAAGGAAGCACTTCCCCAAGAATAGGGCTTGACTTCACCGCAGGGTAACTTCTCACTAGCAACAATTGTCCATAAAAAGTAGACATGACCAGGAGGCGGTGCGGGAAGATTGCGGAAAACCATTACCGCTTTTTGCTGCTCAGGATTGATCACTATACTCCCTGAACTGCTATCTTTTGAGTTGACTCCTTTAAAAGTAAACAGTCGCGTTTCATCATTTTGGAGCATGGTTTTTACTACTTGGGCTTGGGCAAAATCTTGGCTTAAACGCCGGTTTTCTGCGGTAACAACACTCAGATTTTGACGCAGCCGATAGTTATCGACACCCAAAACTACCATAAACAGTGCGGCGATGCTACCAGCAATTTTTGTCCATCGCCAGGGCGTTAGGGTGGGGACTCTTGGGTAGTTTCCCTGGATTACAGGAGCTTGTGTAGTCGAGTTTTCAACTTGTTCGAGAATTTTGGGCAGTAAATGGGCTGGTGCTTCTACTTCAGTGAAGCCATCTAATACTTGTCGCAGAACTTCCTGCAAATCATCAACTTCAGCAATTAGTTCTGGATGTTCATCAAGTAACATTTGAAATTCTTTTGCTTCTTCAGGGGTGAGATCATCGACGACAAACCCCGCAGCTAAGTTTTTGATATGTTCGGAATCAAAAGATTTACTCATATATTGATAAATCAGAATCTAGTAAAATACGTTTGAGTTTTAGTAATCCTTGACGGGTACAAGTTTTGACTGTGCCTAAAGGGATATCGACTTGTTGAGCAATTTCTGACTGACTTAATCCTTGGTTATAAGCTAGTTCAATTACCTGGCGTTGTTTTTCGGGTAGTTGTGCTAAAGCATCGTAAATTCGCCCCGATCGCTCGGTAAAACTCGCCTGTTCAACGGGTGTTGGCTGCGGTGTTGCTTCATTTGTCATGGTTTGTCCCCACTGTTCCACAAGTTTGAGTTGTCTAGTCCGTGCGCGAATTTTGTCGATGGCACGCGATCGCGTAATCGTTACCAAGTAGCGCACAAAAAAGCGACAATCAGGATTGCTAGATGCTTTGCGCCATAGTGTGAGAAAAATTTCTTGAGTCAAGTCTTCAGCTTCTTGAGAGTTAGCTAAAATTTTCAGGGCTAATCCATAAACTAAGCGACCATGACGATGAAACAAAACGCTTAAGGCTTCAGAATCGCCATTTTTCAGCGCCACAAATAAAGCTTCATCCGTAGCATTCTGAAGGTCTTGAGAATTTGGCTGGGGAAGTTTATGCTCCATACTGTTGCAGAAACAGGGTTAAATATTTACCGGAGCAAGTTATCGTTTTGCTTTGTGTCATCACCTCTCTCCCAAATTAAAACAAGCAACTCTTGGCTCTAGATAATGCCATCTATTTATATGACGACTAGCAAAGCAAATTGGATTGGATGCTCAATGCAGATATTTTAGCGATCTCCTAATCGACATTGGCAAATTTTATCCTTACCGATAGGTTGATTGCGGCATTACCTTTACCTGTACTTTTCATCTACTCCAAACCGATTAAATTTAAATCCAATCCTCATCCTCAGTCGTCTTATAGACAGATGCACGCATTGTGGCAGCATTTGTCTGACAATTTCAGTTTGAAAAGAGGAAAAATATTATGCACAAACACGGGAATTTATTGATCAAAGTTGGTTTGAGCAGCTTGGTTTTTACTGCATCGATGGTAGCAACCACCTCAGCTAGTATTTCTGCAAGTGAAGCGCAATCATCAATTACTAAGATTGCTCAGGTAAATCCATCTACTACCACTAACTCTGTAGGCGGCCCCCTAGCCAAAGAACTTCAAGGTAAACCAGTTGTGGTAGATGTGTTTGCTACCTGGTGTGCTGGTTGTAAGAATATTGCTCCCACCCTGTCACAGTTGAAACAGGAATACTCAGGTAAGGTTAACTTTGTGGTCTTGGATGTAACTGATAAGGCCAAGCTACAAGAGACAGAAGCTAAGGCAGAAAAATTGGGCTTGGGGAAATTTCTAGAAGCTAACAAGAGTAAAACCAGTACAGTAGCGATCGTTGATCCCGCAACTGGTAACATTTTAGCCCTGTACAAAAATAATCCCAACAAAGCTGATTACACAAAAATACTCGAAGCTGCTTTGGCAAATAATTAGTTAACGCTAACACCCAGAAGCGCAGAGAGTTTGAGATTTTCATAGTTGCAAACATCACTTGGGAATGAGGAATCATTTGGAATTTATTAAATCCAATCCTGATCCTCATTCGTCTTATAAATAGATGCTCCACAATTGATAATTTCAATTCCTAATCTCAAGAAAACAAGCAGAAAATGCACACCAAGGTGCATTGTGGCAGCAGCATATCATTAAAGCGTGAGGAGAATCCCCAATGTATAAACATAACAAATTTTTTCTTAGCCTACTGTGTTTAAGCAGTTTGGTTTTGACAGTATCATGTAGCCCAACGAAATCAGATACTAGTTCTCAAAATCAAACTCCATCAACTACGGATGTTGCTCAAGCAAACCCCTGCGCTGCCAAAAATCCCTGTGCTGCTAAAAGCAAATCCGTGGGAGGACCTTTAGCCCAAGAAATTCAGGATAAACCAGTACTAGTGGATGTGTTTGCAACCTGGTGTCCTGCTTGTCAAAATATTGCTCCGACATTATCACAACTGGAAAAAGACTATGAAGGAAAAGTTCATTTTGTAGTTCTAGATGTTAGTAATAAATCGACGACAGATCAAGCAGAAGCGAAAGCAAAACAATTAGGACTAAGCGAATTTTTAGCTGCTAATAAGTCTCAAACGGGAATGCTGACTATCGTTGATCCTAAAACGGGGAATATCTTAGCGCAGCATCGTAATAATCCGAATATAGAAGATTATAAAACTGTTCTTGATGCTGCTTTGACTCAATAAATTAACACAAAATGAGTTGCTCCTCGCTTTCATTTTCAAGGAGCAACTTCATTTATAGATAACTTCAGGATATAACTATGAAACAAATATCTCAGTCATCTACTGAGCCAAGCCCTACTCGACATTCTAAAATCCCGAAGAAATGGCTAATTTACGGTGGATTAGGATTGCTCTCCCTGGTTGTAGTTCTCACTTTGGGGCCTGTGATTAGTCATCCAATTGAACGGGTGATTTCCATTGTGGAAAACCGTTATCAACAGTGGTTTGACCAACAGGACACGGCAAATCCTTTGGTGTTGATACCTTTGGCGTTTGTCGGTGGGGTGCTGGCTAGTGTATCCCCCTGTATCTTGGCACTTTTACCAGTCAACCTGAGTTACATCGGCACACTAAAAATTAAATCCCGTTGGGATGCTTTTAGTAAAGCGGGTTTGTTTGTTCTGGGTGCAGTGACGATTTTAAGTCTGTTTGGTTTAGTCTCATCCTTCGCCGGAGCCGTCATGGTGGAATACCGGGGCTATATCAATATAGTTGTGGGATTAATCATGGCTGTAATGGGTCTGTGGTTGATGGGGGTGGTAAAAATACCCCTACCGCAGATGAATGTGAATCTCCCCAAGGCTGGGCCTTATGGAGTGGGTTTGACTTTTGCTTTAGTGAGCTCCCCTTGTGCTAGTCCGGTGCTGTTTGCTGTACTAGCCGCCGCCGCCGCCACCGGTTCCCAGGTATTGGGGACGCTGACGATGGTTAGTTATGCACTTGGTTATACCTTGTTGATTTTCCTGGCGAGTTTATTTACAGGACTGGCGAAACAAAGTAACAAGTTGTTGAAACATTCCGAGGGAATTATCCGCTTTGGTAGTTTGGCGCTGATTCTGACTGGCGCATATTACCTGTTTACTGGTACTCAATGGTTTGTGGGAGGTTAAATCATGGTGGAGAATTTGGTAATTATTGGTTCTGGCCCGGCTGGCTATACCGCCGCTATCTATGCAGGACGCGCTCAACTGAAACCCACAGTATTTGAAGGTTTCAGTGCTGGGGGAATACCTGGAGGTCAATTGATGAGTGCGATTCGTTGACCTGAAATCAACCAAAATCCTTTATGGATAAAGGTTTGAGGGATAGGTCGCAGGGTTTTTATAAAACCTTGACAACTTAATCTTCGTGGAGG
>NZ_JACJRF010000062.1 GCF_014697105.1 Anabaena subtropica FACHB-260 | reverse complement strand
ATTGCTGCCAAAATCGCCTCTCACACACTACGCAAATTGCTTCGCCGCCTTTTTGGTATTGATGTTCTCACCTTCCAGTCTCATTCTCTTTAATTCACATTAGACGTAATTCGTAATTTGTAATTAAGACTAGATTATTTATTACCAGGGGGTTGGTCTATGGAAAGATTTGAGCAACGCAAATTGTTATCCGTTCTCAGTCATGGAGCGATATTTTTTAGCTCTACAGTAGTCTCTATTGGCATACCCGTTGCGATTTTATTACTCAATGAAGATCCAGTAGTTAAAGAAAATGCCAAAGAATCCTTGAATCTCCACATCAACCTTTACGTATGCGGCGTTATATTTGGATTACTTATTTTTGTTGGCATTGGAATTGTGTTACTAATCGCTTTATGGGTAGTAAGCATTATCATGCCTATTATTGCTGTGATCAGGGTTGCCAATGAGCCGAATACACCTTATCGCTATCCATTGATATTTCGTTTGCTGTAAGACTTTTCCTTCTTTTCGTATGTGGTAAATGCTGAGTCTAAAGTCAATATTAATGCTCACGACTCAGCATTCGCAACTACTATAATTTATTCGCTCATCACAGAAGCGCAGGCTTGAGCTGCTTGCCATAGTTTATTGACAAAAAACTCTGTGCGATCGCTCATCATAGTCACAAATACACCATCAGCATCCTCAAAGCCATCAGATAACCAAGAACCTCTTAGATTTACTTCTAAATACTCAGCATCACAAGTAGTCAAATCGATAATTTCACTATCAGCGCGTCTGGTTTCAGCTTTCAGCGCTTCAATTCCTGGTAAATCTACAGGTAATAAAAAGGAAGCAGTACTAGGTTGAACACACAGGTTTTGACCTACTCTTAGTGTGAAAATCACTCGTTGCGCTACCCATTCCTCCAGTGATAGCGTCAGACATTCCAAATAAAAACTGTTCTCAGTGTAAGTTAATTTCAGCATTCCTTCTGCTCTCCTGCTACTCCAGGTTTGCCTGCACATCTATCCAAAACTGTCTGGCGCTATTACGCCAAGCATCACTAACTGCAAACGCTACCGCCGGGTGAACTGGTGGTTTTGGCTTAGTACGCAATTGCATACCAGCTTCCACCGGAGTTCTGTCTCCCTTTCGAGAATTACATCTTTCACAAGCTGCAACGACGTTATCCCAAGTGTGGGAACCACCTCTAGACCTGGGAATTACGTGATCTAGGGTCAGCCGCTTCCTGCTACCGCAATATTGGCAACTGTGATGATCTCGCCGCAAAATTTCTCGCCGATTTACAGGCGGAACTTTCCATGTCCTCTCAATAGAAGCAATTTTCAGGCGGATATTTTTTGGTACATCAACTATCAAGCTGGGTGAGTGAACCCGCCACCCATTTTCTGTATAACTAACCAATGGTTCAGCTTTGTTTGTTAGCAATAGCACGATTGCTCGCTTGATATTGACCCGACACAGTGGCAAGTAATTTTGTGAAAATACCACCACAGATTGCTCTAACACTGGCATTGTGATAGCCACAGCTTCACTCCTTAATAAAAAACCCCCGCTTCTGGTTTGACTGAAGCGGGGGTGAGAAATAGACCGTGATATTCTTGGTCTTATTTTCGTACAGCATATCTCTGTCTGTACCTCCCGCTTCTGGTATCTAGTTGTAGTTTGGCATTGAGCCCATCAATGCTGACATATATAAATTCATGATTTTCCTCTGTGATTTGTGCGCGATCGCCAAAGGCGGGTCGCAGACCATCGCAGCTACCATCGCCCATAAATAAATACTCCACTCCCACAACGCCTAATTCCCAATTAAATCGGGATTTGGTCGCATTTAAGGAAGTAGAGATGGGGTAAATGGATTTCACAGAAAATTTCACCTATTGAACATTTCTTTAAACATACTACACTTGTATTACTATCTTGTCCATAGTTTAAGGAGAAAAATCATGCATACAATCGCTCGCACGCCAACAACTGACATGGAAGTTACCAGCATCCGTTTAGAGCGAGAACTGAAAGAGAAACTCAAAGAAATCGCTGGCAATCAGGGATATCAGGCACTCATCCGCGATATCCTTTGGAATTATGTCCAGCAAAAATCTGGTGAGTGGAAACCGCGATTTTCACGAGCCGATATTCGAGCCAGTATAGCCGCCACAGCTCAACAAGAAGAACGTTGTGTACTTACAGGTCAACTTATCCAACCCCAGCAACCGATGTTATTAGGATTAACCAGAAATGGCGATATGGTTCCGCTAAGTGTCGAGAGTTTAGCTGGCTAGTTTTCTATTTAGATCAGTGCAGCCCAGTTACTCTCGTGAGTGACTAGGCTGTATTTGTCATTAGGTTACAGATTAAGCATTTTTTACTTAGAACTTCCTACTCCCCACTCCCACCTTTGAGATCGGGGGTATAACTTAGCTTGACATACTTACATTATTAATGTAATTAATAAAGGGCTATAGATTATTAAAAGTAAAATTAAAATAATCATAAGTTTTTCTAATTAGATGAGTGATAAACTCATAAAATTTTTTTGTTATCTGAGTATCAAGTTGTTTCCCGATTTTTCAACACAATATACCAAAACGACAGTGGCTAGAATTTTGTCAAACACCTTCATTTGTGATTTTAGTCACAACAGTACTAATGCGGTTAATCACAATTAAGTTATGTTTTCCAATCTAGAGAAATTACGGTTTATGTATAGTTACAAGCAAGGTATTCTGAGTCAAAGCTATTTATTTGAACTGGCAATAAAAAACCAAATACTAGCTTGATCAGGAATTTAATAATCTTGGCAAGTTGTGACACTCATGTATAAATTAGTTTAATTTACTGATAAATTGATCATCTGCAATAGAAAGGGGCTATAACAGATGAAAGAAAATTGTCATCAAGAATCTCCCATCCATCAGGTGCAGCAAGACAACTCAAGGTGAATAATATGCCAAAAAGTTGGGTGCATAAAAAATGGGGTAACAAACTCAGAGCATATTAGGAATGAAAAAGCGTTTATTATTGCCGCCGCAGTACCTTGATGGATCAGAGCGACTACAACCCTACCCAGTCAAACTGATGCAACATCAGGAAGAAACAGCCCACGAGTTGGCACACAAGATTAATCAAATTGTTGCCAGTTGTCCAGCCACAGCAGCGATGCTGCAAGAGATTGCTCACTTGGTGGGGACTGCCACAAATGTAGATTGTTGCTGCTTGGTTACAGTTACTAACGAGGAATCAACGCAAACAACAATAGCTAACTGGTGTTCTGATGAATATCTGGGAATACCCCTCTCTAATGAGATGTTCTCGACCGAAAGATTTCTGATGGAATTACCAGTTTTGCAATGTGCAGCAGAACCGCGCAATATCGATGAGATTTCCTTGATCCGCAATAGTTTAGTAGTTGGGTGTCAACATTTGCCATTACCAATCAAGGCTGTGTTGGCGATTCCTACTCTCTTTGGCGGAAAAAATAATGGTGTCATTAGTCTGATTAAATTTCAATCTTATGACTGGGATGAGTCAGAAAAGCTACTACTGAAGACGATCGCCTCGTCTTGTGCGATCGCTTTTTCTCAAGTGACACAAGCACAGTTAATTTCTTCTCAGCAGCAATACTTACAAAAAAGTAATCAACATCAAAGCTTAATTAAACAATTAACTATACTAAGTCGTAGCAACTTGGAGTTAAATCAAATGCTCCAACTGGCCATAGCATCTACTGCTGAATGTTTACAGGCGGATCGTGGTTTGCTGATCCTACTGAAATACACAGATCCACTATTTAGAACTCCCGTTAAAAAACAAATTCCTCAAGCCAAAGCTGATGTAGTTGGTGAGTGGCGCAGGGAAAATGCTTACCAAACAGATTCCCTGTCTGGATCTTTTTCCTTGGCTGATTGTGGGTTATGTCAAAGGGTGTTCCAAGATGCGGGTAAACCGGTCATCATCAACGATTATACAGACCTACAGGATAACTCCACAGTTGCTTCCTTATTTGCTATTACAGAACTGCCAGCAGTGTTGTTAATGCCATTGGAAAACCAAGGTAAAATATTAGGCTTTTTAGTGCTACAGCAGTCCGTGTCTCGCAACTGGCAACAAGCTGAGTTAAATTTGGTGGAAATGGTTTGCGCTCAAGTCAGCAATGCCATTATTCAATCAAAAACACTGCGACAAGTCCAGACATTAGTAGATGAGCGCACGGCAAAACTCCAAAGCAGCCTGGAACTACAAGCGAAACTACACGAAAGAACGCGGCAATATGTAGACCAGTTGCGGGAACTGAACCAGCTCAAAGATGAATTTATGAGCAACATCAGCGATCGCCTGCGCTACCCTCTGACGAATATGATGATGTCAATCAAAAATCTGCGTCTACCAGGAATACCCGCAGAACGTCAGGTGAAATACTTAGAGATTCTGGAGAATGAATGTGCTAAGGAAATTAACTTAATTAATGACTTGCTAACTCTCCAGAAACTAGAATCTGAGCAAGAACCACCACAGGTGGAAAATATTGATTTAAACAGCAAAATTCAAGATTTAAGTGATTCTTTAGCCAAAAAACTGGCAGATAAAGGATTAAGTATAGATTTAGACATACCAGATGAACCGTTAAAACTCCAAACAGAATTGGAAAGTTTTGACCGCATCTTGCAAGAGTTATTAAATAATGCCTATACATACTCGGAGCGTGATACCATCATTCACCTGCACGCCAGTCACCAAGTTGATCAGCTTGTCGATCAAGTTATCATTAAAGTGACTAACACAGGACGTGGCATCTCCGAACAAGAGGCGACTTATATATTTGATAGGTTCCGTCGTGGTAGAGGAGGTCGCTGGACTCCAGGGACTGGCTTGGGACTCGCTTTAGTCAAGTCCTTAGTGCAGCACTTAAATGGAGCGATCGCTGTTGAGAGTACTCCAATTCCCGATTCTCAACTCAGCGAAATTTGCTTCACCCTGACTTTGCCCCAGTTTTCTGATGAAAGCACACCATATTCTGACAGTGACTAAACAATACAACACAACAAAAGACTTGGAATTTAATCCCGATTTAGATGGCGAATTGGTTGCAAGTGCAGACAATTTACCCTCGATAGAAGTCCAAGTTGAAAAAATCGCCGACCGACAACGGCAAATTACCGCTAGAGTACAAATTCCCCAACCAGTAGAACAAGTCTGGAAGGTGCTGACAAACTATGAAGCCTTAGGTGACTTCATTCCCAACCTCGCTAAGAGTTGTCTACTGGAACATCCAAACGGTGGTATTAGACTCGAACAAATTGGCTCTCAGCGTTTACTTAATTTCAACTTTTGCGCCCGTGTAGTTCTAGATTTAGAAGAATACTTCCCCAAAGAAATAAATTTTCAAATGGTAGAAGGGGATTTTAAAGGTTTTTCTGGTAGTTGGTGTTTAAACCCTTATCTCCTTGGTGATATTACTGGCACTGATCTCTGTTACACAATCCAAGTTTGGCCTAAGTTAACTATGCCAATTACTATTATTGAGCGTCGTCTGAGTAAGGATCTGAGGTCTAATCTGCTGGCAATTTACCAGCGAGTAGAGTATTTAGCCAACCAGAATTTCTAAGCTGAAAATTAATATCCTTCAGATTTATTTCTGAAGGATATTAATTTTAAATAACCGTTTAAACTTACACAGTTTAGGTTTAGTTTGTTTTTTTTAGTACCCCCAGGGGAATTCGAATCCCCGTTACCTCCGTGAAAGGGAGGTGTCCTAGGCCTCTAGACGATGGGGGCATCAATCTCAGACCTTTTATAAATTAACTGATTTTTTAGATGATGTCAATAGGTTGTGCAGAAAAAAAATTTGGGGACTTGGCGGGGGCAGAGCAAGGGTAACTAATGACTAATCAGCTACAAATGGAGTAATGTGAATAACCAAGTATGGAAAAAACTCTAAATTCACTTAGGTACAAACTGTTTAATGTTGTAACCTGTAAAGATGATATTTATTTTTCTTTACAAAGGATTTTGAAAGAAATCACTCAAAATCTAAAATATGGAAGCATCATTTGAAGTTACCCTACAGATGGCGATCGCTGTTTTTGCAGGCATCGGCGCTCAAGTTTTGGCGGCTTATTTGCGTGTACCCAGTATCGTCCTTTTGCTGCTGTTGGGCATTTTGCTAGGTGCTGATGGGGTGGGGTTATTACATCCCCAATTACTCGGTACGGGGCTAGAAGTGATTGTTGCCCTAGCAACGGCAATAATTCTGTTTGAAGGTGGATTAAACCTAGATTTGCGCGAATTAGGTAGAGTTTCTCTCAGCCTGCAATTACTCGTCACATTAGGGACGCTGATCACCCTTATTGGGGGTAGTATGGCGGCTCACTGGCTTGGTGAATTTCCTTGGAATATAGCTTTTCTCTACGCTTCTATAGTCGTAGTGACAGGGCCTACGGTAATTAGTCCTCTGCTCAAACAAATCAATGTAGATCGCCAAGTGGCAACCTTGTTAGAGGGAGAAGGAGTTATTATCGACCCAGTGGGAGCGATTCTAGCCTTCGTGGTGCTAGATACCATCGTTAACGGTGATGCAGATCCAGTAAACGCCATTATCGGTTTACTCATGCGGTTGGGTATTGGTGGGGCGATTGGTGCGGCTGGTGGTTATTTCATGAGTTTAATTTTTAAACGTGCCAAGGTTCTCTCATCTGAGTTGAAAAATTTGGTAGTGTTGGCGGTGCTATGGAGTCTGTTTACCCTAGCGCAAATGATTCGTAGTGAATCGGGGGTGATGACAACTGTAGTTGCCGGAGCAGTATTTGCTAATTCCTCAGTACCAGAGGAACGTTCGTTACGCAGCTTCAAAGGTCAACTGACGATTCTCAGTGTCTCTGTCCTCTTCATCCTGCTAGCTGCTGATTTATCCATCGCCAGTGTGTTTGCTTTGGGTTGGGGAAGCTTATTTACTGTTTTGGTCTTAATGTTCGTTGTTCGCCCAATAAATATCCTGTGTTGCACTTGGAAAAGTAACTTAAACTGGCGACAGAAGTTATTTTTGAGCTGGGTTGCTCCTAGAGGAATTGTGTCTGCTTCTGTTGCGTCTTTGTTTGCGATTTTGCTAACTCAGCGTGGGATTAATGGTGGTGATTCAATTAAGGCTTTAGTTTTTCTCACAATCATCATGACGGTGGTTTGTCAAGGACTGACAGCCGGTTGGGTGGCGAAGTGCTTGCGAATCACTTCTCAACAAGCCACGGGGGCTGTGATTGTTGGTTGTAATCCTTTGAGTCTGTTAATTGCTCGATTCTTTCAAGAACGGGGTGAAAATGTGGTCCTGATTGACACTGATCCCGAAAGTGTTGCTCAAGCTGAAGCTCAAAATTTGCGAGTGATTGCTAGTAGTGCATTGGATGGTGAAGTTTTGGAAGAGGCGGGACTAGCCTCAATGGGAACTTTTTTGGCGATGACTAGTAATGGGGAGGTAAATTTTGTCTTAGCTCAAAGGGCGGCTGAGGAATTTAATCCACCGCGTGTTTTAGCTGTTTTTCCCCGTGATCCCCAAGCTAATGGTTCAGCCAATAATAAAGTTAGCCAAGCTTTTGTTTCAGACTTGGCGATTAAGACTTGGAATGAATATCTCAATGATGGGCGAGTGAAGTTAGGGACGACTACTCTCAGTGAATCGGACTTTGCTAGTCAGCAGGAACATATCCAAGAAAAAATTCGGACTGGAGTTTTAGTGCCGTTGTTGGTAGAAAGAGGTGAACGCTTACAAATTATCCCAGCAAACCGGGAATGGGAAGTAGGCGATCGCATTATCTACCTGTTACATGACTCCAGACCGAACTTGTTAAAACGCTTATCTGGGGCTAGTCAATCCACACCCCTGGTTCTAGAAAAGTTACCAGAGGTGGAAGAAGTACCTTTAGGGAAAACGCCTCAACTTTCTGCTAGTGATGCTTCTGTCAGTTGAATGATTTCATTCCTTGTTTGGGCATACATTTGTCGTTCTTGCCATAGTAAAGCAGACAAATGTACGACAGCAAAAGTTAGCGCAGCAACGGAAATTAAATAATTGTGTAGTGTGTAAAGGTGCAGGACTGTCAGGCTGCTAATAGCACCACCACCAGTAAGTATATCTCTCAACAGCGTTCCAACGAGAGGAATTGCTTCGATATTACCCAACTCGATATTGAAACGCCAATAGCCTTCTTGAGTCCAGTCTAGGATCATTGCTGTCCAATCCAGACCGATCGCACTCAATGTAAAGAAAATTCCACTTACCCAAGCAATTAGCCAACTATTACGGAATTGCCGTCCTAAAAACATGACGACAATCTGCACTAAGGCGATCATAATCATCGCATTACCAGCAATATCATGAGCGCGATGGAATAACCAGCCGTAGGCTACTTGAGTATCAATCATTCTCAATGATCTATAAGCCCCGCCTGCTGTTGGTTCGTAATAAAAAGACAACAAGATTCCTGTAGATACATAAATCAGGCACAGGGAAAGCATCACGACCGATAATACTGTTGCGATTCGCCGCAGAATTCTATCAAACTGGGTGTTTTGCATAGTTCACCCCTCCTGTTATTTGTTTAGTATGTATTTTCTTAAATTTTAACTTAAGAAATATTAATATATCTGTATTTATATTAAAAACAATCTAATTTTCTAAACTAAACGCCCATCCGAATCAAGTACAAGAGCATAAAATTTCTCTTTTCTCACCTCCAACCCCAATTTGAAACAATAATGCGACAGATATATACTCTCTACCCCTTGTTATATCTAGCTTTTTGAATTTTGTTACCGGAAGCCTAGCCGTAGGCTATTTTGAATTTTGAATTGATATAACCCTTTTTTTTCAACCTAAATACTGCACCCAAATTTTCAAGGGTTCTGGAGAGCCATACCAAATGCCTGGGTTTCTAGGGGAATGTCTGACACCATCAATAACAAGATTTTCTGCACCTATCAAATGAGCAGATGTAATTGGTGTGATCCCATCGCCCCACGTGTTACCTATGCCGCAAGTTAATTGGTAACTGCTGTAAGCTAACCAGCCGCCTCGCCGTCTTTCGCCAAAAATAGTTTTTCCCGCTACGCAAACGTAACGGACGTTTTTGTAAAAAGCTCCGGGGTAGTTGTTGTTCACAAAATCTAAATTCCAACGTGTCCAACGTTCTTGGCTAATGTGAGGTGTCCCCAGGGTAACGAGATTAGCTACTAAGGGATGGGCATTCCAAGGAGATGTTTGCACCTTACCGCTTGCTGCATAAGGTTTTTCACCCAAATAAATGCGAGAAATCCAACCTCCAGCCGAGTGACCAATCAAGTTGACTTGAGTAGCATGATGTTCTTGTAAAACTTGTTTGACGGTATAATCAAGCTGCTGCATAATATACGCGACTGATCTACTGCCAATTAAAGGAAGCCAGTCCCGCCGTCTCAAAGGTACTGTAACTGTAGGAAAACCTAATTGTTGTAATGATGCTGCTAGTTGCTGGTAAGCGATCGCGTTTTCTAAATAGCCAGGGACAATAACAGTAGGTAATGGCATCTTTATGAAGAATTTTGTGTTTCCAAATAGTACAACAACAAACTTCAAGAGAATTGGAAATGATGGTCAGGGAAATAGCAAAGCAGGCCACATTTTCGGGAGAAGCAGATGTGGTAGCATATCGCGGCTTGCCACAATTTTACAGGAACGCAACTACCTAGAAAACAAGGGATGAGGGGCTAGTGTATTTTTACTATCTATACATTTAGATGGATGCGATCGCCCCAATGGATAACTACCTTATGTGTAAGCTTGGATAGCGCAACTCATCAAAAGCAAAATTCACAGTGGATATTTTTCATATCACCCTTGGCAAGCGCAACCAGAAACTGCAATGTTGCTTCAGTAAAAAAATAAAAAGTTAACAAAGAGGCAATTATCATCAGTTGAGTGCCAACATAGACAGTTATCATTTTTAATAAGGGCGCATTTATTGCATTCAAGATAAAATTTCTTTGCTAGTCAACTGCAACCGAGCCGAGTGAACGATAACAGCTATGTCTTACGTCTCCCTGTTAAAAAATATACCAGAAATCTTAGGACAGCCAACTGGGATGGCAGCAATAGCCTCTCTTGGCATCCACGGTGCTATTGCATTGATTGTGCCGTTGATGCCAGTAGATTCTAATAAATCTAATGAATCATCACCAAATTCAGTTGGCGTTTTAGAACTCAGTCAAGCAGATCAAAACCGTCTCCCACAAAGTCCAGATACAAATCAAGTTGGTTTGCCAGGACAGCTACCCCTACAATCACAATTTCCACAACAACCGCAATTTCCACAACAACCACAACTGAGCAACCTTCCTGGTTTTGATGCTCAGACGACTAGTTTACCTCCTTTACCGCCACCCATAACCCCACCAATATCACTACCACCCGTTTATACAACACCTGATAATTATCGTATTGCCGCCTTACCCAGAAGTCAGCCTCTGCGCCAATTACCTAGAAGAGATTTTCGATTTGATAACTCTGGTTTTAATGCGATTGGAGAAAAATTTACACCAACAACTCCTCCCAGTTTTAATGAGAGGGAAGTAATACCAGAAGCGCCTAATCCTCTGCCTGTAGATAAATTGCCTGAATTGAATGCGGCGAAACTCCCCGATGACTTGCCGCCGAATCTCCCCAGTAATACAACTCCACCAGCGACCGTTTCTAGTAATGATGTAGCTAGAGTGGCTCCAATCCAACCCCAAGTAGCACCTATCGTCCAAACCCCCAAACCAGGAGACGAATTAGCTTTTGCTGGTGCAAGTGTACCAAAATGGCAGCAAGGTTCTACACTCAAAACACCTGAGTTACCCTTGGAGAATATTGAACAAGGGTCTGGACAAGGATTAATTGCCAAGATAAACTCATACGAAGACCTACGAAAAGCGCTTCAGCAAGAGTACCCAAATTCGCAAGAAAAAGCTGTTATTCGTAGCACAGTTCCCACGGATAAACCAGGGCTTGAAGGTACTGTATTGGGTTTCTTAGTTGTTGATACTGAAGGCAAAGTTTTAGATATTAAGTTTCAAGACAAGACTATTGCCCCTGATTTGCAATTAAAAGCAAGGGAATATTTCACGAAAAATGCTCCTAAGGGAGACAGACAGATTAGCCGTTATCCATTTAGCTTGAGTATTCAAAACAACGGCAATAATACTGCGGCGACCGAAGATAAAACTCCTGCTGTCGTGATTCCTAAACTACCTTCTACTCCGCTAGTGAATGTGAATCAACCAGCAACTGCACCAGTAACTACTCCTAAACCTTTACCCCAACTACAGTTGAGAGAAGCTACTCCTAAACCCTCAACACAACTACAACTCAAAAAAGATCAGCCTGGACAAACACCAACTGTTGAGGAGTCACCTGAGCCGACAGCTAATAACAATCAGCTATCTTCAACGGTGGAATCTAGTCAAACACTCCTAGAAAAGTTGCGTGAAGCTAGACAAAAGCAACAGCAAAGACAAGAGTCTAATTCCTCGGAAAGATAAAATTGGAGGAAAGAGGTAGGGGAGATTAAGCATTTTACCTATACTCTCTTCCTCATTTTCCTCTATCCTTCTTTTTCCAGTGTTGACCAATCTTGTTCTGCTTTTTGAAAAATGTAAGCAGCTACCTCTAAAATTTCTTGGTTACTTAATTTATCTTTGAAGGCAGGCATGGCATTTTTGCCATATTGCACCTGATGGATAATAGCCTGGATTGAGTTTGTCTCATAATTCTCCAGGTATTTTGATAACGCTGCTTTTTTTAGGGTTTTCTCGGCTATTAGTATATTTCCACCACCTATGTGGCAGGAAGCACAGTTATTATTAAAAATTTTTGCCCCTGCTGGTATCTCAACGGCTAGGGCTGGACTGATAAATGTAAGTTTAAATATAGCGATCGCCAACAGTAATAGTAATAAAATTGTTCTCAAAATATTTTCCTCTCAATCAAGCTCTAGTAGCTGATACCAGAAGCATCAGAATCATCTATGACTCTATGGAGAGTATATACTTTAAATTTCTGAGATTGACGATTTAAGGAAAATTTGCCCAAAATTCACAGTGACGAGTCCATTCCTGACTTCGCTACATTACATTTGTCACTCTTGGCTGGATAGGACTCGTCACCACTATTAATTATGGGGTGTCGCTCTTGGCTAGTTTTGCTGCGGAGCCTAGAAAATCATCTAGCAATAGTGCTATTTCTAGCCTGCAACAGTGATTTTTCCTACCATACCAGCACCACGGTGGGGTTCGCAGTAGAAAGTGTATTCACCTGCTGGTGCATCTGCTGGGATAGTGGTTGTTTGAGTTTGACCAGGACTCATCAACAACTGTTTGTGAGATAAAGATTTAGCTAAATCAGCACTCTTAGCTGGGTTGAGCGCAGGATCAAACACAACATTATGAGGAGGAACTTTGTTGTTCTTCCATTCAATGGTGTCGCCTGGGTTAACTGTCAACTTTGCAGGTTCAAATACTAACAGCCCTTTATCACTACCCAGTTTTACTGTGTATGTTTCAGCCGCAGCAGAGGGTGTAAACACAGCAAAGCTGCTAACAACTAAAAGAACAGTTAATACAGCTAGACTCAAGCGCCGCAAGCTTGCCGCAATAAATTTCATGGCATTCTCCTAACCGTAGTTTTTATTTTTCTTATTTCATTTTAAATAAAATCAAGACCAAATATGACAATCTGTCGTAGATCAGGAAAATTTTTTTTCTGATGGTTATAAATAAATAGCAAAATATTCTGCAATCACCACGAAGCACTAGATTGCATGACACTCAGAAGCTTATGGGTAAAAAAATAATAAAATAAAAATTTTTATTTTTTCTTTGTGAAATGTTTTTCGTTTTAGTGTATGCAGATTGATAGAAATAGAGTCTAGAGGCTGGAATAATTTTAGTAAAGAACCAAGCTAAGAATTGACGTAGCATTAGAAGCTTACAAGTATATTACTCGGAAAAATCCTGAGTACTGTGTTCTGAGTACTGTGTAGTCTGGGAATTAGGATGAAAGTTCAAATACTTACTCCCATTGTCTCAGCACCCAGCACTCAGTACCCAGTACTCAGCACTCACTCAATAATACTGGCTTTAGTAGTAGATTTTGCCGCCGCCCCACTTGTCACCAAGAATTTTTGGTTGTAGAAGAATATGACCAGCGATCGCCTTTAGGTCATCATCCTTCAAATTTCGCATTGCTGTGAAAATATCAGCACTCTTGAGACTGGGGTGTAATTCGGAAATTTCTATTTCCCCATCATAGGTGGTGGGGTTCTTCATGTAGTCCACCAAACCCTCAATATTGTTACGGTTAGGTGTGGCTAAGGCCAGTGCTTCTGGTTCGAGTCCCACGTTTTGGTTGGTTTTGGTAACACCGCCAACGTGACATTGGGCGCAAGCGTATTGAAATAAACGTTTGCCTTCTTTTACTTGTTTAAGGCTGAGTGTGATAGTATCACCGTCAGCATTTAATGGTACTGTCCGGGTAGCTTCGTCCAGTTCCACAGCCGTTGCGCTACCGACAATCAACTG
This sequence comes from Anabaena subtropica FACHB-260, assembly GCF_014697105.1. Lineage (GTDB taxonomy): Bacteria > Cyanobacteriota > Cyanobacteriia > Cyanobacteriales > Nostocaceae > Trichormus > Trichormus subtropicus. The sequence continues at coordinate 8,956 of NZ_JACJRF010000062.1, read as the reverse complement.
AAACGTCAGTAAAACAGTAACCACAACAACGCCAATAAGTCTTCTAAACATGTTTCCCCTTAAAGTTTTTGACGCTCAACACAGCTAAATAAAACCAGACTCAATCTCCATCGAGATAACACTTTGTTATCTCTGCGATGGCGTACCCGCCCGCCAAAGGCGATCGCTAGGTTTATACAACCCATGATGTTTGTTAACTGACATATAGAGATTAAGTCGCTGTAATACCAATATCATGTTAAGAGTGCAATTTGTCGCCGAAAATTGAGGACTGGGGATCAGGGGATGGGGGAGATAGAGAAGATGAAGGTGATGGAGGAGAGGAGGGGGAAACTAATGACTATTGACTATTGACTAAACTATCCTTTACCACCGGTGAATGTGGCACTTTGAATAAAGTAGCGGTTGAAGAAGGCGTAAATGCTTAAAGCTGGTATGGTGAAGACCATAGAAGCAGCCATGATATAATTCCAGTAGCTGATGTATTGACCTTTGAAGGTATTTAAACCCAAGGGTAGGGTAAACATTTCTGGCTCAAATAATATAACTACTGGTAGCAAGAAATTATTCCAGCTGCCCATGAAGACAAAAACAGCCTGTGCTGCTAATGCTGGTTTTGCTAAAGGTAAAATAATGTAACGGAAAATTTCTATAGTATTTAAACCATCTAGTTGTGCTGCTTCTTCTAGTTCTTTAGGAAAGTTAATAAAAAACTGTCGCATCATAAAAATAAAGGTGGCATTTACCATACTGGGTACAATCATCCCCTGGTAAGAATTCAGCCAACCGATCACTTTTAAAATCAAAAATGTGGGAATCAGTGTAATTTGGGCTGGTACTGCTAACACTGCCAAAATTAAGAAAAACCAAAAATCTTTACCCACAAAGGGCAATCTTGCTAAAGCGTAACCCGCCATCGAGTTGAACAGTAAATTAAGCAAAGTAACACTGATGGCAATTACCAAACTGTTAAATAGCCAGCGTAAAAATAATGGTTCTTGTAAGAAAATTTGTCTGTAATTATCCAGAGTAAAATTTTGAGGTAAAAAATTTGGCGTACCACTAACAATTTCTGATAGGGGCTTAAATGATGCTGATAATGCCCACAAAAAAGGAATTAGAGTAATAATTCCGTAGGTAGTTAATAAAATATATAAAAGTAATTTGAGCCAGGAAAAAGTAGAAATTTTAATCACATTTTTTCACCTTTAAATAGTTGTTGCTGAATCAGAGTGATCATAATAATTACTGTGGCTAATAAAAAGGCGATCGCCGCCGCATATCCCATCTGTAAATAACGAAATACTGTTTGATAAATCAGCAGCACTACAGTCAGTGTGGCATTATTCGGGCCGCCAGTACCACCAGAAAAAATATAAGATTGGTCAAATAATTGAAAAGTACCAATTACTCCTACCGCTATTACAAAAAAAGTTACAGGCTTGAGCAAGGGAATTGTAATGTAAATAAATTGTTGCCACCAATTTGCCCCGTCTAATTCTGCCGCCTCGTAAATTTTTGTGGGTATATCTTGTAATGCAGCTAAATATATCACCATATAAAATGGTGCTGTTGACCAAATATTCATCAGCATGATACCTTTGAGAGCCACAGACGGATCACCTAACCAGTTATAAGTAGGAAGTCCGACAAAAGCTAGAAAATCATTTAATAGCCCATCGGTATTATAAATCCACATAAAAATCAGGGTTAGTACGGCTGAAGAAGTCACCGTTGGTAAAAAATAAAGGATTCGCCACCAGTTTTTACCACGAATACCAGCATTCAATGTCACCGCTAGAAGCAATGCCAAAAAAGTTTGAGTTGGCACCACAATAGCAACATATTCTGCTGTATTTTTTAAGGCAATCCAAACTAATTCATCATCAACTAATCGAGCAAAATTACGAAAACCAACAAATTGATAAGCAATACCACCTAACAGTTGAACTTTGTTGAGCGAAAGAAAAACAGCGTAGAGAATAGGCAGAACTACAAAAGTTCCCAAAACTAAAATAGTCGGCATCATGAAAATGTACCCAAACAAGCTGTCTGTAATGTTCCATCTATGGTTGTTCCTCCACCGTCTCATTCGCAACACAATTCAATCTACCTGTAGCTGTGGGATTGTATGATCGCTATCGTAGCTGAAAGTGTTTGTTTACTTGTAGATACCTTATGGATGATTTTCTACCGTAAGCATTCTGAAAAATAAATATCTCTAGCCTCTGATTACTGTGTTATCTGTGGCTTTGTGGTTAAATAAAAAACTTTTAAACAACGGAGATACGAAAGACACAGAGAAATAAAAAGAGATTTTACCAGTGAGGTTGGGCATCGCACATCTAGGTTTTGGGAAATAAAGGGCTGAAAAATTTCTTCAATCCCCACCACACTAAAAGAATTGAGCCTAAGATAAATAGTAAGAGCCTTGAAAAACTACCAGTTGATGAAATTGTTTTCGGGGCTATAGAGGTTTTAGAATCATTCTCTGCGGATGCCGATTTGCTAATTGCTAACTGTCTCTGTGTAAGAATACCTAAGCGATTAATTCACTACTTGCTTATTCTTCACAGCGTAGTACAGTTACCTATCACAATAATCGGCAATTGTTATTTAAATTTGGCAGCAATCGGCTTGTCAATCAACCCAAAGAACGCTTCAGGAATTATTAACAGTTAGTTGTAACTGATGAATAGAGGAAGACAAAAATGAAAATAGCATTTGCTACAAGTGACAGAATTAATATTAATTCTCACTTTGGTTGGGCGCAAGAAATTGATGTTTACGAAATTTCAGATGGCGGTTATGAATTTCTCGAAACTCTCTTCTTTAATCAGGAAATTTCTCAAACTACTGAAAATACAACCAAAAAAAATGAAAGTGGCTGCAAACATAGTAAAAGTGATTGCAAAAAAGCTCAAAAAGAAGAAGCTGCAATACCTAAAGCTAAAGATGGTGAAAGTGATGATAAAGTAGGTCAGAAAATAGCAGCCTTATCTGACTGTAAAATTGTGTATGTGGCATCAATTGGCGGTACTGCTGCTGCTAAGTTAATCAAAAAAGGTGTGATGCCAATTAAACCACGCTCAAATAAAGAAGATATTATCTATCTTTTGAATAAACTAGTGCAGACTCTGAAAACTAATCCTCCACCTTGGTTGCGTAAGGCCTTACAACAAAATCATCAAAGTATGATGAATTAGAATTTTTATGGTAACTTGTTTCGGGGCTAATACTGTTTAGGAATCCGATTCGATTATGCAAAAAATCTAAGTATCAGTAGGGTGGACAATGACCACAAACAACCAGATATGTTAGGCATTACCCACCCTAACTATAATTTAAAAATCAAATAGTAGCCCTATAGTAATTTAATATAATGCTGTAGAGAAAAGAGCTTATGAACTCCAGTTGTAAGAAGAGACAGACATTACCTGTTTAAATGTCAATTGGTCAAATAGTGGCTGTATAAGCTTGCGTAAAACTTGTAAAGAAGAGAAAAAATCATTTTTTGAAATTTTTCAGGAATTACCAAAATTTCTTAATTGGCTTATATTTGGCAGAATGAGCAGGTTAAAGCACAAGAACCATAAATTTTTGCCAGCGAATCACAGAACTGGTGTGGTCAGGGGCTTGGTCATGGAACCCACGCATAGACTTCATTCATATTTTAGGACAGGCGATCGCATTTCTGTTTTAATAGTCTGATGCTAGAGGCAGACGCAAGGCTATATACTCATAGCTATGCTGATGAATAGTCTCACTCATGATCAGTAATTAACAATGATGAAGACAACGTCAATACTATTTTAATAAAAAAGCATTAACTCATAAAAACGGCTATTAAATCCAGATTTTGCTGATTTTTGCAAATTTTACCACTATAGGTAGAGTTAAACACCAGTCAAAAGTAGTAATCTATAAGTTTATCTATATAGTTTCCATTTAAAATTAGCAATTCATAATATGTAATTTTTAAAATATATTAATAATTGTTAGTTTTATTTAAGTAGCATTTTGGAATCAATTTTCACAATATTAATTTTTTTATGTTTCAAAATATTATTTGTACTACCGAATAAATATACTCTTGGAGCCATATTTTGGGTATTAATTGCATTTGTTGTAAGTTTCGCCATTGGCAGTTTCAGATGTGCTGTTATTCCTATTAAATTACAGATTGAACTTGATTAATTAACATCTGTCGGCAAATCTTGGGCATCTACAGTGAATATAGAACTATTTATCCAACGAGCAGAAGCATTACACAAACAACTAGCGGATTTATATCAAACTGCTAGTGTTTTGCCTTGGATTCCACCAGATTTACTACCACAAGCTTTTAAGGAACTTTATAGTAACTCAAAGTTAGTACAACTAGCAGCAGAAGAACTTTATCACCAAAATGAGGAACTTTTACAAACACGGAGTTTATTAGAAGCAGAGCGTCAACACTACTATAATTTATTTGAGTTTGCGCCAGATGGGTATTTAGTAACCAATGCAGAAGGAATTATTCAAGAAGTTAACCTGACAGCAGTAAAGTTACTTAATGCACCAAAACATATTTTATTAGATCAATCAATGATTAATTTCATTCGCCTCGAAGAACGAGAAAGCTTTCGCGGTGAACTCAATCAATTATTACAGTCTGATAAAGTTAAAGAGTTAGTAGTGCGCTTACAGCAATTTCACGGTGAATCTTTTGATGCAGTTTTAACATTAGCTGTAGTTCGCAATCAAAATGGTAAAATAAATTCCCTGCGCTGGTTGTTACGTCATATTAATGAACGTCAACAGAAAGATTTAGGATTGGTCAATAATGAAAATTATCTCAGTCAAGACCGTCCAATATATATATATCCTAAAGGAGAAAATATTCCCCTCAATCCATTAGTAATTTGGTATGTTCGCCAAGGTTTAGTTAAATTGAGTACTTTTTCTGAAACAGGCGAAGAAGTATTGATGGGTTTAGCAAAAACACACATGGTATTTGGTTCTAGTATGACTTCGCTACCTATTTACCAAGCTACAGCTCTTTCTGATGTGGAATTAGTATCAATCAATTCCAGTGAAATAGCCGTTACCCCGATGCTTAGTCATATCCTGCTACCAAAAATCAATCAGCGCTTAAGACAAACTGAATCTTTTTTAGTAATTGCTGGAAGACGAAGAGTAGAAGATAGACTGTACCATCTATTAAAGCTTTTGCAACAAGAAATTGGTGAATCTGTATCCGAAGGAATTCGCTTAAGTGTACGTTTCACACATGAAGATATTGCTAATGCTTGTTGTACTACTAGGGTTACAGTTACACGATTGATGGGTAAATTACAACAACAAGGCTTGATTAGCTTTGACTCGAAAAAACATATCATTATTAGGATGCTAGAGACTAGAAGCTAGAGGATAGGGACTAGAGAACAGAGTTTTTTATGGTTGATTATCAGATTGTTCTGTGAATGGCTCAGTTATGTTAGTAGTAGCGGGGTGATGAGCAGCGTTTTGGTTCAAAAAGTCTAGTTTTTCACCTCTAACCTCTAACTCTTTTCAAAAGTTAGCTTAAGATTTTGGTGGAATCAAACTAGCACTTTTGGTTGTGCTATCCCAAACTATCCAGCTAATGGAACTATCTGGGTCAACGGTACTATTGGAAACTTTAAAGTATAGTTTTTCTCCGCTCTTGGGTTCAATAGCAAAATCGGCATTTTGAGCGTAAATAACTTTAAAACCTCTATCACGTAGACAATACATTGCCCAGGCTTTCAATGATTGCTTATATGGTTCATGAGGAATGGGTGGTTTTTTAATGACTTCTTCTATTACTTGAAATATCTGCATTGGCTTCTGATTCAATGTTTAACGTAATTTTAATATCATCTGGGTTTTTGTGTTTGTCTTCTAGATTTTTTCAAAGCAAGCTAGCCGATCATGTGACAAATTACACAAGCGATCGCCTAGTTATAGGTCAAAATTTTACAACAACAACGGATGTATGTGAAGAAATATTAAAACTGATTACAATACACAAGGTGAAATCTCATACCCTGGTTTAAACACTCATGGATAACTTTGTTTTTTACAACCCAGTCAAAATTCTGTTTGGCAAAGGTCAAATCGCTAATATTGCTGCGGAAATTCCGACTGATGCCAAAATTCTCATTACCTACGGTGGAGGTAGCATCAAAGCCAATGGTGTTTATGACCAAGTTAAGTCTGCGTTGGTTGGAAGGAATGTGTTTGAGTTTGGTGGAATTGAACCCAATCCCCATCTAGAAACTCTCTTGAAAGCTGTGGAATTAATACGTAACGAAGGTATCGATTTTGTCTTAGCAGTTGGGGGTGGTTCGGTTATTGATGGTACTAAGTTTATTGCTGCTGCGGTTCCTTTTGTTGGTGATCCTTGGGATATTTTGGCAAAAAACGCTCCTGTAACTGCGGCTGTACCTTTTGGGGCGGTGTTGACCCTACCCGCCACAGGTTCGGAAATGAACACTAGTTCGGTTATTACTAAGTGGGAAACCAAAGAAAAGCTGTTCTTTAGCAGTTCCTTGGTGTTTCCTCGTTTCTCCGTCCTCGACCCGGAAACCACTTTTTCCCTACCTCCCCGACAGATTGGCAATGGCATTGTTGATGCTTACACTCATGTAATGGAACAGTATTTGACTTATCCAGTCAATGCACCGTTACAAGACAGATGGGCTGAATCTATTCTGAAAACGTTGATTGAGGAGGGGCCAAAAACTCTAGCTAACCCCACAGATTACGATGCTAGGGCAAATTTGGTATGGTCTGCAACCTTAGCACTTAATGGGTTAATCGGTGCAGGAGTACCCCAAGATTGGGCTACCCACATGATTGGTCATGAATTGACAGCGCTGCATGGTTTAGATCATGCTCAAACTTTAGCGATTGTCCTACCCAGTACTCTCTCAATTAGACGCGATCGCAAGTGGCAAAAACTCCTACAATATGCAGAGCGAGTCTGGAATATTGTCGATGGTTCCGAAGAAGAAAGGATAAATGAGGCGATCGCTAAAACTCGTAATTTCTTTGAGTCTGTCGGTGTCCGCACCCGTCTATCTGACTACGGTGTAGGATTGGAAACCATTCCTCTAGTTGTGGAAAATCTACAAAAGCATGGTTTAGCAATCTTAGGTGAACAGCAAGATGTAGACTCTCAAGTAGTTGAGAAAATTTTAACTCTCTCGGCGTAGGAATTGGGAACGGATCAGTGCTGAGTCATGAGTGCTGAGTTTAATCTCACTCAGCACTCATAATTATTTAATTCCCAATATCTAGACTTGCCAGTAGTTATTATGTTATTTTCAATCAGACCAATTGGTCGGTAAATAAGATGTCTAAAGGTGAAGAAACAAAAACCCGAATCCTCCAACAAGCGGCGGAACTGTTTAACCAAAAGGGATATGCTGGTTCGTCGATTTCTGACATCATGCGTGTGACGGGATTACAAAAAGGAGGAATTTACAACCACTTCCAAAGCAAAGATGAACTAGCACTGCAAGCTTTCGATTATGCGATCGCATCCATCAGCAAACACTATAGAATTGCACTACGTAGTAAACGTCACGCACTAGAACGCCTGCAAGCACTGATTGCTGTGTTCAGTAGTTTTGCAGAAAACCCACCCATTGCGGGAGGATGTCCACTACTAAACACGGCTGTGGAAAGTGATGATGCACATCCTGCATTACGAGGACGCACTCAACAGGCGATGAACTCCTGGCTGAATATGATTAGGCGAATTATTCAAATGGGAATTGAAAAAGGAGAAATTCAGCCTAATGTTAACGCTGAGGAAATTGCCACTATCATAGTTGCCACTTTAGAAGGTGCGATTATGATGAGCAACCTTTATGACGATACCCTTTATATGCAAAGGGCTGTTAATCACCTAAATCATTACACAGAAAATACCCTAAAAATTCATGGTACAAATTAAAGTTTATGGTTTAGCACAAACACTAAACCCCATTAAAGCAGAACTATCAGATATCATTCATGCTGCTCTAGTGAAGGTTTTACAGATGAGTCCTGAGAAAAAATTTCATCGTTTTTTTCCCCTTGATAAAACAGATTTCTACTATCCACCTGATAGAACTGAAAATTATCTGATTATTGAAATTATTATGTTTGAAGGACGTGCAGTAGATACTAAAAAACATTTATTGCAAGAAATTTTTAAGGAAACTCACGAACAACTACAAATAGCAGTTGATGATATCGAAATCACGATTTTTGAAACTGCAAAACACAATTGGGGTATTAGGGGTGTACCGGGGGATGAGTTAAATCTCAACTATAAAGTAGAAGTTTGAGATTATACTTGTAACCCATCCTCAAGAGGCTGTAATTTTTTTGTGCAAAAACAGACCGATAGGTCTTAAAGAAGTAGGAGTAATTATGCTAACAACAGACAACTCACATAGACCATTAGAAGTAGTGTTAACAATACCTGTAAGAACTTATGACATAGACTTTGCGGGGATTGTCAGCAATATTGTGTATATTAAGTGGCTAGAGGATTTGCGTCTCAAGTTTTTAGAAGAACATTTGCCAATTAATCAGCTAATGGAACAAGGATATGTACCTATACTGGCTGGGACAGAAATTGAATATAAACGTCCTATCAAGTTGATTGATCAAGTAATAGGTCGCTTATGGGCGAGTGATTTAGGACGCTTAAAATGGACTGTACAAGCAGAGATTTTATCTAACAATCAGTTAGCCGCAGTTGCTACACAGAAGGGTGCATTTGTGGACTTGCAAAATGGTCGTCCAATTAAAATTCCCGATGAATTACAACATAAATATTTAACTAGCAATACCAGTTTAATATGAAGGTGCATATAATAGAGGAAACAAACTCGATAAATTAAAATAACCATGAGCCGCACTTTTAAGATTGAAATCGCAGAGAGCGAAGAAGAAC
>NZ_JACJRF010000061.1 GCF_014697105.1 Anabaena subtropica FACHB-260 | reverse complement strand
CATTACTCATTACTCATTACTCATTACTCATTACTCATTACTCATTACTCATTACTCATTACTCATTACTCATTACTCATTACTCATTACTCATTACTCATTACTCACAATTTATGAACCAAACTATATTTCACCTCGCTTTTCCTGTCACTGATATTTCCCAGGCAAAAGCTTATTATATTGATGGCTTAGGCTGTGTACCTGGTCGTGAAAATCCCCAGGCAATAATTCTCAGTCTTTATGGGCATCAATTGGTAGCTCATCTTACCAAAGAACCATTGATACGCCAACGTACTATCTATCCCAGACACTTCGGACTGATTTTTACCCAAGAACAAGATTGGCAAGAATTAGTAGAAAGATGTGAACAAAAACAATTGCTTTTTCGTGACGCACCCAAAAATCGCTTTGTTGGTTCTCCCTTAGAGCATCGGACTTTCTTTTTGGAAGACCCGTTTTATAACTTGATGGAATTTAAGTATTATCGCTACCCAGAGGCAATTTTTGGGAGTTACGAATATACTCAAATTGGCGATAGGAGTTAACTGGCTCAGCTAAGGCTGTTGCTACGGCCTCTATACTCCTAAAATCGGTAAGCATCCATGAATGCAGTCCCACTGGAATGATTAGTTCTTTGCCTACGGGCATTTTTGAACTGTGTGTGGGGATAATCATCAAATCATAAGGTGTCCAAATAGAAGTGAAATTTAACTGCTCTAACATTTGGGCATCACTATTCAAATCTCGAATGAATAGACTGTTAGGGCGCATTTGCACGCACCCAGGATTCTTGGAAGCATAGGCAACGACAGTACCATGATGAGGCGAAGAAATCGTCACAAAGCGTTGCACACGATTAATTCCTCCTAACCTCTGCACATAGTAACGGCTGACAATTCCCCCCATGCTGAACCCAATTAAATCCAATGGTTGTTCTGGCGCAACGCTTGCAGCCACATAATCAGCTACTTGCTGTGCCAATACAGGAAGCGGGACTTCACCGTTGTTTGGTACTAAATTCAGTGTATATACAGTCCAGCCCAGTTGTCTTAAGTAAGCCGCCATTGGATTAAAGACAGCTTCCGTATCCGTAATCCCATGCACCAACAATACAGGGTTGCGTTGCTGATTTTGAGTGTTCATTGACCAAATTGTTTGTGTTCCAGTCTGTAGAAAATTTAACTGAGTCTGATTCTCGTCAGCAACAAGATTATGACACTCTTCCCACTGGTTGAGAGTAGAACCATTCGTTAGGTCAATGTATATCTATCAGAGAAAAAAATGTTAATTTTTATTAAGCAAGCTTTCAGAATCTTGCTCTAAGTTGGGGTAAAATTTAATAATTAGTTCTTGGTATCTACAGCTTGTTAAGTATTTGCCAACAAGAGCTGAAAACACTTAGTCTGTATTTTTAAGCTTGATGAAGCTCAAACCTACAAAGTTTGTTACTAAATAGCTGATAGTCAAAAAACGTAGTATTCCGACGTAATTTTTAATATTACGGTCAATTTACAGATATAAAACTTCAGGAGCCATTCTAATGTTCGGTTTTATCAAGAAATTAATCGCTGGGATTTTGAGTTTCCTTACCGGATTGATCGGTGGTAAGAAAAGTGGTGGCTACTACTTAGAACTCAAAGAAGATACCACTGAAGAAAAAGCAGTCGCACCAACTGCACCAACAACACCCACTTCATCCAACGGTACAAAAGCTGCGGTGAAAGCAGAAGTACCAACGGCTACAGAGAAAAGTCCAGTACCGACTCCTGCTAAAACAGCTAAGTTAGAAGCATCTAAAAATGGCAAGAATGGCAAAGCTGCTTCTGCACCGGCTGAACCAGTAAAAGCACCAGTTGCTAAAACAACTACACCAGCTGAAACTACATTTGCACCTAAATACTTAGCTCCTTCCGGTTCTGGCGCTAACGGTCGTCGTCGTCCAGGTGCGAATATGAGTACCTACCTAGATATGGCAAGCCAAGTGAAAACCCCTGGCTAAGTTTCCGGTATCCCTTTAACAAATATCAATCCACTATATAAATGAAATGCTGGATCCCAGTTAGTCTTTTCCCTACGAAATAGGTGAATGTGAGGCTGAAGGTTTTCCAGCATTTCTTTTTGCTCTAGTACTGTCTCTGCAAAGGGTGTAAAATCAGACCAAATTTTTACTTCTGGTAAGTGTAAGTTAATCCAGTTTAGTAAGTTATTCCAATTGATTCTGATGGTGTTGTGGCTGGCTATAGGTGTAATTTCTACCCCTTGCTGAAATTCATAACCATGATCGTAGAATCTCAAAATACAACGTCTGCCAGGTAAATGTAAATCACAAAACTGCACGTAATCTTGGGTTTGGGTTTTGCGTTCGAGTTTACCCCAAGCATCAACGTCTACAACTTCTTCAAAAATAGGCAAAAGTCCCATCACTCGTGCGGAAACTTCTGACCAATCAAATGTCAAAGAACCGAGTTGATTTGTGTGATTGGAGCAAATAACAGTAGCTTTTGGCTGAGATTCTAAAAAATATTTGACTTGAAAAACTTGTATTTGTTCAATAGTGCTGATAGCTGTCCAAAAACACGAAATTCCGGCTTGCTGTAGCTGTGTACCGTAAAATTTGAGTTCTCCCACACGCCCAGAACGGTAAAATTTCCAACTGCGACTAGGCAGAACTAGCCTAGCACTGTATGGATCTAGCTGCATAATTTCTGCAAATTTGGCTGCTGCTTGGGCTTTAAGTTCATTGCTGAAAGGTTCTAATATAAGTACACCTTGTTCAGTATTGCAGGGTTCGGCTGTAGCTTGAGCGATCGCTCTTTGTTTTTCTTCTAGCTCGATTTCTTGTATTCGCTGCAAACCTTGCCTTGCTAGCGACACTATTTTGTTATTGGCTGTACTCCGTAACAATTGCCGATAAATTTTTTCAGCTTCTCGGCGTTTTTGTGATATTTCATGTAATCTCCCTAGATAAAATTGCACCCAAGGATTTTCCGGCGATTCTTTTAGCAGCTGTTTGAGTAATTTAGCGGCTGTGTGATAGTCTTTATTTTCAAAGGCGATCGCAACTTGCTCAATCATGAGATCCAAATCTATCCACGCTGATGATATGGTTCCCAAAAAAGGTGCTGCATAACAGTGAAGATGCCAACAGTCATCTTTTTCCTGTCACCTGTTTCCGGCTATCTTTTGTTAAGACCTTTAAAGTACATAGACTAATATCGCCACAACCAGTGATAAATCCGCCCAAGCTTTGGATGTGTTGCAAATATTCGAGAGCAGTTTTTGTAATGACTTCTCCTGGCATTAAAACGGGAATTCCTGGTGGGTAAGGACAGACGATTTCTGCACAAATGCGATCGCACGTCTGTTCTATTGGTAAAGTTTCATTAGCAGCAAAAAAAGCCTCACGAGGTGAAATTGCGGGAAAATATGCCAAATTACTGCTAATTTTTTGCTTAACGGAAGTTGCAGTGGCTGGGTTTATTTCCGCTAAAGTCGTAAAACCTTGCACTAATTGCTCAATATCAGCAGCAGTGTTACCCAGACTAATAATAAATGTGAGATGTTGCAACGTAGAAAATTCAGCCGTTACACCCAATTTTTCATCTAAAATTTCTTCCGCCGCAAATCCAGTTAAACCCAAGCCGGAAATAGTGACAGTTAACCGTGTTTTATCCAAAGCTGTAAATCCTGGTGATACTTCCTCGCCAGGAAACTGTAAAACTGATAACCCAGAAATTTGACTAATTCTTTCTCTAGCATCATCCGCCAGTTGTAAGGTGTGAGACATTAATTGTTTACCAAACAAAGCCATTTGCTGACGTGCAGTATCGAGGGAAGCCAACAGTACATAACTAGGGCTGGTAGACTGTAACAGTTGCAAAGCTTTACTGACTTTATCACCATCTATCCTATTGCCTTGGACGTGGAGCATGGAAGCTTGCGTCATTGCACCAAGTACTTTGTGAATGGACTGTACAGTTAAATCCGCACCTGCGGCTAAAGCAGAGGTAGGCAATTCTGGGTGAAAAGCGAAGTGTGCGCCGTGGGCTTCATCTACAAGTAAGGGAATATTGTATTGATGAGTAATTTGGGCGATCGCTTCTAAATCTCCACATACACCGTAATATGTTGGGTATACTGTCAACACTGCCTTCGCATCAGGATGTTGTTGTAAAGCTGTTTGTAGAGCATCAGGTGTGATACTGTGGGCAATATCTAAAACAGAGTCATATTCAGGATTGATAAAAATTGGGATTGCACCAGAGAGAATTAGAGATGCGATCGCGGATGAATGCACATTCCGAGGCAAAATAATCTTATCCCCTGGGCCACAAGTAGCTAGAATAGCCGCTTCTATCCCGCAAGTAGAACCATTGACAAGGAACCATGTCTGTGAAGCACCAAACGCCGCCGCCGCCAATTGTTGTGCTTCCTGAATTACACCTTGGGGTGCAGATAAATTATCTAAACCAGCTAACTCGGTTAAATCAGCCGCAAACACAGATTTACCCAGCAAATCAACCAAAGGTTGAGCAATCCCCTTTCCTCCCTTATGCCCAGGAGTATAAAAAGCCGCATGATGACGCGCTGTACAGGCTTTTATGGCATCAAGTAAAGGCGTTTGATTTTGATTTAACATTTTTGATATAAAGCAGTAAACAAGGAAAAAAGAATGACTAATGACCAATGACTATTGACAATTGGTATAGTCATTTAGGGGGATGTCAACAATTCCAGTTGTCATCTAGCTTGGGAAGGTCGAATAATTTAGATGTAGCATGATTCATCCTGTAGCTATTTCCATTCCCGAACCACAAATTCCCAACCCTGAACCAAACCCATTACCTGGTTCTGAACCCACACCAGAACCAAACATTCCCCAACCCGTACCGGAGCCTGTACCGGCTCCCATTCCTCAAAGGGTTCCAGGAACTATCCCCCAAACAGTACCAGAACCAATTCCCCAAACAATACCGGGGCCTGTATAAACTAAAATCCCACATCTAAAATGCTAAGAGCCGGAATTGTCGGACTTCCCAACGTCGGAAAATCTACTTTATTTAATGCTGTAGTCGCTAATGCCAAAGCAGAAGCAGCTAATTTCCCATTCTGTACAATTGAGCCGAATGTCGGTGTAGTTGCAGTACCAGATGAGCGGTTAAATGTGCTGTCACAAATTTCCGGTTCGGCACAAATTATTCCCGCACGAGTTGAGTTTGTGGATATTGCCGGGTTAGTGAAAGGTGCAAGCCAAGGTGAAGGATTAGGTAATCAATTTTTGTCTCATATTCGAGAAGTTGATGCGATCGTTCATGTGGTACGTTGTTTTGAAAATGATGATATCATTCACGTCGCAGGTTCCGTTGACCCAGTGCGAGATATTGAAATCATTAGTCTAGAATTAGGTTTATCAGATTTAGCCCAAATTGAACGACGAATTGATCGCACTCGCAAACAAGCACGCACCAGTAAAGACGCACAATTTGAGATCACAGTCTTAGAAAAATTAGCTGCTGCTTTAAATGAAGGTAAATCAGCACGACAAATCACTTTAACTGAAGAAGAAACAGCCATTATTCAAGGATTGGGATTGCTGACAAACAAGCCGATTATCTACGCTGCGAATGTCTCTGAAGAGGAGTTAGCAACTGGTAATGATTTTGTCGAAAAAGTACGCCAAGTTGCAGCCCAAGAAAATGCCCAAGTCGTGGTTGTTTCTGCTCAAGTAGAAGCAGAGCTAGTAGAATTACCAGAAGAAGATAAAGCCGATTTTCTGGAATCTTTAGGGGTAAAAGAAGGCGGGTTAAAATCTTTAATTCGTGCTACTTATGCCTTATTGGGATTACGGACTTATTTCACTAGTGGACAAAAAGAAACCCGCGCTTGGACAATTAATGCAGGGATGTCAGCACCCCAAGCCGCAGGTGTAATTCACTCTGATTTTGAGCGAGGTTTTATTCGCGCTGAAACTGTCGCCTACAATGATTTAGTAGCTAATGGTTCTTTAAATGCTGCGAAGGAAAAAGGATTAGTTCGTAGTGAAGGTAAAGAGTATATTGTGCAAGAAGGCGATGTAATGTTATTCCGATTTAACGTTTAATTTATAGAGGCGCGATGAATCGCGGCTCTATAAAATGTTATCACCCAGAACGTAAACATAAGAACCGAAATTTTCATCATCCGTACCCACAATTACGCCACCATCTACACCAGGAATAAGTTCTATTCCTTCAATTTTATGATGATCAAAGCGATAGAGAGGAACTAACTCAGAATTTTGTCGCCAGATGATTTTGTTATCACGTAAACCCAAGTAACCAGCAACATAAATAGCCGATTGAAACGGGCCATTATCCCCATTATCACTAGCTGAGGAAATATACATAATTCCGGCTGAATCTAATTTTATATCTGAAATATGCCGCACATTGCCGGAGGGAAAAGGTACTTTTAGCTTGGTAGAGTTTATAGATGTAATTTGATATTTATCTAAATCTAAGATTCCCCAATAAATAATAGATGGTTGTTCTCCTTCTCCTCTATGGGCCCAAATCGCAACCAATTTACTTTCTATATTTTGCAGAGCAAATCCTTCAAAATTACTACCAGGAGGTATTCCAGGTAATTCAAACTCTTTAATTACAGAAATAGTTTTCTTATCGGGATTTAATTTGATATTGTAGGCTTTGCCACTACTGCTTAAAGCGATAAAGTTATTTTTTGTTTTAGGAATAGATGTTAAAGCTTCTAAGTCGATAGGTAATTGACTATTACTTGTCCAATTCACACTCAAATATTCTGGCTGATTCTTATCTTTGATAGTGAGAATAGCTAAACGTTCTTGATTTGCTTGTTTATTATCATGGACGACTAGAAAATCTAGAGAAGAATTTTGCTGACTAATCAACGCCATTCCACTAATCCCAAACAGTATACTACCGCGAACAGGTCGCCAACTTTGTGCCAAAACCTGTTGTGATATGAGTAACAGTGAACCTAGAATCAATATTTTGATAATTAACTTTGACTTGATGTATTTCATTAATAGTACTGATATGTAGATATCTATGTCCTAATCTTTGCAAATTAAAACAGATACATTTGCCTAACCGCATCAGTACTATTTGGGGTAAGATAGTTTAGTAAGACTATTGAGAATTTTTTCTATTTAACTTATATGCTATTCTCATTTGGCATCGAACATGAAGTTGCTTTCTTGAACAGAGAAGGAAAGTTTGCAGATTTTGCTTGTACAAAA
The DNA here is from genome assembly GCF_014697105.1 of Anabaena subtropica FACHB-260. Classification (GTDB taxonomy): domain Bacteria; phylum Cyanobacteriota; class Cyanobacteriia; order Cyanobacteriales; family Nostocaceae; genus Trichormus; species Trichormus subtropicus. Next base: position 18,098 of record NZ_JACJRF010000061.1, on the reverse strand, counting down.
TTTTCTGAGTTTAATCAAATTGTCGAAAAACTACCCACATACCCTAATGATCATCTGCAATTGCGTGTAGGTGATGCTGGTATTAGGAAGAAGCGATGGTATATTGAGGGGTTTGAAAGATTTGCTGATACAGATGAAGTGATTGATTGTCTGTCAAAGGGGATAGAAATTAGAACTACCATCCATTCTAATATTCAAGACGCTATTACAGAACTATCAGAAAGTTTTAATTTATTATGCGGTGTTGCTGCTGAATTTGGCTTCTCACCAGTCTTAACCAGTTTTCATCCCTACAAAACAGCTTTTACACCCCATCCGCCATTAAATGAATATGAACTTAAGCAGTTACAAGTTTATCCTGATGAGCAAACTGCTAACATCTATATGGTGACTTATGGGCCTGATTTAAATCTTTCTGTCGCCGATTTACCGATTGAACGTGTAATTGATATAGGTCAAAAGTTAACCTATTACAGTCCTTATATTGTGCCTTTTAGTTACAGTTCACCTTTTTATAATGGCACTTTGTGGGATGGATTATCGGTCAGAACATTCATTAGAACAGGAAAAAGGCCTGCTACCCTGATATTTGTGCAAGAAAAAGAGCAACTAATTAATAGTGTCCCATCATTAACCAAAATGGCCCGCCTATCGGCAGAAATAGGGCGTATAGAATTTAAAGCCTTTGATAGCTGTGATGACTTCTCTATTTATGCTGCATTGTTGGCATTATTAAAAGGTTTAGCAATAGATGAATCTTTGCCAGGTAGAGCAACTATCCCTGATGCTGGTTTACATCAAGTTTCTGCAAAAGCTGGCTTCGATGATGAAGGTATTTTTGCAAATGCAACAATGATTTTGCAAGCTGCTGAGTTGGCACTAAAAGATGATGCAGATGTTAATCTATTAGCGCCATTGAAAGTAATGCTGACGGAACGGAAAACAACCTCTCATCGATTAATAGAATTATTCAAAGGTCTAGGTTCAATAGAAGCAGCATTAAAGAAAACTTATCAGACATAAAGTGATAATTTGATTGTTTGTAGTAAGAACTTTAGTTCTTAAAAGCTCAGGACTATTTGCATAGCCTTACATAGACTAGTCCTGACTACAAAATTTTTACTCCCCATCATAAACTCATCATTACTTGGGTTAGTTCTTTAGATAAATCAATGGTAGATGCTGCTCGTTGAAATAAAACACCTGCTAAAAAATAATAGTCTCCTGAATAAAATGCCATGTTATTTTTTCGCAGTTCTTCTATTTGTTTTTTGACTTTTTCTTCTGAGCTATAGTAACCAAATTTTAAAGGTAAAACCACAAAATTACTAACACTATATCCATTTTCTTGTGCCTGTTTAATCGTGCTGATAGGATTGGAAAAGCTAGAGACTAAGACTAATACATTTTCATAGCCTAAAGACAAAAGCTCATTGGTAACTGTAGCTCCATCTTCACCACCAAATAATAACGGCATATAAATATCGGTATCTGGTGCTGGTAAATATGGCGGATTGGCGATGAGATAGTTAGCTTCAGGCTTAGGAGATGCAAATAAAGATGAATTATTAACTACATATTTATCAGTGAGATTATATTCATCAATTGTTAAATTTGCAGCTTTCCATGCAGAAGTATTTAATTCAAATCCATGAATAATCCCATCAAATTTATTTCTGAGTAAAGAGTTAATAACAGGACTGCCATCTCCTGATCCAAATTCAACAATAAAATCAGAATTTTCACCTTTTCTAAGAATAAAATTCTCTAGACAGTTTGAGTAAAAATTAGATTCTTCTGGACAAAAGAAAATTTCTTTCATGAGAGTTCAGCTTTAATGTTAGGAAAAATTAGACAAAAAATCTCCCTTTAGTGATGGATACTTCACTAAAGAAATAATGTTGTTAGCACAAGTTAAGTCAGCTATTAATTAATTTGTTCAGCTTTCCGGATGGAACAGACAACAGCTTCAGCCGCGCGATCGCTCATTAATTTCTCTTGGTCGTACCCCAATACCAATTCCCAAGCATCATCGGGATAACGTTCCGCCAAAGGTAAAGCTACATCATCCAACATCCAACGTCCGTGGCGTTCATCTTCTTTGATGTGTAGTTCCCAATAACCCATCGCTGCATTTGACAATCTCAATCTTTGTGCTGCTGCAAGATAGTTTCGATAAGCCGCAGGGCCAGCCACTTCAAAATATGTCAATCCGCCACTGTATCGCAGATAATAACGTCTGCGTTCAGTCAGCAAAAAGTTGTGATTCGCACAAGCTAAAACTTCCCAAGGTACTAAATCGAAGTATGCTTCTGGTTTAGTGTTCATGCCAAACTCAGCTAGCATTTGGGCAAAAAATGTCGAGTGCTTGCGAGATAAACGACCATTACCGTATTCTTCCAGTAGTACCCGTACTAGGGTACACTGCACTTCATTGGCAGTACCGCCTAAGATTCGGGAAAGGCGACTACCTTCAACCAAACCATCAAAAGAACCGATCGCCAACAAATGACGGTAGCCAGGTTCGCTCATTTCTTCACGAATGTAACGACTAGCTGATGATAAAGGCGGGTCTAAATCAGCATTAGCACGGTCAGTTAATGCTTGTTTAACATCTAATTTTTTTAGTGCTGCTACATTGACTTGTGCAAGTTCCCACTTTTGCCAAGCAGCTTCAATTTGGTTACGACACGAAGATAAATAAAGCGATCGCTCATTAGTATAGTGCCGCAAATCATCATACCAAAACAGATTCAGCCGATTAATCCGGTAAAGCAGCCGTTGCAAAAACCGATGTGCTAACTTATCTGGGCTGTCGTTTTCATAAGCAGCATGAATCGCCGTTGAAACTACCTGTTCAAAATCACTAACAATTGCAGCTTGTTGATCTAAATTATTATCTAAATCCTCGGTTGCCAAAAGCTTTATAAATTGCTGCTCGGCACAGTCGTACTGAGTAACATCTTTTTCCTTGACTTGTGTACCTGGCTTGACAACTTCAACAATTGGGAACATGACTAAATTGCTCTGCATGGAATCTTTAGTGACTTGGCAAAGATTTGAAATTAGTTGCACCTTTAATATCTAAGATTCCACACGAGTAACATTCTCTACCTCTTTCTTCGGTTATAAACAAAGACGTAGACAAGAGGTAGTCAACAGTTTTTCCCTACCCCCTATTTAAGGTTTTTGTTCAATCGGTTGGCTAGGTGCAAGACGTTCAATGGGAATTAATGCTTCCATGACAGATTTAACAATCGGGGCTGCAACAGTCGAACCGTAGGCGTTTGCGCCTTTTGGCTCATCAACTAATGCCAAAACTACGTAACGAGGTGATTCAACGGGTAGGATAGCGACAAAACTGGTGATGCGAGCGCCAACGATGTAACCGCCGTTGGGACTAGCTTTTTGGGCTGTACCTGTTTTACCAGCGATGCGATAACCGGGGATTTTAGCAGGCTTGCCAGTACCCACCGTTACCACAGTTTCCATCATTTCTACGACTTTTTGAGATGTTGCGGCTGAAAAAATTTGTCGTGGTGCTGGGTGATTGGGCGTGTAGTGCATTTGTCCCTTAGTATCAATCAACCCCCGGACAACATGAGGTGTTACCAATTTACCACCATTAGCTAAAGCTCCGTGCATTTGCACCAGTTGTAAGGGTGTCAAAGAAAAACCTTGTCCAAAGGAGGTAGTTGCTGCTTCAATTGGGGAATTAATAAATTTTTCTTGACTTTTCAGCGTACCACTGACGGTAAAGGGTAAATCTGAATCTAATGGTTGTCCTAGTCCCAGACGTTCTAGCCAATTGTAATAAACCGAAGGTTTTAAGCGTTGGATCATTTGCACCATGCCAATATTGCTGGAGTTTTGCAAAATTTGAGCAATGTTGATGCGTCCGTAACCGTTGCGTTGAGCGTTTCTAATTGTATGAGTACCGATACGAATTGCACCGGAATCATTAAATACATCATCTGCTTTGATGACACCATTTTCCAGAGCGATCGCCACATTCAACGGTTTAAATGTCGAACCTGGTTCATAGAGATCCGCTACTGTCCAGTTTTTGAATAGGGAAATATCTGCTTGAGAATATTGATTGGGGTTATAAGTCGGTTGAGATGCCAAAGCGAGGATAGAGCCATCCATCGCATCCATCACAATCACTGCTCCCCGTTTTCCACCAAACTTTTCTAGTTGTTCTTTTAAAGCCGTCCGGGTAGCCCTTTGCAAACGAGTGTCAATGGTCAACTGCATCCGCAGATCATCAGAATTCAAAAAACCTTCAGGAGCATAATCAGGCATCAATGCTCCATTACCTGCCCTACTTAAGCGTACTGTTTTCACAGTACGTTCTAGCCATTTCTCTTGGCTATATTCCACACCAGCTTGACCGCGACGGTCAATATCTACATATCCCACCACATCCGCCACTAAATCATCCTGAGGATAATAGCGGGAATATTTGGGGATCATTTCCAACCCATCTAAATTCAATCGCCTGACGCGATCAGCTAGTTCCTCTGGTAAGGCAGAGGTGAGAGTAATCCCACTTTTTTGACCTTGAAAAATTTTGACTAAATCAGCAGGGTTTCTATCAATGATTAGAGCTAGGCGATCGGCTATTTCTTCGTTAGTTCTTTTAAACAGCTTGGGATGAGCATATAAAGTATGAACAGGGCGATCAACAGCCAACACATTATCATTGCGATCTACCACCAAGCGACGGGGCATATAGGGGCGCAAATTGACCATTTGTTGGTTTCGCGCTCTCTGTGTCAGTTTTGACCCTTGCACAATCTGCAAGTTATACACATTAATTGCTAGACCTACGCCAGCAGCCATTAATAAGCCCCAAACAGTCAAAAGCCTGGTTTTGGAATTTGCTATTGGCTCTTGGTTATTAGGGGCAAGTGTCTTCATTGCCACCTTTTGGGATACCCTTTGTTTCCTGGTAAACTCTGGCTTTTGAAACTTTTTAAACTTTAATCTACTTGGTGACTTTTGCATTACCCTGCTCAGTTAGTCAGTTAGTCAGTTATTAGTTATTAGTTCTTAGCTATCAGTTTCAGGGAACTTCAAAAATTAAATTACTCAATTCTTGTATCCAATACAACTATCAGATTGCTTCTTCCCCTGCTCACCAAAGCGACTGATTATTTTTTCATTTGGAAGTCTTCATTGCAGGTACGAACACCATACCATAGGCTTGATGACTGTTAACGGTTGACAATTCGCTGGTTTAATATCCCAATCGTGGAGAATTCAACGGTTGTATTTGCGGATGTGCCGTCACGCTAGGAGTTACTACCTCTGATTTATGAGGTACTGGAGATAAAAAAATAGTCCTAGCCGGAGTTGGTGAGATCAATCCAGCAGATGGGGTTTCTGCTTCCTCCGCCATTTTATGAGTTAATGTTGCGTTGGTTGTTGTAATTTGCCGCTCATCACGTTGTAATTTTTGTAATCGGCTATAACCTTGACTCCAGAGTTCTTGGGTGTAGACCGTTAACCCATAAACAGTCAAAGACCCTGCTACTAATAAAAATGCCGCAATGGAGGAGTAACGATGTATGGTGTGTAGCCGCAGCAACCATAAAGGCAAAGCTTTGGCAGTAGGTACTACAGAAAGACGGGGAGAATTTGACTGAAAATTTTTCTGTCTTTGATTTGACTGTACTGTAAAGTTAGAGGTTTGTTGTGCTGCCAAACTTTGTACACGTGTATTAACGGAAGATGACACATTTTTTGAGGAACGCCGTTGTCTTTTTGAGGGTTCAGTAGCTGGTGTAGAATCATTCCTTAATGTTGACTCCAGGCGAGTCCGCCGTTTTCTTAAAGATGGGGTAGAACCTCGGCGAAACCAACTACCAGTTGCAGAAGTATCAGATTTGCGAACAGCAGCCATAATTTTTTCAGATATAAAATACTGTATTTTAGACCAGTTATTTTTTTTTGCTAAGGTTAAACTGCCCTTAAGTGTGATAGATAAACGCCATACTTTTTAAGTAAGCATCCGGGCAAGGTATAAAAAAGCAAAGCTCAGGAGCAAGATCAGGAAAAATAACTGGGAAATATTAACTTTTCATTCCTCCTTGGGATTTGCAGTTTCCTGGGCTAATCCTGCGGAGAATCAAGCTAAGTACAGAGAGGACAACCTTTCCGCATCGCCGTTTTACCGCTTTCCATTCTCTATTTGTTGTACAGATGATACTAATCAATCTTGTACATAATAACTAAATCCAACAAACTCAACCCAAAATATTGCTTTTAAATATGTAATATGTGCGGTTTTAAAAACTTGCAATAAATAGGTTATCTTATTCAACAGGCGAAAAATTTTTATTGCCACAATTGGTGAAAGAGGAGTTATATGAGAACTAAATTCTTTGGTTTTGCTCTGATGTTAAGTCTGGCTGCATTTCTCGGAGCCTGTGAAGGCGGTGGTGATACTAACACCACTACTCCTGCTGCTACAGGTGAGCCAACTGACACTGGAGCCGCTACACCAGCCGCTACCCCAGCTGCTACCCCTACTACAACCCCTTAGATAATTGGTATCGTTTCCAAGAGAGATTTATGACAAGCTTTGGCTGTATTTCTGAAGGCAATGAGTTGCAACCACAATATCAGCCTCATTATGCAGTTAAAGGTGGTTATAATCTAGCTTGGAACGTACTTAAACACAAATTTTAGTTAAGGCTGTATTTAAGGACACTGGTGATGATGGTGACTACCTCACCCAAGTGTCCCAAATTAAATCAGGAATGGAAGTTGCAAAAAAATAGTTTTATCTAGCGTTAAACTATAAGAAAATTAAATATAATACAAAACCCTACTCTTGCAGTTTTTCATCTCTTCATCGTGAGACTTTTGGGTAGTTTCTCAAAATTATATAATTGAAAATTATCAATCATATTAAAGAATAAAATAGCTTATTCCCGCCAGAGAAGAAAAGTTAAATTAAATCTGGTTGTCATCAAGGTTTTAATCCTTTTGTGATGGAAGAGCAACGTGACTAAAACAGTGTGGTGATTTATGTCAAGATACTCAATGAAGTGGTTAAAATTAGCTGCTTTAACCCTTAGCAGTAGTGTACTGGTCTGGTTAAGTGCTGATTGGGGAAATTTAGTCATGGCATTACCTCCAGTCGAGGATACGCCAGAAGAAATATTACGAACAGAAATTATTATAGATGCGCGATCGCCCATAGATGGTAAACCTCTAACTGCTGCTGAATACGCACAACTGCAAGAACAACTACAAATCAGCCCTCCCCCAAAACTTAGCGACAATATACGACAAACTATCTTCCTGACCCGGATACGCAAATTTTTACTGCAACTTTTCCCATTCTTAAATTTGTAAGAGATTGTCAATAGTTTTGTTGTCTTCTCCCCCTACTCCCCTGACTTTTTTTCCCTGTCACCCTTCGGGTTCGTCGGTCGCTCATGGGGAAAACCCCTTGGCAAAGCCTCTCGTAGAGAAGACCGCGCCGACTCACCTGTCACCCACTCCTTACTCCCTCATCTCACTGTCACATTCTGCGATACGATAACTGTGGCGACAAAATTGCAAATAAATGTAAAGAATATATATATACAAAACTCAATTTAGTCAACCAATTTATTCTACGTAGGTAGCTTAATGCCCATGACCACGATCGCTCCTGAACAGGTTAACCGCATCGTCTGGAACCAGCATCATGATCCTTTTGAAATTCTTGGCTCTCATCCCATAGAACAAGACGGAAAAAACGTTTGGGTTGTAAGAGCCTACCTACCAAATGCCAGTGCTGCCTGGGTAGTTCTTCCAGAACAACGGCAAGAATACCCAATGCAATCGGTACATGATCCGCATTTTTTTGAGTGTACTATTGAAACTTCCGAGCTATCAAACTATCAGTTAAAAACTAAAGAGGGAGAACATGAGCGCGTTTCCTACGATCCTTACGCTTTTCGTTCTCCTCGTTTAACAGACTTTGACTTACATTTATTTGCTGAAGGTAATCATCACCGCATATACGAAAAGCTGGGAGCGCATTCCACTGAAGTAGGTGGAATTAAAGGTGTTTACTTTGCCGTTTGGGCCCCCAATGCTCGAAATGTCTCTGTCTTAGGTGATTTCAACCTATGGGACGGACGCAAACACCAAATGCGTAAAGGTGCTACAGGCGTTTGGGAATTATTTATTCCCGAATTAGCGGTAGGAGAGCATTACAAGTATGAAATCAAAAATTTTGAAGGACATATTTACGAAAAGTCTGACCCCTTTGGTTTTCAGCAGGAACCACGCCCCAAAACAGCGTCGATTGTTAGTGATTTAAACTCATACAATTGGAGTGACGAAGACTGGTTAGAACAGCGTCGTCATACAGATCCCCTAAGCTTGCCCATTTCAGTCTATGAAGTACACTTAGGCTCCTGGTTACACGCTGCTAGTGCAGAACCTGCTAAATTGCCTAATGGTGAAACCGAGCCTGTAATCATTGCTTCTGAACTAAATCCAGGCGCACGCTTTCTAACATATCGGGAATTAGCAAGCAGACTCATTCCTTATGTGAAAGAACTGGGATACACCCATATAGAATTATTACCGATCGCCGAACATCCTTTTGATGGTTCTTGGGGTTATCAAGTAACTGGCTACTATGCGCCGACTTCGCGTTTTGGTACCCCTGAAGACTTTATGTATTTTGTTGATCAATGTCATCAAAACGGCATTGGTGTAATTGTCGATTGGGTTCCTGGTCACTTCCCCAAAGATGGGCATGGTTTAGCTTTCTTTGATGGTACACACTTATACGAACACGCTGACTCCCGCAAAGGTGAACATAAAGAGTGGGGTACTCTGGTGTTCAACTACAGCCGTAACGAAGTACGTAATTTCTTAGCAGCAAATGCCCTATTCTGGTTTGACAAATATCACATTGATGGTATTCGTGTCGATGCTGTTGCTTCCATGCTCTATCTCGACTACTGTCGCAAAGAAGGAGAATGGTTGCCTAACCAGTATGGAGGTAGAGAAAATTTAGAAGCAGCAGATTTTCTGCGCCAAGTAAATCACCTGCTTTTTAGCTATTTTCCTGGTGTACTTTCCATTGCGGAAGAATCTACAGATTGGCCGATGGTATCTTGGCCTACTTACACAGGCGGTTTGGGATTTAACCTCAAGTGGAACATGGGTTGGATGCACGATATGCTGGATTACTTCAGCATGGACCCTTGGTTTAGGCAGTTCCACCAAAACAACATCACCTTCAGTATGTGGTATAACCACAGTGAGAACTTCATGCTAGCCTTGTCTCATGATGAGGTTGTGCATGGTAAGAGCAATATTATCGGCAAAATGCCGGGCGATAAATGGCAGAAGTTAGCGAATGTACGTTGTTTGTTTGCCTATATGTTTGCTCACCCAGGTAAGAAAACCATGTTTATGAGCATGGAGTTTGGTCAGTGGAGTGAGTGGAATGTCTGGGCTGACTTGGAGTGGTCTTTATTACAGTTTGAACCCCATCAACAGTTAAAACAATTCTTCACGGAACTGAATAAACTATACCGTTCTGAACCTGCTTTATACACTTTAGATTTTGCTAGAGAAGGGTTTGAGTGGGTTGATTGTAGTGACAATCGCCACAGTGTAGTTTCGTTTATCCGCCGGGAAAAAGATACTAATAATTTTGTGGTGGTGATTTGTAACTTTACACCACAACCCCATTCTCATTACCGAATTGGTGTACCAGAAAAAGGTTTTTATACTGAGTTATTCAACAGTGATGCTCGTCAGTATGGCGGTAGCAACATGGGTAACTTGGGTGGTAAATGGACTGATGATTGGTCAATGCACAGTCGCCCCTATTCCTTGGATTTGTGTTTACCTCCTTTGGGAGTTTTAATTCTCAAGTTGGATAAGGAAGAAACGGCTAAAGCTTTAGGTGCTTAAATCAGTGATTAATTAAGACTAAGGTGGGAATATTCCCACCTTTTTTTATCCATAACGTTTTAAAGATAGGGGTGTAATAAGCCGATGACTACTTCTGGTAGTTCTAAATGGGGTAGTACTCCTGTGTCCGCGATCGCATAAAATTTTCTCACTACATTAGGATTTAAACTAGCCAAGCGTCTTCCTAGTTTGATGCTGGTAAATTGTGCTTTTTCTCCCCAAAAGATGACCGTAGGAGTTACCAATTGCTGGATATATAAACTCAGGTCAAAATACAGGTCGCCTTTTAAAAAGGATAATGCAGCAAATTTAGCGTTGGGTTGTTGTGCAGAATATAAATAAGCGTCTACCATCTCTTGTGAGATGCGTTTTGGTTGAGCAAACAAGAAACTTTGCAGAAAGTTTCTCACAGCGATTTCATTTTCTGCGCCTAAAGCATAAATTAGATTATCTAACAAAGGTGTATTAATTATCGGTAGTGGTAATCTGCGTCCAGCACCTTGACCAAAATCATCAAATCCAGAAGGACAAATTAAATATAGGGAATCAAACAGATTGGGATGGGTAATAGCTAAACGGATAGTTAAAGCAGCAGTTAAGGAAGAGGCGATGACTTTGACTGGTTCGTGACAAGTCTGGGTAATGAATTCAGCGATCGCCGTTAGATAGTCCTTAATCTGATAATCTTTTACAGGATGTGCAGATTCTCCCCAACCAATTAAATCAGGTGCGAGAATGCGGTGTGTAGGAGCAAAGGCTGGATACACTTTAGACCACTCGTAGGCAGATGCTCCTCCACCAAAATTATGTAAAAACAATAACGGCGGTAAATCTTCAGAGTCATCATTTAACCAAGGTGCAGCAGTTTGAGTATAGTAAACCATTGCTCCCAAGAATGTATGGATGACTTTATGACCAAAGCCAGGGGGTTGAAACTGAAGCATAAGATTTGTTTGTTGACAGTTGACTGTTAACTAATGACTATCCTTTATCGCCTGTAATTTGAACGAGCGTATCCAGGCGATCGCCACTAATGTGATAAGCTGCTCCAAAGCCAATGACAAAACGTCCTTCCTTAGGAGTTAGTTGGAAAATCCGGAAATCAGCCAAGCCACGTAATACTTCGATAATCTGACCAAAACGCTCTTGAAATTGATCAACTATTTGATTCCAAGTTGCCGATTCACGCTCAATCAACGTAGCTGTACAATCGAAGTTCAAACGACGACGCGCAAATATTTGATTAACTTTTGCTTCATCCTCAATAAATAAAACATTCACATGAGGATTAGCCTCAATATTTTTAGTGTGAGTGGAAAGACCGCTAACGTAGATATAAATATTTTTGGCATCATCCATCACAAATGGAGCATAACTACCATTAGGAATTCCCTGTTCGCTGATAGTACTAATGATGACACTTGCAAACTCTTGAATAAAACCTGCATACTCAGCTTGAGCTTGTTCCAGTTGGCTCATAACTAGATTTCTATCTCATTAATAACTACTTAAGTATCCTAACGTGCTTCAACGATATAGTATTTCTATTTGATTTCCCACTGAGAACTCCTCACTCCCCACCTATCGTTATCATGTAGCAAGATGCTAATTATGAGGACGCGATTGTGACTGATAAAAATCGTTCTCAATGGGACTTAGGTAGGTTTATTGAAACGCTGACTTACTTCGAGGTGATTCCTTTTTTGAACTGGGTACAGCAATTAATCCCAGGTCGTCCCCAAGTTTATCAACCCCGGAGCAATGGAGAACAGAATATGGGTGTAATTTTAGTAGCAGGCGCAACAGGTGGTGTTGGTAAACGAGTAGTACAGCGACTAAGAGAACGCGGTGAAAAAGTCCGCGCCTTGGTACGAGATATTGATAAAGCGCGGTCAATTCTTGGTAATGATGTTGACTTAGTTGTTGCGGATATTACTAAACCGGAAACGTTAAATCCTGTTGTCATGGCTAATATCCAAGCTGTAATTTGTTGTACAGCAGTACGTGTCCAACCAGTGGAGGGAGATACAGCAGATAGAGCTAAATATAATCAAGGCGTAAAATTTTACCAGCCAGAAATTGTTGGTGATACTCCAGAAAATGTGGAATATCAAGGAGTGAAAAATTTAGTCGCAGCCGCAGCAAAATATTTACCAGCAACAAATGAAAAAATAATATTTGACTTTACACAACCATCGACAGAATTAAAAGATATTTGGGGCGCACTTGATGATGTGGTGATGGGCGGTGTGAGTGCTAGTAATATTCAATTGGTAGACAATAGCGCTGTTTTTGCTGGTAATGTCTCTACGGCTAACTCTGGAGGATTTGCTTCCGTCAGGACGAGAAACTTTGATCCACCATTTAATTTGTCTGGTTATGAAGGCGTGGAATTGCGGCTGAAAGGTGATGGCCTGCGTTACAAAATATTTCTACGGACGGATACTAAATGGGATGGGCTAGGATATAGCTATTCTTTCGATACTACTGCTAATACTTGGATAAATATCCGCATTCCTTTTGCTGAATTAGTTCCTGTATTTCGAGCCAAAACTGTCAAAGATGCGCCACCAATTGACAGCAGCAGAGTTAGTTCTTTCCAATTGATGTTGAGTAAATTTGAATATGATGGCGCATTAAATCCTCAATTCTCAGCAGGCGGTTTTGCTTTACAGTTGGAATCTATTAAAGCTTATGGTGGAACAAATACACCAAAATTTGTACTTGTCAGTTCCGCAGGTGTAACTCGTCCTGGAAGACCTGGAATTAATTTAGATGAAGAACCTCCAGCAGTTAGATTAAATGATCAACTGGGAGGGATTTTAACTTGGAAGTTGAAGGGAGAAGATAGTTTAAGAGGGAGTGGAATTCCTTACACAATTATTAGACCTTGCGCCTTAACTGAAGAAGCAGGAGGTAAGGAATTGATTTTTGAGCAAGGTGATAATATTAGAGGCAAAATCAGCCGTGAGGATGTAGCAGAATTGTGTGTGCAAGCGCTACAACAAAAGGTATGTAATGTAACATTTGAGGTTAAAGAAGGAACGAATGTTGTTCAATTTATTGATGGGCAACATTTATTTGCTAATTTAAAACCTGACCTATAAATGATACCGAAGAAATAGGGGAGTTGAGGAAATACTTATTTCACCAATCCACTCCCCAAAGGAGTAGATAAAATGTTTCGTAGATGGTTGTTTGCTGGAGCTTTAGTAATTGTTATCTGGATTGGTTTGTTATCAAGTCCTGCATCATCGCAGCAAATTGAATCGCGTCTCAACAATTTGCAAGCGGATTTTAGCCGTGTCTTATCAAGATTAAACCAAATAGAATCACAACTCAATCAAAATCGCCAGCCGGGATCTTCCCCCAGAACAACAATAACAGTTCCATCAGGTTCTAGAAGAAATGTCTCTCAAGCAGAACGGGAGAAAATGTTTGATAGGCTGGCTACTTTGGTAGTGGAATTAAAACAACAAGTTAATAAATTAGAGGCGCGAGTTTCTCAATTAGAATCACGTTAATTACCTCTTTGCAGTTGTTTATCTGTAGTAAGACTTATCAATCCAAACGCGCATTTCCTCCTCAGAACCAAAACAGGCTGAACGTCCTGTCATGGGGTCATAAGCACGCCAACAATTTGACTCTTGCCATACTTGTAGGTCGGAACTGCTAATTAACCATGTGTAAAATTGTTGCCAAATTTTGTGGATTGTTAACGAAAAATTAGATTTATTCATAGTGAAAGTATTTGATAGGTAATCAATCGTTACTTTCACTTTGTCTTGAGAATTAATAACTGAGAAGGTACAGTTTATCTAAATTTTATCTAGTACAGTTATGCGCCATGACAACTGTTATAGTCAAAAATAGTCTAACTGTACTAGGTAAAGTAGGCAAAAATCATTTATATTGCCATTATTGATGGTTTTTTCGTCATTAATTGAGTGTGCCAAGATGAACATTGTTTTGGAACGTCAATCACGCAAACCGATTTATTTACAAATCCGCGATCGCATCAGTCATTTGATCAAATCAGGCGCACTCAAAGCAGGCGATCGCCTCCCCTCAATTCGCGCTTTAGCTGAGAGTTTACAAGTTAATAAGCTGACAGTTATTGAATCCTACAGTGTGTTAGAAGCAGATGGCATTATCTCTGCACGTCAAGGTTCAGGATATTTTGTTAGTACTGTAATTCCTGCCTGTAATAATTTAAAATCCACATTTGCCCCAGCACAAAACGTTATGATTTTGGAATCATCAAGCAAGTGTGCTTCTTTTGATACTTACACACCTTTAATTCATGCTCAAACACAGCCAGGAATAATTAATTTTGGTTATGGTTATCCACCGCCACCAAAAGATATTAATCAGATTGCTAGACGCGCACTTAAACAAGAAGATGCAGATATCTATTTTCCCTATGATCTGCCCCAAGGGCAAATAAATCTGTGTAGACAAATCGCTCAGATGCTTGTGCAGCAAGGATTAGAAGTTTATCCAGAAGATTTAATAGTTACTAATGGCTCTCAGCAAGGGTTGTCGTTAGCAATAAATTATTATTTACAACCAGGAGATTGGGTAATTGTTGAATCTCCTACTTATTATGGTGCAATATCTATCTTAGAAAACTTAGGAGCGAGAATTATTGGCATTCCTATGACGGCTGAGGGAATGAATCTTGATTTATTAGAACAGTATTTACACAGCCATAGTCCAAAATTAATCTATACCATCACTACTTTCCACAATCCCACAGGCTTGACGACAACTCAAACTCATCGACAAGAGTTATTAGCGTTAGCAGAAAAATACGAATGCCCAATTTTGGAAGATAACGCCTACGAAGGGTTGAATTTTGAACCCGTCCCCGCACCAATTAAAGCTCTAGATAAACATGACTTGGTGACATATTTAGGCACATTTTCTAAAACATTGTTACCTGGGTTACGTGTGGGTTACATGGTGGTGACAGGTAAGCATCAACCAGCGATGATTGAGCGCAAGTTCCTCCATGATATTCACACATCCAGTATTTCCCAAGCAATAGTCAGCGAATATCTCGCTTCAGGACATTATCGGCGACACCTCAACCGACTTCGCACAGATAATCTGCAAAGTCGCAATGCTATGCTGCAAGCATTGGAACGTTATTTTCCTCAAGAAGCAAAGTGGACAGTTCCCAAAGGAGGTTTGTTTCTCTGGGTGCAGTTACCAGATGATATTCCGATGCAAACATTGCGTAATGAAGCTTTAGCAGAAAATGTTTTTCTGGCTTGTCGTTCAGCATTTTTCCCAGATAAGCAAGGTTATCCCGCTATGCGTTTAACTTTCCGTTTACCATTAGAAGAGATTGAAACAGGTGTGGCGATTGTGGGTAAGTTACTGAAAAAGCACATTCACAAGGGAGTTAAATCAGTCGCTAATTATCACTCACTTGCTCATAGTATTTAGCGATCGCACATTATAAAATCAATTTCGCTACCACAGAATTTAGTTTTGTTACGAACACAATTGATTTTGTTACCACAGGATTCAGTTTTGTTACGAACGCAATTGATTTCGTTACCACAGGGTTCAGTTTTGTTACAAACGCAATTGATTTGGTTACCACAGGATTCAGTTTCGTTATGAACGCGAGTTTATTACCGTATTATCACCAAATATATATACTAATCTTGTTGCAAAAATTACAAAAAAATGTGAATTGTGCTGACCCAAAATCTAGTTTAGATCAGTCAAGCTAGATGAATCATCATGAAAAAGCAGCACATCCGATGTCTCGCACTAAAACTACATCTCCAATTCTCGAAAAAGCGGAAGTAAGAGCCTCTAGACTAAAAGCCATTGATCCAAAAATAGATTTTGGAGATATGCGTAACTTACAGAATATGACAGAACTAATTGAGCAATTACGTGCCTAAATGGATGCTTATAATACTGCCCTAGCCGTAATTAACTCATCCAAAACAGAGATTAAACAGTTAGAAAAAATGTTAGGCGACCTATCTGAAAAGATGTTAATCGGAGTTGCCTTTAAATATGGGAAAGATAGCCGAGAATATGAAATGGCTGGTGGTGTGCGTAAAAGTGAACGCATTCGCAGAAGCACTTTCAGCCGCCTAAAAGCTAATTCAGCGCCAACATCTAGCGGAAAAATCCAAAATGCGTAATTTTATGATTGTTTAGAGACAAAGAGCGATCGCTTTCTTAATTGCATTGAATAAAATAAAAGGGACACGACATTGCCGTGTCCCTTACTTATATAAACCTATACTGATACCTTAAACATTCAACTTACGCAGCAACGGGTTCCAACAACTTAATGTTAGAGAAGACAAATTCTTGAACCGTTACTTGTCCTGCTGTTTCAGTGCGAATTTCCCGACGATTGAGAATGAAATAATTCCCTACCTTTTCGTACTCATCTACAAAATTGCTGACTCCGCCTCTTTGTTCCCCAGTTTTGGGTTCATGATAAACAGAGTCATAGGTATGAGACAAATAACCTTCCCCAGTATCGTGGACACCAAAAGTATTAATAGTCACAACCACACCATGAATATGACGGTGAACGAGAGTGACAATATTATTGTGGACTTTATAGCGATCGCCTTCAGCCTTACCGCCCATTAAAATTTCTACAGCACCATTCTCGTCAGTTGCGCCATAACAGAAAGTGTTTGCACCATGAGTTTCTTCAAAAGTGCGACGGACACGATGAATAGCAATCTCCCAAGCTTGTCCATGAATAACTTTCTTGGCTGACTCGTCATCTACGCCCAAAACTTCCGCCTTGAGTTCAGCGTTAACGATAACTTGTCCGGTAATAATTTTATCTCCATCTTTAAAAGTGATATCTGCTGAATACCCAGGAAAACTCTTATCCCAAGTGTAGCGGTTGTCATAAGCAGCCCGGAAAAGTTCCTGAGCAGAGAGTTGTGTAACTGTCATGTGCTTCTCCTAGCGCAATTAGTTATAGTCGCTTTTTACTTTTGCTGGTATTAGCATAGAAGTAATTGTTGAGTCTCGCATAGACCCCAAATGGGTACACTTATGCCTACTTCTCTACATGATGTATTTCATGCGATCGCCAACATCCGTAGTGAGCAAGAATTACAACCAACGCTCATGAATAAAATTGGCGAATATTTTGGTGTGCAACATTGGGGTATCTATTTAATAGATAGTGAATCGAAAACGGATAGCGAAACTCAAAGCATCCCAGCCGTATGTTTAGAAAATAATCCTGTAGGTCGCTATGTAGTCGAGCGCCACGCCCCCGCCCACGAACAATTGATTTTAACCCCAGACGACTGGAAAGACTTCTGCCCACGCCACGACCACGGACACGTAATGACCGGGCCAATCATCTGTGATGGTCGTCTGATAGGCACCCTCAACTTCGCCCGTGATAAAGGAAAGCCAGCCTTTACCGCCAACGACCTAGCCGACCTCAGCGCTTTGTGCATTCATTTATCAGCCAAAATCGCCACCTTGCGAACCAACCCCAAAATATGCCAATCCTCAATACCTAATCCTTTAACACCCCGCGAACTACAAATCGCCCAACTAGTAGCACAAGGGCTAACCAACTCTGAAATCGCCGAAAGGCTTTGGATTACCCAAAACTCAGTCAAACAAGCCCTCAAACGAATGTTCCGCAAACTAGGAGTTTCAGCTCGTGCTGAAATGGTAGCCAGACTGCAAGACTTACTTAATTCATAAAATGAAATAGAAAATGTAAAAAAATGAGAGGCTGTAAGCTTTATCCGATAAGAATCACAGCCTTATTACTCTTTTATAAACTAGGCAATTTAGAAAAAAATTAATTTACCCCTTGACGAACCTAAAAATACTCGCTATTCTAGATAAAGTGTTGAGGCGAGAGAGCCGAGACAACTGAACCGAGAAAAAAGAATACTTTGAAAGCGAAAGAATAACCAATCCTCGTCAAACAGAATTAGTTTAGGGATTTCCCAAAAACTTTAAAAATTATAGCAAGGAATCTGGAAAAGAGATTTTTCAGATAACAAACTCGAAACACAACAAAACGGAGAGTTTGATCCTGGCTCAGGATGAACGCTGGCGGTATGCTTAACACATGCAAGTCGAACGGAATCTTAGGATTTAGTGGCGGACGGGTGAGTAACGCG
>NZ_JACJRF010000060.1 GCF_014697105.1 Anabaena subtropica FACHB-260 | reverse complement strand
GATATCGGGCATGGGCTGATTGTGGTTTTTGAGTTGTCGTTGTGAGAGACAATAACTCTACTACATCGGCCCTCTCTCTTCATCCTCTTATTTTGGCTAAGGTATTGTAATATGTATTTAAATTAGGAGGATTGAAAGGCGCACTTCATTGGGGATCAGTTCGACGCTGTGTATAGTAGGATTAATACGAGTTAGATTAAGAAAATCGCCTCCAGTGAAATGACCATGACAAAAAATTTGTCGTTTTACTTTTTTGACAAATAAAGTGTCGCCACGGTCAAATAATTAGTTATTCGACAACAAAATATCGGGATGACTGGATTCGAACCAGCGGCCCCTTCGTCCCGAACGAAGTGCGCTACCAAGCTGCGCTACATCCCGATGAAAAATCTTTACACCTTCCTCATCATACCATAAATAACAGCACATACCAGAAACACGTCTATATATAGGGAAATGAATTGGAATGGGATTTGCTTGCTAGGATTAGATTTATATAACATTCAGTGGTAGAAGTGGATTGTGACTGTAAAACCAGACTGGCTGCGGGTAAAAGCGCCTCAGTGGGAGCGCGTTGGTAACGTTAAAGAAATTTTGCGGGATTTAGCGCTAAATACAGTTTGTGAGGAAGCGTCCTGTCCTAACATTGGTGAGTGCTTCCAAGCTGGTACGGCCACATTTTTGATTATGGGGCCGGCTTGCACCCGTGCTTGTCCTTACTGTGATATTGATTTTGAGAAAAAACCCCAAGCTCTCGACCCCACAGAGCCGACGAGATTAGCCGAAGCTGTGCGCCGGATGAAACTTAATCATGTGGTAATCACTTCTGTAAACCGAGATGATTTACCAGATGGCGGTGCATTACAGTTTGTGCGGTGTATTGAAGAGGTTCGCACCGTTTCGCCCCAAACTACAATTGAGGTGCTAATACCTGATTTGTGTGGTAACTGGGAGGCGTTAAAGATCATTCTCCAAGCGTCACCAGAGGTACTAAACCATAATACAGAAACGATTCCTCGCCTTTATCGACGAGTCCGACCCCAAGGGAACTACGATCGCACCCTAGAATTATTGCAGCGATCGCGTCAAATTGCTCCCTGGCTCTACACCAAATCCGGCATCATGGTCGGCTTAGGCGAAACTGACTCAGAAATTCGCCAAGTCATGCAAGACCTACGAGTCGTAGATTGCGATATCCTGACAATTGGGCAATATCTCCAACCCAGTCAAAAACACTTGCAAGTTAACGATTTTGTTCGTCCAGAACAATTTGCTGCCTGGCAAGCCTACGGTGAAGAAATCGGATTTTTACAAGTTGTTTCTTCACCTTTGACTAGAAGTTCTTACCATGCCGAGCAAGTAAGACAATTAATGGAGCATCATCCCCGGAAAAAACTCCTGAGTCAAGAATTCTGAGTGGTTTAGATTTTGAATTTTAAATTTTGAACTTTCAATTGGTGCAAGAAACTACCATATCAATATTGGGTGCAGGTGCTTGGGGTGCATCTCTAGCAAATCTAGCAGTAGCCAATGGTCATAGGGTGCGTGTGTGGTCACGCCGAGGGACTAAAACACTAGCAACAGTTTTGCAGGACGCTGATATAGTTCTGTCTGCTATCTCAATGAAAGGAGTGAGAGAAGTTGCTTCACAAATCCAATCTCTCACTCTTTCACCAGAAACAATATTTGTCACGGCTACCAAGGGTTTAGAACCAGAAACAATTTATACGCCATCGCAAATTTGGCAATCATGTTTTCCCAATAATCCAGTAGTTGTCCTATCTGGCCCAAATTTATCCAAAGAAATCGACCAATTCCTACCAGCCGCCACGGTAGTAGCTAGTCGTGTAGCTACCGCCGCCGCCACAGTGCAGCTGGCATTTTCTTCATCTCGCTTTCGCGTTTATACAAATCCTGACCCTGTAGGTGTGGAGTTGGGCGGTACACTCAAGAATGTAATTGCGATCGCATCTGGTGTATGTGATGGTTTGCGCTTAGGAACTAATGCCAAAGCGGCTTTAGTGACGCGCGGACTAACAGAAATGGTTCGCATTGGCAACGTTTGGGGTGCGAATAGGGAAACATTTTATGGTTTATCAGGTCTAGGAGATTTGTTAGCTACCTGTAATAGTCCCTTAAGTCGCAATTATCAAGTGGGTTATCAATTGGCTAGTGGTGAAACACTGAGACAAATTCTAGCAAAATTACCAGGAACAGCCGAAGGAGTAAACACTTGTCAGGTATTAGTCCAACTAGCTAGGCAGCAAAATATAGTTATCCCAATTACCGAGCAAGTTTACCGTTTACTAGAAGGCGAAGTTACACCCCAACAAGCCCTTGATGAACTCATGCTGCGAGATATTAAGCCGGAATATAACTAATTAGTCATTAGTCAATGGTCAAACATCAACTGACAACTGACAACTGACCACTGACAAATAGTCCTTAATTTAACTCGTCACTACTCACCACCCCCATCGCCCATTACCATACTGAGTCCCAAAAAATCCTGAAAAAAAAATACAAAATCGTCAGGAAACTACTTTTATATCCATGTAGATGTGACTATGCCGATAATAAACATGATTTTTACTGAAATATGTTTATACAAAATACTCAAGTAACAGCTAATAGCCAACAAGGTGAAAATGCTGACTAGGTAATTCGGAATTTAAAATCTAATCGTAAATTTGAATAGCTATTGGTTCAATCAGAGGCTCAACAGCCGAGCATAGTTCGGTTGTAATGTTTGAAAACAACCACTAATGTTTTTTTGCAAAAAAAACATTAGTGAAAACCTCAACCGTGTTAGTTCATCTAAAATCACGGGAACAATAGCAACAGTTAAATAGCTGACCCTTCCTGCGGGACGCTACCGCGAACGGGGAACGCAGTCGCCTACGCAGGAAAACCCTCTTGCAGCGCTGATTCACCGCAATCTATTGTTACCTGGAGCCATAGAGACGATCTTATGCCAGCAACATCTTTTTACGCAGATGCCGCCTACAATACCCAAAAATCCCACCAGGTTTTAGACCCGGATCTTGCTATTGATGACAGTGAGTTATCGGTGGATGAAATCCAAGAGTTAGAGGTAGCTGCTGCTGATCCCACTACCTTTGGTGCTAGCGCTAACCGTCGCAGTACAGACTTGGTACGTCTATACCTTCAGGAAATTGGTCGAGTCCGTTTGTTAGGACGGGATGAAGAAGTTTCTGAAGCTCAAAAAGTCCAGCGTTACTTAAAGTTGCGGACAGTGCTTGCCAATGCTGCCAAGCAAGGGGATGAGGTCGCTGTACCTTACCTGAATTTAATTGAAGTTCAAGAGCGTCTAGCATCAGAACTAGGACACCGCCCCTCTTTGGAACGATGGGCTGCTACTGCTGGTGTAAACGTATCTGATCTCAAGCCAATTTTGTCAGAAGGCAAACGTCGCTGGGCAGAAATTGCCAAGATGACTGTGGAAGAACTGGAGAAAATGCAATCTCAAGGTCTTCACTCAAAGGAACACATGATTAAAGCTAATCTGCGCTTAGTCGTGTCGGTTGCTAAGAAGTATCAAAATCGTGGTTTAGAATTATTAGATTTAGTCCAAGAAGGTACTCTCGGCTTGGAACGAGCAGTAGAAAAATTTGATCCAACTAAGGGATATCGTTTTAGTACCTATGCCTACTGGTGGATTCGTCAGGGAATTACAAGAGCGATCGCAACTTCTAGCCGCACAATTCGCCTCCCTGTTCATATTACAGAAAAATTAAACAAAATTAAAAAAGCTCAACGTAAAATCGCTCAAGAAAAAGGTCGCACTCCTACTTTAGAAGACCTAGCGATTGAGTTAGATATGACACCTACCCAAGTGCGAGAAGTTTTATTAAGAGTACCTCGTTCTGTTTCTTTAGAAACTAAGGTAGGTAAAGATAAAGACACCGAATTAGGCGAATTATTAGAAACCGACAGTGTAACGCCAGAAGAAATGTTAATGCGAGAATCTTTACAAAGAGACTTGCAACATTTATTAGCTGATTTAACCAGTCGTGAGCGTGATGTCATCCTCATGCGCTTTGGTTTAGCTGATGGTCATCCTTACTCATTAGCAGAAATTGGCCGCGCTCTAGATTTATCACGGGAGCGAGTACGCCAAATCGAATCAAAAGCCTTGCAAAAGCTACGTCAACCAAAGCGCCGCAACCTCATTCGTGACTATTTGGAATCTTTAAGTTAGTTAGATAGTCAATAGTCAATAGTCAATAGTGAACAAAACTCATACTATAGATTGTTGACTCTGGACTATTTATTTGCTTACGATTCACCATACCCCTCTACTAACAGCTACTTGTTATTCATAGGAAATTTTTGCAGTTAATTACAATATATTGTTGCAAACAATTTCTTGAGAATAATAAGGTCAGAAGTTTTGATATTACATCCAGTCACTAACAAAAATGCTTGTTTAGCTGGCAATTCAAAATTCTAAATTTATAGTTCTGAATTTAGAATTTTGAATTGTTTATGGGGATAATTATGACTATATTTTTGTATGCGAATTTCATTAATTGTTCAGAAAACTTTAATAAATATTCTCAATAAGCTACATTTGTTGCAAATCACTCCAAATATTTGTTATATTCTCAACTAACAGGCTTTGTTGAGAAAAATTAGTATGACTGTCTACACAACTACTTCACTTAAGGCAGAATTAAACGAACGAGGCTGGCGTTTGACTCCTCAAAGGGAAACTATCTTACACATCTTTCAAGAACTTCCCCAAGGCGAACACCTGAGTGCAGAAGATTTATATCATCGTCTAGAAACTGATGGTGAAGGAATTAGCCTCTCAACCATCTACCGGACTTTAAAGTTAATGGCTCGGATGGGGATTTTGCGAGAACTGGAACTGGGAGAAGGACACAAGCATTACGAGATTAACCAGCCTTATCCCCATCACCACCATCACCTAATTTGTGTCAAATGTAACTCCACTATTGAATTCAAAAACGATTCAATTTTAAAAATTGGCGCAAAAACTGCTCAAAAAGAAGGTTTTCATCTGCTGGACTGTCAAATGACAATTCACGCAGTGTGTCCCAAGTGCCAACGCGCACTCATGCCACTTTAGCACCTGGGTAAGATAACAAGGGGAAGTTACTCAATAACCTAAAAATGAAGTTTTGAGAAATTTCTCATTAGCTGTTATCGGAGGTAAGCAAACTGTTAAGGAATCATAGTCAAAACACCGAAGCGGATACTAAAAGCGTCCGCTTCTAACGTCGTTTAGACTAATGCCGTAAAATTCCTGGGCTTGCTTGATGGCTTTTTTGGTATCATTTTCCATCACTCCATCTAGTCGTCCTTTATAAAAACCCCTCGCTTGCAGTCGTCTTTGGATTTCTAAGACATTAAAATCGCTCTTGGGAGCTTTACTAACTGAGCTATGTAGTTTCGCTCTGGTAGTGGGGCCAGCAATACCACTAGCAGCTAGATAATTAGCGGCTTGAAACCTTTTGACAGCATCTGCTGTATAAGAGCCAAAGTAGCCGTTGGGCTGTCCCTGTAAATATCCGGCTTGAATTAACTGTTCTTGCAGCACTCGCACAGATTCGCCGCGATCGCCTATAGTTAGGTTATCTTTTTGGGCTGCTGGTTTAGGAGGAGCTTCTCCACCAACACCTAATGCGGGTAATCTTCTCTGTGTTGCAGGCCCAACAATACCGTCAACATCTAACTTATAAGCGGTTTGAAATCTTTTTACCGCTTCTTCAGTGATAGGACCAAAAACACCAGTAGGATTACCGTGATAAAAACCTGCTATTCGTAAGCGCTGTTGCAAAACCCTCACATCTTCACCTTCATCACCTTTGAGAAGGTAGTTAGGATTACGGCGCTTATTGGCTGCTGGATTTACAGTAGCCGTGTTGCTAGTACTTTGGGTAGCGGCTGTTGTGTTCGGTCTAGTTGTTTGTCTACTAGCAACAGAGGTATTGCTACCTTGGGTAGCAGCTGTACTGTTTTGTCTAACGGTTGGTTTAATAACAGCAGGGGTTCTAGTTTGTGTTGTAGTTGTACTGTTTTGTCCAGCAGTTGGTTTAATAACAGTACTGGGTTGTTGAGTTTGGTTGCTTACAGGCGATGAACGCCATTGGTCTAATTTTTCTAGAGTACTGGCTTTTACAACACCGTCCACTGGTAAACCAGCCGCCGCTTGGAAACGCCGCACGGCTTCTTCTGTAGAAAAATCATACACCTGAGTCACAGGAGCTTGATAAAAACCTGCTTGTTGTAGCTTTTGTTGGAGATTTCTGACGGAAGGGCCTTGATCTCCTCTTTCCAAGGCCCAGACGCTACTAACACTGCTGAGTATAGATAATGCGATCGCTAGGGGTAGCATATGCTTCCAAGCTCTACTTGATAGTCGCTTCCAGTCTGGTGTAGCTGCTTTGTTAAATAAGTAGCTAGACACCAATTCACTGGGTTCACCGTCTTCGTAGGCGAAAGCTAAGTGCAAATACGCTATGTTGTCCATATTTGTTGACTACACCACTTATTTTTCTTCGATGGTTGCTTCAGCTTGATGTACTAAATTACGTAAATTTTCCAGTGTTTGTATATTTACATCCTGCCATAAACCGCGTTTGTGTGCTTCTAATAATCTTTCAGCAATATCACGCAGTGCATGGGGATTTTTATCCTCAATATATGCGGAAACCACCGGATCAAGCAAGTAGGACTGCATAACACCTTGATACATATAGTCTTCCACGCATCTGGCAGTGACATCATAGGCGAAGAGAAAATCTACGGTTGCTGCCATTTCAAATGCACCTTTGTAGCCGTGGCGCATCATGCCCTCAATCCACTTAGGATTCACGACACGAGAACGATAAACTCTAGCAATTTCCTCCCGAAGTTGGCGGACACGTGGTTGTGCAGGAATAGAATTATCACCAAAATAGGTTTCGGGATTTTTCCCTTGAAGAGAACGTACCGCAGCCGTTAAACCACCTTGAAATTGATAATAATCGTCAGAATCCAGCAAATCATGTTCACGATTGTCTTGATTGTGTAGCACAATTTGCATCTGTGCCAAGCGCTGTTTAAAGGCTTCAGTGGCGGGGAGTGAAGATTGAGAATTAACTTCTCCCCCTGCTCCCCTACTCTCCTGCTCCCCTATCTCCCTACCTTTTCCTGAAGAATAGGCGTAGCAGCTCCAGTTGATATAGGCACTGGCTAAGTCTTGATCGTCTTGCCAATTTTGTGATTCGATTAAGCCTTGGAGTCCAGCACCGTAAGCGCCTGGTTTGGAACCAAAGAGACGATAGCGCGATCGCTCGAAGGCAGTTTCTGGAGTTAAGCCTTGTTGTATCCAAAAATCAGTGTCTTGGCGGACTTGGGCAGCTAGGGGGTTTTGTTCTGGGGGTTCATCTAAGGCAGCAACTGCGTTAACTGCTTGCTCGAATAAATCCATCAAGTTGGGGAAAGCATCACGAAAGAAGCCGGAAATGCGTAGAGTGACATCGACACGGGGTCTTCCTAAGATGCTTAAAGGCAGTATATCCAAATCGACAACGCGTCGTGCTGCTCCATCCCATACTGGTTGTACACCCAATAAAGCTAACGCTTCAGCAATGTCATCACCGCCAGTCCGCATCGTTGCAGTTCCCCACACGGATAAGCCTAGTGTTTTTGGGTACTCACCATGTTCTTGTGTGTAGCATTCAATTAAATTTTCTGCCGCCTTTCTGCCTACATCCCAAGCGGTTTCTGTGGGAATGGCACGAATATCAACAGCATAAAAGTTTCTACCTGTAGGCAAAACTTCCGGCCGTCCGCGTGTGGGTGCGCCAGAAGCCGCACTGGGAATGTATCCACCATCTAACCCATGTATGAGATTGGTAATTTCTGCATCAGTTTTTTGTAAGGATGGGAGGAGTTTGCATCTGATCCAGTTTAGGACTTTGGAGATGGGGGAGTGCTGGGTGCTAGGTGCTGGGTGCTGGGTGCTGGGTGTTGTAATGAGTTGTTCTACTAGTGAGGCGGCGTATTCTTCTAGGGCTGTGACTGCATCGCCGACTGTACGACAGGGCTTTTGGGTTTTATCGGCTAAGAGTTGTTGATCGGGTGTGGATAATTGGGTGGTGAAGTTGTCTGTCAGGGGGTCGAAGTCTAGTCCCCAAGTATCGGCTAAAGCCCTGGTAATACCTGGAGAATGGCGATTGGGGATACGGGCGATCGCTACTATTAAATCTCTCAATAGTCGTCCTTGGGGACATTGCCCAAAAATGTGCAAACCGTCCCGTATTTGGGCTTCCTTTAATTCGCAGAGATACCCATCTAAGGAGTTCAAAATTAGAGATTCAAAATTTAAAATATCTTCTTCATTTTGAATGCCTAAATCTTTGTAAAGATTTTCTTGGATGACTAAATCACGGATGCGATCACGGATTGCGCCCAAGCGAGAAGGATCTAAACTTTCCGCCTCGTAATACTCATCAATTAAATTTTCCAGCTTTTGCAAAGCGCCGTATAATTCAGCACGGGTCATCGGGGGCGTAAGATGGTCTATAATCACCGCCTGAGCGCGACGCTTGGCTTGGGAACCCTCACCAGGATCATTCACAATAAATGGATATAGGTGGGGCATAGGGCCGAAAGCTACTTCTGGATAGCAATTACTAGATAAAGCTAAGCTTTTCCCCGGCAACCATTCTAAATTGCCATGTTTCCCCACATGAACCACAGCATCAGCACCAAAAGACTCCCTCACCCAATAATAGAAAGCTAAATAAGCATGGGTTGGTTCTAAATCTGGTGCATGATAATTTAAACTAGGGTCAACATCATAACCCCGTGATGGCTGTATTCCGACAAAGATGTTACCTAATTGGATACCAGGAATAGGGTAAAAGGTAAGTGGTTGTTCATGTTGAATTGAATTGTCTCCACTCTCCCAACGCTCGTTAATACCCTGCTGTACTACTTTAGGTAAGGAAGCAAAATACTCCTGATACTCCTGGCTTGACAAGCTTTGCTGCACCGGGCGTAATTCTCTACCTTCTGGATCATTTGTCACGCCAGCAGTGAGACGTTGAATTAATTCATCGCCATTGCTGGGTAAGTTTTCCACTAAATACCCAGCTTGCTGTAAAGCTTTGAGGATTTCTACACAACTTTCTGGCGTGTCTAACCCGACACCGTTAGCGAGGCGACCATCACGATTGGGGTAATTGGCTAAGATTAAGGCAATGCGCCGTTCTTGGGGTGGCTGAGAACCTAGATGTACCCAATTTGCAGCCAGTTGGGCAACAAAATCGATGCGATCGCTTACTGGTTCATAAACTACCACATCTGTTTCTAAATCAGGATTGCGGGTTTGTACTGCCTTAAATGACACAGCACGGGTGATAATTCTGCCATCTACTTCTGGTAAGGCGACATTCATCGCAATATCACGGGGAGAAAGCCCATTTAACTGTGCTTCCCATTGCTCGGCAAATCCGCCACTGAGAATAACTTGTAAAACTGGTACATCTAATTTTTCCCAAAGTTCAGTTTGGGGTGTTTCAGTTTCTAAACGCGCCAGTGAAAAGCTTGTGGTATTCAACAATACTGCTATTTGCTGTGAGTCTTTAGGTTGAAAAAACTCACTCAACTCTACTTGGACATCAGGATCACGCAAAGAAGAAATAAACACTGGTACAGGCTGTAAATTCCTCTGCCACAAAGCTGTACACAGCGCATCAATTACCTGAAGATTTCCGGCAATATAGTGGGCGCGGTAGAAGAGAATGCCGACTTTGGGGAGCAGGGAGTAGGGAGTAGGGAATAGGGAATTTGTATTTTCTTGTTCCCATTCCCCTTTATACAAACCAATACGAGGAACCCTCTGCGGCGCTGGGGGATTGTATGCTGTTGATAAAGATATGTCAGAAATAAATTGCAGGGCGTTAACAATATTTCCTACCCCGCCTTCGTTAAAATACTGCCATATTTGGTTAACATTGCCCACCGACACGGTAGACTGAGAGATCAATTCAGGATCGAGAGCATCGTCCCCTGGCATTACAATTAGGGTTGTACCATTGCGTTCTACAATTTCTTGCACAACTTCTAAACCATATGCCCAATAGGAACGTCCTCCTAATAGGCGCAAAATAATTACCTGGGCCAGTTCTAAGACTTGTTCAGCATAAGTATCTATACTTATTTGTTGTTGTAATAGCAACAAATTAGCTACTCTGATTGCAGGAAATGTTGCAGGTAATTTGGGGACTGCGGCTGCCAGGGTTTGAATATCGGTATCAGCAGCAGTAATCAACACAAAGGGAGCTGGAGTTTGTTCCAGAAAAAAAACTCCTTCTGACTGATTCCATCCTACCGATGTGGTACTTATACGATGCATAATCCTTTATTACCGCTTTAAACTGTTGGTTAGAACATAATCAAATAATTTGTCAGCCTAGCCCCTCTTACCAGACTATTGAAAATGCTGAGTTCTCCTGATTTGAGCTTTTCTCGAAACTTACCTTTAGTTGTATTCAATCAACTTGGAGAATTGTTGCAGCAGATGGCTCAATCGGTAGAATCTACTACTAATTTGTTACTCACAGAAGCTTTGTTGTCACGAGTTCGTGTCCCCATAGAGTGGCAAAGGCAGAGGTTCACACTGGTGGTTTCTGAGCAATTTAGTGCGCTTTTGCTGGGAAATTGGGAGCAAAAAGAAGTCGGAGGAACGGAAGCCAGGCTGTTTGTAACTTCTAGCCAAGAGAATGGAAGCATCACAGCAAGTAGAGAAACTCAAGAGCAAGAAATATACTCAGCAATCAGCACATCCTACGAATTTTCTGAAGGAGTACAACATTCAATACTCAATACTAGGTTGACATTTAATTCAGAGGCGATCGCTTCCTTCCTCTCGAATTTGAGAGACTTGTTTGGTCATGATTCCTACACTCACCAGCATCTTGAACGCTATCGCCAAATTCTTCGGCCTAATGATGTTGCACTTCAAAGTCAATTTACTTTGATGTTATTAGAACATCTCCTACCTAAGGAAAACGAGGACGTTACAGACCCTCCCAGGGTAAATAACTCTGAAGAAGTGTATGCTTGTCAAGCAGTCGAAGATGCTCTGAAGAAACAGATTTCTCAAGAGCGACTGTTAAATCAAGTTACTACCCAGATTCGCAAAAGCCTAGATTTGCCAGTAATTATGGCAACAGCGATCGCACAAGTACGCGAGTTTCTAGAATTAGACAGGTTAGTAATATATAAATTTGAAGGTTCCAGAGTCAACACTCAAAACTTAACGCCACCCCAAATCCAAGACCAACAAAAATACGGAGGTTGTATAGTTTACGAAGCCCTTGCTAAAGATACTATTCCATCAGTATTACATTACCAGGAACAAACTTGCTTCGGACGTAATTCTCCATGTTGGAAAAAGTATCGTCAAGGATTTACCTTGGTTGTAGATGATGTAGAAAAGGCTTACGCCCTAGAAGAATGTTTATTAAATTTTTTAAGACAAAGCCAAGTTAAGGCAAAGTTGGCAGCACCTATTATTTTTGAAGATGAGCTGTGGGGCCTATTGATTGCCCATCAATGCTACGGTACCCGTCAATGGACTGAGAGTGAAAAAAATTTACTGACTTCAATTACCGAACAATTAGCGATCGCTATCCATCAGGCAGAATTAATGCAATCTCTGCAAGATGCTGCACGAAGGCTCACTCAAGAAAAACAAACCCTAGAACAGCGAGTCATCGAGCGGACAATGGCTTTACGTGATGCCCTTTTGGCGGCGGAAGCTGCTAGTCGTCTCAGGAGTGAATTTTTAGCTACAATCAGTCACGAATTACTTACGCCTTTAACTTACGTAATTGGGATGTCTTCTACTTTGTTACGTTGGCCTTTGGGTGAGTTGAGTCAAAGGCAACGAGATTATTTACAAACAATCCACGATAGTGGCGAACATTTACTAGATATGATTAAAGACATCCTCGATTTATCACAAATTGAGGCGGGAAAAACTGTTTTAAATATTACAGACTTTTCTTTAGTAAAAGTAGCAGAAAATACTATAGAATCATTGGTAGAAAAAGCTATATCTGAGCAAGTAAATCTTAAACTTGATTTACAACTAGATCCAAGACGCGATCGCTTCACCGCAGATACAGCACGTGTAGAACAAATTCTCTGGAATCTTTTGACTAATGCGATTAAATTTACTCCAGAAGGTGGCAGTGTCACCTTACGTATTTGGGTAGAAGATGACACAGCTATCTTTCAAGTAGAAGATACAGGTATCGGCATTCCTGAAGAACAATTACCATTATTATTTGAAAAATTCCAGCAACTCGATACACCCTATCGCCGCCGCTATGAAGGTACAGGACTAGGTTTAGCCTTAACAAAACAATTGGTAGAACTACATCGAGGACGCATTGAAGTTGAATCCACTGTAGGTATTGGCTCAATTTTTACAGTATGGATACCAGATCAGGAAAGTAGGGAGTAGAGGATAGGGTTGCAGAAGGAAATAGAGAGGATAAATCTAATCAAACATCTTTACAAGACGATATCCCTTAGTATAAAGGGCAACAGGTGCGTTAGCATTCCGGTTTTGTCTAGCTTGTTCAACAGTTTCATCAAATAAAATTAGTGTTTCTGTACCCACTTTTAGCCACTCTTCATAAGGCACACTCATATCTTCTTCAACACCACCAACAATGGGTGTTACCATCTCTCGGTAAGCTTTATTAAATTTTCTGCGAAATCGGAAATCTACAGATATTCTCAGTCCTTCAGATGTTCGTCTTACTGTTTGGTGCAATCCACGGGCATCATTGAAATACATTGTACCGTGTTGTAGTTTTGCTTCTGTGTAAGAAGTGACCATTGGAATATCCTGACCTTCCTGGAAATCCGACATCACACGCATAGCCTGTAGTTCCATTTCTCGTGGCATTTCACCCGCCTCGATAGTTATATTATCGATGTCGCCAAACAAAGGCAAAATTACTACAGTTGCATCGGCGGGAACACCAGCCCACACATCGCTATGACATTTTGAACTAGCAAAAGGCAACCCCATCTTCTCAGCGCTAGTTTTGCCATAAACCATACGGAGATTGACTGGTAAATCAACGGCATCAATCAGGTCATTAGCTCCCAGTTGATAAAAGGCCTCTGCAACGCTCTTTTGAAAGAGATTAAATGCTAGAGTATGTTCTCGTTTGGGCATTAAAAGACCAGTACCAGTGTAGTTTGGGAGAGTATTTCTAGCTTCTAGTAGTCGTTGGATCATTTCCGCTTCCGAGAGAATGATGGGACTATTCAGACACGCCGAAATATAACCCGCCGCCGCAACTCGGATCTGCTGATATAACTCAGGCTTTAATGTTTGTTCAAACAGCAGTCGGTACTGTCGCTTGGTAGCAATCCTATCAGCAAGCTCATCAAATAGCTGATCTCCTAGTTGAGAGAATGCGATCGCACGTTCATTATGCAATTGAGCATAGACTGGCACTTCTGCTAATAGTGGTTCTGCCATCATGTATCCCAAAGTTTTTTAATTAACCCAGTTACTTCTTTGTTTACAACAAGTCTGTTTTAAACAAAGAATCATACTATTAAAAAATAACAAGATTATGATTTTTTAACTTCGTATAATATACGGCTTTGTTTGCCTTGAAAAATTAAACTAAAAATTAAGTATCCACATCTTAAATAAAAATTAGATAAAGAAAATATTTAACAATACAGATTTTCTTTCTTTTTAAAGAAGATACGAATACTATACAAAGATTTATGAAAATAATTTATGGAACTGCATCTTTAAATTTAAAGAAATTAACAACTTCAAAGTATTTATTTAAATAAATATCTGGAATAGGTTAATTTACAAAGAAAAATTTAGTAAATGTTCAAAAATCAGTGTAATTAACATGAGAAATAATTAAGTTAAATGTTAAAAGTGAAGAACAACATTTGTAATTGATTTTTTTAATCTCTTCGCCCATACACTATCAAAATAAATCATCTAAATGTCAACATTAAATAACAGGCAATTGGTTAGCAGTTTATACAATCGCACAGCATCAGAATGGATTAGAGAAAAACCTATTTCCCTCTCTGACTTTACAGCACGCCCTTTTGTACTAGAGCTTTGTGAGCCTGTAACTGAGTTACGAGTATTAGATTTAGGTTGTGGTGAAGGTTATTGCAGTAGAGAGTTACGCCGACGTGGTGCTGCACAAGTACATGGAATAGACATTTCTCAAAGCATGATTGAAGCAGCACGCTTACAAGAATTAGAAAACTCTTTGGATATTTCTTATGAAGTAGGATGTGCGACTAATCTCCAGCAGATACCAGATGGCGAAATAGATTTGGTAGTTGCCGTTTTTTTGTTTAACTATCTAACTATTACTCAGACTCAAGAATGTATGGCAGAAGTTGCCCGTATTCTTCGTCCTGGTGGTCAATTTGTCTTTAGCATCCCTCATCCATCTTTTCCATATATGCGGGAACCTGCGTATCCATTCTATTTTGAAGTTGAGGGTACAGGGTACTTCAGCAAGCGAGATCAACAATTTCCTGGGCGAATCTGGAAACGGGACGGCTCCTGGCTAGATGTCCGATTAATTCATAAAACTCTTGAGGATTATTTTAACGCTCTCAACAAAGCCGACTTTAAGACGATGCCAGTCTTACAGGAATTACGTATCACGCCAGAACACATTGCACTGGATGAAGAATTCTTCACTCCTTTGCTTGACTTACCCCTCCATTTAGCTATCAAAATATCCCGATAAATCAAGATGACTTCTCTTGTTAGAAATTCTTTCCGTAAAATTACTGATGATCATCCTCTCTGGAAGCATGACTTCCTAATACGCTGTCGTGATGGAAATTTATACTTATCAGATGTGCAGATACTAGCTGTGCAAATGTATAAATTCTCTAAAGAATTTAATCGCATCCTGGCTGGCATCTTATCTTGCTGTCAATATGAAAACGCTCAGTTAGTAATTCTGGAAAATTTATTTGATGAAATGGGACAGGGAGATGTCACCCAGTCTCATCCAGAATTGTTTCGTCGGTTTACCCGTGAACTGGGTATTGATGATGAAACATTGGCTGAAACACCCACTGCGCCGGAAACTTTAGCTTTAATTGAAACCTACTTGAGAATTCCATCTCAGTATGGCTATGTAGCTGCACTCGGTGCAGTCTGTTACGCTTCTGAAGGGATTGTTAGTTCCTTATACACGCAGTTATATAAGGGAATTGTGGGCAGTTCTCCCTTATCTAAAGAATCCTTAATCTTTTTTGAAGTCCATATCGATGTGGATGATAGCCATGCTGCAAAGTTAGCCGCAGTGATTGAACCCCAGATTACTAATGAGGAAGAAATTAAAGTAAAACTGGCTATTATTGAGGCAATGGATGCACGTGTTCAATTTTTTAATGGAATTCAGCGTCAAATATCTCAAAATAACTGGTCTCCTAATTCATTGCTCTTTTCTAAGGCATAGGCTTCAAAAAATAGAAAGAGTATAAATACGGTTGTGATAGGTTTAAGCGTAGTATTACAAACATGATAACTAACGTAATTTTTCCAGTTTTTATGTTTGTAGAATCTTTATATTCTAGTGTGAATTAAGTGAAAACACTTACTTAAAACACCGTTGTTATTAATCAAATTCACAAACTTAAGTTGATTGCAAACAAGAGAAGGTTTTTATGTACGGATTAGTAAACAAAGCGATTCAAGATATGGTGTGTAGTCGCTTTGGTGAGGATATTTGGCAAGAAATCAAGCAGAAAGCAGACATAGATATAGATGTTTTCATCAGTATGGAAGGCTATCCAGATGACACCACTCATAAACTGGTAAAAGCAGCTAGTGTTGTTCTGGGGTTATCTCCATCTGAGATTATGCAAGCCTTTGGAGAGTTTTGGGTGCAGTATACATCTGAAGAAGGCTATGGGGAAATGATGGATATGAGTGGAGATACTTTACCTGAGTTTCTAGAAAATCTTGATAATCTTCATGCACGTGTAGGAATTAGCTTTCCTAAGCTTCAACCTCCATCATTTGAATGTAGTGATATAGAAGAAAATCATATGAACTTACACTATCGCTCTAATAGAGAGGGTCTAGCTCCAATGATTCTTGGTTTAGTCAAGGGATTAGGAACTAGATTTGATACAGAAGTGGATATTACCCAAACTCAAAATCGAGATGATGGCGCTGATCATGATGAATTTTTAGTTAAATATCAACCACGCTGATTCCTATATCTATGGTTCCTCCTCATCTTGGTCTTACGCCAGAATTATTTGCGAAGGCTTTTCCGTTTCATTTCGTATTTAATCGCCAACGAGAAATTTTACAGGCTGGTGAAGTCTTAGAACGCATCAGTTCTGAACCATTAGTTGGTAATCAGATAGAGCAGCATTTTAATATCAATCGTCCCAATATTTCACTTGATTTTGATGCCATTTATAAAAAATCTAAATCCCTTTTTATTTTGGAATTTGTGCATAATGGCATGAATTTAAAGGGACAAATGATGTATCAACAAGAGCAAGATGTTATATTTTTTCTGGGTTCTCCCTGGATTACTGATATGGCTAGTCTTAATCCTCTTGGTATTAAATTAAAAGACTTTGCAATTCACGATCCAATTGCTGATTTTCTTTTTCTATTACAAGCTAAGAACACTGCCTTAGCTGACACTGAAAAATTAACTGTAGAATTGACTAACCAGCGTGCTGAATTACAGAATGCGCTGCAAGTGAAAGAGCATCTCACTCAAATTGCCCAAACACAGGCTCAAACATTAGAAAAATCCCTGAGGGAATTACAACAAACTCAAGCTCAATTAGTTCAGGCTGAAAAAATGTCGAGTCTAGGACGATTAGTGGCAGGAGTTGCTCACGAAATTAATAATCCAATTAACTTTATTTATGGGAATTTGAAATATATTAATGATTATACTAAAGACTTACTGAAGCTCATACATCTTTACCAGCGATTTTATACCAATACTGAGCAAGAAATACTAGATTATATTCAAGTTATTGAACTAGATTTTGTCATGGAAGATTTACCGAAAATAATTCATTCCATGCAAGTAGGAACTGAACGTATAACTGAGATTGTATTGTCTTTAAGAAACTTCTCTCGTCTTGATGAAGCAGAGATTAAAAATGTTGATATTCATCAAGGTATAGATAGTACTTTACTAATTTTGCATAATAAGTTTAAGCAAAAAGCTGATTGTATTGGAATTGAAATAATAAAAAATTATGGAAATTTACCTTTGGTCAATTGCTATCCTAGTCAACTGAACCAAGTATTTATGAATATCATTAGTAATGCAATTGATGCGCTGGATACTTATAATAGTAAGCGTTCTATTCAAGATAGAAAATCTCATCCCAGTAAAATTACAATAACTACAGAAGTTTTAAAAAATGATTATGTAGTGATTCGGATTTCTGATAATGGTCCAGGAATGGCAGAAGCAGTTAAGGAAAAATTATTTGAGCCATTTTTCACGACTAAGCCTGTAGGTGAAGGAACAGGGCTAGGTTTATCTATTAGTTATCAAATTATAGTTGAAAAACACAAGGGAATATTAAGTTGTGAATCAAGCCTTGGTAAAGGAACTGAATTTTTCATTCAACTTCCCTTATCGATGAATAAGCAACCTATTAATCATTTACAATCAATTAATTTTGTTTAATCAATATTGTTGTTGAACAACAAATCTAATTTTTAACTATTTACTCGTCTTTGCAAAATAATGATCTCGCTACCAATAATTGGATTACGGGCTATTAATTTATCTTGAGAATCAATAATTTCTAAATGAAAAAAATCTAGTTCTTGAGAGCGTTGTAATATTTCAGTTGCTAATTTATCTTGCTGGGTTTCTTGAAGAGTGTACCAGTCATCATTAATTTTTACAGTTAGACTACTGGTGCGGAAGTTGGCTTGAATAGATTGTATGATGCCAGAGGCTATGCGATCACCTACGGTGGGCAGAATGCGATCGCTAATCTCTCCCAGTTGGTTTTCAATAGCTGCAATCAAGCTTTGTTCTGGGGTTAATTGTAGAGTTGGCGTAGGTGTGGGAGTCGGTTCTGGTTCCGGTTCTGGTGGGGGAATTTGCGCTTCAGGTTCCGGAGTGATTTCCTCTGGTGGTGGTGCTTCTGGTACTGTTGGCTCTGATGGAGTGGTTATTGTAGGTGTTGGCGTGGGAATTTTTTCCACTGGGGGAACTGTTGCTACTTCAGTAGGTTTGTTGGTGAAGATATTGGTAGTTGTCCAAACTAAAACCACAGCGATACTAGCAATAATTCCTGTCAAGGCTGTATCTGATAATTTGGTTGACAGATTAGATGGTATGAAAGCACGAGCGTTAAGTAAAAACCTACTCCATTTGGATTCTAACTGCTGTAAAAAACTGGAAGTTTCTCCAGCACCCGCAGGTGGTGCTGTCTCCAGTTTGTTCACAGTTGTTTCTAAAAGCCCTATTGTTCCTCGAAGAAACCGGATAATTACAGCCTTCCACACAGGTTGGACTCTCTTTTGCGGAGATTGATTTTTTGGCGTAACTGTCGGTTCCGATTGATTGGGTTGTTCGGGGGGATTGTCTTGTGACATAGAACTTTCAGGGAACTGAAACTCTTAGTAATTTTACAACTCTTGATATAGCAATCTGATTTGATTCCCGCATCCATCACGGTAGGCGTAGCCATATTGACTTGCGTAGACGGAGAGTGGGAAATAGGGGAAACCTGTTTAATTGGTACTGAATTCTTATGCACTAGAGTGGGCTACGCTAACAAAAATCAAATAGGATTTCTATATGTCCAGTGTAAGAATCATTTTACACAATAAACAGCAAGCCAATTTTTTGGATAACTCACTAATCACGTCGTGAAGTCAAAGGAATTGTATTTTGGTCTTTTACACTATTTACGATAGTATATTTGTTTACATCATACTGTCCTAGTAGTCTGTACAAATACATTTTGACGGATAGTAAGACATCTGAGAAACAAAAAAAACTCTTTCACCACTCCTGACTCCTCACCTTCACCCGTCATTTTTGGGTTGAGAGAGTACAAAGCGTGAAACATGAATCTGTAGATTTTTGGAATTTAGTATCTTTTGGGGCTGCCTGTGATGTATTTTGAATTTTAGATATAGCTATTTCACAACGAAAACTATTGTGAGCGTGTAGCTAGAGTGATTTATGGTATATTTGGCAGTGTTATATATATTACTTACAAAATCATTCACGATCGCCAACTGTGAATGTACTGAGAAATCAACTCAAACACCATATTGATACAAGCACAGGGCCTGACTTTTGTGATATCAATGTACACCAGTGAATCAATCAAGTATTCGGCTAGAACAGAGATTGGGCAAACCAGTCGTATTCTGGTAGTAGAAGATGAAGAAATCATCCAAGAGATGTTAGCAGTAGCATTGGAAGAGGAAGGCTATGGGGTGGTAACGGCTCCTGATGGTAGAGCGGCTGTAGAGTATCTCAAAAATTTTGAACCTAACGGGGGGGAATTTCCCTTCGATTTACTGATTCTCGATTTGATGTTGCCCCAAATCAATGGGCTAGATATCTGTCGCTTGCTGCGTCATCAAGGTAACCCAGTACCGATTTTGATGCTCAGTGCAAAGGGTAGTGAAACTGATCGCGTGTTAGGTTTAGAAGTAGGGGCAGATGACTACTTAACGAAACCCTTTAGTATGCGCGAATTAGTTGCCCGTTGTCGCGCTTTACTCCGTCGTCAGCGCCTCATTACCTTACCGCAACTACCAGTACTGAAATTCAAAGAAGTTACTTTAAATCCTCAAGAGTGCCGTGTTTTGGTACGTGGACAAGAAGTAAATCTTTCACCCAAAGAGTTTCGTCTACTAGAACTCTTTATGAGTTATGCCCGTCGGGTATGGTCGCGGGAACAATTGCTAGACCAGGTTTGGGGGCCGGATTTTGTCGGTGATAGCAAAACTGTAGATGTTCACATTCGTTGGTTGCGCGAAAAACTAGAACAAGACCCCAGTCACCCAGAATATATTGTGACTGTGAGAGGATTTGGATATCGATTCGGATAAGCTATTGAGATAGTTGTTAGTTTTTATTAATCACCCGCAACTAACAACTCTTTCCTCAAATGCTCTTATTGGGATTTTTTCTGGGTTTGGCGGTAGGTATTGGGTTTTGGATTTGGCAACAAGTCCAACTAAACCGCTACCTGACGCGAGTACCCCAACCTCTACACTCCCATACTTCTAAGGTTAAGGTGGCATTGCCGTTGCTTCCTCGTCTGCGGCGAGAAATCGCCACTATCGAGAAGCATAGGCAAGATTTGGAGCAGTCGCTGCAAACTTACCAAGACCTACTGGACTTTGCACCAGTTGGTTATTTGCAAGTAGATGAAGAAAATCAACTGCTATGGTGTAACCAGCAAGCCAGAGAAATCTTATATTTACAAAGATGGCAACCAGGACAGGTGCGTTTGTTGCTAGAATTGGTTCGCTCCTATGAACTTGATCGGTTAATTGAGCAAACACGCGATCGCCAAAAAGCCCAGACTAAAGAATGGGTATTTCATCCCTCTTGTGATAACGCCGCAGAAATGCACACCATTAAATCCTTGATGTTACGGGCGTTTAGCTTACCTTTACCCAACGAACAAGTCGGAGTTTTTCTAGAAAATCGCCAGCCCCTACTAGATATGAATCAAGTCAGGGAAAGGTCTTTCTCTGATTTAGCCCATGAGTTACGCACACCCCTAACCTCAATTCGTTTGGTTGCAGAAACTCTACAAAATCGCCTGGAACCACCATTAAATCGTTGGGTTGACCGTTTGGTGCAGGAAGTTGACAGACTGGTTAATTTAGTACAAAGCTGGTTAGAACTTACCCAAATGGAAGCTAACCCTACCATGCAGCTACATATCGAAATGGTAGAATTGCGATCGCTCATTACTTCAGTGTGGGAAACTCTAGAACCTCTAGCACAGCGTCAACATTTGTCTTTTTCCTATTCTGGCCCAGAAAAACTGACGATTAAAGCAGACTCAGCCCGCATTTATCAGGTATTCCTCAATCTACTCGATAACAGCATTAAGTATAGTTCGCCCAATAGCAGCATTCAAATTCAAGCAGAAATTTTGTCCTTCAATAAGAATCATCAAGATAATTCTCCTCCTTCCATCTTAGAAATAAATTTAATTGATGCTGGTGAAGGCTTTGCTGATGAAGATTTACCCCATGTTTTTGAGCGATTTTACCGGGGGGATAAAGCACGGACTCATTCAGCTTTGCAGGATAATAATATTGTGGGTAATGGTTTAGGTCTAGCGATCGTTAGACAGATAATCTTAGCTCATGGTGGTTCTATTAAAGCCATGAATCATCCAGAAAGTGGTGGTGCATGGATACAACTTCATATACCTGAAGTAGTGGCAAACTGACATAGCCAAGACTATAGTTAGAAATATCTTCACGTTTGAGACTACAAGTGTGAAAGCTGTCGTGTACAGTCCCAACCCTGAAAATCCCCAGTTAGCACGCGCCATTAGGCGTTTAGAACGGGATGTATTACGCATGGGAGCTTTGGTAGAACAATCATTCCGCCTCAGCCACCAAGCATTATTTTCCCGTAACTTAACAGCAGCTGAGGAACTACCCCGATTAGATAAAAAAATAGACCGTTTTTATAGACAAATAGAATCAGAGTGTACGTCCATCATGACATTACAAGCACCCACAGCACAAGATTTGCGCTGTTTAAGTGCTTTTATGCAATTAGTACGAGACTTAGAACGCATCGGCGATTACGCTAAAGATTTAGCTGAAATAGCAGTCAAAATCTTTCCCTATCCGCCTCATTCATCTCTACCAGAAATTGCCGTCATGGCTCATCACGCTCAAGCGATGCTAGCAACTAGCTTAGTCGCTTTGGCAGACTTAGATGAAGCTGGTGGACGTAGTATCAAACATTTAGACGATGCTGTAGATAACGCCTATGATCACCTTTATGAGACCTTAGCCCAACAACGAGATGTACAAGGCGTTGTTGAACCAATTATACTGCTAGCCTTGGCAATTCGTTGTCTAGAACGTATGGCAGATCATGCAACTAACATTGGTCAACGAGTTGCATACATCGTCACTGGTCAACGCTCTTAATTATAATTAGAATTAATTATAGTTAGAATATTTTTTAGATGATCCCATCCCTCTAAGGGGTGGGATTTTGTTATGCCTCATTAATTTAAGGTGATATTTTACCAATTGTTTATCTTCTCTTAAACTTGCAGAACTAAATTGAGTCCTGACGACAGCTAACTGAATAAAAAAAAGTATCAAATATTATAGGGTTTTACTAGTTTTCCTCAGAATAATCTGACTGAGAGCTAGGGGCTAGGGACTGGAGATGAAGAAGAAAAATTGTCATGCTCTTTTTGTGTAGTTCACTATATAAACGTCTAATAAGAAACGGCAATAACAAAAAGAATGATTAGCTAGTTCTATCTGAAATATGAGTAAAAATTATCTTTATTTCAACCTTGATTTCTAGAAATTAAAATAATTTTCCCAGGAAAAATATTATGTATTAAGTCTACATTTTTTATTTTAAGATTAGTTATTAATGTTAAATTCAGCCTAGTAAAATAACAATTTATATATACAAAGTGTTCTTTTGTAGTACATAATATACTTAATGATATTCAGATTTAAGCCCCTTATTTACTAATCATATATAAAAGACCTGCAAAATTAGCATTTCCACATATGGCAAAAAGCTTGATTATTTCAAAATACTGAAATTAAAAGTAGTTTGTAAATATTATTCATAAACTACTAGTAAATATAAAACCTCTGGAATTCATTTCAAAATTTACTACTTTTATCCTGGAAACTCCTCTTCTAATGTCTTCTATAATTTTAACAGAAACTTCAGATGCAATCTTGAATGACTCTAATCTCAATTGTCATTTACCCCAAAGACTATTTACGCGGAAAGAATTCATTCCACCTCATCAGGAAGTACTTTGGCGCATCGAGCGTGGGGCAGTTCGTACCCTAACCTGGAGTGAAGACGGAACATTTATTACTTTGGGATATTGGGGCCCAGGGGATTTGATTGGTTATCCTTTAACTAAAGTTAACCCATATCAAATCGAATGTCTGACAAGTGTAGAGGCTATTACTATCCCGCAGCATCTTTGGTATCAATATACCAATAATTTACTTGCTCATATTCAATCTTCAGAAGAACTTTTAAGCATAGTTCATCGCAAACCTATTGCCTTACGTTTGTGGCAATTCTTAGTTTGGTTAAGTGAAAAATTTGGACGCAATTTAGAACAAGGTAAGCTCATTGAGCTATATATTACCCATCAAGAAATTGCAGAAGTATTGAATACAACAAGAGTAACTGTAACACGTTTACTACAGCAGTTTGAAGCAGAAGAAGCGATTGTACGCTACAAGCGTCGTATTATTCTATCTTTACCAAATAAAAGAATTATGAATATGACCTTAAAAAATGGGTAACTATCTTGTGTTAGGTAGTTCTAAATATGTATAATCACTACAGAAATCATGTGTATATTCTCTGAATAAATATCAGGGAAATTATTTTACCATGACAGTGAACTAGTTGGTGTGAGTGAACTTAGAAAATATGACAAAATTATTCTGGAACGCTTTAAAATTCAGCCCAGTTGTTTTTGCTGCAACCTTTTTTGCTACCAACAGCGCCTTAGCAGTTGAAGCTAACGATCAAGTAAATAGTGTTGCCCAGTTAACACAAGCCTCCAAATCTCAAGAAATTGGTCAGGTAACATCTGTATCCCAATTTTCCGATGTGCAGCCTACCGATTGGGCATTCCAAGCATTGCAATCTCTAGTTGAGCGCTACGGCTGTATTGCAGGTTATCCCAACGGTACATACCGTGGTAATCGTGCTTTGACCCGTTATGAATTTGCTGCTGGCTTGAATGCTTGTTTAGACCGAGTTAACGAACTGATTGCTACAGCAACAGCTGATATGGTAAGCAAGGAAGATTTAGCTACCTTACAGCGTCTACAAGAAGAATTTTCTGCTGAATTAGCAACCTTACGCGGTCGTGTTGATGCCCTAGAAGCTCGTACTTCTGAGTTGGAAGCGAATCAATTCTCTACCACTACCAAGCTCAGAGGTGAGGCTATATTTGCTTTAGCTAACGCTTTTGGTGATGAAAGAGCAGGTGGCGGCGATCTTGCAGACAACGCCATTTTTGCTTATCGCGCTCGTCTTAGCTTTGAAAGCAGCTTTACAGGCTCAGATAAGTTGCAGGTTCGGATGCAGGCTCGTAACGTGCCTCAATACAGTGGTACTAACACTGGAACTAACATGACTCGCTTGGGTTTTGATGGTGTTACCACAAACGGTACTAACGTTGAAGTTGATAAAGTCAACTATGAGTTCAACCTAAGCAATGCACTGAGAGTCAAGGTTGATGCGGTTGGTGCTGAGTTATGGAATAACACTAATGTGTTCAACCCGGACTTTAGAAGTAGTGGTTCTGGTGCTATCTCTCGTTATGGTCGTTTCAGCCCCATTTATCGTGCATCTTCTCCTGGTGGTGCTGGTTTGACTGTCACAGTTAATCCCAGAGGCCCTATCAGTTTCACAGGTGCTTATCTTGCACCCAGAGCTAGTAATCCTACAGACGAGAATGGTTTGTTTGATGGTGCAAACGCCTTCTTTGGTCAAATCGACTTCAAACCTAGCCAAGCTTTAAACGTTGGTTTTGCTTACTCTCGTACTTATCAGAACGCAGCTAACGGTGTCAACTTGTTTGGTAGCCAAGGTAGTTCTTTGGCCAACAACCCTTTTGCTAGTGATGCTACTTCAGCTAATAACTACAGTATCATGGCGAATTTCCGCCCCACCCCTACAATTGGAGTTGGCGGTTGGGTTGGTTACACTGATGCTCAGGCAGAAAGAGGTGCTAGTCGAGAAGCAGACATTTGGTACTGGGCTGCTAACCTTGGTATCAGAGACTTTGGTGCTAAGGGTAACATACTGGGTGTAATTTTTGGTCAACCACCCAAAGTTACAGGTGGTAGTGGAATCAACCGTGAATCTGATACTTCTTATCATTTAGAAGGTCTTTACAGAATGAAGCTCACTGATAACATTGCTGTTACTCCCGGCTTGTTGGTGATATTCAACCCCGAACACAACGACAACAATGACACCATCTATGTTGGTACTATCCGTACAACATTCAGTTTCTAAAACTGGTTATCGTTTAGTAATGTTAGTTAAGTGTTAAATAAAAAAGCCCTCTAGTTAGAGGGCTTTTTTTATGACAATTCAGAATCCTGTTGATTAGACAAATCCGACGGCGGCCGATCGCTACTCCACGCCCACCAAACACAACCACATTGGCAATTATAAAACTCCTGCCATTTACGCCGATGGTCTTGCGTCAGCACAGGCGATCGCCGATTAATCCAAACTTGTGCAGCTTCTAAGCTACTGGCGCGACAGCTAGGACAACAAAACTGGTAAGCGTGAATTGCCTTTTGTGTCCATTCAGGTGGAG
This sequence comes from Anabaena subtropica FACHB-260, assembly GCF_014697105.1. Taxonomy (GTDB): domain Bacteria; phylum Cyanobacteriota; class Cyanobacteriia; order Cyanobacteriales; family Nostocaceae; genus Trichormus; species Trichormus subtropicus. The sequence goes on along the minus strand of NZ_JACJRF010000060.1, from coordinate 908 downwards.
TGGGAGCAAAAGCATCCATGTATTAATTCGTAATTTAGACAGTGTTTTTTCATACACTACATTTCATCATAATAGAATTAATCCTTTCAAGGTGTTAGGACTACTCATAGATTTTCTCTGTGTCTCTGTGGTAAAAAACAACTTTTTAAACACAGAGGCACAGAGAATTCTGTATCTTAATTACAAATTATTCTTATGGATCCAAAAGTTGAAATTCGCCGTTTATTTGAGGTAATGCCGGCGTCTGGTAGAATGACAGTCAAAATTGTCAGCAAACCAGAACAAACCCAAGTCATTGATACTGTTTTTCCCTTACCGTGGAATCAAGAGCGACCGATATATATTAACTTCGATTTGTGGGGACGCTTGACAAAACCCCAACGGGATTTGTTACTGCTACAAAAAGTTGCTTGGTTAACAGGGATTCGGTGGTTTAAACCAGATATATATCAAGGTGTAGTATTAGCTGGACTTTTGGGTGGATTGGTGGAGTCAGCGCAGTCTGATGTGGTGGGAGTGGCTATAGCTGGGGGATTGAGTGCGATCGCTCTGTTGCGGATTTGGCGTAGCAACAAATCTTCGGATTCTGAGTTAAATGCTGACACAACAGCAATCAAAGTAGCTCAACGTCGTGGTTATTCCCAAACAGAAGCAGCCCAACATTTATTATCGGCGATTGAGACAGTAGCTAAGATAGAAGGGCGTTCTGGCTTAGATTTTATCGCTTTGATTCGTTGCCAAAACTTACGAGCGATCGCAGGCTTTTCAGCAGTAGGTGTGCCAGAAAGTTTTTCATAATTTACGTCTAATGTGAATTAAAGAGAATGAGACTGGAAGGTGAGAACATCAATACCAAAAAGGCGGCGAAGCAATTTGCGTAGTGTGTGAGAGGCGATTTTGGCAGCAAT
>NZ_JACJRF010000006.1 GCF_014697105.1 Anabaena subtropica FACHB-260 | reverse complement strand
GTTATGTTCATTGGTTTGAGGAGATAATGTTATGTTGACTATTTTAGGACTTTTGGAGTTAGTCTAACTAAGAATGTAAAGTTTTGTATCAGCTTTCAACATTTCTGGATTTCATGATTGAGCAATTGACAAAACCCATTCTCGTAAAAGTGGGTTTACCTGATTTGGTACTTCATCATGAGGGCAATGACCAGCTGTGAGAAAATGTTCCGTGAGTTCTGGATAATATAGGCGAAATTTTTGCGAACGTTCTTTAGCATTCATCCAAGGATCAGCTTCACCCCATAATAGCAACAGAGGACAAGTTAATTGCTTCAATAACACATCAACTTTTTCCCCTTGAGGATTGCTAAAGACCGAGAAAAATACATCCAACGCACCAGTATCGTAAGCCGGACGAGAAATTTCTTTTACTAATTGGTTTGTGACTGCACTTTTATCAAGGTAAACTTTTTCTAAAGTTCGGCGAATTACCCAGTCTTGACGCAGGTATTGAAATAATAAAAACTGGGCTAAAGGTTGTTTAAAAATTAACCTCAAACTATCACCCAGAAGTTTTTGTAAAGGGGAGAGTTGTTTGGGTGGCTGGATTTGTGATTGTAAAGTTTCTGGTTCAGGTGTAGGTTCCGTTTCACTAAATGGCCCCGCACTATTGAATAAGACTACACCAGCCGCACTGTCAGGACGTTGAGATGCAAGACACAAGCAAGCATAGCCACCAAGGGAGTTACCAGCTAACACTGCTTTTTGACCAATGACTTCACTGATAAAATCATGGAGTTGATCACGCCACAAGTCGCCACCATACTGTAACTTAGGTTTAGCTGAACGCCCAAAGCCCAAAAGATCAATGGCAAATACTTCAAAATCATCACACAGTCCTGTGATATTCTTACGCCAGTGGTCTGTAGAAGCACCAAAACCATGCACCAATAACAACGGCGGACGCTGCGGTTGTTTTTCTCCCGCACGTACATAGTAAATTTTATGCCCTCGCCACTGCCAGTATTGTCCAGGGATTGGATTTGTAGAAGGGGCTGTAGTTGCCTGCATATTACAAAGAAATGTTAAGTAGCTTTTAATAATTGTAGAGCAGGTACTGGGAAGTGAGGGGAGATGAGAAAGCAGAGGAGCCGAGGAGCATAGGAGAAAGAGCTACTGACAACTGACAACTGACAACTGACAACTGACAACTGACCAAAACGATGATTACAGGTAAAACTAAACTCTTAGGGGTAATTGGACATCCGGTGGAACACTCGCTGTCACCGGTGATGCACAATGCAGCAATAGCCGAATTAGGATTAGATTATGTATATCTGCCTTTTCCTATAGAACCAGAAAATTTAGAAGCAGCGATCGCTCTTTTAGCTAATATCGGTGTAGTTGGGTTTAGTGTGACGATTCCCCACAAACAAGCTATCATCCCTCTGCTTTCAGCAATTAGCCCCGTCGCTCAAGCCATAGGTGCGGTAAATACAGTTACCCGAAAAGATAATCAATGGGTGGGGACAAACACAGATATAGAAGGGTTTATCTCCCCTTTGCAGACAATATATAAGCAGGATTGGAGTCAGAAAACTGCTGTAATTTTAGGTAATGGTGGTGCTGCTAGGGCTGTGGTTGCAGGTTGTCATCAACTGGGTTTTGCAGAAATTCATGTAGTAGGGCGGAATGTTCAACGCTTAGAAGAATTTCGGCGCAGTTGGGAAAATTCACCCATTGCTGAGAATTTACAAGTGCATATTTGGGATAATCTTGCAAAACTCATCCCCCAAGCTGACCTACTGGTCAACACAACGCCGATAGGAATGTATCCTCAAGTTAATGAGTCGCCTTTGAGTGCAGATGAATTGGCGAATTTACAAGCAGGCGCAATCGCCTATGATTTAATTTATATCCCCCAACCAACGCAATTTCTCCAAAAAGCACAACAACAAGGCGCAATTGCTATTGACGGCCTAGAAATGCTAGTCCAGCAAGGAGTAGCCGCCTTAAAAATCTGGTTGCAGCAAGACCATATACCTGTAGATGTCATGCGTCAAGCGTTGCAGCAACATTTAGGATTGTGAAATGAGCTGGTAGGTACTTTATCCTGTTCCCTATTCAACTTGATTTCTTCGGCCAGCGCCAATTGTAGCGATTCCATTCGTAAATACCGGGAATTTCGTACTCAGCGCCGTTGTAGAAGCGCACAACGCAATTAGTATCAAGACTATCACCAGTACTGATTTCATCAATCTGAATCACAACCGCACCAAACCATTCCCGTTTGCAAGGGCCATCGTCTTGCACCCATTCCCACAGAGCATTGGAAACTTCGATGCGATCGCCTATTCTTAGTTTTAGTGCATCCTCAAAATAAGCATACTTGTCAAAATGATATGACTCAACACGGTTTAACCACTGCAACCCATACTGTTCTCGAATAAACTGCACATTTCCTGAATCTTGGTTATGCAGCCAGTCGTTGAGTAACTGCACCTTCCAAGTACGGTCTTGTTCTTCTTCTGTCTTGACGAACGCTAAAAATGTTTCTAATTCTTCTGGGGTGAGTTCGTCTAGAGGATTAGGAGCATCTGACTCTCTAGATAGAGATTGCCTTTGGATTTCTGCAACTAATTGCAATAATATCTCTTTCTGCCTAGCACTTAGAGGACAGCTAGCTGCATCACAACGATTAAAAGCTGTTTGCAAGACTGTAGCAATCTCATCTGGAGTCATAACTGAATTGCGATCAAGTATCTAATCTAATAATTATTACAAAAGTAAATAAAAGTCATTAGTCAATAGTCACCAGTCATTAGTTTTCTCCCCTTCCCCCGTCCGGTATAAAGTTTATGTATGTTTCCTTGCTACCTTATACAAATATGAAAAAGAAAAACAGTACAGCACTAATATTGAATTTTCAGCCGTTAGCTAGGTTCAACTATTCACGACTCATCACAACCGTTGTTATTTCCTGTCTCGTGGTCTTGATATCGTGGGTGTGGACTCCGACTGCTATGGCGCTGACTCAAATTAAACTATCTGACATTTCCTACCAAGAGTGTCCAGCAGAACTGGCAAAGGGTACTGTAACTAGCAATGGAAGTGCAGCAGCTAATTGCTTTATTGTCACAGGTAAAGCCGAAAATGGCACTTATAAGACGGTCTACGATGCAGATATCTACGGGCGCATTTATGATGCTAACAATGACCCGATATTACAAAACCGCACCCGTCTAGGTTCTATTGCTGAAGTTCCACCAGGAATCAGTGATTTTGAATTAAGAATTACTGTACCTGCAAATCAGCCTTTACCTCTGAAGCTGAAGCAGTTTAAAGCATCTGGGTTTAGCGCCCAAGTCCGCAAATAAAATTCCATTAATAATTATTTTATTAGGGTGGATTTGACCACCCTAACTAATATCGATTAGCCAAGACAAAAAGCGTTAATACGCTCCTAATAAGCGTAAAAGAGCCGGATTTGTGAGAAGTCCACTGACTACATTAAGTACTACAAAGGCAAGGATGGGGGAAAAATCCATACCGCCTAGAGGAGGAATAATGGAGCGAAATAGATTCAAGTAGGGGTCAGTTATCTGGCTCAAAGCTGCAAATGGTTGATTGTACCAGTTAATTTGGGGGAACCAAGTCAATAAAACCCGGATAATTAGCAAATAGCTATAAATGCTAATGAACGTAACCAATGTAGTAATCAGTAAAAACATGGATGGTTTAGTTTCCTAATAAGTGTTAAAGCGGTCTTATTATTGATTTTAATTTACTCTATGCTATGACGGATGTGGATAGTTGCCGCATTAACCGCCATTACCAGAAACCGAGAGTGGGGGGGTAGTAGCATGGTTAAATAAACTAAAAAACGCTTTAGATACAACTTTTTTAAGAATCTTTGTTGAGGGAGCGATCGCCTGTAGACTGAGTGGGAGAGCCATTGACATTTCCCAAATGCTTCCTCACTTCGTCTATTGTGGCATTTAGTTGGGCAATTTTATCTTCAAGCGATCGCCGAGCTGATTCCATTTCTAGGTTATCGTCATCTGGGGATATCATCCGGCGGCGTTTGGCTGGTACTTTTTTGCTTTCTCCTGAGCCGTTAATTAGCTCTTTCTCATCTTCGAGCAATTCCTCATCTCTTCGAGAAACAATCACGGCTCCGAGAATACCGCCTACTACGCCGCCGAATACTGCCCCTGCAAAAAAACCAGTAGCAAAACCATCACGCTGACTCATAATACCGCCTTGAAGCAACTTTTACATTAGTTAAGCTATTTTCCTTCCCTAGCTGCATACTAGCTCATGTCCCAAAAATGCGATCGCCTGCATCGCCCAATCCTGGGACAATAAATCCTTTGTCATTCACCGTTTCGTCAATGGTGGCAGTGTAAACTATCAAACCAGAATAAGCTGCATTTAATTTTTGCAAAGCAGGTGGAGCTGCCACTACAGACACAATTCTAATTAGAGAAGGGTCGATACCACGTTGTGTTAATTCTGACATAGCCTTCATGATAGACCCACCTGTAGCCAACATCGGATCGGTAATTAACACCCTAGTCTGAGGGTCAAATTTTTCTGGCAATTTGTTGAGGTAACAGGAAGCTGCCAACGTCTCCTCATCACGTACCAAGCCCAGGTGATAAATTGAAGCCAAAGGTAGTATAGTTTGCGCCCCCTCTAATAATCCTAATCCTGCCCGCAGAATCGGCACAACAGCCACAGGTATTTGGGGATTAATTACAGTCGCTGGACAGATATCTAAGGGAGTTTGTACTGTTGTCTCCTCTGTGGGCAACCATTCCCGCGCTGCTTCATAAGTTAGCCATCTACCTAATTCGGTGATGGCGCTACGAAATAAGACTGAAGGTGTAGCAGCATCACGGGCAACTGCCAGCCAGTGCTTAATTAGAGGATGGGGAGGAACGTAAACACGCAGTTGTACCGTCATAGCCAGAAATAGCCACTTTTAATTCTATAAGAACTGAAACATCATCATACTCTTTCTCGCAATTCATAATTCATAATTCGTAATTAATCTGGGTTTGTGGGCTTGAATCTTGAGACTTCAAAATTTAATGCAAAAGATTTTCATTAGTAGTTGACAAGTATTCTCAATCAAAGTTATATTATTAATCAGTGTTCTCCTCTCTTTAAGGATCGGCAGACGGGATTGGTCGGCGGTAGCAGACTCGTCCCTCTTTTTTGTGTAAGTAGAAACAACTATCGAGCTTCCTAAACAAGTGCTTCCGTTCATTAATTTGTAGAAACTGCGTAAGCTATATCTAAATAAAGGTATTATGAAATGCGGTTTGGCTGGTTAATTTCATGTAAGCGCAGCTTTTATGTCCGCATCCTCAACTAATTACCAAAATTCTTCATTTGATGTCATTGTGATTGGGTCTGGCATTGGCGGACTAGTTACAGCCACCCAACTCGCAGCCAAAGGAGCGAGAGTGCTGATCCTAGAAAGCTATCTAATTCCTGGTGGGAGTGCTGGCTACTTTGAACGTCAAGGCTATCGATTTGATGTTGGGGCTTCTATGATTTTCGGGTTGGGTAACAGAGGAACTACAAACCTACTCACACGGGCATTAGAAGCTGTAAATAGTAGTGTAGATGCGATCGCTGATCCTGTACAAATTCACTACCACCTGCCCAAGAGTTTAGACCTGAAAGTTGAACGGTCTTATGATAATTTTTTGCAAAATCTTGCTGCTTACTTTCCTCATGAACGAGAGGGGATTCGTCGTTTTTATGACGAATGCTGGAAAGTATTTAATTGCCTCAACCAGATGGATTTGCTGTCTCTAGAAGAACCCCGGTATCTCCTGCGAACGTTTGTACAGCATCCTCTGGCGTGTCTAAGTTTACTTAAGTATCTGCCTCAAAATGCTGGGGATATTGCTCGTCGCTACATTAAAGACCCCCAATTATTGAAATTTATCGATATGGAATGTTACTGCTGGTCTGTAGTTCCAGCAGAGATGACACCCATGATTAATGCAGGCATGGTCTTTTCTGACAGGCATTACGGCGGCGTTAACTACCCCAAAGGCGGTGTAGGTCAAATTGCTCAGAAACTGGTAGAAGGCTTAGAAAAAGCTGGGGGTGAGATTAAATATCAAGCCAAGGTAACAAAAATCATGACCGAAAAAGGCAGTGCTATCGGTGTAGAACTAACGAATGGTGAGATTTATCGAGGCAAGCGTATAGTTTCTAATGCTACACGGTGGGACACATTCGAGAAATTGCTACCTGTAGATAAAATACCACCTAATGAGAAAAAATGGCAACAGAATTATCAGAAATCACCTAGTTTTCTGAGTTTACATATGGGGGTAAAAGAGTCAGTCTTACCTCAAGGAACAGAATGCCATCACATTATCTTAGAAGATTGGCAAAACATGACCAAACCAGAAGGTACACTGTTTGTCTCCATACCCACATTGCTTGACCCAGAATTAGCTCCAGAGGAATATCACATCGTTCACGCCTTTACGCCCGATTGGATAAATGATTGGCAAGGTTTGTCTGCGAGTGAGTACGAAGCCAAGAAAGAAGAGACGGCTTGGCGCATAATTGACCGACTAGAGAAGATTTTTCCTGGTTTAGATGCAGGTTTAGATTACTTAGAAGTAGGGACACCCCGCACCCATCGCCGCTTTTTAGGTAGAGAAGACGGCACTTACGGCCCCATACCCAGACGTAAACTACGGGGTTTGTTGTCTATGCCCTTTAATAGCACCGCTATCAAGGGGCTTTATTGTGTAGGAGACAGTACATTTCCTGGCCAGGGTTTAAATGCAGTCGCCTTTTCTGGCTTCGCCTGCGCCCATCGCATTGCCGTAGATTTGGGACTGTGAAGAGTATAAAAAATTTAAAAATTTTCTGAATAATTGTTCTGGAAACTTAGCCAATTTTCTGGTGCTGACTGTTTAGACTGCGCGAGTCATAATCACAAACTTTTCGCCACTACCAATTTTGGTAAACTCTTCTATTTGCTCGAATCCTAACTTCTCCCACACACGTTGTCCCCGTTTATTGAACTGTGCTACCGTTACCCGCAAAAACTGCGCCCCATATCGAGCAGCCCCATACTTCATTACAGCTTTGGCATATTGTTCCCCATGTCTTTGTCCTGTTAAGTCTGGCCGTATCGCCATACCTAAGTCCAAAGCTTCAACACCATAGTTCCCACCTAGTACTTGACCATCCGCTCCAAAAGAACAATAGCCTTCGAGTTGCCCAAGCGGGTTTAAAATCGCATGAAAAGCATTTTTCGGGTCAAGCAAATAGCACAAATCTTCAAGGACAGTATTAGCGTCAAAGTTATAGCAATCGTATGGGTAAGTATAGCGCCACTTAAGGATTGCCAACGCATGATCCTTCTGGAGTGTTTTAAATGTAAGTTTCACTTTAACTTTCCTCAAAGTTTCGTAGTGGTGTGGCAAGGCTAAAATAGTGCATTAGGCTTGCCACGCCACTACACATACTTATATTTTTTCAATCATCAAATCTGATTCCCATATCATTACAAAAAATCTGTCTCTTTCAGAAATTTCAGAATCGCTTGATTGACCACTTTTGCAGAACCAGTGGAAGCATCATGATAGCAATTATCTAAAATCTGCAACTTGGAATTAGGCAGATTTTGATGTAATTTTTCCCCGTGACTAACAGGAAACCAACTATCTTTATCACCCCATAAAATTAATGTGGGAGACTCGATTAAACTCAAATTCTTTTGAATTTGACTCAGCATATTTGGTTTATTGGCTTGCCAATTCTCAATTTCTCGTGCTGCTATTTGTAACTCTTCGGCAACTTTAACTAAAGTACCAGGAATTTCAATAAATGGATAAGTAATCCAATACACATCTTCCTGGGTCAAAATTGAAGGATCGAATAACACTTTACGCCTTTCTATCGCCATGATTTCTCGAACTATTGGCGCAAATAAATAAGCTAAACGCAAAGAATCGATTGTTTGTAATATTTCTATTGGCGTTTGGGCAAGTATGGACATTGCCCAATGTGGTAAACTTTCAGCAAAAATTGGGGCATTAATCACTATTAATCGCCCAATTAATCTGACATTTCTTTGTGCTAAGGCAAGAGCAACTAATGCGCCTAAAGATTCAGCTACAACAATGGCTGGTTCATCACATAGGCATTGAATAATGCGCTCTAATTCAATGACTTGATGCCCATTTTTTTCGCGGCGAAATGAAGGCTTATCAGAAAAACCAAAGCCTTTAGCATCTACACAAATAACTCGAAAATACTTAGATAAGGGAGCTACACTATAACGCCAATTATAGCTCCAACTACCCATACCATGTAATAAAAATAAAGGTTTACCTGTTCCTTTTTCACCGTATGCAATTTGTACAGGATACCCATGAACATCACTAATTACCAGACTTTGCCGCCCTTTGGGGAAAGTCTCTTGCCACCAATCTTTCATGTATTTGCTCAATGAGTGATCTCAACACTCGTTAAGGCATTCTACAGCAGAAATTGGGGAATGGGGAGTGGGGAGTGGGAAAAATAAGTAGGGGCGCAGGGGGGGGATGATGGAGATGAAGGAAAAAACTGTTGACTAATGACTAATAACCATTTAAGTGTTTTTCAAGTAGCTTGATGTTATAGTGATTTGCTGTCCAGGCAAAGTCAAATAGATCGCCTATAATGGGAAAACTACCTAATAAACTATCAATAATGATATTAAATATCATTCTGCTCAATAATTTTTTAGGCACACCCAGGCGCGATGCTTCATAGACGATGTAGCTGGAAAGAATTAAACCTAAAACATCACCGCCAATAGGTATAAATCCGATGATTGGATCTAAACCAATAGCTATTGGTGTGCCGGGAACAGTTATGACTGTATCTAACAGGCGGCTTAGTTGACGTAGACGCTTTATGGTAACTGTTTGAGCATTATAGTCAATATAAGAGAACTTGGGAGAAGAATTAGGCATTCAGGCGATCGCTCGTTTTTCGCAATAAATAAAATTGTTCAACATTCTACTGCTATCTGAGAATTTTACAATAGTTGTAACGATACTTATTGAATAACTTCTTGTGGTAATTCCTTAGGTGTTTTTGAGCGGATATCTTCACCGACACTTACATTTAACTGGTCGCCTATTAACAAAACAGCAGCACTCATCCACAGCCACAGCATTAAAACTATTACTGTCCCCACTGCACCATAGACTTTGTTGTAGTTACCAAAATTAGCCACATACAATCGAAATAAGCCAGATAAAATTGCCCAGAAAACTGCGGCAATTATTGCTCCTGGCATTATCGGTGTACCTGGTTTCCAGACGCTAGTACCATAGCGATAAATAAAACTAAATGCTGTAGCCACAATTCCCAAAGCTAAGGGCCAGCGTAATAACTGCCAAAGATGCAGTAGGAAAATTAACCCACCATTTTCGTTGACCACCATTCCCAACAATAAATCACTGATAAACACTAAGAAAGAAGCCAGTACTAAAAGCAAGATAGTACCTACCGTTAATCCTAATGACACAAGTTTAGACTTCCAAAACGGGCGAATCTTTTCTTTAGGGATTTGATGTATTTGATCAAAAGCCGTCATAGCAGTACTTACAGCCCCGGAAGCCGTCCAAATAGCAATGACAAAACTCAAAGAAAATAAGCCACTATTTCTGGAGTTGGCAATTTCTCTACTAGCAAAATCACGAATCAATACCATCGCTTCCTCTGGTGCGACTTGGCTTAGTTGCGCCGCCAGTTGTCTGAAGGTGTCTTGCAAGGTGTCGGTAAAGAAGCCAATGGCGGTGAGTACGGCGAGAATTGCCGGAAATAAAGATAACATTGCATTGAAGGCAATTTCTGAAGCCAGCCCTAAAAGCCGCCTTTCCGTTGTTCGAGTAAAAGTTTTCTTGAGTGTGTGCCAGTTTAGATGACGAAAGAAGCGAACAAAACGATGCTGAAGCATGACCTTATGTGATGGCAGATAAGTTTCCCTAAATAATGTGCCAGATTTTACGTGGCGATCGCATCTACCGTAAAACTGCTTAATATTTGATAATCTTTATGCTTATGCTAACTATAGTATGTAGAACTTTAGTATGCAGCCGTTTAGTAAGGTATTTAGTTATGTTTTGATCAAAGTTGTATGGAGACAGAGATACTTTGGTCAAAGAGTAAGGAAAAAGATTAAAAAATAATTACGTTTATATAGTCCAACAATAGGAGTAATAAGTAAATAAATGGCTGAAAGTATTGAAATTGGACAACACCTAACACAACAGTGGCTAACAGAAATCCAAGCACTCAAGCAGCAGCTAATAGAACAGCAACAAGAACGAGATGCGGCTTGGGAAAGTGCTGAAAAGTGGCGCAAACTCTACAACACAGAAGCACAACAACGCCGCACAGATACTGATTTCTTCCGTCAAACGATCGCCTCCCTCAAAGCAGAAATTCAACAACTCAAAGGGATTGAAGGACAAACATTACCCGATGCAACACCTGGCGTAGGTGTGCAGCAAGAGTTGGCACAAATCCGCACAGTGGAAGAGTTGAAAGCCAAACTTGTGGATGTGATTAAAGAACGCGATCGCTTACGCCAAGCATTGAAAACCGAACAAGAAAACCACACCCAAACCCGCAAAAGCTTAACCACTGCCTTAGGTGACGCAATTGATAGCTTGGCCAAGGAACGAGGACGGGGGAGTGGGGAGTAGGGGAGGCAGGGGAGCAGAGGGAAGAAAATTGACTATGGACAACTGACAACTGACAACTGACTCTTACTTCTGCACTCAACACTCTTAAAATCCCATCGCCTTGGCTACAGAACCCAAATCTGCTGCAATGCCTTGTTTAAATTGGCTGTGACTATGTTTAATTGCTGTATCTGGGTCTTTGAGACCGTTACCTGTGAGGACACATACTACTGTTGCGCCTGTGGGTACTTGGTCTTTGACTTTTAATAAGCCGGCGACGGAAGCAGCACTGGCGGGTTCGCAGAAAATGCCTTCTGATGATGCCAACAGTCGGTAAGCGTCGAGAATTTCTTCATCAGTCACAGCGTGGAAATTTCCTTGACTGGCTGATTGGGCAGCGATCGCTTTATCCCAACTAGCTGGGTTGCCGATACGAATGGCTGTAGCAATGGTTTCGGGATGGGATACAGGTTGACCATTTACCAAGGGTGCTGCACCTGCTGCTTGGAATCCCATCATCCTGGGTAGGCGATCGCATTTCCCATCTTGATGATATTGACAAAAACCCATCCAATATGCTGTGATATTCCCCGCATTGCCCACTGGAATACACAACCAGTCTGGGGCGTTACCTAAAGCATCAACGACCTCAAAGGCTCCTGTTTTTTGCCCTTCTAGACGGTAAGGATTGACTGAATTCACCAATGTAATGGGATAACTTTCTGCCATCTCCCGGACAATTTCTAGCGCTTGATCAAAATTGCCTTTAATTGCCAATACTTCTGCACCATAAAGTAGTGCTTGTGCCAACTTGCCTAATGCCACATAACCATCGGGAATCAGGACAAACGCCTTCATTCCACCACGACGAGCATAGGCGGCTGCGGCGGCAGAAGTATTGCCTGTACTTGCACAAATTACTGCCTTAGCTCCTGCTTCCTTAGCTTTGGAAATCGCCATAGTCATCCCCCTGTCCTTGAAGCTGCCAGTGGGGTTTAGACCATCGTATTTCACAAACACACTTACTTGTCTACCGATGCGTTCTGCGATCGCTGGTGCCGGAATTAGCGGAGTATTACCTTCCAACAAAGTCACAACCGGCGTTTTGTCACTGACGGGTAAGTACTCACGATAGGCTTCTATGAGTCCAGGCCAGGGTTGGCGATGAGATTTAGCAACAGACAAGCTCAAAGTCACAGGATTTAAAAGTTTTTCGCTAAGGATTGGATATTGAAGACTTTAATTAAGTGGAAAGGTTAAAGAAGAAATATTTTTTAACTTTAGTCCCTCTTTTTGCGACTTTTCCTTCCAGAAGATTAATATTATCTCTTTTTGTACAAGTCTTCCACTGCCTATTTTATAAATGTAAGTTTATCGCAAAGTGGGGAGTCGTGAGTGCTGAGTTAGGTAATTTAAAAAATCCTTGCTCCTCTGCGTCCTCTGCCCCCTTGTCTCTTGGGGAACTTAGTATGATTTATTGAGTTCAATAGCATCCGTGAAATTTCTTAATAATCTTTATACAAAAAATAAATAATGGGTATTACTCCTCAGGGCAAAAATGCTATACTGTGCTAAGTAGATGCACCCTGATGATCTGGAGAGCTGCCCAAGTGGCTCTCCTTTTTTGATTTAGTGAGGACTGGTGGAAAAGAACCAATACCCCATGTCAAGAATTACGAACTACGAACTACGAATTACAAATTAGAAATTGCGAATTGGTATAATCGCCAGTCAAGCCACTAAATTTTGTTGTAGGGGTGAGAGAAGAAGATGGCAGACTGGCAGGAAATTACTGGTGGGATTACAGCACCAAAAGGTTATCGGGCGGCGGGAATTACAGCAGGACTGAAACCTTCGGGGTTGCCAGATTTAGCTTTGATAGTGTCAGATGTAGAAGCGATCGCATCTGGTGTATTTACAACTAGTCAAGTAAAAGCTGCTTGTGTAGACTACTGTCGTCAACGCTTACAAGCCAAACCAAGCGCCAGTGCCATTCTCTGCAATGCCGGACAAGCCAACGCCGCTACAGGTAGTCAAGGTGTTAAGGACGCAGCAGAAAGCGCCGAGTTATTAGCAAAAGAATTGAATATTTCCCCTGAATCAATTCTGTTGGCTTCCACTGGGGTAATTGGTCAACGAATTAAAATGGATGCTTTACGCAGTGGTATTCCTAAACTAGTAGCATCCCTTTCTGAAACAGGTTCAGACGCAGCCGCAGGGGCAATTATCACTACAGATTTGGTAACGAAATCCATAGCCTTAGAAACAACTATAGGAGAACGCCCAGTCCGCATTGGTGGTATCGCCAAAGGTTCGGGTATGATTCATCCCAATATGGCGACAATGTTAGCATTTGTAACTTGTGATGCCGCAGTTTCCCCCCATCTTTGGCAACAGATGTTAACTAGGGCAGCCGATAGAAGCTTCAATTCCATCACCGTAGATGGGGATACCAGCACTAATGACAGTTTAATTGCCCTAGCCAATGGACAATCTCGCACCCCAGCAATTACTGATGTAGGCGCAGAATCTGAAAAATTAGAAGCCATGCTCACAGCAGTTTGCCAACATTTAGCCAAAGCGATCGCTCGTGATGGCGAAGGTGCAACCTGTCTCGTGGAAGTGCAAGTCACAGGCGCACATGATGAACAAGCCGCTAGACAAATCGCCAAAACTATTGCAGGTTCATCGTTAGTTAAGTCTGCAATATTTGGCCGTGACCCCAACTGGGGACGCATCGCCGCCGCCGCCGGACGTGCAGGTATACCCTTCGAGCAAGAAAACCTGCAAATTCAGCTAGGAGACTTTTTACTTTTAGAAAATGGTCAACCTCTCCCCTTTGACCGCACAGCCGCCAGTGCATATTTGAAACAAACAGCCACAGGTGCATATCTTCAACAAGATACAGTCTTAATTTCTGTCAATGTCGGTAATGGTCACGGCGTGAGTAAAGCCTGGGGATGCGATTTAAGTTACGACTACGTAAAAATTAACGCTGAGTATACAACTTAAAGAAAGAGAATCAAGACTATTTGAGACCAATAGAGAACTACCAACTGACACAAGAGAGAAGATTAAATTAAAATACCTGTAAAAATATATAGGCAGTTATGACTTTTGATTATGACTTGTTTGTAATCGGTGCTGGTTCTGGAGGTTTGGCTGCTGCTAAACGGGCTGCTAGTTACGGGGCAAAAGTGGCGATCGCCGAAAATGATTTAGTTGGTGGAACCTGTGTTATCCGAGGTTGTGTACCCAAAAAACTGATGGTTTATGGTTCCCACTTCCCGGCTTTGTTTGAGGATGCAGCCGGTTATGGTTGGCAAGTAGGTAAAGCAGAATTAAATTGGGAACATTTCATTACATCTATAGATAAGGAAGTCCGGCGACTATCACAACTGCACATCAGCTTTTTAGAAAAAGCTGGTGTAGAACTAATCCCTGGCCGCGCTATCTTGGTAGACCCCCACACTGTGGAAGTTGGCGATGGTCTACGACCGACGGTCGGTCATCGCAAAATTACCGCAGATAAAATTTTAATCGCCGTTGGTGGTCGTCCCGCCAAACCAGATTTGCCAGGTATGGAATATGGCATCACCTCCAACGAAATCTTTCATTTAAAAGCACAACCAAAACACATTGCCATTATTGGTGCTGGTTACATCGGGACAGAATTTGCCTGTATCATGCGTGGTTTAGGTTCACAAGTGACCCAAATTACCAGGGGTGACAAGATTTTAAAAGGTTTTGATGACGACATCCGCACCGAAATTCAAGAAGGCATGACTAACCACGGTATTCGGATCATTCAAAATACCGTAGTGACAGCAGTTGAACAAGTCCCAGAAGGGTTGAAAATAAGTATATCGGGTGAAACCCAAGAGCCAATCATTGCCGATGTATTTTTAGTAGCCACAGGCCGGACTCCCAACGTAGATGGACTAGGATTGGAAAAAGCAGGGATTGATGTTGTTGAAAGTTCTGTAGAAGGGCCAGGATACAGCACCACGAATGCTATTGCTGTGAATGAATACAGTCAAACCAGCCAACCCAATATCTTTGCTGTTGGCGATGTCACAGACCGCATAAACTTAACTCCTGTAGCTATTGGGGAAGGTCGCGCCTTTGCTGACAGTGAGTTTGGCAGCAAACGGCGAGAATTCAGTCACCAGACTGTACCCACTGCGGTATTTTCTAATCCCGAAGCCTCCACAGTCGGGCTAACAGAAGCCGAAGCACGGGCAAAATTAGGTGACGCAGTGACAATATATCGCACCAAATTCCGCCCCATGTATCACAGTTTTACTGGTAAACAAGAACGCACAATGATGAAGTTGGTAGTCGATGGGAACACCGACAAAGTTTTAGGCGCTCACATGGTAGGTGAAAATGCAGCTGAAATTATCCAAGGTGTAGCGATCGCTGTCAAAATGGGTGCGACCAAAAAAGATTTTGATGCCACTGTGGGTATTCATCCCTCTTCCGCCGAAGAGTTTGTCACTATGCGATAAAGGGCAAGAGTAGGGGGAAAGAAGAAAAAATTCTTACTCCCTACTCCCCAGTATCTACTCCCAATGAAACAATACATCTATCTTCACGGTTTTGCTTCTAGCCCTCAATCTGCAAAAGCACAAGATATCGGCAAGCGTTTTGCCCAAATTTCTGCACAACTAACAATTCCTGATCTCAATGCTGGTGGATTTTCTCAGTTAACAATCACGCGCCAGATTCAACAAGTTGCAGCAATTTTCCCTGATGATTCTGTACCAATAACACTGATTGGTTCCAGTTTGGGTGGTTTGACAGCTGCTCACTTGGGACAGCAATATTTACAAGTAGAACGCTTAGTGTTGCTAGCCCCAGCTTTTGGTTTTTTATCCCATTGGCTGCCCAAAATGGGAGAGGAAGCGATGCAAATTTGGCAAAAAGAGGGCAATTATCCGGTTTACCACTATGGCGAAGGGCGATCGCTCCCCCTAAGTTACAATTTTGTGACAGACGCGGCTCAATACCAGGAAGACCTCCTGCAACGCCCAATCCCTACTTTGATTTTGCATGGCAAACAAGATGAAGTCATACCCGTTACAGCCAGCCGTGACTTTGCTTATTCCCGCCCTTGGGTAGAATTAGTAGAACTCGACAGTGACCACGCCTTAGGCAATGTTACACAAGAAATCTGGCAAGCAATTCGCTTATTCTGCCAGTTACCCGAAGGCGGTAAAATATGAACTCAGTCAATAGTTCATAGTCTACAGTCCAAAGTACTCTTGAAAGGCTGATAACTATTGACTGTTGACTGTTGACTGTTGACTATTGACTAATTATGCTTCCTTTCATCCGTTCAGATTTAGCCCAATTCACCGCCTATAAACCCCACCCCAGCAGCAATACAGCCGCAGCAGTTCCAGCCCAGTTAGATCGGTTGGATACGAATGAAAGCCCTTATGATTTGCCACCTGAGTTAAAACAAAAGCTCGCCTGGACTTTTCAGCAGGTAATCGAAAGTAATCGTTATCCCGATGGAGGACATGAGACACTCAAAAGTGCGCTCGCCCAATATGTCAACGAGTCGGCCAATCTTTCATCATCGCTGTTTACTGCTGACAATATATCAGTGGGTAATGGTTCGGATGAATTAATCCGTTCTTTATTAATTGCTACGTGTTTAGGCGGAGAAGGCACAATTTTAGTTGCAAATCCTACTTTTTCTATGTACGGGATTTTGGCGCAAACTTTGGGTATTCCTGTGGTGGCGGTACCTAGAAATTCCACAAACTTTGAAATCGATTTAACAGCAGCCCAATCTGCCATTGAACAAACTCAAAACCCTCCCATTCGGGCAGTTTTTGTCGTTCATCCCAATTCCCCAACAGCTAATTCTTTAACTGCAAATGAAGTGACATGGTTGAAAAATTTGAGTGATCAGATTTTAGTAGTAATTGACGAAGCTTACTTTGAATTTAGCCAAAACACCCTCGTTAATGAATTAGCACAGCGCCCCAATTGGGTAATTTTACGTACATTTTCTAAAGCTTTCCGGCTAGCAGCCATGCGCGTTGGCTATTGTGTAGCTCATCCAGAAGCGATCGCTATTTTAGAAAAAGTCCGCTTACCTTACAATCTACCTAGTTTCTCTATTGCATCTGCTCTAGTTGCTTTACAAAATCGCCCCATCTTGCTGGAATCAATTCCCCAAATCCTGAATGAACGCGCCAAACTCATTACTGGCTTCTCTCAGCATCCAGCATTAGCAGTTGCAGAAAGTGCGGCAAACTTTATTTTCTTGCGACTGAAACTAAATGGCGACAATTCATCAGACGCTACTTTACAAAAAATTCATCAACAACTCAGGAATTCTGGCACTTTAGTACGCCAAATTAGCGGCGGATTGAGAATTACTATAGGTACACCAGAAGAAAACCTCCGCACGCTTAATCATATACAAGCAATTTTGCGGAATGTAGAAGCCAGGCACTAGCAACTATGGCAGTTGCCAATTACATGAGTTACAGTACATCCTATCCTCTAGCACCTATTCTCTAATCCTAACCCTTATTCCGGTTCACTACCCCAACGACGTACCATTCCCACCGTTTGTGGTAGCACTCCTACTAACAAAGCAAAAGCAACATCAGGTAAATCAGCCACCATTGTGGATGGAAAGTATTGTTCAAATTGATCTAGAATCTTCTGCACTCGCTGCTGAGGTACTGGGTTTTCTGTAATTTGCTTGATTAAACGAATCCACTGTCGCCTGATTAAATAAGCTTTTTGCCGATCTTCATAAGATTCAGGCGTTAGTAAAGAAAGATTACCTATGGGTATCACCTTTTGACAATCACAATCATAATCTCCACCGATAGCTGCTCCTGGACCAGCAAATTCTGCATGATAGCGTTTAAATAAAATTAATCCGTTACGTCTCCGACTATTGACGATAAAAACTTTTCCACTGTGCAGAAGTGTCAAAACATCTGAGCTATGTGATTGCTCAGCTCCATCTAGCATGACAAAATCGTCAAGGCAACTGGTGTCAGGGTAGTAAGTTGATACCATAGTAATCTGATAGCGGCGGAGTTTTTCGCTATCCATGTTTGTACAAAATTTTGAACAATTGAGTTGTCTGGAAAACGTAAAGTGGACATTTATTATTAAATCCACTATAGTTTTTATTATTTCTTAGTAATATAAATTGTTTGTTCAATTTAACTAAGATACAGAGTAAATTAAAACCAATAATTAATTAAGTAATCACATTGTATGTGAATTAACTAAAATTGTCCCTAAATTATGCACGATTTTCTTTAAAGTTTTGATAAAGTCAAAGATATTAAATGACAAGTTATTGTAAGGATTTAATAATTTATTTAAGGTGATTTTACTGATGTCGATATTGTAATCAGACTTTTCTTTTTGACAATATCTATGTTTGGTAATTTCATAGTAAATTCATATTCTATAGAGTGTTTCTCGTTTTATTGATGTAATTCTCGTTGAGCTTAGGGGCTAGGATGTACTGTATCTTAATGTAATTGGGAACTGCTACAAAAAAAGGTAAATAGCATCATTTCCACAGGAAAAGTAGTATAACTTTACTTACACTCATTGTTATAGAAGCATTAACAGTGATTGCCTGTACAGGCTAAGACTCAAGTAAAAACAAAAGATAACAAACTATCCACTCAGCTAATCTTTAATTTAAAAACTCTTAGTTTACTGTTAGTAGTGAATGTTCACTAACTCATAATATTTAACCAAAATATTCAGGTGATGCTGGGAAATTGCTCAATTAAAAAATCTGTACAGAGAATAATAATGCAATGTAAATTTCTGCAATATTATGGATTTTTAATGACTATATATTAAGTTTTCGTAGAGGCGATCGCCTACGGTGGGGCGTAGCCCATTGCAGGCGATGGGCGGAACGCCATCGCATCAATTAATTGTTAAAGCATACAAGTCTATTTAGCTAGTTGGATCAAGGTTGATGTGCTTATGCAATAGAATCTGTTGAGAGCGCCTAAAGAAAAAACTATTCCAATGAGAATCAACTTTGTGTACCCGATACCCCAGCTTAAAATAAAGTTGCCGTGCTTGATAGTTATTTTCTAAAACGTGGAGGTATAGGTCTTGAAATCCCCACTCTCTAGACACCTGTTCACAACTGATGAGCAACTTTGACGCCACACCATGCCTACGATATTGGGGATGAACAGCTAAATTAGACAGGTAAGGAAAACTCTTGCCAATCTGTGTCCAGTAATCACTAAAACGCACACCAATTTCTACAGTTCCCACTAACTTATCAATTCCATTGTCAGTAGTCTCCACAACAACCAAGCAAAGGTGATGAGGTGCAGGCGATAACAGGCGATGTTTGAAATCTTCATAAATACCCAAACGTAGCAGAGGAAAAGCCCATCCCCAGAAACCAGTCTGAGAGTGAAAGCTTTCCGCAATAATTTGGGCAATACCAGTCAAATCAGCAGGTGTAGCAGCACGAACGTGGAATTGGTGAGAAACTGGCTCGGCTGATGCTGTCACGGGTTTGTAGCTAGATGGGTCAAAGAACCAGGATGTCAAAGTTGGTTGAATATTAATATTATTCAAATAAAATCTTCTCAAATATTCTAAACAGCAACTGGGAAAATTGAACTTGTAAATTGATTTAATAGTCAAGGGTCAATAGTCATTAGTCAATAGTCCAAAGTAATGAAACAAACCAAACACCTACAGACAAATGGTGACAACGAGTGTGGGAAAGTCTTTCTTTTTTATTCCCCCTATGCCTCACTATGCCTCATTCCTTAATCCCTAGCTTCTTTCTCTAGGATAACTGGTATAAATAAAATTTACTTAAATGTGTTAGTGCAACTGTCACAACGGGCAAACTTAATAAGCAGCTTCATCTGGTTTTTGCGCCAGACTGGAAGAATGTATAGAGTAAGACGGAAATGTAATTACTGGAGGTGAGACAAGATTTGGCTAGTAAGCATCAAATCGTAGAGGAAACACTGATATCAAAACCAATTGCACTGCGCTAGCGCAAATGGCATTCTTGACAAGCCATTGAGGCAAATTACTGTGAACCAATCCCCCCCAATCAGATTAACCTTTATCCGACTGCCGTTACAGCAGGAAAGCGGTGCATGAAATCCCCAGTAAACAGTAAGCCCAAAATTTTGGTTGTTGATGATGAACCAGACAACCTTGACTTGCTTTACCGCACCTTCTATCGTGACTACAAGGTGCTGAGAGCTATATCTGGCCCTGCGGCACTGGATCTGCTGGCGCAAGAGGGAGAGATCGCAGTGATCATCTCCGATCAGCGAATGCCGATCATGAGTGGTACAGAATTTTTGAGCCTGACAGCTACACAATATCCAGATATTATTCGGATTATTTTAACTGGTTATACTGACGTAGAAGACTTAGTAGAAGCAATCAATGCTGGTAAAGTATTCAAATATGTCACCAAACCGTGGGAAGCCGAAGAGCTTAAAGCCGTAGTCCGCCAAGCCCTTGATACTCACAATGTTCTCAAAGCCCGCACTCGTGAATTAACTCGCACCCTGCGTCAAGAATCGCTGCTGAATACAGTTACTAACACAATCCGCAGCGCCTTAGATTATCGACAAATTTTGCAAGCAATTGTCGATACAGTTGGTCATATGTTGGAGGTGGATGTCTGCCTATTACGTCCCTTTCAAGATGAGCAATTGGTGGACGAAGGATTTACATATCAGAAAAATTCTCCAGTCGCAACAGAAAAAACCATAACTGATTCTGCCCCTCAGCCTCTTCTGGCTGATACTGTCTGGGAAACCCGCGAGGTGCAGATAATTCATGATGTGGCGGGTGATGAGCGCATTCATGGAGATAGTCCCGAACTACAGTACAGGGCTGAGGCGTTTGCTGCGGCACAGATTCGTTCTAGTTTGGTTGTTCCCTTGATTTGCCAACAAGAACTGATGGCAGTCTTAGCACTGCACCAATGTTCTCAGGCTCGTGTCTGGGGAGAGGAAGAAGTGCAGTTAGCTTTGATGGTAGCGGATCAAGCTGCCTTGGCTTTGTCCCAAGCTTATGCTTATGAACAGGTACGGGCGCTGGCGAAGCGAGAATCATTAATTAATACAATTACAACAGCGATTCGCTCTAGTCTTAACCCTGAAGATATTTTTGCGGCTATTACCCAACAACTAGGACAAGCTTTACAAGTTGATGGCTGTGTCTTGTCTTTGTGGACTGAGGAAGATGAGTTTGTTCATTGTGTGGGATTGTATGATATTTCTCAGCATGGTGAAAATTTTCTAGAGAATCATCACCTTGTAGCTCAGGAGTTGCCAGAATCTCAGGCACCAATTCTAGAAAATCCCATTCTGCAAGAAATATTAATAACACATGAACCTGTAGTAATTACAGATATGAATCATTTTACTTGGGAAACCAAGGGATTTGATTTGCCTTTGAAAATGCCAGCACGATCGCTCATGGTTGTCCCTTTACTAGCAGACGGCAAATGTATCGGTAGTATCACCCTGCGGGAAGGAAATAGAACCAGGAGATGGCTATCATCTGATATTGAATTGGCAAAAGCCGTAGCCGCACAAGCAGCGATCGCTGTACAACAGTCGCATTTATACCAAAAAACCCGCGAACAGGCAGAGCGCTTGCTGCAACTAGACAAACAAAAAACTGAGTTTTTCCAAAATATATCCCATGAATTTCGTACTCCTATCACCCTCATTCAAGGGCCGTTAGAATCGGCAGTGGGAGCAGGGGAGGGCTTATCTTATGCTCAAAGTGCGATCGCCTTGCGTAATTCCCGGCGATTACTGCGGCTAGTCAACCAGCTACTAGATTTGCAACGCCTCGGCGCTGGAAGAATGCAGCCAAGTTTCCGCCCTTGTGATTTAGTGGATTTTGTCAGCCAAATTGCTGAATCATTTCGTCCCTACTGCGAAAAAAAGACACTACATCTGATTACTAAATTAGATGAATGCCCCAAAGTCTACATAGACATGGAAAAATTTGACAAGGTGGTTTATAACCTCCTGTCAAATGCCATGAAATTTACACCAGAAGGTGGCACAATCAGTGTCAAGCTGCAATCCACACATAATCATTGCATTTTGCAAGTCCAAGACACAGGTATTGGTATTGTTCAAGAACAAATCCCTCATCTGTTTGAACGTTTCCGTCAAGCTGAAGGTTCAGAAAATCGCTCTTACGAAGGTAGTGGCTTAGGTTTAGCTTTAGTTAAAGAATTAGTAGAACTACATGGTGGTAAAGTTACTGTTGAATCGGTCTACGGCAGAGGTACTACCTTTACCCTGTGGCTGGTTATTGGCAATGCTCATTTACCTGCACAGCAAATATTAGACACTCCTGTTGAACTTAACACCAGCCGCGCCAGCGTAGAATTAGCAGATTTAGAACTGGTAGAAACAACAGCAGAAATAGATATAGAAGCTATTAATCAATCTCCTATTCTTGAAACTTCCCACTCCCCACTCCCCACTCCCCACTCCCCTCATTCAATCCTCGTTGTTGATGACAATCCGGATTTACGAACCTATGTATCAGAAATCCTCCGGCGTAGTGGCTATCAAACCTATACAGCTCGTAACGGTTATGAAGGGTTTGGTAAAGCCCAAGAACTCAATCCCAATTTAATTGTCACTGACTTAATGATGCCTTTGGTGACTGGATTAGAGATGATTCGCATGATCCGCAACGAAGAAAAGGTGAAAGGAACACCGATTATTTTGCTGACTGCGAAAGTTGATGAAGAAACCCGCATTGAAGGTACAGAACATGGTGCGGATGCTTATTTAGCAAAACCATTCAATGACCGGGAACTTCTGGCAGAAGTTCGCAATCTTCTAGCCTTGAAGGAAAATGAAAGGCGAGTCTTGGAGTTAAATACTTATCTGACGGAATCAGTTCTTAAGCGCTTTTTGCCACCTGCATTGGTGTCAAAAGCTGCTGCGGGTACTTTGAGCTTAGATTTAAGACCGGAACCGCGCTTAATTACAGTCTTGTTTAGTGACATTGTTGGTTTTACACAGTTAGCTAATACTCTCAGATCCCGCCGAGTGGCAGAATTACTGAATGAGTATTTAGAAACCATGACCAAGGCTGTGTTTGACAACGGTGGAACTGTAGATAAGTTTATGGGAGATGCTATCTTAGCTCTTTATGGAGCGCCAGAAGAACTAACCCCAAATGAACAGGTACGTCGAGCCGTGAATACAGCTAGAGCTATGCACAGCTCATTGGCTCAATTGAACCAGCGCTGGCGAGATCAGGGAATCTTTGATACTCATGATTATGGTGGTGTGCAGTTTCGCTGTGGGATTCACCAAGGGACGGCTGTTGTGGGAATGTTTGGCAGTGCTGAACGTGCCGACTATACTGCTATTGGCCCTAGTGTAAACATCGCTGCTCGTTTGCAATCTGCTGCTGTTCCCGGTACAATTCTGGTTTCTGCGGCTGTCGCAGATTACTTGCAAGACGAAGAAATTACTAAAGGTAGTCCGCTAAAACTTAAAGGAATAGATGAAACAGTTCTGACCTTTGCTGTGACATCAGAATTAATGGCTAATCGCTAATATTCACAATAGACTTAACAGCAATAGCTCCGAACTATATATTTATGTATAAATATGACAACATCGGTAGCGGATAAAACTCCTATACCCGCTAAAGTCTGGCGGCGACATAACGATCCACCAGGTTTATGGTTTGCTATAGCCATAGGTTCATTTTCACTACACTTATTGGTTTTTTGGTTGATACGCTCATCTAATGCTGTGGGGCTTTGGTTTCCGCAGCAAAATCAAATTGCTGTTCCGATTGAGTTGATAGAAATTTCTCCTCAGACCAACTCTACAGATAAACCCGCCTCGCCACAACCTCAACAGTCCGTAAGAACACCTACCGCAGAACCAGTACCTCCAACTTCCTCAACTCAGGATTCTGAGATTGTTAATTCTGGTGAGCAATCCCAGGCGGAAATTAATAATAATGTTGCTCAATCTAACACGGAAGTTTTTCCTGAACTAGAAACAACGCCTACGCCAGAACCAGAACAGACACCCATACCAGAAACAGAACCCGCAACAACGCCTACGCCAGAACCAGAACAGACACCCATACCAGAAACAGAATCAGCAACAACGCCTACGCCGGAAACAGAACCAGAACCTACACCTATACCTACAGTTCCTGTGGGTGAGCTTCCTTGGAACCGTCGTGAAGAAATCGAACTAGGACAGGGAACGCCACTACCATCAGTTACTCCACCTGTTACACCAGAACAATTACAAGAGTCGGATGAAGTAGAAGAACAAACTCCACGGGATAGTGAAGATGCTTCAACAACACCAACTGGAGAAACGACAAACACTCCGTCTCAAGAGAATTCATCCAACATAAATGGAGAAACTGCAAACACTCCATCGGAAGATAATTCACCAACTCCCAGCGAAGAAACTGCTAAAATTCCGACTGAGCAATATACCCCAACTCCTAGCGAAGAACCTGCAAACACATCGACTGAGGATAATTCATCAAATTCTACAGCCAGGGGAGCGATCGCTACATTAATCCCTGTAGCAGAATCAGAAGCGCGCCAATTAGTCAATGATTTACCGGAAGTGCTTTCTGCATATCAAGGAAGTCTTACAAAAACCGTAGATTCTAGCTATCTTCCTGGTGATTCTGCAATCAAGCCAGCACAGCTACTAGCTAGTTTGGTAATTGATAAAGATGGTAACTTCCAGCAGGCGATCGTTCTTGAGATAGAACCCACAGATTTACAAGTTAATAAAAGCTCCTACGAGCAGTTAATGAATGATTTATTCAGAAACGAAAACTTCACTCCAGGACATAATCGTGATGGTACAAAACCAGACTTCAGTAATTTTTTCGTCAGAATTACAATAGAGCCAATCAGTCAGTAGTCATTGGTTACTATCTTCACTGGCTCCTACTTGTCTGATCCTACACTCAAGACTTGAATTTTCAGGAACAGTATGCTATGTTATTAAAGTTGGAAATTTGCGGGCGTAGTTTAGTGGTAAAACTATAGCCTTCCAAGCTATTAATGCGGGTTCGATTCCCGCCGCCCGCTCTCATCTTAAAACCCTTGTAAGTTAAGCCTTACAAGGGTTTTTTGTGTTTATAGAATACTTAATCTAATGGTACCCGTGTACCATATCTGAACAAGAAATTGGGTCTGTTTAGAGTAAATTGGGTGTAAATTGGGTGTAAATTGGGTGTAGCGAACTGATGTACTATAATTAGCTAAAAACAGTGTAATATGTACACCAAAACACCTAAAGGGAAAGTACCCAAGGGAAATGTCTCTATTATTGATTCCAATGGACGGTTACAACTACGATTTCGCTATGGAGGGAAAAGATACTATTTATCTCTTGGTTTACCCGATACAAAAATAAGCCGTAAAGCAGCAGAAACAAAAAAGAATCAGATTGAGTTGGATATTGCTTCAGGAAATTTTGATCCAACTCTGGACAAGTACAAGCCTCAATCAGTGCTGAGTACCGTTGAACCTGACATTACACCCAAAGTTACACCCAAAATAACAGAACTTTGGGGAGGTTATATCAATTACAAATCATCAAGCCTCAAGGAAACAACTAAGGGATACCACAATAGCTTCACCAAACTGTTCCAACGTTTAGGTGATATACCATTGCTGGATGCTCTTAAAGTGAAAGCAGAATTGGAGAGGATAACTACAGTAGGGCAAACCAAGCGGGCATTGATTCAACTTAATGCAGCTTGCAACTGGGCTGTAAAACATAAGTTGATTGACTCTAACCCTTATGTGGGAATGGCTAACGAGATGCCAAAGTACCGTTATCAATTGGAACCTAAACCCAATGCTTTTTCAGAAAAAGAAAGAGAAAAAATTATTAAAGCATTTAAAGATCATCGGGGAAATTGGAACGGTAGAGGCTATACAGGCATCAGTTATAGTCATTATGCTTCACTTGTAGAATTTTTCTTCCTGACAGGTTGTCGTCCATCAGAAGCAATTGGGCTTCAATGGAAGCACATAGCAGAGGACTGTGTTTATATTCGCTTTGAAGAGTCAGTGACAACATCGGGAAATGGTATCCCTACAAGAGTACAGGGATCTAAAAACAACAAAAAACGGCAATTTCCTTGTTCAGAAAGATTACGAAATTTACTGATATCTATCAAACCTGAAAATCCTAATATAGATGATTTGGTTTTTCCTAGCCCAAAGGGAAAAGTAATCAACTACAACAATTTTTGTAATAATGCTTGGAATCGAATTGTCGACCCTATTAAACCAAACACTACACCTTATAGTTGTAGAGATACTTTCATCACTATTCAAATTCTTAAAGGTGTTTCTGAATCAGTTATAGGTAAATGGTGTGATACCAGCGTTGAGATGATTGAAAAGCATTATGTAGATTATCTAAAAATGTTGAATTTACGACCTATTGATTAATCTGCATAAATGTCTTACGTTAAAAAACTTTACTAATAAGAGGAAAATTATGCACACAAAAGTCTTAGTTTTGCCCAGTCCCTATCTCATTGCTCCTGCACCATTTTATTTGGATTCTAGAGTTATCCTTTGCTCAGTTTTAGATGAGGTTACATCTGCGGGACAAAATTCAGATTTGATACAAACAGTTACAGACCAGATACTAATTGAGTATTGCAATTTAGTAGTTGGAGAATTCTATCGACAGGTTATTGATAGTAGATTTCCTAGTTGGAAGCTCCACGAAGAATTAGAACCTCTCATATTGCCAGAGGTAAGTTTATGGAAATCTGTTTTTAGAATGCTTGAGAATCTTTCTAAACATCTACTTTTGACTACGTATCCAGCTCTATTACTCCGTGAATTAATAAAAGAAAGAGAACTTATGGTTTTTATTGTTACTCAATCAAGCGAGACACGGAGAATGAAAAATTATTTAGCTCTTAGGCAACATCAAAACAGAGAACTCCAGGGATGCGAGAATCCTTTTGATAAGGAAAAAAGCCCTAACACATGGAAGATTATGGATTTGGCAATCAAGTTAGCAAATCGTGATGATGACTTCAGGAAAAAATTTTATATGCCTGTTGTGACAGCTAGGCAAAAAATTACTGCTTTTATGAAAAAAGATAAAAGTAGATTCATAATTAACGGAAACATGCAAAGGCAAGGCAGAAAAAAAGAACCGATCGCCTCAAAAGCTTAACTGGTAAGGATTAGAAAAGAAAAGTCGCTTTCGCGTTAGATTGGTAAAAATGGTTCATATTAGAGTAGTTCGTTAACAATTAACTCCGATATGAACTATTTTGTTAGCAAAAGACAGCTATCAGAACAAATAGGTTTATCACCTGAAACATTTAAGCGATATCGGCTCAAAGGGATTTGGGAAGAAGGAATCCATTGGCAAAAAATAAATTCCAGAACTACGCTTTACAACATTACTTTAATACTCGACTGGATCGCTAATAGAGATAATCCGCAGGCTCATCAAAGAGCGATAGATATTTATCTTCAGTCCCTTCCATCTAATCAACCACATAAAAGAGGAAGGAAGGTAAATTGATACACGAGAATTATTAAAAACAAGATTCAACCGCTTCTCAAAGCAAATATATAAGCTTGTTTGTACATAAAGGAGTCATGATTTTTACCCCAAAAAAGACAAACTCTTAAGTGACTGCTCCAAAATGAATTGCCTCCACTACTAGTTGCTCTGAAACACGACAACATAAGTTTTTAGAACCGGATAAAAACAGAGATTTTGAGTATGAAGTCGATGACAAAACTTCTAAGTCATTGTACTCAAACAGTTCATCAAAGTATTTCTAAATATTTATTGGCATAAAGGATAACAAATCGCTATGTATGCACGAACAGGCAAAGGAGCAAATGCTCCTAAAATTGACGTAGCTCAAATCCGTCAACAACTTGAAGCTCTGGGATATATCAAGGATGATGTAGTCTATATCCGGGCTTTTTATCCTAGCAACGATCCACGAAAAGCTAACGATGAAGGGAGAAAGACACAAACCAATAATCTAGATAAATTAGTCAAGATTGTTCGTCGATTTCAAACACAAGGTAGAGGGGTTTACTTCACTGTAAATGGCTGTGGACATAAAAATGATGAGATAACAGAGTGTCGAGCGATTTTCTTTGAACATGACAATCTAGATAAAGAAGTACAGAAGGAATTATGGCGATCGCTCCATTTGCCAGAACCAAGTTTGCAGATAGATACTGGCGGTAGGTCTATACATAGTTATTGGACTTTTGAGCAGTTCATCGATCCTCAGCAGTGGAAAAGTCTGCAAGCTGACTTACTAGAGTATGCAGATGCAGATCGCTCGATCAAAAATCCATCAAGGGTGATGAGACTGGCCGGGTGTTGGCATTTCGCGTCAGAGAACGTCGTTAATGGACAAACTCAAATCATCCTTAATACTGGAAAACGATACACCTACAAAAGTTTGAGAGAACTAATCCCATACCATGAGGCAAAATTACAAGGCAATCCGCCTGTTGCTGATGATTGGGCTGATATGCGGAAGCTGTCTCAATATCTAGAAGGTTATAAACCTGGAGGGCGTAAGAACTGGATAACTTGCAAGTGTCCTGTTCATGGGGGAAATAGTAGCGATAGCCTACACATCAATGAGCATACAGGACAGTTTCATTGCCATAAAAACTGTAACACCAAAGAAATTTTTAGAGTCACTTTAGACATCGCTAGATCAAAAGGTCATATCTTCCCAGAGAAACACCAACAGGCGATCGCCAAACCATCAAAAGTTCTTATTCACACTACAGCCACCATTCCATACGACGATATTAAAGCTGAGTACATCAATTTGCTAGATTCTCAGGTTTCAAAATCAGAAATAAGTCGTTTTAAAACTGAGGCAAACAAAAAGTATTATCCTGTAAAGTTAGACAATTTTCTAGGCAATGTAGAAGTAGAACATCGTAAGTCTGAAGATAATGAACTGATAAGAGAAGACATTCAAACAATATTAAGATGTTCCAAGATTAATTTAGATGTTAGGCAGTTCTTACCAAGAACAATAGCGACAGCCTTAATGTTATTTGGGCGCAACCAATCGCTACCAGAGACCTCATTAATGATGTGTTTAATCAGCGTAGTTAGCTCATCTCACATGGTTGGTACAAAGGTTCTGATCGGAAATAGGCACAATGAATTTTATCAAAATCCAGCTATTAACCATGCTTTAGTTGGTGAGTCTGGAACTGGTAAGTCAATCATCTTTAGAGCTTTGGTTAAAAAGCCTCTAAATGCTCTAATAGAGGAAGAAGTTAAACGATTTAAAGAAGAATCAGAAGAATACAACAGAGATTTAGCTGCATGGGAAAAATCTGATAAATCCACTCCACAACCAGAAGCACCAAAGCCAGTAAACAAGATGTATTTTACTGGCTCCACATTGGAAGGATTGAAAGATTACATTGCAAAAGCACCAGAATACTCAATACTGAATGTTGTTGATGAATTATCAGGTTTGTTTGGTGGATTCAATCAATACAAGCGTGGTCAAGGTAATGACCGCCAAGAATTTCTCAGTTTGTATGATGGTGATGGATTCAGTGAAGCTAAAGTGTCAAAGAACATTTGTGTTAAGGCAAGTAACACAGCTTGGCTTGGTGGATTACAACCCTCCATACTTCATCAATATTTTCAGATTGGCGCAAGTGATGGATTACTACCCAGATTTACTTTTTCAATACTGAATGAAGATATACGTCTACTACCAGATGAGAGCGCACCGGTTATTGACTTAACTGGACTGCTTCAAGGACTGTACAGGGCAACACTTAACTGTGCGCCTCAGACGTACCATATTACAGATGAGGCTTACCAATATTTCCGTAGTGTGGACAATAAATGGCAACTTGAAGCCGGAAGACTGCCAAACGGTGCTTTGAAAGAGTTTTTGAAAAAGTGTAAAGGGTTGTTGGGACGGGTATCCTTAAATCTTCATCTCATCCATGAACTATCAGATTCTTTTTGTGGAACTCCACCAGCAATTATTCCCTTAATTCGAGTGCAACAGGCAGCAGGTATCATTGAGCATCTATTAAAACAGATTCAGACAGTGCATCTACAAATAGCTGGGGAATCAACACAGTCTGCAATTTTAGCCATGATTAAGCTTTCTATAAAACGCCAATCACTGGGTGAGGAAGGATGGCTCACTGCAAGAGATGTCAGCCTCAGCCAAAACGCTAAAGGGCGAATGAAATCAGCCGAGGTTAGAGAACTGATGACTAAGGCAGTAGATATGGGTTACGGGGAATTAAGAGGAACTGGTAAACGATTAGAGTTTAGAACCAATAAAGTTGTAGACGATTTGTTGGCTGCTGATAAAAAAGCCTCAACCCCTGTAAAACAAGAAGTTCAGAAGAATAATAGTCAAAACTCTGTAGATGATTGTAGACGATTTGTAGATAATTGTTTCTCTCCTGAAACCATCGTGAAAACTGAATTACAGAAAGCCCAGTCTAATTTTGTAGACGATGTAGACGATTTTTCTCATGAGATGAAGGTCAAAACATTGGTTGAGCCACAAACAGATACTCCAGTTGTGAACTTGGATGAAAATTTACATAGAGAATCGTCTACAACATCTACAAATCAAGATTTTTATTCCGAAAGTATTGGTAGGAACAGCTTTGAGCCTGTTTCTCAAGAGTCTACAAATTACGTACACTTATCTACAATTTCTGAGCCACAATTAGATGAAATCCCTATCAGCGATAGCTTTGAGGTGATTTCTCCAAAGGTCTACAAATTTAAACAAGGGGATAAAGTTAGCTACCAAGGTTCAGAAGCTGAAGTGCTTACAATGATGGGTGAAAAATTATTTATTGACTTGGGAGATCGCTCATGCTCAGTGAGTATTAGTGATGTTAATCCAGTATGACCGCGATCGCTCACAAAGTCTTAGAAGAAAACAAAAAGCAAGTACAGGGAATTACTAATACAAGCCACTTGACTTGTGACTTTATACATACACAAATTGTATTAGTTCTTCCACTTGTGAAGAACTAAAAGCGATGACTATACCAGTAATTTTGTAAGAGAAGCTTATGGTTGCCAATCCTGAAATTTGTCGAGCCAATGGAAAAAAATCTCGTGGGCCAGTTACACAAAAGGGCAAGTCGATTGCTTCTCAAAACTCTACACGACATGGGTTACTGTCGGTTAATCCACCGCTAGTAATGGGTGAAGATTTGGAGATATTTCAAGGCTTTGTACAGTCCTTAATTGACGAATATCAACCAACAACTGCTACGGAAAAACTTTTGGTGCAGCAAGTGGCAATGGGGTGGCTCAAGTTAAATCGACTTTGGCAGGCGGAGGCGGCGATCGCCAATCTCTCTATTTTAAGGGCTGAAATGAATTTTAAATTTCCCGATGCCTTGCAATCACTCATTGATTTGGGGAGCGATAGAAGTGGGGGTACAGAACTGAAAAGTTTGCAGGCACAGATTAGGGAAGAGGAGAAAAAATCCCTGGCTTTGCCGCAAGATACAGATAAATTAGCTCGATATGAGCGGCACATTTCAAGAGGTTTGAATCAAGCATTAGAGCATTTGGCAACCATCCGCCAGCAACGGCAGAATCAGGATTCTATGGGTTCGTATGGTTATAAAACTGTTCAGCTAGTTAAATAGCAAATTCAACAGTTCAGTTTTGGGTGTTTTATCTTCTTGCCTTTAATGCTGTGCAGGAATGAATAAGAAATTTCTAGTTTAAATTCCAAAGATAGGAGGGGCAGACACAACAGTCCGCATTAATTTCATCAGGCGATAAGCGTTCGCGCAGCGTCTCGTAGATAAGCTTATGCCTTCGGCGATCGCAACAGTACTCAAGTCCTGAAAACCGGATTTTACTATCCCAATCAATCCCACGATCGCGTTAATGGCTCAATTGGTATATCTGGCTCAATCTTAATCACGGTGATATTAGCATTCTCTACTACCGTATTTCCCATGATGGTATTGTGCATTGCCTCAAACTTCGATTCTTCCTCAGCAATGCGCTCGTAGTGCAAAATTACATGGTAATGCTTGGTAATTGGCTCTCCAGAGTTTGATCGCTCTACGGTGTCCCACGCTATATTTTGTCGTTCTTCTGCTATTTGGCGATATTCATGGGCTAGTTGTTCTAAGGTGATCGCGATCGCGTGTTCTTTGGTTTGACCGTAGCATTGTATGTTTTCTCTAGGAGAATTGCTCAGAGATGATGATAAGTGGCAAATATACTGTCCATTATCTTGAGGGAGGAGGGCGATCATAATAGTTCCAGTGATGTCCGGGTTCACGTCAGTCATAATTAACCGCGCTGAAGAATATTTATAGGATATGCTTACGGTTAAATTCTAAACTTAGATACAGCGCAGCTTGTTGTCAGGCATATTTTTGACTTGCGCGTTCCACCTGGAAATCGCTTAGAAAAGCTAGTTGGTGATAGAAGTAGGCAGTACAGTATTCGGATTAATGACCAATGGCGAATTTGCTTTGTTTGGACAGATGAAAACAATGCTTTGGAAGTTGAAATAGTCGATTACCACTAGGTATAAACTTCATTATGAATAACAACCGTTTGCCAAACATTCATCCAGGCGAAATCCTACAACTAGAATTTTTAGAACCGTTGAATATCACAGCCTATAGATTAAGCAAAGATATAGGTGTAGCTCAGACACGAATTAGTGAAATTTTGACTGGAAAGCGCAGTATTACGGCAGATACAGCTTTGCGTCTATCCCACTATTTTGGCAACACCGCCCAGTTTTGGTTAAATTTACAAGCACAGTATGATTTACGTCAAGCCCTTGAAGAAAATTCAGAAGTTTACAATCAAATTCATAAATTTATCTCTGATGATGTAGCCTAAAATTCATACAAATCATGAGATGATCGCTCTATTCGGCTATTTCATATTTACGTTTTTCGATTTCGGTGATCGGTAATAGTAGAGTTTCTTCGATTTCTTTGCGTACTTTTTCTCTGACTTGACAAACGCTATTAAGACAATCAATTAAAAGTTTATTAGCATCATAGTATTTCTGTAATAATTCCTTTTGCATTTTGTTTGGCCGCCAATTACTTCCCAAATAACGATGTTCTGTTAAGATGATTGCAAATTGTTGCCTCCAATCATCATTGTTAATTGCCCACCAATCATCAAGATAATCCCAACGAAAGCTTTGTTCTTGTCCAGGAGCATCTTTCGCCAGATAGAATTCAAATGGTGGCAATATATTAAAAATACTCTCATTGAAGTAAGGATTTGAGGCAATTATTGCCCAGTAAGCACTAGAAAAGCATGAAAACCCATACATTTCAAACCCTATTTTATCGTCTGGCTGCCAATCCTTATTAGCTAAAATAAATTTTGATAAATGGGAGTTAAAGTAGCCATCTGTAAAATTATTAACAATTAAAAAAACTGTAAATTCGTAAGTTGAATTATCAGGACGAGAAAAAAAACCATAAACAAGGTCATATAGTGATTGATATTCATAATTAAGATTTGAATCTAGCTTTGTGAAGAGATTTTCGATTGCATTGCTCTCTAAATTATGAATTAATGCAATGAAAAGAGCTTTTATAGCTGTTAGTTTATAGCTCTTTTTGATTGATTTAACTTTCTTTTCTAGCCAAATTAAAAAAAGACTTATACCTTTATCTATTTCTGTCAATTGATCAATCCAAAACTTCATTGCCAGTGATAAGGAATCTGCGCTCTTTAGTAATGAGAATATAATTAAAAATATTTCTCTCCATGATTTATCGGCACTTCTAATGACTAATCTTTCCCAATCTTGTTTATCGCAAAACCACTTTGCCACCAAATATTCTTGAAATGTCAGGTGTGAGAACGACCAAATTTTTTGTGTTCGCTCAATCAACAACCCATGCTGAGATGCGATCGCCTTCAAGACTGCTCGACTATCCCGCAGCCCAATTCCCAAAAACTCTGCTATGTAACCCTCAATTTCTACCTGCTCAAACAAAACATACTGCGGCTGCTCAAACTTTTTCACCGCCAGATAACTAAGTAACTCCAGCTTTCGTTCCGGTGATAAATCTCGGTAAATCTCATCTCTCTCAATTTCCCTTGACTTGTCCCACTGCTCTAGTAGTAGCTCTAACCCTTCCTCATAAAGCTTGGAACGCTTTGAGTAGAACTTGCCAGTTTGGTGAAACACGGCACAAGTCAAACTGAGCAAAATTGGTGTAATCGCTAAATCCCGTATCGGTTTATTCGCTTCCAGAAAAAGCTGATTTAGAAACTCCTGTGAATTTGCAAGTCCTGCTGAGTCATCCCCAATAACTGCCTTAAACCAATGCTCGGCAAATAATCTTACTTGGGCTTGATTAAAATCTGCTACTTCTACATAATCAAAACGCTCAAACCGCGATTCTTGGCTTTGCGTCCGACAAGTCACAATTACCTGTACCTGCGGATAAGAACGAGCAAACTGCTTAATTTGCTTGGTGATGTTTTTACCATCTTCCCCTGTTACTTCATCTAATCCATCTAGCAAAACCAATGCTCGACCTTGATGGAAAATTAAATTAATTTCTGTATTTGATAACTGCCAGGACTGCTCAAAATAACGCTCCAGCGAATGGGCAAATTTACGTCCATCCTCTACAAAATCTCGTAATTTAATCAAAGCTGGGATTCGATGTGCTTGTAAATTGCCAGCGTTGCATTCTGTAACTACTCGTTGCAAATAAGTGGTCTTCCCTGAACCTGGTTTACCCACCACCATGAGATTTGTATTTTTCGCCAGTACCTCTAGTCCTGAAACCCTTTGTCGCTCTTTACCTATGCCAATGCGATCCAAACTGCGATCGCCTGAATACCTCTCCATCCCAGTTGTAAAATCTTGCCACAGGTCATCGAGTTCTGACCTACGACTACTACTCAGTTCCTCTAGGATGTTCACATCGACAAACAAATCACCCAAAGGAACCCAGTGATCTACACCCCATAATGGCATCGTGCCATGTAATCGCTGAATATCATCATGAATGTGCGATCGCACTTGTTGCACCAGTTCATCAACCGACTGCTGGTGCTGCTCTTTATATGCAGCAAATTGACCAGTAGCTTTTAGTTCTTCACGGAGAGACCGAATTATTTCTCGAATTATTTCTGCATCTGCACCTTGGTAAATGCGATCGCCTACGTGAATTTCCTGTCCTTGTCCCAGGTTGACTGCATATTTCCCTTGCTGAGAGACAATTTGACCACCACTGAGCGATTGTCGCAGAAATGTTATGTCAGTTTCAGTCTGCTGTTTTTTGACGATGCGCTCAAGTATGGCGTTTAGTTCTTCAGGGGTGGTCATTTTGATTATGGTTCAGCAGTCAATTTTTAGTTGGGTTGAGATGGCGATCGCAACTAAGTAACTTTCTGTTAAACTAGCGACACATCGCTAATTTACTTTTTGAATAGCTTGAATTAAAGCTTTGATTGCTTGTTCATCCCAGGTTTGGTAGATACGTTGGCGAAGCCCACCGAAGGTATCGCCCATTATGGATGTCTCTACCTTCACCAATGTTGACGTTGTATTTATCTAGTTGCGATACGATTTGGCGATCGCCAATCAAAAGTAGCTGACGTAAAAATGATATATCCTCATCAGTTTGCTGTCCATTCTCAACTCGATCCAGAGTTTCTTGGATTTGTTTATGATGTGTCATTTAATACTTATGAACAATAGATTAGTAATTTGCTCAAAAATCGCGGTTAACTCTTGGGTGAAATATAAAATTGTAAATGTAGCCTGACAAGATTATCAAAGGATAATATCCGTGACACTCAAAGTGTTAGAAAAACAACTTCTTGCCCTCAGCCCTGATGAAAAAGTCCAGGCTATTCTGCGTTACCTGAAACCTTTGTAGAGACGTTGCCTGTAACGTCTCTACATTCATTGTCGAAGATGTCTATTTTAGATAATCATTGACTCCATTGAATTATATATGCTACGAAGACGTTCTAAAGCCCTGTTTCCACGCTTACGAAGTATGGCTTCATTTTTAACTTCCTTCCCTTTGGACAAGAGATATAGTTGAATTTCTTTCCATGATAAATTTTTAACATTTCTTAAAATTAAAATCTCGCGCTCATCTGGATTTAATTCTCCTAAAGCTATATGTAATTTTTTAAATGATTCATTGTCGTTTGTACTAATATTATTATTAAATTCTTGATCTATTCTCATTACATGAGATTCTTCAATAGGTGAAAATTTTATAAATTCTCGACTCTGTTTTCTAATAATGTCATAAGCTGTTACTCGAATCCAAGCAAGCGGATGCTCAATCTTTTCGCCTGCTGATAGAAGTCTAACTCCACGTATATATGCCTCATTTATTACTTCAGTCAAGCTATCATAATTACTTAGATTAAACTGAGCGAGTGAGCGATTAATGAAAGCTAATAGTGAATGGGCAGAAGAACTTTCTGAATTTAGTAATAGCTGAAATTCTCTATCAAACGCTTCACGATTAGAATCCAATATTTTATTTTGTTTCTTAATTCCTTTAAATGAATCGGCAAGCTTTGCGTAATCAGCACCTAAACACCTCAAAACCTGGGAAGTAACCATTGCAAAATGTCGAAGTTCATCAGAAATTTTTTTATTTCTAATTTTTTGTGGATTTCTCAATGCAGCAGCAAAAGTCTCCAGTGAAAAGCCTGCTTTTTTCGCTACATACTTCGATACCTCATCCACCACATTCAAAACATATTGGGAAGGCACAGAATCAACTAATAACTCCCGTACTCCATCCATGAATTCGTAGTGAACATAATCGGGATTGGTATCTGCGTTAATCTCAGATAATGGCTTTAATAATCCGCCTAAAAACACTTCAGCCACATGAACTTGTTGAGAGTCTTTTAACAGTGTTTCCCTAATCAATCGCACAATTGGCAGACTAATAACAGGTGCAGAAGCTAACAATCCCGCCAATTTTCGTGCCATTGGTGAAGCCGTTACCCGAAACGCCTGTACACGCTGTTCTGCACCCAAATTACTATGAGTAAGATTAAATAAACTACTTTCCCTATCAACAGGAGTTACATTTAACTTAAACACATATCCCAGTGTCCAAATACTGCCCTTACCCGACAACATTTGCGCCCAAGTAGCGACCTTATCTTGTTCTAAGGTAAATACAGGAACTTTAACCCCGGTTTCTTCTTCAAGTTCATCCCAGAATGACACTTCCTTGGCGATTAATTTCTGGTTACACGCTCCCGGAGTCAAAGCCCGCAACCGTACTTCTGAGGCTCTACCTAAAGCAGTTCTTTTCCACAGCCACTTAGGAAGCATCTGGACAATAGCCATTGACCCTTGCTTTACCCAGAGTTCTAATACAGGTGTAACCGCTCCATTGCGCCAGAGAGATGATACACAATCACTGACTACCAACACCAAACGCCGACCACTGGGGTCAATTAATTCCTTGGGACTGCGGAGAGTTTGATTTTTAGCTGCTGTACCAATACCCCGCCGAATCTGCACTTGTTCGTTTTCATCTGTAATTAGTCCCCAGACTCGCACATCTCGGAAAATTCCATAGTTTTTCAGCAGTTGTTCTAATTCTCTAATTGTATGTCTCCAAATTTGCATGGAGATGGCTTCATCAACTACTAACTCTAAATCTAACCAAGGTTCTACTGCGGGTTTGAGTACGGGTATCCAAAGTCCTTCATCCGCAATTCGTTGAATGGTGGCGGGTTCATCTAAAACTAATTCCCTCCCAGAAGGAACACGACGCATTAAGGGCTTTAACGCTCGTGCTAAGGTTAAAGGTTCGCGTAAAGAAGGAGCATCAGGGACTTTAAAGGACAAATCTGAGGATTTTGAAGCTCCTTGCCCATTTCGGGGATAAATACCTGCCTTTTGTTCCTCTGGTAACTGATTTGGTATTTCTTCTAACTCTGAAATTTCTGGCTTAGGTTTTGGCAATGTTCCCTGGTTTGACTGATTTTCCTGGTTGTTAGTTTCTCTTTCGTCTTCCGTTCTCAGGTTTAAATCAGAGGAGACTGACTCAGGTTGAAATTCCTGCATTTGAAGTGCCAGCCAAATCGTATCAGCAATTTCTGCGGCTGACATTTTTACTTCTTTACTCAATGCAGTAATTAACTGGTCAATCATCTGTCCTCCGCACTGGTTAAGTATTTCAGCAACACTGAAATCAAGTCTTTTTCTTCTGCTGGTGCTGGCTTAAACTCACAAGTGACTAAATAAATGGCATTTAACAATTGATCTGTGGCTATATCCCCACCTTCTCGTAATGTTCTAAATTTTGCAATTAATCCATTGATTTTTTCTTCATCTTTCGTTATCACATTGCTGCCTAAATGTGCCTTGATAATATCCTTTAAGGCAGTTGCATCAGGTTCATAAGGCATATTTAACCTTAAACAACGCCTCAAAAATGCTGGTGGAAAATCTCGCTCACCGTTATTAGTTAACAGAATAAAAGGGAAATTTTGACAGCGCACTCGACCTGCTTTAATAGGGACATCCATTCCATCATAGGTGCGAACTTCTACCTGATTCACCTCTTTG
This sequence comes from Anabaena subtropica FACHB-260, assembly GCF_014697105.1. Classification (GTDB taxonomy): domain Bacteria; phylum Cyanobacteriota; class Cyanobacteriia; order Cyanobacteriales; family Nostocaceae; genus Trichormus; species Trichormus subtropicus. The sequence continues at coordinate 151,668 of NZ_JACJRF010000006.1, read as the reverse complement.
GAAATCCGCGCTAATTCTGGAATTTCAAATTCCCCTTCTTCAAACAAGTTGAGTAAATCATTAGGTAAGTTAATATCGCTTTTGTCTATTTCATCAATCAGCAACACACGCGGACGACGGGAAGGAAGCAGGGCTGTACCTAGTGGGCTTAGTTGAATGTAGCGACCAATATCCTTACTTTTATCGCCCATCTGCACATCTTGCAGACGGGCGATCGCATCATAACGATATAATCCTTCCTGTAAGGTAGAACGAGCAGTGATATACCAAGGTAACACCGCCCCCAGTTTTAGTTCATACGCCACAGCATAAGCCAAAGACGTTTTACCTGTTCCTGGTTTTCCTGTTACTAACAAAGGTCGTCTTAAATACAGGGCTGCATTTACCATATTAATAACAGTATTTCTGTCATTACTTTTATCGGTGTGGATACGGAAACTTTTACCCCGTTGTTCGTTCCTCTTATCCACTTCCAAACCCTCAGAAAATTTTTGCCAGCGTTGCTCAATTTCATTTACTAATTCATCATCTGCGCCCAGAAATTTACGCCAACTTGGCGGCGGGGGAAGTTGATTAATATTATCGTGTGGGTTACTATTACCTTGAAAAATTTTCCAATCAGTCATTTTATTGATTTCAACTCCCTGTTATTGTCCTGGGGTAGTTAATTGAAGCATGACATTAGGTGTAAGACGATGAGGATCTTCCCAAAGCAGCGCTAAATGAAAACCTAAATGTTCCTCCGTTTGAGCATCAGCTTGTTCTCTTTTTTGTCTGACTGATTCACACAAATGACATAGTGGTTTAAAACTTAAGACTTCATCTATTGCTGTTACTTGATCGAGATTAGGAATATCATATCTTGTCCAAATCATAATCGGTGTTGTTGCGGTTAAGATAGCTTTAAATAAATCCTTAATTTTGGCTTTGGGAGGAGCGCAAGTTACCTTCAGCCCTATTTTGTTCTGTAAATTATTTTTTAATAATTTAAAATTAAAATTATCCATTTGCTTTAGATGTTCAAATAATTCTTGAACCGCTTCATTGTGTAAAACATCTTTAACCTTATCCCAATATTTGTACCAATCAGATAAATAATAATCTAAATAATCAAGATTTAAACGTTCTAGAGATCGCAGTCGAATTGGATACTTAATCCCCAAAGTTATTTCCTCTAAGATTGGGTCAGAAATTTTCCAACGGTCTACTTCTGTACCAATCAAATCACTTGGTAAGAATACCTCAATAATTAGCTGATATTGTTTACCTCTAAGATGTCTGAGGCTTGTTTTTAAGAATTTGTTGATCTGTTGTGGAATATCATTAAATTTACATAATATTCCTAGTTGTTGTTCATCTTTATCTAATAGAGATATAAATTTAGAGAGGTCGTTTACTGGTAAGGAATCATCAATAATTAACCAAGCATTCATTAAAAATTGCTCATTATCATCATCGCAACGCTCAAGAGTAGCAATTAAATAAGATTCCAGTTGCCCTTTTGGATTAGACGAAAAATTTGTAGGTGGTTTAGTTTTATCACCTGAATGCTTTTTTGCTGCTAATTCTTCAGCTAAACTAATTAAATTATTACGAATCTCTTGAGGAATAGTTTCATCTTGGCTTAACTGCTTCACAAACTCCAATGATTTTCTAAATTCCTCAATTACCTTTAATATTTGTGTGATGTCGTTTTCCTCTAGATTCCACACACTAGCATCAGGAGGTAAAGCGTCTTGATACGCTTGTTGAATACTTTCTTGAGGAATACCAGAAAAATATGATTTATTTAATAAACTTTGAGAATCATTGCCAAGATTACTATCTTTAGCCAGTAGTTGAATAATTGTACAGTTTTCGTAAGTAATACGTTTATCAATATCTCTAGCGGCTGCATCGCCACCCTGAGTATTTTGATAGATACCACTTGCTTCTTGAATAGCTTTAACTAAGGCTTCCATCGCTTCTTTATCCAACTGTTGATAAATGCGATCGCCTATATGTATATCTTTCCCTTCGCCAATATTGACGTTATATTGACCAAGCTGTGATACAACTTGGCTAACGTCAGCCAGAAGTTGCTGATGTAAAAACTTTATATCCTCGTCGGTTTGTTGCCCTTTTTCAATCCGATGCAGAATTTGTTTGAGGTATTCACTAGGAGCCATTTGATAACCTGGTTTAAATGGATGGCGATCGCAGCTAAGTGGCTTTTTTATTTTACATTTATAGTAATTCTGCGAGAATTCGCCTAAGTTTGCGCTCTTTGCCAGATTATCATTGATCCTGCCTTGCTTGCTGTCACAAGAACTTGACCATCTGAACTAATAGCAAGGGAATTAATTGGGCTAGTATGCGCCTTACTCCTAGTTTGCAGTAATGTTCCGGTTTTGATATTCCAGATCCGAATGCTTCCTCCGAAATAGATTCTGGTTTTACCAAACCCAAATTTATTACCTTCGCTACCACTGACGATGATTTGACTGTTTGGACAGAATGCAATTGCATTGATTGGTGTATTTCCTTCTTCCTCAGATCCCCCTTCCTGATTCAATGTCTGAAGCAAAGCACCTGTTTGTAAATTCCAGATTTTGATGATTTTATCGGAACTGCCAGTGGCAAACATTTTTCCATCTTGGCTAAGGGCAAGGCAGTTGATTGATCTTTCATGCCCATTTAGCAAAGTATTCAACAGTTCTCGTGTCAGTAAATTCCAAATCTTAATTGTACCTTGGTCGTCGCCACTGATGAGAGTTTGGCTATCAAAAGCGATTTTTACCACATTAATCTGGGCTTCCTGTTTAGGAGTTAGATACAATCTTTCAAGAGGATTAATGTTCCATATCTGAATAGTTTTGTTGGCACTGCCTGTAGCAAATGTTTTACCATCTGGACTGATTGCGATGCTGTGAATCAATCTTTTATGTATTTTAGGCAGGGTTGTGATCAAATCTCCTGTTTGTAAATTCCAAATCTGAACATTACCCTCTTTATCCCCACTAACCAGGGTTTGGTTATTATTAGCAATAGCTACGCACAAAAGCTCATCCTTCTGTTTGGGAAGCGTTGAAAGTAACTTTGGCGGATTGAGATTCCAAACTTTAATAGTTTTGTCATCACTGGTACTGATTAGTGTCTTACTGTCTGAAGTGATCGCAACCGCATTGATAGAATCTGTATGTCCTCTCAAGGTATGACGATATTGCCAGAAAACTGGCTTTGATTGTTTCACAGAGAGTTGAATTTCCTGCAATATGGCTTGCAGAGCTTCTTTGATTGTTTCGGCATCAGCACCTTGGTAAATACGATCGCCTATATGTATTTCTTTACCTTCACCAATATTGACGTTATATCTACCTAGTTGTGATGCAATTTGCAGATTGTCTGCCGAGAGCGATCGCCTCAGTTGGGCAATATCCTCCTCAGTTTGGCTGCCACTGAGGATGCGGTCAAGAATCTCACTCAGATGCTCGCGGTTAGCCACACTTTTCCTTAGTTGGTAAATTGAGAAAATTTTAGTTTTTTTAGACTTTTCTGAGCTACATTTTGACAAATAACTTTAAATTTTATTGTTACAACAAGGTATAAGTGTTAGCTTATGGTCTATATAGATAATTTAAGAATATCTACGCCAAAGTTTGATATTACCGCCTTCGCTACCAGTGGCAAATTTTTGGCTATCTGAACTAATAGCAAGACAATTGATAGAGCTTAGATGAACTTCTAGGAGAGTGTGCAGTAGTTCTTGTGTTGCTAAATCCCAAAATTTGACTACGCCGCCTTCACTACCACTGATGAGAGTATGACTATCGGGATAAATCGCTAGACATTTAATTGGGGTTTTTCCTCTGTCTAGTGTGTGTAGTAATTCTATTTGTTTAGCGGAATTTATAGCCCAGATTTTAATGGTTTTATCGGAACTACCAGTGATAAATGTTTGACCATTAGGAGTAAATACTACTGTATTGATTGAACTTTCATGAGCTTGTGCAAGGGAATAGATTAATTTTCCTGTTGTTAAGTTCCACGTTTTAATTGTGCCTGCTTCACTAGCAGTTATCAGGGTTTGTTTATCTGGGCTAATGCTAATTGCTTTGATGGGGGTTGTTCCTGCGGGTAAGTTGTGAATTATATCTTTAGTAAATAAATCTATGACCTTGAGGGTTCTATCAGAGCTACAGATAACAACAGTTTGACAATCAGGATTGATGGCAACACAGTTAATTGCTCCTTCATGTAATTTTATGGGATTGCCAACTAATTCTCTAGTTTGCAAATTCCAAATTCTGACTGTTCCTCCCTGACTACCAGCTACAATAGTATTGCCATCTGCACTAATAGCCAAGGATAAAACAGCAGTTTGACTGGGGGGAGAACTGTAGAGTAATTGCAGAGTTCTCAAGTCCCAAATCTTGAGTGTTTTGTCATTGCTGCCACTTACCAATGTTTGCCCATTAGGACTAATTGCTAAAGCGTTGATTGCACCCGAATGACTTTTGAAGGTGTGCAAGTATTTCCATTTTTGCAATTGTCTATCTGCTCCTCGGCGGGGGAGTTCAAATTCTTCTAATACAGATTGAATAATTGTTTTAATAGTGTCTGCATCAGTGCCTTGGTAAATGCGATCGCCTATATGAACATCTCCCCCAGTTATCTGCCCAATATTGGTGTTGAACTTGCCCGTTTGGGTTACTGACTGTACTACACCGTCAGCTATTTTGAGCGATCGCCGCAGTTCTTCAATATCCGCCTCAGTCCGATTACCCTTCAGGATGCGATCAATAATTTCACTGAGATGATCTTGATTATCCACACTATTTCTGATCCTTAGTCACTGAGTTAAAAATATTTTAGGCTTTTTCGTCTTTATTGGCTAATTTGCGCCAAAATACAAAAATTAAGACCTAAATTGCCAATACTGTGTAATTGCTGCTGATAGCACTATGAGCTTGATTCATCGGCTTTGCGGGCTACTTGTGTGACAACATTCCGAGTAGCTTCTGCACCAAAACCCAATGCTAACAAAGCAAAATAATCACCCCAACCATTAGCCCCAAAAGTTGGCTTAGTCCAATACAACTGGTTAAAACCACTACCAGCCAGCACAGTAAAGGAAATCAGATAACTGGAGAGATAAAACAATTTCAACCGCCCATTAGCAGTTTGCCATAAGCTGGCGATCGCCTTTCCTGTTTTATTCAAAAATGGAACTTGTGAAGGCTCATTCTCCGATACTGACGGGGCTTGAATAACCATACCTGCTTCAGAACTACCATCAATACCTTTTTCTACATCAAAAACCTGAATTTCTAACACCCTTACTTTTTCAATACTGGTATTAATTTCAGATTGTAAAGTCTGTATCTCAGTTTCTTGAGCAGGCAATAGCGTATGCAATCTCTGCTTTAATTCAGATGCTTTATCTTCCCATTCATAGCGTTGGTTAATATCTTCTAACCCTGCTGTTAAGTTTTTTAGTTTTTCTAGCTGTGTTTTTAACTGAATATAAGTATTAATTTGTTGAGATATTTTATCTAGGACTTGTTGCAGTTCATTTGCTGTTGAGAGAACAGGAGCATTTTGCAAAGCTTGTTCTAAATCTCGGTCTATAACTTGAAGATAGAGAGCAGATGTATCTTTTTTTAAGTCCTCTCGGTCAAGGCGGTCATGGAGTTTATCATAATAGCGAAACAGAATCTGCCAATCAGGACGTTGCTTTAGCCATTTATGCCAAACTTCCTTCACATTATTAACTGCTGTTTGAGCCTCAACAATTTGTTTGGCATCGCGTGCTTGTTTGGCAATATTAAGAGATATATCAGCGCGTGACCAGAATGAGCGTGACTCTACCTTATCCGCAGCAATTTGGGTACGCAAATTCTCTAAGTTAACTGTTACCTCATCACTTAACTTCCCTTGACTACTATAGGCAGAAACCGCCATACCAATGATGATTCCCAACACTAATACAGTCAGAGGTAATGGCCAAGGATCTTTGAGCCTGACAATCACAGGAATAGTTTTTTCACCAGCCTCATAGGTTAATACTATTTCACCTGTAAATTCTCCACTAGAAGAATTTTGCAAATCAAACTGGATTGGTAAAATAATCAGTTCTTGAGGATTAATTTGAGTAGGTGGTGAAGTAAGTTTAATTGCCTGCGCTGGTAAAACAGAGCTATTATCAGCACTCAATAAATCAGAAGTAACTACTTTTAAAGGATTTATTTTCTCGTTATTCCGCAGTGTAATCGTGCGGGTGATACTGTCTCCCTTTGTTGCATTGACTGTAATTGTTTTAGGATTAGTTATAACCTCTGCTTGAGCCAAAGCTGGAAATTTCATCACAAGAACTAATGATAAAAATATAATTTTTTTAATATCGAAATGCCTAATTTTCATACCTAAAGATAGATGCTAAATTATAACCATACTACCTAATACCTAATCAAAAGTGAACGCACTATTTAGCCAAGGTCATGCCTGTATTGTTGGGGTTGGTGGTGATTTACCCAACACCGTAGATGATGCTGTCGGTTTTGCCGATATTCTTAAAGACGCGGAACGCTGCGCCTATCCACCTGAACAGGTGCATTTGTTGACTAAAGAACAGGCAAACCGAGAGGGAATCCTTGCAGCTTTAGACCAATTAGCTCAATCAACTACATCTGATTCCACGGTAATTGTCTATTTCTCTGGGCATGGCTATCAAGTCAATAGTCCCATAGGGGAAGTATATTACTTGATGCCTTTTGGCTATGACCAGACCAAACTACATAAAACAGCGATTAGTGGTACAGAATTTATCACCAAGCTACAGGCAATTTCTGCCAAAAAGCTGTTAGTATTACTGGACTGTTGCCATGCTGGTGGCTTAGGAGATACATCAAAGTTAGGGTATGAAGCCGAAAAAGCACCCCTTCCGCCAGAGGCTCAAGCTTTGTTTAATCAAGGTAAAGGACGAGTAGCGATCGCCTCCTCCCAAGCCGATGAAAAATCTCTGGCTGGTAGACCCTATAGTGCTTTTACACTGGCATTAATTGAAGCCTTAGCAGGTAAAGGAGTCTCGCAAAAAGATGGTTATGTGCGGGTTGCAGATTTAGCAATGTATGCGCGTGAAGTAGTACCGAGAAGAACACGCGATCGTCAACATCCCATTTTAAATTTTGAGCAAGCTGATAATTTTATCCTGGCATACTACGCAGGTGGTGAAACTGAGCCTAAAGGATTACCATTTGAAGGTGAACCGGAGATTGAACCTGAACCTGGGGCGTTTAATCAACAAGGTACTAATAACCAAATCATCCAAAATGTAAATCAGCGTGGAAAATATAACATCAACATTGGTCAAGCTCATGGCTTGCGGATTGGAGATGGTAATTAATACAAGAGTTTTTGAAGTGGATGATTGTAGTTGCGATCGCCTAGTTTTCTCAAGTGTATGTGGATGCGATCGTCTTACACCCATACACAATATCAATAATTAATATGTATGATCGAATACCTTTAGCTAAAAAATATCCAAAATTTCTATAAAATCAATCTTTAGAAATACTTTTATTAGACCGCATCAAATTTACAAAAAATTTATTAAAAAAATTAGTAGATTTACTGTGACTGTGCAAAATTACAGCATTTTTGCCTAAATACTATTGCTACAGTAAATACAGAGTTGCTGTCAGATAATTATTAAGTTATGCCCACCTCCGATGAGCTACTAGCTATCCTGGAACGTATTGCTGAAGGTCAGCATACCCGTGACGATTTGGTAGTTTTGCGTCAAGTATTAATTGTTAGTAAGACTGACCAGAATGTTTTGCAGATTGGTAAGTATACAGTCAACATTGGGCAAGGAACAAATATTCGCATTGGAGACAACATAACTTACCAGGGAGCTAACGCTGAAACAGTTCAAGCAGTTTTACGGTCTTTACTTCAAGAAATAGGGATAGTTCGTCAACCTGCACTGCAAGCACCACTGAGTCAGGAAGAGCAGAAAAATATAGTTTTGGAATTTTTGCAAGTAACTGAAGAAAATTGTAAATACGTTAGACTTTTTCATACTCGACAGCAAATAGTTTTAAAAAATCAGTATATTCCTATTCAAGTCACCCTTGAAAAGAGGGAAACAAATACACTGGATTTAGAATCGGAAACAGACCTCAAACACATTTATGCTTTAAAAGGTTTTAGTGAGGACTCAGTAAAAACTACTGTTAGTTGGGAAGATGCCAAAAAAGAAATAAGAAAAGAGGCTAAACAAAAAAATTATAAAATAATGGTTTTGGCTGACCCAGGAATGGGCAAGTCTACTTTATTAAGAATGGAGTCAGGAGTAATATCTCGAAGTGAGAAACAAAAACTGTTAGAAAATCAAATAAATGTAGAAGATGTTGTTTTACCAATATTTGTGAGATTATCTGATTTCACAGAAGATTCGTCCGAAATTATTAATATTATCCCAGGTATTATTCAGAGAGATTATCCACATAAGATAGCAGATAAAATTAAGCAAATTTTAAAAGAAAAATTAGTTCATGGTAAATGTATTTTGCTATTGGATGCTTTAGATGAAGTACCAAACGAACATCGGCTCAATTTAAGAGAAAAACTTAACCGATTTATACGCGATTATCCCTGTTCAATTATCAGCACCTCTCGAATTGTAGGTTATAGTGGCAATTTTATTGAAGATGCTAAGGTAGTTGAAATTGTCCCATTTAGCAAAAAACAAACAGACGAGTATATTGAAACTTGGTTTGCTAATGCTGCTGATTACATTGAGGATGATTCAATTTCAGCTAAGGGACTAGTTGCCGAACTTAACCGAAAACCTCAATTTATTGGATTAGCCCAAAATCCCCTACTCTTATCATTGCTTTGTAGTCTTTATCAAGAAAAAGGTCTGACACTTCCTGCACGGCGTACTCAGGTTTATGAAAAAACTGTGGATTGTATGTTGAGGCAATGGAGTCGAAACAGGAAGCCTCTTTCAGAGGGGGAGATAGAAGCTAAACGCCAATTACTCGAAGAACTTGCTTATCATTTTTCATGTTCTGACCAAGAGGTTTTTTCTAGCTCTGAACTATTTCATCAAATTAAAAAATATTACAAGGGTCAAGAAGATAAATTAATTACTACAGCAATGATGGAGCTAACAGAAGAATATGGCATCCTGCAAAAATTGGACAGAGACGGTAATGAATATTTATTTCTACACCGGACTTTTCAGGAATATTTCACAGCTTCTTATTTAAACCGAGCTATTAAGGAAAATCAAAGAAATGGTCTAGCTTTAGCCAAAAGACTCTTTTGGCAGTATGACTGGCATGAAACTTTGATTTTACTAATAGGATTGATGGAAAATCCAGTTTCTTTACTTCAAACTATCATTAATGAAAAAGACGATATTTTCCAAACTTTGTTACTATTATCAGGTCGATGTATTTTGGAAATTCCAAATATTCATCATCCCGTAATTACAAACATAGTTGACAAAATCTATAAATTTTGGAAACGTTACCCATTTATTGAGTTTATAGAATCAAGTGTTATAGCAATAGGGAAAAGTAATTCACAGATGTGTTGCGAGTTACAAAAAGCCCTAAACGACTCAAGTATTGAGGTGACACACAAAGCAGCAAAGGTATTGGGGCAGATTGGTAATACTCAAGCGGTAGACGCTTTAATTACCGTCCTCCTCAATGACTCATATAGTCCATTTAGAAGCAGTGCAGCAAAAGCGTTGGGGATGATTGGCAGTCCCCAGGCAGTAGAGAACTTAATTGCTGCTGTCCTCAATGACTCTGATCGTGGAGTGAAAAACAGTGCAGCAGAGGCGTTAGGGAAGATTGGCAATCCTCAAGTGGTAGACGCTCTAATTACTATTCTTAATGACTCGCGTGTTTGGGTGAGAAGGAATGCTGTACAGGCGTTGGGGAAGATTGGCAATACTCAAGCAGTCGATTGCTTAATTGCCGCTGTTTTTAACGACTCAAGTAGTGAGGTGAGAAGCAGTGCAGCAGAGGCTTTAGGGGAGATTGGCAATGCTCAGGCGGTAGATTGCTTAATTGCTCTCCTCAATAACTCTGGTTTTTGCAGTTCCGAGGGAGGTATAGCAGCAAAGGCGTTGGGGAAGATTGGCAATGCACAAGCGGTAGATGGCTTAATTGCTTTCCTCAATAATTCAGATAGTTATGAGAGAAAGAATGCAGTAGAGGCGTTGAAGATGATTGGCAATGCCCAGGCAGTAGATGGCTTAATCGCTGCCCTCAAAAATTCACACAGTTATGTGAGAAAGGATGCAGCACTGGCGTTGGGAAGGATTGGCAATTCCCAAGCGGTAGATAGCTTAATCGCTGCCCTTAACGACTCAGATAGTAATGTGAGAAGCAGTGCTATATGGGCGTTGGGGAAGATTGGCAATGACAAAGCGGTCGATTGCTTAATTACTATTCTTAATGACTCACGAATTTGGGTGAGAAGCAGTGCAGCAGAGGCTTTAGGGGAGATTGGCAATGCACAAGCGGTAGATAGCTTAATCGCTGCCTTCAACGACTCAGATATTAAAGTGAGAGTGACAGCAGCAGAGGCATTGGGGAAGATTGGTAATGCCCAAGCGATAGATTACTTAATAGCTACCCTCCACCACTCAGATAATGAAGTGATACGGCAAGCAGCAGGGGCATTAGGGAATATTGGTAATACCCAAGCATTAAATGGTTTAATAACTGGCATCAATCACCCAGATTTTTGGGTAAGAACCAGAGCAGCAGAGGTGTTGGCGAAGATTGGTAACGCCCAAGCGGTAGAAATCTCAATCGCTGCCCTCAATGACTCCGATGATTGGGTGAGAGGCTGTGCAGCAAGCGCGTTAGAGGAAATTGGTAATGCTCAAGCGATAGATGGCTTAATCACTGGCCTCAACCACCCAGATAGTTTTGTAAAAAACACAGCAGCAAAGGCGTTGGGGAAGATTGGCAACTCAGAAACTTTAGTAAAGATAATAGAACTTCCTGAAATTGATATTTATGACCCTGCAATTTTTTCTTTAGCAAGAATGCTGGCTATTAGATTCAGTAAGCAAAGATTATCCTGTATTCCTGTTTACCCTGAGAAAATTAAATACTCACCAATAATTGCAACTACTAAGCTTCTCGAAAGAGGTATTCCTTACTCTATCAGTATGCTGAAAGATCAATCACTAGCAATGTCGCAACAAATGAAATCACTCCGCCGTTTTTCATTGTCAATTGTAAGTAGTATTAATGACTTGAGGGGTCGATAATTCATTGTTTTTGGTTTACTAGCTATAGGCGGCGATCGCCCAACTTCACAGAAAATTGAGTAATACTGATGCAGAGTTGCCACAACGTCTTTTCTTAGCGATATCGGACATCGGCAAGATTTTCGCTACTGTGTTGTGCGATCACCTAACAATGGGCGGAATGCGATCGCCTACAATTTCATCCCAAACAAACTGCTTCCAATTCACAGGGATTAACCCTTGTTGGACAAGTCTATTTCTCATACCATCATGCTTCCTATCAAGCCGCAGCGCATGGCATACAGGGCAAAGAGTTCTCAAATTAGAAGCATGGTTACTGCCACCAGACGACAATGGGCGAATGTGGTCGATGTGAGCAGTTTTTAAACAGACTGTTTTTTTACACAATTCATTGACTTTTGGAGGCTGGGTATCTGGACTTTGACACAATCCCTCATCTCTGGTGTAGATAGACTGCCGAGTGATTTTCCATTGTTCAAGAGGTTGACGCTTCCATTGGTAAACAGGCAGGTTTGGATGTTGGCGTTTTTGCTTGACTTGTTTGTAAAGTTCAACAGACATGACTTAACTCGACTTAACACAACATGACATAACGAGACGGAAGGTGACGGGACAGGTTTTAACGAAACCTGACGAACCAAATATTTAAAGAATGCTAAATTCCTTTAGCTCAAATCTTCCGTAACCAATGCTTCCTCTACCATCGCCAACACCTACCAATGTTCCAGCGTTGACGATCGCTGTCTCTAGTGACTTTCGATCAACAACAACCGAATCCCACAGAATAGTAAACGAACATCGCCATCCAGGTTTCACCGCCACACGGTAGCGAATGTTCCTCGCTTTAGTGGATGGGTTGCGTACACCAATCACTTCGACGTAGCTATCGGGTAATTTTTCAGTTTTGAGAGTTCCTGCTTCAATGACTTGAGGTGGATCTGGTAACTGAATTGGCTCGTCTTCATTACAGATATAAATCTGTTCGTCCATGACTTGTAAAGTGCTGGCAATATCTGCAAGTAAGTTACCTTTGCCACGTTTGACAGTTTTACCGCCATACTTAATGCAGCCGAAAAAATACGTTGGTAGCAAAAATAACTGGCGTTCTTCATCCATGAGAACTGTCTTTTTCCACTCATTAGGACTATTACCAGCGACACCATCTTTTTCTTTAGCTTCTAGTGGTAAAGCATCAACGCCAAAGTGGTGTATGGCAAGTGTTCTAGTTCCCTCAATTGAAACTTTTGCTTGCAGAATGTTGGCCATATTCAGACAGTAGGTGTAAATTCAGCAGAAATTACGGGAGTATGTTTCAGTTTGAAACCTCCTTGCTTGATTTTGATTTGTTAGTTGCCAAAAATTAAACTTTAGTGGCGATGGCGTTCCGCCCAGCTGATACCGTTGGCGAATTCCCTAAACAACTAAATTAGTTTTCTTGTTTCGGTGTATTACACGGAGAGCTATAACGATCTTCTCCATGTAATACACCGAAAAATCGCCGTTTTTATGTTAAGCAATATTTCGCCAACGGTATCCCAGCGTAGGCGATCGCCTGATCAAGAGTTTTCAGTTTGGTATCCTGGCGATCGCCCAACTTCTCACCAGACTGAATAATGCTATGACATGATTTTTGATGCTGGTATGCGATCAGCTACGCTGGGCGGAACGCCATCGCGGATCACAAAAATGTGGTTTATTCGGATCGCTAGGATCACTAAACACGGATCATTGATATTGTTGATTTCAAGCAGTTAGGTTTTGCTGTTCTAACGGCACATCGAAAATCAGTCTAAAACTGACACTGGGAATGAGTCGGCGCAAAACTTGTAGATGAGCTTCCGCATCGCTGCGGCGGCGAAAACGAGCGACAATCCGGTTCTGCATATTAGGTAACAGCCGAACTATACACCAAGGACTGAGTTTTTCAAGGTATGTCATCAAATTCTCCTGGTGATTATGTGTAATTTCCAAGACAAAAGCCAGCCTACTGTGAAGGTGGCTGGCAAGAAATATCATTTTGATATTGCAATTAAATGCCGTAGGGGCTGGTTGACAAATACCCTCATTTATCCTCAAAGATATCTATGAACCCGTCCCTACTTTCGTCTGGAAAACACAGGTTCTGCAACAGTTCTTCAGGAATCTCCTCAAAGTGTTCTAGTAGAAAGTTCATTAGGGCAAGGTGGCGTAAATCGGCTGGCATGGGACGGCGGTAGTTTTTACCTCTAGCAAACCAGCGTCGCACGGTAGAAAGGGAGCGATCGCAAATCTGCGCCATTTCTTCGTGGTTCACCTGCCACTTGGTGTAAAACTCCTTGGGAGTCATACCCAACTGACAATAACTGTAGAGTTGTATTAAATCTTGCTCTCGTTGTTTGAGTGGATGAGGATTCATCAGTGTGTCTCCTCGCCCATTGGTTCTAAATCTTCTTCCCAAGCAATATCCGCAGATGTCCAAGCAGCACTGGGACAATCTTTACTCAACCAAATCAGGTAGCACCAACTCCAGCAGCAGCGATGAGAAGCAAAGCTATAAAATCGACCGATGACAATACCCCAGTCAGTATCACTTTCATTACTAAGCCAACGCAGGCGATCGCCATATAAAAATCTCGGTGTTTTTGCTACATCAGGAAAGTTAGCGGGAAACTCAATAGATGCGTCTGGGTATTTCAGGTTAATCAAGCCTGGAGCTATATTTTGGTGATTGTGACGGATGAGATTTAGATAAGCGGTAATCAATTTACCATTGATGCTGTGAGTTAACGCAGAAATCAGAATTGCCGCTAGAGTTTCTATTTCTTGCTGCTGGAGTTGCATCCAGGTGCTATCAAAGTCTGCGTCAGAGTAGTTTTTGAGCTTGGCTAGTAATTCGGTGATGCCGAAATCATCTAAAGCTTGTTGATAAGCTCGGTGTTCTTCGGTTTTATAGCGAACAGGGTTTAACATTGTATGTGACTCCTGAATAGAGGGGCCAAAAGCCAGCGTCTGCCGTAGGAAAGTGGATCGCTGGCTTTTGACTTATCAGTAATTATACATAAATACGATGTACATTTATGTTAATTTATGCGTCTTAGTGTGTTTAATATAAAAAGACACAAGATAGCTTATGATGGTGATATGGGAAAAGTAACTGTAACTATTTACATGGAAGAAGTAGACAAAGAAGCCCTGCAACAATTGGCTGATGCAGAGGAGCGTTCTTTGTCTCAAATGGCGGTGTTAATTTTGAAACGAGCTATTAGACAAGCTCAGAATGACGGGACTATTACACCAAAATAAGCCCTAAAAAACCGGGTTTCTGAACGAAAAATTAAGGTTTCTAAGCTGAGGGATTTGCAAGAAACCCGGTTTTTAACCCAGGTGCAAGATAAGAGGATCGCTTCTCTACAAAACCTACCCCGCATTTTTTAGAAGCAGTAGGGGCGGGTTAACCAAGATAGTGGTGAATGATTGAATCATATCTGTAAACCCGCCCCTACAACCTCTGGAATCCATCATCGGCGATCGCTTTTCAGTTAGGAGAGTGCGATTATCTAATACAAATTAGTAATTTTTCTAAGTAAATTAACTGGCAAGCCAAGATTCCAAAAGCAAAGTTTCTACTTGCTGAATCCGTCGAAAATCATTGTCTGTGGAAACTACAGTGAGATTATAGTGAATTGCTGTGGCTGCAATCCAGAGGTCATTATCTCCAAAACCAAGGGCTTGCAGGTTGAAGTTTCTTCGCTGGGCTTTTTCTTTAGGCCCGAAAGCATTCACCAATTTGCCTTTGAGATTGCCATAAACCTCAGAAATTGAGAAATTGACGGGATAAATATCGATTGTGTCTAAAAATACTCTGACCTGCTGAAGATTGGCAACACTGCGATCGGATTTTGCTGCCATGTATAGGAGTTCTCCGCATACTACAACACTGGTAGCAATTCCTGCTTCGCTATGAAGCTGTAGTTGTTGGATTAGGTTATAATCACCAAAGATGATGCGGCTACAGTGGTTGGTATCAAGCAAATACATTAGAACTCTGTTTGGGAACGGGTGTCATAAACAAGCTGAAGGCATTCCTCGAAGTCGTTTCCTTGCCATGTGTTTGCAAACTTGAGTAAATCTTTGGCTTTAGAACCACGCAAAATCGGCTCTCCCTCTTTTTGAGGAACTTGTTGAGATAAAGTCTGAGGTTTCTGTTCTCTGGTTTTGAGATATTCGAGATAATCAAGGGTTTGCTCTAAAATCGAATCTGGTACTGTTTCGATCGCTTCGATGAGTTTTGCTTTGATTGAGGTCATGATCGGCTTGAGAGTCAAATGTCAGGGCTAATATCTTAATTTTGCCTTATCGTAAGTCTAAACGCGGTTTGTAGGGGCGGGTTCACCCAGATCATCATCAATAATCGAGCATATTTGTCAACCCACCCCTACGGAAAATGGCTATTAGGCTGTT
This sequence comes from Anabaena subtropica FACHB-260, assembly GCF_014697105.1. Classification (GTDB taxonomy): domain Bacteria; phylum Cyanobacteriota; class Cyanobacteriia; order Cyanobacteriales; family Nostocaceae; genus Trichormus; species Trichormus subtropicus. Next base: position 135,941 of record NZ_JACJRF010000006.1, on the reverse strand, counting down.
AATACCTGTTTTGCGGCGACTTCCATCAGTTTCTCGCTGCTATCTCGCCCTTGTTTCAATTTGGCTTCTAGGGTATCGCAGAGTGACATCAGGCGATGTCTCTCTGCGACTGGCTACGCCTACGCACTTCTCTACAATGCGTTTTTGTTCTGCAAGTGGTGGAACGCCTACCAGAGAAAGTAGGGGCGGGTTCACCCAGATCATCATTAATCATCGAGCATATTTGTGAACCCGCCCCTACATAACATGGGTATTAAGCTGTTAATACCTGTTTTGCGGCGACTTCCATCAGTTTCTCGCTGCTGTCTCGCCCTTGTTTTAGTTTGGCTTCTAGGGTATCGCACAGAGACATCAGGCGATCGCACTTCTCTACAATCCGTTTTTGTTCAGCAAGGGGTGGAAGGGGAACAGGTAGATTACGAATTTGCTCTCTTGTGATATTCTTCATTGAATTACTAGTTCCTGTGCCTTGCCCAGCGTAATATTTTCTTGCTATTAGACTGTTGTTGTAGAGATTAAAGAATCTTTTATCTACTAAATTTGGGAAAGATACTCTAAGTGTTTTATCGTTAATCAATAATCGAGGTGGTGTATCTGAACCACATTCATCACTTATATTTTGACGCACAAGTTTACCTTGAACTGCTAATTGCAAAATCGCCTGACGCAGTTTAGGAATAGTTTCAGGGATACTGTAGAGTAAGTCAAAATTATTGCAAATGCGCTGCCAGTGTTGACGGAATTCATCAGGATTTTGGGAGGAGAGGAGTTGAGCGATCGCACTCTCATTCATCCTCACAATGCTCTCTTGCCTTTGCTGCTGCCGTTTTTCGATTTCGTCGCAGGTTGAGAGCAGGCGATCGCACTTCTCTACAATACGTTTTTGTTCTGCAAGTGGTGGTAAAGGAATAATTGCATCAGCTATTCGTTTCAAAGCTAACTTAGGTTGAGCTTGCTGATTTGTTTTTTCTTTAAACTGACTTTGCACTATATTAGAGTTTAGAGCAGTAAGAAAATATTTTTTATTTAATTCTTTGAATATAATTCTTGCTGCATTTTCGGTTAAGTTCATTTGATGGTAAAAATCAGGAACTTCTCCAACTTGTCCTATTGTACCTGCAATAGAAATATATAAGTCTTCTTTCTCAATAATGTAATTTTTAATTGCTTGATATACATCCTCATCAATATACTTCAAACCATCATTTACAATAGTTCCATTCTTCATATTGGTAACTTGAATATAGATATATGGGGTTGGAATTATCGCAAATGAAGCTCCTTGAGGTAAACGTTTTCCACCTCTAACTAAAGCAATTTCTCCAATACGAACCCACTTCCAGTTTTGAGGAATTTTATAGGGTTGTTCATCCAATTTAACGGGTAATACTTTTTCAAAATTTCTATATTTTTTCTCATCAATAAGTTTTGCTAACTTCTTTTGAGCTTCACTAACTAAAATACTGGCACATTCATCATCAGCTTGTTGTGAAAGTTTTCCGCATACTGACAATTGTAAAATGATTTCCCGTAACTTTACGATCGCATTTGGCGCATCAGTCAACAATTCAAAATTTTTAAAAAATGTATCTACTTTCATTTAAACGGATTCACAATTTATAATTGACTATCTACCACTAACCCATTCTGCATATCTTCAGAATAGAGAATACTTGCTCCCGCAGCTAAAGCACAAGCAACAATTAAACTATCCCAAAAAGAGAAATTATATCTACTCCGAATATTAGAAGAGTTCACCAAAATATCACGATTAAATGAAATAACGTGAGAACCTTTATAAAATGCCTCGATTAACTGTGTTATTTGTTGCTCAGTGAAAGAAGATTTTTTAATTAGATTTAGACAGACTTCATTAATAACTTGTGTACTAATGATTACCCCTTCAGCATCAACTAGACGACAAGCTATATTGCGTTTATTAATATCTTGATTATTCGCTAGAGCATAAATCCAGATATTAGAATCCAGAAAATAGCCATTTTCATAAATTGCGGTCATAAATCTCTTCTCGGTTCAAAGGAGGCCATTCAAACTCCACCGGATGCTCGATGAGTTCAGCAATAATATCTACTGCTGCTGTTTTTCTAACTTTTTTCATAACAATTACTTTGACAGACTCTCCATCTAGCTCTCCTTTATAAATTTCAGGAATTTGAATTACACCATCTTTGACAATACCTTGAAATTCTACTACTTCCATCTGCATAATCTAATCTCCAGATATTTTAAGTTATTTTGTTTCTATCTACTATTCTATAGTTTTATCAACTTGATGATTTAATGCTTCCATTAATTCAAACTTCAACTTACTCCGCACCTCACCCAACTCAGCCATGAGTTTTTGATGTTCTGCTAACATCTCATTTAAATCAGCGTGTTCTACATCAACTTTGTGAGGATTTTTAATATCTAGGTTGTAATTATTCGCCTTTAAATCTGCAATTGAAACTTGCCAAGCAAATTCATTTTCCTCGCGGTTATCCCACCATTCTTGCTCCAGTGCAAACTCCTCAAAGCGAATTGGCTTAGTTTTCGAGTATGATTTATACCCGGCTGGGTAAGGGTGTTCATAATACCAAATCGTTTCTGTTGGTTCCCCTTTCGTGAAAAATAGCAGATTAGTTTTAATACCTGTGTAGGGATTAAATACGCCATTTGGTAAACGAACAATTGTATGCAGATTGCAATCTTGCAGGAGTTTTTCTTTAATCCGCGTTTTTACACCTTCGCCAAACAGCGTACCATCTGGTAAAACTATTGCGCCTCTACCGCCTTCTTTGAGTAAATGAGCAATCAGCACCAGAAATAAATCTGCTGTTTCTCGTGTGCGGAATGTAGCGGGAAAATTGTCCTCAATTCCATCTTCTTCCATCCCACCAAAAGGCGGATTTGTGATAATTACATCCACCCGTTCGTGAGGACTGTAATCGCGCAATGGTCGTGCCAAAGTATTATCATGTTCTGCTGATGGTACATCAATACCATGTAAAATCAGATTCGTGACACAAAGGTTAAAAGGTAACGGCTTTTTCTCAGTTCCGCGAATCGTCCGTTGCAGAATTTCTGGGACATCAGCACTTTGAAAATGTTGGCGAATGTAATCAATTGCTGCTGTTAAAAAGCCACCAGTCCCGCAAGCTGGGTCAAATACAATTTCCCCTAATTGCGGTTTGATTCTATCTACAATAAACTTTGTCACTGCACGGGGAGTATAATATTCTCCGGCATTTCCCGCACTCTGCAAATCTTTGAGAATTTTCTCGTAAATTTCGCTAAACTGTTTTTTCTGGTCTTTTTTATTAAAATCAACTTCATTGAGCTTATTAATTACTTGGCGGATGAGAGTGCCATTTTTCATATAGTTGTAGGCATCCTCAAACACCTTACCAATCATCTGCCCACGGGCATCAGTTGCCGTAGTTCTCAGTTCTTTGAGGGTTTTAAATAAAGCATTATCTACAAAATCTAGTAAACCATCTCCCGTGATACCTTCAGAATCTGCTGCCCAATTCCGCCAACGCAAACCTTCAGGAATCGGAGATTTATAATTATCTTCTAACAGTTCATATTCTTCTTCACGAGCATCAAAAACTTTGAGAAATATCATCCAAACTAACTGGTTAATGCGTTGCGCGTCACCATCAACGCCCGCATCCTTCCGCATGATATCTTGAATAGTCTTAATTGTAGTGCTGATTGACATAATATTTTGACAGGTTGACGTTGCTCAGATCCCCGACTTTTTGAAAAAGTCGGGGATCTATGATCTCGTTTGGCAGACTACTAGAAGAGAAATCATATCCTATTCCTGGATGTCAAGATACTCGATACAGTTCTGACTTAAGAACCGACAAAGCTTGTAAGTAACCTTGCTTACCACCAAAAATCTTAATTATCTTTAACGGAGTGCCTAAATCGCTGATTGGTTGAACCTTTAACACATCCAGGCTTTCAATATCTTCAATTCCCTCATCAGCATACTTATCCAACAAAGCATTTAAAACCGTTCTGGTTTGCTCACCATAGTTGCTAAAGTAATTACGCTTGCGGACATTATTTGCCCTTTCTCTACGAGTTAGTGGCGGTTGGTCAAAGACTACATGACAAATCAAGTCTAATGGGTCAAAATCCTTACCAATCTCTTTTTCTAAAGCTTCCAAAGGCACTCCCAACTCTTGTAACTCTTGGATAATAGCCTGCTTCTGTTCTGTAGAGTGCCATTTCTTCAAGAAAGCATCTAATGAGGCGTACTCCTGACTAACTGTTTTGCGAGTATAGTCTTTAATCGATTCCGTAATCAGCTTACCGTCCTTGCCGTGGTATTGCTCACGAATAAAAGCAACCGCCACCTCTTCATCTGCAATTACATACTTCTCCTGCTTTTGCTTGCGGGTAATCTCACCATCAATGACTACCTCATCGTCTCCATTATCGGGCGGAACAATAGGATCAACTGGTTTTGGCTGATAAATTTGTACAGGTTCACCATCAAAATCAGGGTCAGCAAATAACACCGTCGCTTTTTTAAAGTCCATAATTGTGAAGAACATTTTGCCATAGTCTTCATCAATGCGAGTCCCGCGACCAATAATTTGCTTAAATTTGGTCATGGACAGGATACGCTGGTCTAAAACAATCAATTTGCAGGTTTTAGCATCAACACCCGTCGTCAACAATTCAGAGGTAGTAACAATTGTGGGATATTTACTTTCAGGGTCGATGAAATTATCTAATTCTGCTTTACCTTGAGCATCATCCCCAGTAATTCGCATAATGTAGCGGCTATTCTCCGCCACCAAATCAGTATTTTCATTCACCAATGCTACCCGCATCCGTTCTGCGTGGTCAGTTGTCTCACAAAAAACGATAGTTTTGGCAAAGCGATCGCTTGATTTGAGATAATCAGAAATAATCCGCGCTACTAACTCAGTCCGCTTTTCTAGAACCAGAGTTCTATCAAAATCTCGCTGATTAAATACTTGGTCGGGAATTTCTTTGCCATATTTATCCCGTTGTCCTGGCTTCGGTTTCCATCCACTCAAGTCTTTATCAAAGTCAATGCGAATAACTTTGTAGGGAGCTAAAAAGCCATCTTCAATTCCTTGTTTGAGTGAATAAGTAAATATTGATTCACCAAAATAAAGGCTATTAGAAACTTCTTCTGTTTCTCTTGGGGTAGCAGTCAAACCAATCTGCGTTGCACTGCTAAAATATTCCAAAATCTCTCGCCATGCAGAATCCTCAGATGCGCTTCCCCGATGGCACTCATCTATAATAATTAAGTCAAAAAAACCTGGTGAAAATTGGCGATAAATGTTTTTCGCTTCTTCATTTCCCGTTACCGCCTGATACAGACATAAATAAATTTCGTAAGATGTATCTATCTGTCGCTGCTTAATTTTGGTCATTTTTGAGCCAAAGGGTTTAAAATCGTTGACTCTAGTTTGATCAACCAAAATGTTGCGGTCTGCCAAAAACAGGATACGCTTTTTCGCTCCCGACTTCCACAACCGCCAGATAATTTGAAAAGCCGTAAAAGTCTTACCTGTACCCGTCGCCATCACTAATAGAATGCGGTTTTCTCCTGTGGCGATCGCTTCAATTGTGCGATTAATGGCAATCTGTTGATAATAGCGTGGCTGTTTTTTATCAGGACTAGGATAGTAATCTTGAGAAACAATTGGCTGAATCTCCGAGTCAATTCCCTTCCAATCACAGTATTTTTGCCAAAGTTCCTGCGGTGTCGGGAACTGATTGAGGGGAATTTCTCGCTCTCGCTGTCCCTCAGTAATTGTGCGATCACATATCATAAAAGCGTCGCCATTGGAGCTAAAGATGAATGGTACATCAATTAGTTCACCAGTTGCGATCGCTTGCTGCATTCCCGCACTAACGCTGTGATTATTATCTTTAGCCTCAATTACAGCCAGTGGTACACCGGGTTTGTGATACAGCACATAATCAGCGCGTTTCTGCTCACCTCGACTAGTAAGCTTACCTCTAACAATCACCCTACCTTTTGTCAGCGTCACTTCCTCTCGAATCTGAGTGTTGATATTCCAGCCCCGATTAACTAAAGCAGGCGTAATGTACTTTGTACAAATGTCACGTTCACTCAAAGATTTCTTGTCAATCGCTTCTGACATAAAAGGGTCGGTTTAGAGTTGAGGAGTACAGGCAGTGAAATTACATAGCCTACCGTAAATAATGTTAGGTATGTAACTTGTATTATGCTATATCTCCACTTCTAGATGTCAAATTAGCTACTAATATTGTTGATGGATGCGTTGGTTTAGCTGGCTGATGTCACTGTATACTAATGGGCGATCGCCCAAATTCAATCTTACTTTCTGCAAAGTCAAAATAAGCTGCAACTATTGTAAATAAAGCATTTCATATACCCTGTAAATGAGAGTTCCAATGAGATGATGAGACGACTTTTCTCCGTTCCCAATCATCTGCGAGAACAACTTCCTACCCTGACGGAAGATAATAAGCAAATCCTCCAACAGCAAAGCATTAGCCAAAATTCCCCAGGAAAAATTCTGCGGGACTTTCAAACCATCCTAGAATTTCTTCAACCAGACGGCGTTGAAGTCAGCAGCACGTATCACCAATTCTCTCTCAAATACCTCCAGCAACTCAATTCTCGCTTGAGTTACCCCATTGAAACTAACCTCAAGCGTCCCCAACAAAAATCATACCCCTACATTCACGGACTATACTTTGTCCTTCGCACATCTGGACTGTCTCAAGTTATTACCCAAGGCAAAAAAACCAAATTAATATTAGACGAACAACGCCTAAAAATTTGGCAAGGCTTCAACCCAACTGAACAATATTTCACACTCTTAGAATCCTGGCTACTTTGGGGAGAAGGTGAACTCTTAGGCGAATCTAGAGACATATACAGACCATTATTTCGCTGCTGCCAATTTTGGCGAGAAATTCCAGATGAAGGTTTAACCGTTAATAGTTACCAAGAACAAGATAAATTAGTCTATTATCCAGGCTTCCACAATCTTAGCCTGTTGCATTTATTTGGTTTTCTTGACCTCACTCCAGGAGAACCAGAACCCGCTAAAGGATGGCGTATCACTACTGTAAAACGCTGTCCTTGGGGAGATGCCATGATAGGTTTGCTCTCTGAAATTTATGATGAAATTGAACCACAACCAGAAGATGAAGAAATATCTCTGGATTTCCGCATCGCCTTTGAAAAACTCAAACCATATCTCCAACAATACTTTCCTGAATGGGAACAAACCTTAGTCATCGCCAACGGAGAGTTTAAGCAGGCAATTTATACTTTGAAAGTTACGCTGTTAGATGCTTGGCGACGCATAGCCATTCCTAGCGACCTCAATTTGGATCAAGTGGCCGCCGCAGTTGTGGAAGCATTTGATTTTGACTTTGAACACCTCTACCGATTCATTTACAAAGACCATATAGGACGCATTTTTGAATTTACTCATCCCTTTGTTGATATTCCCCCAAATACTGGCGATTTTCGCTTAGGTGAATTACCGCTTGAGGTGGGAAATCATCTGCAATTTACCTTTGATTTACTGGATGAGTGGGAGTTTGATTTGCAGCTAGAAAAGATTGAGCCTGTCAATGCAAAAATGAAAAAGCCCAAGATTCTTGAATATCATGGCGAACCACCAGCACAGTATTGTGAAGAAGGAGACGATGAGGATTAGCTTTACTGCGGTGATGGGCTATCCTTTCCTTTCTGCCACTGATTGAGTTTTATTCATCTTTAATTTGGCTACCAAATTACATCAACAGGATACTGTGTGATTTTATTATCCACAGTAATTATGGGCATTTTTTCCACTTGACTTTGAGCAATAATTATTCGGTCAAAAGGGTCTTGATGTAAAGCAGGTAGATTGACGACTTGTAAAGCGTGATTCATTTGAATGGGCAAACTTTCAAATCGGTTCATAGTCAACCGACTGGGAATGTAAGTTTCTGGTGGCTCTGGTAAATTTAATTTACCCAAACGAACTTTAATTACAATTTCCCATGCGCTTGCAGCACTAAAAAATAAGTTATTCCCTGAGTCAGCAATTATATTTCTAGCTGTAGATGAGAGTCGGTTATCGTCAATAACCCACCAAATAAACGTATGGGATCAAGTAATGCTCTCATGCTTCTGGGTCTGTTGGGTTGATAAAAGCATTTAGCACCTCATCGGGGAGAGGAGCATCAAAGTCTGGGGAAATTGTTACCTGACCACGGTCTAAACCTGGAATTCGAGGTAATTTCTGTTCAGCAATTGGGACTATACGCGCGATAGGAGTGCCTGCTTGAGAAATAATCACTTCTTCTCCTTCTAGCACTCGACGGAGTAGTTCAGCAAATTCAGCTTGACCTTCTGGAATTTCTAGGCTGTACATATATATAGTTAATGACAAGGATATTAATATCCTGGCATAGAGTTGTCATGGTCATCGGACATTAGAAACCTGTCAGAATTCGCCATGCGATGGCGTAACCGCCCAGCAGCGTAGCTGATTGCTCTTACCAAATTAATGTAAGGGAAAGTGGGGGCGATCGCTTCAACACTTCTGCTTGTATATAGTTCCAGATTTATTCTCTATCTTCCAACGCACCTAATGCTTTAAGGGTGGCTTTTTCAGCTTCGGTTAAGCCTTTAACGCCTGTTATATTCATACGTTCATAAGGTCTTTCAGGTATCAGGGTCGATATACAACAACCTGTTTGTATATCCCAAAGTTTTATTGTTCCGTCTTCACTACCGCTAGCCAAAATTTTCCCATCAGGGCTGAACGAAATAGATACTACCCAGTTAGTATGTCCTTCTAAAGTTTTAAAACACTCACCTGTATAAAAATCCCATAGCCTAATTGTTCTATCGTGACTGCTGCTGGCGATAATTCGACTATCTGGGCTAAATTCCACGAACCTTGCGTCACTGCTATGTCCTTGCAAAGTTTTGATACATTCACCAGTGCTTGTATTCCATAGTTTTACTGTTTTATCGTAGTTACCACCACCACTTGCTAATATTTGTCCATCAAGATTAAAGCTAACTGACCAAACCCAATCAAGATGTCCTTGCAAAGTGTTGATACATTGACCTGTACTAATATCCCATAGTTTTATTGTGTTATCTTCACTTCCACTAGCTAATAATTTGCCATCATGGCTGAAAGCGATAGATTTTAGCCAGTCTGTATGTCCTTGTAAAGTTTTAAAATGTTCACCAGTAGAAATATTCCACAACTGAATTGTTGTTTTGTCAGCAAAAGCTAGAAATTGACCATCTGGACTAAACACAGTCGGTAAAACCCAATTACTTTTCGCTTCTATAGTTTTTAGACAGCTACCATTACGTATATCCCAAATTTTTACTGTTTTATCTGAGCTTCCACTAGCTAGAATTTGTCCATTTGGGCTAATAGCAATAGATGTCACCCATGCTTTATGACCTTGTAAAATTTGGAAGCATTTGCTTGTATTGATATTCCATAATCTTACTAAAGTGTCGTTGCTACCACTAACTAAAGTCTTACCATCAGGACTAAAAGCAACAGATAATAGTAAATGGTGGTATCCTTGTAAAGAATTTAAACAATCGCCAGTATTAATGTCCCATAATCTTACTGCTTGGTCATCACCAGCACTGGCTAAAATATGATTTTGTGGGTGAAAGCTGACCGAACGTACCCAATTAAAATGACCTTGTAATATTTGAAAGCATTTACCAGTTTGTAAATCCCATAACCTTACTGTATTATCACCACTGCCAGTTGCGATTATTTGACCAATGTTATTAAATGCTACTGACCATACTGTACCAGTATGCCCCTCTAAAACTTTTACGCATTTACCTGTATCAATATCCCAAAGCCTTGCTGTATGATCCCTACTACCACTAGCAAGGATTTTACCGTCAGGGCTGAAATTAATCGACCTAATTCTATTAGTGTGACCATGTAAAGTTTGAAGACATTCACCTGTATTGATATCCCACAACTTTACTGTTTGGTCTTCCGCACCGCTAGCAAGTATCAGAGTATTAGGACTAAAAGCAACACAATATATTCTATTAGTGTGACCATGTAAAGTTTGAAGACATTTACCTGTATTGATATCCCACAACTTTACTGTTTGGTCTTGGCTGCTACTAGCTAGTATTTGGCTATTAGGGCTAAAAGCAACAGAATATATTCTATCAGTGTGTTCATTGAAAGTTTTAACGCATCTACCTGTGAGGATATCCCACAACTTTACTGTTTGGTCTTGGCTACCACTGGCGAGCATTCGACCATTGGGACTAAAGGCAATTGTTCGTACCCAATCAATATGCCCTTCTAAAGTGGACAGCCGTTTACAATCTATAAATTGCCATAAGTAGATTTCCCCATTAGCATCTGCTGTAGCAAAAATCCTTCCGTCTGGACTAAATGCTACTGACAAGACAGTGCCTAATACCTTAGTGAAAATAGAATTGCTCAGATTAGCTTGAGAAAAATTGACATGATGTAAAGTTGCTTCGGTCAAATCAGCTTGTAAAATTACCGCTTGAGAAAGGTCAAGATGATTTAATGCAGCCTTATCTGCTTTTACTAAAACAGTTGCCGCATTCCCACCAACATAGCCAACCTCATCCTCACTTCTTCTCCTTGTCCCCTTAATAACTTTAATAATTGCCTCTGTTGCTTCAAGATCAACCATCGGCAAAAGTAAATCCATGACAGCTTTGGTAAGTGGCGTTTTTCCAAAAGTTTCCCTCAACTTCTCCAAAGATTCACTTATAAATGCCTTAAGTGGTGCGATCGCCTCACCACTCCTTTGACGCGAAAAATAACTAGACCAAGTATAATCAACAGGGACGACGCTTTTATCTACAAGCGATTGCGCTTGGGCCAATTCTGTAAAATCGCTAGATAACACCCCCAACTCTGCCGCAAACTTATACGCCACAAAAAACTCTAACAGTGACCTATGAGCCGGAGTGTAGTCACCATCAGCATTACGGACAAGCATGGTCTGTCCCATCATGTCATAATGCCAGTGATCTAAATCTTTCTCTTCTTGCACAACAGAATCAAATAAGCGACGAATACGTTCTGGGAACAAGCGATAATTAAGACTCATTTGGTCAGTAGACAACATCTCCCAAGACAGTTCGCATAAAAAGTACAACTTATCTGCCAAGGAAGTAAAAGTACGTTCTGCCTTAATATCTCGTTCCATCTTGCGCCGCACTGCATACAGATAAACCCGTGACATATCAATAGGTTTACCGGACTCAATATCTGGCAATGCTTCCAAAATTAAATCAGTCATCACTGGACGACGGGCTAAGTCTAATAATTGCGAATTGCCCATGACTTGTTCAACTGTGGCTGGTTCAGCTTGGTATAACAAAACCTGCCGTATTTGCTCATCGTTGAATTTCTCCAGTTCCAGCACTTCAAATTGTGGTGTTTCCCCAGTTAGTTTCTTCGTAGATGCTTGCAGTTCTGCGTTGAGTAAAGCGCGTCCTTCTTTCGCCTCTGGGAAATGTTCAGTACGACAGGTGAGAATAACTTTAGAACCTGGAACTACTACCTTTGCGAGTTCCCAGAAATTGTTGATCATCTGTTGGCGGTCAACTTTTGCTGCCATTTCGTCAAAACCATCGAAAATAAGCAGCAATTTACCCATCCGGTTGAGTTGGTCAAACACTTCGCTATTTAAGCGGATATTGTGTTGAGTAAAGAAGAAACCTGCCAAAACATTTTCTACATTTAAAGCCTTGGCAAAGTCACGCAGGGTGATTACTAGAGGTAAACGGGGACGTTCAACACCACGTTTTTGAGCATCCTTGTAACGTTGCAGTGCTGTCCAAGCATAGTGAAAGACAAACCAAGTTTTACCTGTGCCAAATTCTCCCAGAATGGAAATATGTTCTTTAGTAGGGTCATCCAGCCAAAGGTCGATGTAACCATCAATCCAACCGTCTTCTGCTTCATAACGGCTGACACCAATTCGCCGCTTAGTTACTGGATCAATTTCTTCTTTAGTGCAAGCAAGCGGCACATACTTTTGATCAATCTTGCGGCGTTTGATTTCCGCTTCTAACCAATCAAGATAACCAGTAAAGTCAGCATCTAAATCAATCAGTTCGTCAAATGTAAAACAATCAAGGTGACGATTTTCTTCTTTCTTGACTTCATCGCGTGCTGCACGGGAAATGCGTCGGGTACTGACTAACCAGCCTTCATCAGTTTTTTGTTGATTAACTGATTGACGCAAAGCCATAACGTCACTCAGTCCCACTTCTCCTGCAACCCCACGTACAAGAATGCGGTCATAACTGCGGCGGACTGGAACTTTGATAATCCATTCAAAATATTCTTCTGCCCAGATTTCATATTTTTCTAGGCGGTAGCCCAAGGTTTCAAACCATCCTCGCATTTGTTGGGCTAAGGCGATCGCTCTACATTGATTTTCAGTGGCAGTTGGGGTTAATGCTGGATAATTCTGGGTGGCTAATCTTGCCATTTCTGTCCGAATTCCTTCCAGTGTAGGCAATCTCTCCAGTTGTTCTTGGATACTAGCAATCCTTTTATGTAAAGAACCAATCTGCTGACTCATCAAAACATCAGCAGGTGTGCGACTGCGTTTGGCGACTTCAATAAATACAGTCGCAAACGCAGCTACTTCTCTTCTCACGTCCAGTTCTAAGCTTCTGATTTCATCACCCAAAGTACAAGCATCAAGAAAAGTATCAACCTCAGACAGCAGAATTGAGGGGTTATTATGACCTAATGCTTTGCGAAAAGCCTGTTTAATGGCCTCTTGTCGAAATAATTCCAGAAATGCTTTTGGTTTGCCAACACCATATTCGACTAAGGTGTAGGCGTAAACACCGCTAAAATCCGCAGGTGGATGCTCTGGATCAAGGTTAAATTGCTGGAGTAACTTAATTACTGTCTCACTACGCAGGATTTTTTCTTTAATCACAGGATTGGCAATGCTAGTAACTGCGCTGATAACTAGATCCAGGTTAATTAAGCTCATTACGACACCCCGAAAACGTAGAGCAACCTTGTTAAACTATGGTTAATTACTATTATTACAAGGGATATCTGAGATATAAAAGTTTTCTTTTATACTTTCTCAAGCATTACCTGATTGTCGGTTTGAAGGTTTATGGGTAGCAATGGCACAGAGCGCCCACTGTAGGTGGTGGCAGTCACAAAAATCTCCAATTTGTTGTGTTAACGCCATTTGCAATAAGATAGTAGAACCATGCGATCGCTAAAAATGAGAAAGTTGGCGATCGCCCAAATTTAATCCTAATTCCCCAAAACCTATATACATATTTAATTATTTCTGTCAATAGTTCAATCTTAATCAGAAGTTGAAAAGTCAGGAAATTTTAATATTGTTCTGTTGGGTGTAAATTGGGTGTAGAAATTGTAAAAATAAGTTGAAACTGTTGTAAATAAAGGATTGTATATAGCCTTCCAAGCTATTAATGCGGGTTCGATTCCCGCCGCCCGCTTTCATCTTAAAACCCTTGTGAGGTAAGGCTTACAAGGTTTTTGTGTTTATGTAAATAAATGACAACTTGACGCATTTGCTTATGGGGAAAGTTTCAATACACCCGTAAGCAATAATTACTCATCCGAAAGGGAATGTCAGCTTTTGGTCTAGTTTGGAATTCCAGATGGAGGACGATTTCATCTGAATGCAAAAAAATTAGCGCATCTGCACGTATTAGTTAGAGTGATAATCCAGATGGACTAATTTCAGTGAGCGTCATTGGTTCATTCAGCAGCCAAGTAGCAAAGTCACTGGAAAATGATTCGGCAAAAAAATTTACAGACATGATCAAAGATAGTTCGTAATTATATCAGTACTTTTCTGTGTCAGTGAGAAATGAATTAGGTAAGTAGTTAGAAAAATCTTCACCATGAACTTATGACTCCAATAGATATTCTCATTCTTTCTAATGGCCCAGGGGAAGTAACAACCTGGGTGCGTCCAGTAGTTAAAGCTTTACGGGAAAAATTGGGTGATGACCGTGACGAGGTGAGGATTTCCGTCCTTTTGTCACCTTGTCCTAATGCTAGTGGTAAAGAAGCAGCGATCGCCCTTTCTTACCCAGAAGTAGACCGAGTACAATCAGCAGAGTATTTTTGGCAGTTTTTGTTATGGGGTAAAACTTTTGACAATTGGGATTGGAGAAAGAAAGGCGTAATTGTTTTCCTGGGAGGCGACCAATTTTTTCCGGTAGTCATAGGCAAAAAACTCGGATATCGCACAGTAGTATATGCCGAATGGGAAGCGAGATGGCATAACTTAATCGACCGCTTCGGAGTCATGAAACCCCAACTTTCAGCTAAAGCCTCAGCAAAATATGCTCACAAATTTACAGTTGTCGGCGACTTAATGCTAGAAGCCAATTCCTCAGATATCACTCCCAACTCCCAACTCCCCACGCCCGACTTCCCAATCATCGGTATTTTGCCAGGATCAAAAGCGGCAAAACTAGCTCAAGGTGTACCGTTAATGTTAGCGATCGCTGAATACATCCACAGCAGAAAACCGCAAACAAAATTTGTTATTCCCGTAGCCCCAACTTTGGATTTGGAAACTTTAGCTAGTTTTGGTGATTCCCAAAAAAACCCTTTTGTGGAAACTTTTAAATTTTCCAGTACTACTTTAGTCTTGACAGAACAAAGCAATCAAAAACCGCTACTGAAAACAGGTAAAGGTTTAAATGTGGAGCTATGGCAAGAAAATCCTGCCTATGAATTATTATCCCACTGTAGTCTTTGTTTAACTACGGTGGGAGCCAATACAGCTGAATTAGGTGCTTTGGGTGTGCCAATGCTTGTTTTGCTACCTACACAGCAACTTGATGCTATGCGTTCTTGGGATGGTTTACCAGGAATTTTGGCAAATTTACCCGGAGTGGGTTCAACTTTTGCCAAGATAATTAACTGGCTATTTCTCAGACGCAAAGGTTTATTAGCATGGCCTAACATCTGGGCGCAAGAAGAAATAGTCCCAGAACTTGTAGGTAAACTCCAGCCTGAAAAAGTTGGGGATATGGTTATAGATTTATTGACTCATCCCGAAAAATTAGCCCAAATACAAACAAAACTCCGCCGTGTTCGTGGTGAAAGCGGTGCCGCCCAGAAGATAGCACAAATTGTTAGTGAAGAAATTGAGAAGTTGGGAGAATAGAGAGGGGGAGGAGGGGGAGAAGAGAATTTGATAACCAATAACTAATGACTATTGACTAATTAATCAGATTGCCCGTCACGTCGTCCTAGTTCATAAATACCGCAACCCATACAAGCTAGTATACCCGTGCTAATAGCCCAGCCTCGACCTAAGCTGATTTCTATTCCCCAGTTACATAAAGTGCCGACTATCAGAAATGGCACAATACTAAAAAGTGAGGCGTAAAAGGCGTTTTGGGCTTCTCTGGCTTTGCGAGTTTTTTCAAATTCTGTTTGGCTAGTATATAGCGATCGCTCCGCAAAGTTAAACCAACGGTTGAGTTGTTCGATTACCCATTCACTCACCGGGGAAAAGCCTAAATATAGCGCCAAAGACCATAAAGTCGATCCGGCGATCGCAATTGTGTTCAATTCAAAACGGAAAGGAAAGATTTCAGTCAGCATGGCTTGGGGGAGTCCTGCAAGTGGTCAGATTGACGTTTCGGCTAAAGTCAATCGACATATTCAGCAATTTTAAGCATAAAAGCTAACAATATTTTGAATACTTGGCAACTATTTTTTGAGATGAGTTGCCATTTCATTCGTAAAATTATTGCAAATGGTCACTAGCTCATGAATGAATAAAAATTTACATTTAAAAATTTTGATGAACTTGTCACTAACAATACAGAGTTGAGAATCACTTCGATTATTAATTGTTTATTTTGACACAATTACTTACTTAAGTATATACGTAGGTACTAGAGTAAGTACACTCCATATTTTATATATTTTTTCCAAACAAGCATTTATTTGATATCAAGTAACCACCTATAGTGATATTTTTTCAGGTACATTTGACAGGTTAAAGCTTTATATCGTAAGCTATTTGACTAAAGATGTAGAAAATGCTCAGTACATACGTAAATATTAATTCCCATGAGCCATAAAACACACCTTTTTTAAAAGTAGTAAGTTTAAATTTTCTGTTTAATTTTTCGATTGTATTTACACAAAATTCACAGAAATTAGATTTAAGTATATTAAGTGGCTTGAGGAATAAAAAATGATTAATAGGCAACAAAAAGTAGCACTTTCTGGAGCCACGCTATTAGCATTAGGATTAAATATAGTTAGCTTCATAACTTTATTACCTAAAGCCGAAGTTGTGATAGCTAGAGAAATACAGTCAAGTAAAACAGCAAAAAGTAGTGGTTGGCTAGCGGCTTCTTTTCCAGTGGAGAATTTTCAAGCTTACACATCTGCATTTGGCTATCGCCGTTCTGCTACTGGCGGAACTGGGTGGGAATTTCACAGTGGCTTAGATATTGCTGCTCCCCAAGGTAGTTATATTCGCAACTGGTGGGCTGGTACAGTTATGAAAGTTGGCGATAAAAATGCCTGTGGTACGCACATAGTAATTAAGTCAGGGGAATGGGAACACACCTACTGTCACATGGAAGGCTATGTAGACTCCGCCAATGGTCGTCGTTATTTCATTGACCGCCCAGGCGGTATTCAGATTTGGGAAGGTCAAACTATACCCACTGGAGCCAGAATTGGTAGAGTAGGGATGACTGGACGCACAACCGGGCCACATCTTCATTGGGGAATGAAATACGCTAATAACTATGTAGATCCAGCAATGGTATTGCGAGAAATGTTTTCCCAACAGCAAGTTGCTAGAGGTCGTTCAAACGCCAACATTCAGCAATCACAAGTAATTATTCAAGAGTCAAGTAATACTCCTAATTTTGGATATTAGTTATGCTGAATTCAACTATTTAAAGTGAGATATTAGATTATGTATAAAAATGAAAATCAACAAAAAACAACTACTTAGTACAGAAACACTAAGAGTTATGAAGGCAGGTATATTCAGTGATTGAATTAAAATGATGGCTCCAATACTGAAAATAATAGCAGCTATAAAACTAATCAAGCTGACTACATTTTTACTCAAAATATACTCCTCATCTTTTTCCATACAGGCTTAACTAACTAATAAATGATTAGCCTATGAGAATACTGTTAACAGAATACAAATTAGCGAATTTTGATGATTAATTTCACTGAGCTTCAAACTAAAAACCCGGCTTTGTTAACAAAACCGGGTTTCACTTAATTCGCACAAACTTAGATGGGAAATCTTCCTTATTTTTATTTAGGCTGACTTAACTCTTAGCTTCTGACTGCAATACTTGTCCGATAACTGCAAGACTTTCTTCAAATAGTGACTCACGTCCCCAACGTTGTACCTGTTGACTGAGCAGAGCTTCTGCTTTTTGTTCCGACAAGGAACTTACTTGTTGAAACAAACCAGCCGATTGAGCGCCACCGTGAGTTTCCATCCGCATACAACCGCCAGTTTCTGAGCAGATAACTGTACCACAATTTGCTTGAGTATTGGTTGAACTAAGACGCAGTGCAATTAAATCGCCGACAATATCACCCACATCAGCAACGGGAACACCTGCTAACTCAGCTTCTACTTGCTTTTGGTCTTGATTGACAAAATGAATGCGCGTGATGTCATAATCGCCGCTATCCTTTTGATAGGAAACTGGTAGCCATTCTAAGCGACTCGCCAACCAACCCAAAAATAACAATGCTTGGGCGGGGTTACCTTTTTCGTAATCAATTGTCACTCGGTCAATGTCTTTGAGCGCTGCACGACGGTTTGGGGGATCGAAAGCTTGAGCTGTCAACTCTTGCCATGCGGACAGGCGACGCCAGTTTAAATCAGCTAAAGGTACACCTGTTGCTACTAATTCTTTGAGGCTACGTAAATCGCTTTCTGGCTCGTTGAAGTTGCAAGAATCAACAATGACGTTGTTACAAACTGCTGCTAATCTCTTGAATAGAGTGTTGTTAGGGTCTGGTGTAGCCTTCCACCACAGAAATTTTGGCAAGCCACCAATCAACAACGCTGGAATCATCCCGCCAATTCTTTCCAAAGCAGCAGGCGTACCACTGAGAGTGATGTATTCGCAGCAGATGAGTGTACTAGATGATTGCTTTTGAATGGGGCAGTAAGCAGAAACTTGAGCCTTTACCCCTTCATCTTCACCGACAATGGGAAACAGGGCAATAATCCGGCAAGGGTTGCGGAGGGCGATTTCATCAGCAATCCTGGGGCTGGTGCTACTGTAACTATAGGAAGCATTTCCATTAGTAGTTTCACTTGTAGCAGAATTGCCTTGGCGTTTGGCGAATTCTTCCCGCAGTTTAGCTATGGTTTCGGGTGTGGCTGTACCGGTTTCTGGCAGTGCATACTTGATTTGTACTTGTCGCAGTGCAACCTCTGTCTGTGGGCCCAGGATGCCATCAATGGGGCCGTTGTAAAATCCTAAAGATGCCAACAGATATTGGGTTTCTTCTGGTTCATATACTACTAGAGTAAATGTGGTAGCACGAGTTGCCGCAGGTAGTGCGCCATCTTCGCCAGTAATACCGTAACTTTGCCAAATTTGATTGAGTTCCGTTTCGATTTCGTTCAGCGAAATATCCTTCGGGGCTTGAAGTGAGAAAATGGTAGGAGCTTGAGAAGTCATAGCCAATTTTGTGTAGTTGTCAGTTGTTAGTTGTTAATTGTCAGTTGTCCGTGGAATAATGACCAATGACTAATGACTAATTAAAGTCTGCGCCAGCGACGACCATCTTGGTTAATCAAAAATTCTGCTTCTGCTGGTTCCCATGTTCCTGCTTCGTACTGGGGAATAGTGGCGGGGTCGGCTGGTGTATCCCAAACAGACAATGCGGGGGTGACTACTTGCCAAGCTGCTTCTACTTCGTCGGCTCTGGTGAATAATGTCTGGTCGCCCATCATACAATCAAGGAATAGGCGATCGTAAGCATCGGAAGTAGCTTCAATCCCAAAGGAACCATAGCTGAAATCCATATCTACGGAACGAGTGCGGAATTCGGCTCCTGGCATTTTCACATCAAAACGCAAGGAAATTCCTTCATTCGGCTGAATCCGCATAGCCAAAATGTTGGCATTTCTCTGTTGCGCGGCGGATTGAAACATCAGAGAGGGAACATCACGGAAATGGATGGAAATCTCACTGACTTTTTTCGGCATCCGCTTGCCAGTACGCAGGTAAAAAGGAACACCTTGCCAACGCCAGTTGTCAACTAAGAACTTCATGCCTACGTAGGTAGGTGTAGAGGAATTGGGATCAACTCCTGGTTCTGTCCGATACCCAGATACTGGTTGACCTTTCATCCAGCCAGCACTGTATTGTCCGCGTATGGCTGAACGTGACAAGTTATGTACATCAGCTAGGCGAGTAGCTTGTAGCACTTTGACTTTTTCTGTGCGGATACTATCAGCATCCATTGAGTTTGGTGCTTCCATCGCTGTGAGACAGTAAAGTTGCATGAGGTGGTTCTGCAACATATCCCGCAGTGCGCCGGCTTTTTCGTAATAACCAGCCCGATCTTCCACACCTACGGTTTCGGCGACGGTAATTTGTACGTGGTCAACAAAATGACGATTCCACAGTGGTTCAAAAATTGCATTGGCGAAGCGGAATACTAGCAAGTTTTGAACTGTTTCTTTACCTAAGTAATGATCAATGCGATAAACTTGGTTTTCTTGGCAATATTTTTGCACCACTTTGTTCAGACTTTGGGCAGATGCCAAGTCTCGACCAAAGGGTTTTTCAATTACTAGACGATGTTTATACTCATCGTCTAGCATTCCTGCTCCCCCTAGTTGTCTAATGGCTTCAGGAAAGAAGTTAGGAGCAACAGAGAGGTAAAACATCCGGTTTCCCCGTGTACCTCTTTTCTCGTCTAATTCGGTTAACAAATCCTTGAGTTTTTGGTAACTTTCAGGATTGTCTATGTCTCCAGGACAATAGAACAGACCTTGAGAAAAATCTTCCCACAGTTCTCCGAGTTCGACACTGCTATGAGCCTCTTCCATGCCTTTTTGCATTTGCTCGCGGAAGTATTCGTGGCTCCATTCTCGACGGGCTACCCCAACAATGGTAGTTTCTGGGGGAATGCGCCGTTCCCGACGTAATTTGTAAAGTGCGGGAACGAGTTTGCGCCAGGTAAGATCACCAGAAGCGCCGAAAATGACTATGATTTGGGGTTCAGGCATCCCTTGCTGTTGCAGACCAATGCGCAAGGGATTTTCTAGGAGACTAACCATACAGTTTTTGGATTTTAGATGGAGGTTTGAGAGATTGGGTACTGGGTACTGGGGATTGGGGATTGGGGATTGGGATCAGGTAAATTTCTTCTCCCCTGCTCCCGGCTCCCTGTCCCTGTGCCTCTTCCTAGTACCCAGTCCCTATACTGGTGACAATAGCTTGACTTTGCCCTCTAAAGAGTTCATTAGGGACTGGAAAGGTTGGACAAATTTGTTAATACCTTCGATTAACAATTCGTCCATAACGGCATCAATATTAATGTTGATGTCTGGGTCTTTGAGGCTTTCTATTAACTGGTAAGCTTCTGCAACTCCTGTTTCTATACGGTTAGCGACTTCGCAATGGTCAGCACAAGCGGTAATTGTCGCTGGTGGTAAGGTATTGACGGTATCGGGGCCAATTAACTCATCGACATACATGACATCGCTGTAGTCAGGGTCTTTAGTGCTGGTGCTGGCCCACAATAATCTTTGCACTTTTGCGCCTTTGACTGCTAGGACTTGCCAACGATCGCTTTCAATAATTTTGTTGTATTCTTGATAAGCAATCTTGGCATTAGCGATCGCTACTTTACCTTTAACAGCTCTCAGTTTTGCTTCCAGGTTAATATCATCAACGCCACGGGCTAGTTTGGCATCAATTTTACCGTCAATGTTGCTATCAATCCGACTGAGAAAGAAGCTGGCAACAGAAGCAATTTGACTGATATCTTTACCCTCAGCTAAACGTTTTTCTAAGCCCCGAATATATGCCCAAGCTGTGTTGATATAGCTTTGGACAGAAAATAGCAAGGTAACGTTAACGTTAATTCCCTCAGCTATTACCTGTTCTACGGCTGGCAAACCGGCTTCAGTACCGGGGATTTTAATCATCACATTTTCCCGACCGATTTCTTGATAATAGCGGCGGGCTTCATTAATCGTGGCTTGTGTATCATGGGCAATGGTTGGTGGTACTTCGATACTCACATAACCATCTAATTTATTCGAGGCTTCATATACAGGGCGCAAGATATCACAAGCGTTACGGATATCTGCGAAAACCAGGGATTCATAAATTTTGTATGTGGGTAATCCCGCACGAATTCCAGCTTCTATGTCAGCATCATAAATTGCATTATCAGCGATCGCTTTTTCAAAAATTGCTGGATTGGAAGTAATCCCGCAAATACCCTGGTTTTCAACTAAATTTTTCAGTTCCCCCGACTGAATAATGTCACGGCTCAAATTATCCATCCAGATACTTTGACCGTATTCTTTAATCTCCAATAAATGATTGATAGCCATAGCTACAGTTGTTTCACCCCGTAAAAGATGTTCTAAGTGATTTCGACAAAACTCATCAAAGTATTGATGGTTACTTTTGCATTTTTGCTTTGTCTATCACTTATGACATCGGCCAGCTGAGATAAACTCTCACATTTAGCTGAAAAATTGCTGAGTTTATGAGTGCTGAATTATGAGTGCTGAGTCAAAATTCTTCCCTCATCTCCCCATCTTTCCTGCCTTTTCCTCTCCTAATGACCGTTCTGAATAAAAGATTCAACCTTCGCCACATCCTCTTTACTACCAATAATTAGAGGTGTGCGTTGGTGTAGTTTTTTCGGTACAACATCTAAGATGTCTACTAATCCTGTAGTTGCCCGACCACCAGCTTGTTGAATTAAAAAGGCCAGGGGCGCAGATTCATACAACAACCGCAATTTACCTTCAGGGTTTTGGATTGTTCCTGGGTAGAGAAACACACCGCCTTGGACCAGAATTCTGTGAATATCGCTCACCATTGCGCCACTGTAACGAGCCGTGTAGCCTTCTGTGCGATGTACATAGCGGATATATTCCCGCATAGATTCTTCCCATTGCCAAAAGTTACCTTCATTGACGCTGTAAACTGAGCCGTGGTTAGGAATGCGGATGTTTTCCTCGCTGAGGATGAACTCTCCTAAGCTGGGATCAAGGGTAAAGGAGTGAACTCCCTTACCTATAGTGTAAACCAGCATTGTGCTGGGACCATACAGGATGTAGCCCGCCGCAATTTGCTTGCGTCCATTGGTGAGGAGGTCTTTAGCTTGACCATCGCTATCATCTCCTTCCTGTTGACGGATGGAGAAAATGGAACCCAAACTGAGGTTTGTATCGGTGTTTGAGGAACCATCTATGGGGTCATAAAGTAAGGTGTAACGACCTATGGGGCAATTTTCTGGAATGTAGTATGGTTCATCCATTTCCTCGGAAGCCAGGCGACAAACTAAGCCGCTTTGCTCAAAAACTGAGATAAACACATCATTGGCATAAACATCCATCTTTTTGACGGATTCCCCTTGTACATTCACATCCCCAGTAAATCCGAGAACGCCTTCCATTAAACCAGCGCGGCTAAGGCGACGGGCTACCAGTTTGCCAGCTAGGGCAATCCGATTCATCAGCGCACTCAAATCTTGTGCATCTGCGGAAAAACTCTGGAGTTGCTGGAGGACATGACGAGATAAGGTTGTACAATCGCGGTCTAGAGCTTTGTCTGTAGCTTTTTGGATAGACGAATCCAAAGATTCTGGCGCTTTAGCCATGTTATGTACTCCCTAGTGAGTGGCTGTTAGTTGGGTCAGGTTTTGCGTGGCAACATACAGTTGCTGCTTCTATCTTAGAAAGGTAATTTGATAACTTAGATTTGATTTTAGATAAACTAAAGAAATGAAAAATTTCCGCCTGCTATCCTGGGGATAATCATTGAAATAGCAGAATATGTTTGAGTAAGTGTACTTAGTATTGTGTGCTATCTACGAAATCGACGTTTTAAGTACTACTATTAACATTTTGCACAAATATTATGACGATTTTTGTAGGATGGGCATCAATTACTTTTAATGGAAAGGTTCATTCTCACATTGACTGACTTTTGACCAAGCCTCTTTGAGGTGGGTTTCAGGGTATAGGAATATACGCGTAATGAAAATCCGACTGGTTATGATAGTTTTTTGGGAAATCACAACTAGTCGGATTTGTTATTTAATTTTTATGGCGTTGTTTAAATGTTTCTAGCGAACATTAGCCCTCTGTGTATTGATAAATAAAACACCTTTTGCTGGGATCAGAGGCTGTTATTGATTAATAATCTTGTTGTTTACTCCAACTACCTCGTCGGTCATCTTCTCGCGGTTTAGCCTTGTTAACTCTAAGTTGACGACCCATCCATTCTGCGCCATCTAATTCGGTAATAGCTGCATCTTCTTGGGCATCTTCATTCATTTCAACAAAGGCAAAACCACGCATCCGACCGGTTTCGCGGTCAGTAGGTAATACAACTCTTTTGACCTCGCCGTAGTCTGCAAATACGGCTCTTAAGTCTGCTTCGGTGGCGCGGTATGAGAGATTTCCAACGTAGATAGTCATGTGGGATCACGTAATTCTTAACAAAAAGCGGTTAGTTCAGATGTTAAAAGATTCTGAGCAAATATTGCCTAGTCTCTTTTGGTCACAGACGGTAAATGTCGTAGAGCAGCAATTATGGTTGCTGGCATTAACTCCAACTAAAGTTTCCCTGCGGCTGAACTGAGGCATACGCTCATATGATAACTGATCATGATAATTTTCAAAGTGAGAGATTTTACAATATCTCTTAATATGAAATCAGCAAGTCTTATATGTCTGATTGTCAGAAGACAAGAGGGGAAAACCTTGTTTATCGCTTGGTTATGAAGTCAACGGTGAAAGAAAAGATATTTTTATCTGTTTGTTCTTTATGAAAATTTTATGATTGGTGATGTTGTATGCAAAACTACTTTTCATTGATACTGGGTTGGCAGCAATTCACTAGAGGTTGATTAGCTATTTCCTGCAAACCAACTGAATTAAGTAGAGTTTTCCAATTGGTTAACAAAGTCTTATCTTTGGGGTTGGTGAAGCGTAATTTTGCCAAACTCATGAGGGCATCGTACCAAATTCCATTTGCTGCATAAAGCGCCGCTTTTTCTTGAGGTGTTGCTTGTTTAATTTGTTCGTTTAAGGTTAAATTTTGGTTAACTTTTTGCACCCAACCTTCAGCATAATCTAGTTTCATTGACTGTTGGCGATGGTCTACGGCGGAGCGTAGCCCATCGCATTGCACCCGTACTTTAAAAAACCAGCGATACATTTTTCCTATCTGTAATGAGGCTGCACTGGGAGGTAAATTAACACTAATAATTCCTGGTGATTCTGGTGGAGTTAGGAAAGTCCGGTATAAAGTTTGACTTTTATTATGGGTTTGCTCTTGCAAAACAAACTCTATGTTGGCGATAGATGAGGTGTTATGTGGAACAAAAAAGAAGAAGTTAGGATTTTCGGCATTTGTTAAGCCCCAAACCTGGGTGATGGGAACAACTGCTTGCTTACTTTGGTTGAGAGTTTGTTTGTAGGTAGGTACTAAGGCTGTTACTGTTTGATGAGTTGCGTCGCATCCACGACTTGCAGCCCCACCTCTAGAACCTGCTGCACTCCGGTCTGGGGGTGGCGGTGGTGGGATAAATTGGACTGAGGCAAGACTTGTATCAAGTGGTAAAGCCTGGAGTTGTAGAGGGTAGGATATATTGCTAGTGAATGCTATGCCCAAGGCTATGGTGAATTGAAAGCTTTTCATAGTTTGTTGTCAAGCAAAAAAATATTTTTATGCTGCTTTGATAGGCTTGATGAAAGCTACTAAGATAACAGTATTAACTCCTAAAGCGATCGCCGCAGGTACTAAGGGAACCCAACAACTGTATAGTATTAATAATATCAGGCAAATACTGTACAAACTCAGGAATGCTATGCCAACGGCCAGTCCTAAATGAGTAAGTTGTCGCAGATAAAGAGCAAGTAAACCCCCTACAATAGCCCAACCCCAAACCCAAATAACTTCAACCCATATATGCCAAGTTGATAACAGAGGTCGCCCGTCTAAAACCGCACTTAACAACTGACTAACCATCTGGGCTTGTAAAAACACTCCTGCTATTTCCTGTAGCTTACCTTGTGAGGAAGCATAAGGCGTCAATGAATAATCACGAAAGCTTTCGGCTGTTGTGCCAATTAAAACTATTTTGTCTTTGACTGCATTCGCTTGTAGTTGTCCAGTTAGTGCTTGTTGTAATGTAATCCGTGGTGCGATCGCTTCTAACTTATCAAAGGAGCGATAATTGAGTAGAATTTGGTGTCCTAACGCGTCAATACCTTGGTAGCCTCCGGTATGAGCCTCTATTGGTTTTAAGGTTAGCTTACCTAGTTGCCATGCTCCATCAGGCGTAAATTGTAACTTAATTCCTACAGTATATAAATAACGTAGAGCCAACTGCACATTTAAAGAATAAGGTGCAGTGCAGGGAGATGAGGGAGGAGGCGTTAACGCCAACAGATGACGACGTACCACATTATCTGCATCGATGACGATATCACTGAAGCCGAGAGCGCTAGGGGAAACTTCTGGTGGTGGTTTAATGCCTGGGTTGCTACTTTGGGGGTTACTAACTTGACATACTGCCACAAAGCGATCGCTTTTTTTCATTCGTGTGGCTAACTCTGGATAAGCTGGTTTTACTGCGTAATCACGGTATATATCCAAACCAATCACTCGTGGTTGATATGCCTCCAATTTTGCTAACAACTTACCAAGAGCTTCATCAGATAAAGATCCCCGCCTATCTGGAGATTGGGATTGCACATCTTCTTCAGTTACAGTAATTACCAGTATGCGTGAATCTGGCTTTTCCTGTGGACGCAAACCTAGTACGTGGTCAAATGTCATCAACTCCCATGATTGCAGTAAACCAAAATACCGTACCCCCATTAACAATAGTGTTACGACGGTGCTGGCAAGTATGACCGCAGACAAAGCTTGTCGTAGTTTGATACCTCCTCTAGTGGCAATTTTTGGTAAAGAGGTTATTTCATCATTCTGGTTGACGTGTAATTCTTGCCATAATAGAGGCATCGCTGCCGGATTTTGATAAATGACAGGCAACCAAGTAGCACAAGGAAATTGATTTTCCAGTCCTTGCAACCGTTCCCGCGCCTCCCTGACTGCTATGTATAGAGATTCGCCACGGGCAAAAGCTTCTAAAAAATACTTGAGAAATTCTTGTGCCACCCTATCAGGAATAGGTTCGCGCATGACGATAATTTGGGGTATCTGCAAATCTGCAAACTCCCGTGCCAAACCCAAACCATCACAAGAGTTAAAAATCGCCAGATGTAAACCCCGTTCTACGGCTTTCCGCAAGGCGTACTTTAACTGACTAATTGTCAAACACTCTGTTTGATTAATATTAATTTTCCCGGTATCACCGCTTTTATCAGTAGCACTATGTCCAGCAAAAAACAAAATCTGCCAGTCTGGTTCCCATAGTTGGTCGGTTAAGTCTTTACTTGATGGCTCAACTAAAAAGGTAGTATTGGCATGAGGTAATTCTTGCAATAGTTTACTGTCCGCTTGGATATCAATTCCCTGACTATTACCCAAAATAGCTAAAACTTTCACCTGTGATTTAAGCGGTGAATTGTGGTTGACTTGTTCATAGCTAGGCGCACTCAAAGCAATTTCAGCTTTTGGATAACGTTCTAGCAAATCCCACAAATGCCAAGGAAGTTTTTGCAATCTCAGGTCATTAGTTTGTAGCAGTACACGGATATGGTCTTCTGGTGTAAGTTTTTCCAGCCATTTTTCGCGAATGGAGCGAAAGCTATCGGATGACAGCCAAGTATTTAAACGAACTTTTAGAGTGTCCGCAGCTTTTTGACAATCTTCTAAAGAAGGTGTTTGTTTTGATTGTTTAGGAATACCGATAGGGCGACCAGAAAATTTAAGTTGACAGTAAATAGACTGCCATTGATGGTAAAAAAGAGGAATATCTGAGTCTGGTGGTAATTCACCAGTAATTTCTACAGTGGGACGAGCATTTTCATCACCAATTTGCAGCGTTATAGGAAATCCCGCCTCAAAACTCCCTGTACTTAACTTTAAAACTACTAACTTGCCCAATGTTAGTACTCCAGATATAGCTGTTGGTAAAAAATTGAGTCTCGCCCCATCAAAAATTCTTAATATTACTCAACCGAGCAAACACCGCTAGCAACAGACACACCACGAGGGGTGATATTTGGTATTTGAGCTACTAGAGATACATTACCGTTTTTATCGACAATCCAGCCTTGCACCTCGACTATTTTAGGTGTGGAAGATTGAGGGTTTTTATTGCTCACATTACTATTTTGACGAGAATTCATCGTATCTAATGTTATCCATCGTCCTGTAGATACTTCGCTTTGAAATGGTTCCATCGGACTGCGGGCAATTCCTCCCCGTCCTGTGATAGTGAAGGAACTACGTCTAGCAGGATTGCCAGGGTTACAGCTAGAGACTATTTGTTGTGACGCATCCGTGAAATTATTAGGCAACTGTACCAAGCCACTACTGGGGTCTACATCAGGTGTATTAATTGTGACTGTACCTGTTAAACCAAACTGAGAACTAGCATCAATATCATTAGTATTATTTGCTGGTGTTGATAGGCGTTGTCCTATACCAAAAATACTCCGGGCATTAATGTTAATATTGCCACCTTTCCCTTGAACAGCATTAGCTACAATATCATTATTTTCATCGGGGGAAGCAACCACAAAGCCATCAGGCGCGTTAATAGTGATGTTACCTCCACTAGCATCATTGAAAGCTTGAGCAGAAATCAAACTTTGATTTTGCAACACCAAAACTTGTACATTTTCTAAAGTGATATTTGCACCTTCACCAGCATTGGTTTCGGCAGTCAGTTTTCCTTGATTGAGGCGAATTGTGTTGACGTTTGCAGTTAGATTACCTGCTGCACCCGTACCTGTGGCGCTGACTGTGACTTCTCCTCCTTCACGGACATTGAGAGTAGGTGTATTGATAAATAAACTCCCAGCTTTACCGCTTCCTTGGGCTTGGGAGAATAAGGTACTGGGGATAGTTTCACCGCCAATGGTTCCAGTACCAATAACATCTACAGACTCGGTAGCATTGACAGTCAAAGTTCCACCTGCACCATCCCCGAAAGAACCTGACTTCACTTCTCCACCATCACGAATTATTAAGCGTGTAACATTAATAGACGATGTATTTTCTTTACCAGAACCAAAGTTATCTGCTGAAATTCTTGCTCCCTGTTCAACAGTCAATATTTCAGTTTTTACGCTTAAGCTGCCTACATTACCCATTGCTCCAGGTTCAGCAGAGACAAAAATTCCACTGCGGTTATTATCTAAAATATCAGATGTTGCCAAAGGAGAATATCCACTTAGAAGAATTGAATCAGTTGCATTGATAGTTAAATTTCCACCATTACCAGCTTGTCGTCCTGCTGTAACAATTTGCGCTCCCTCTCTCACAGTAAGTATTTTTGTGTTAATCATGAGAGAACCTGCATCTCCTGGTTTTTCTAGGAGGTCGTCTCCTACTTGGGCAAAGATTCCACTGGGAATTCCATCTTTATTTCCACTAATTTCTAAAGTATCTGTGGCTTTAACAAAAATATTCCCTGCTTGACCCATCCCAAAAGTTGAACTGTCTATTCTTGCTCCATTTTCGATAAGTAATTTCTGAGTCTCTATAAATAAATTACCACTGTTACCTGTCACACTATTACACTCTGAAGAAATAACACATACTTGAGAACCAATAATACTTGGAGAATTATCATCTGCTGTACCAACCATTTTTATAAATTCAGTAGCATTTATTAATATATCGCCAGCTTTTCCCTCACCTTCTGTAAATGTTGCTATATTAGAACCGTTACTCAATGTTACAGATTCAGTTGCATTAATAGTAAGATTTTCTCCTGTTTGTGAACCAAAAGTAAAAGAAATAATCAGTGAATTATCTGCAATATTAATATTTCTACCCTGTATATGAATCGCACCGCCACCATTACCACTCGGATTGACACTTGCTCCTTGCGAAAATTGAATACTACCAAATTTTTGAGACGATGAATATTCTAAAGCATATCCTTTTTCTACTTCGTTTAAGCCGACAAAACTATTAGCGCCAACACTACCTAACTCTATTTTTCCGTCAATAGCTGTTAAGTTACCCCCAGTTAAGAAAAGATCACCACCTACTAAGGCTAATGTTTTTCCATTAGGAACCTTTAATCCTATAGGCAACCCAAGAGTATAAGAGTCTTCATCAAAATTTGCTTGGGCTTTGTTAACAATATCTCTGAGATGACCACCAAATTGCAGACCACTTGGCACACTGATTGTTAATAATGGTGTGACACCAGACTCAACAGCACTAAACTCTGTATTATCACGAAATTTCAAGCTAGTTGCTGTAGAAGCAACAAAAGAACCACCAATGTCTAGACTAGCATTTTGACCAAAAATAATACCTGTAGGATTAATAATAAATAAATTGGCAGTACCGTTAGCTTTAATAATTCCATCTATATTTGAAGGTAAGCCCCCAGTCACTCTTGTAAATATGTTTCTAACAGCTTCACCGTTTTTAAAAAATGCTGTGTCTCCAGTCGTATCTGGTGTTAGGATAGAAAAAGAAAACTCCTTGAAGCTATGAAAAAGGTTTTCTCCTACCAGTGTTCCTCCTTCTATCACTTTGGTATTACCTTGAAATCTGACAGTAGAGTTAACAGGAAGCGTTGTATCTGGAATAATATCAGCTAAGGTGCGATAACAAAGTAACATCCAAATGATGAAAATATTACCTAATATCCATAATCTAGATTTGTCTTTATACATGGTGAAATAGTCTTAATCTACCAGTAATTTTTATAATGGTTTATTAGTTTTATAAAATAATTTGCTTTTATATCCATAACTATGAAGACGTGTTATAACACGTCTCTAGAGAAGACACACCACTAGATTATTATCGCCTAATTTAGTGAGGAAATGTAAGCATTATTTAGTTTCGCCAACGTTTTTGTGGCTTTACTGCTACTAAAGTCTTCATAATTCCAACACCTAATAAAGCTGCTGTCACACTAGGGTCGGGAACTTGTGCGACTACATCAGCAGGAGTAAATTTAAAACCATTTCTTTCATCAGATCCAGCGAAGTTTAGAGAACCAAGATTTCTAGGAAAGATGACAATTCCATCGGAATTAAGAAATTCAGCTAGGTTTAAAAAGTTAAAAACAGACAAAGAGTTGGGGTCTGTAAAAGGAGCAAAAAACTCAAATTCAATAAAATTTTCTCCACTTGCATCTTCTAATCTTGCTTCATATCTAATTGCCTTATTAATAAATCTTCCTCCAAAAGAACTATAAAAATCGGGTTCATCATTCAAATCCGCTAATATTAATGGATCTTCGATTAAAGAAGTTTTAAGGTCTCCAGCAATAAAAAAGACAGATGTGCTAAAAGATGAATCTGGGCCAACTTCATAGAAAGCATTTTTTATAGCGTTTGGAAATAAGCCAATATTTAACTCTCCAGGAGCAGTTTTAGTGTCTGTGACAGAAGTATCTATCTCAAAGGAGAAAGAATCAGTTGTATTAACAGCAGAACTAGATGCTCTAGCAAATCCAGCTTGAGCAGATTCTGGAAATATACTCAATGCTATTGCTAATATTTGAGCTATAGCACTAATATTTACTATTTGGTTTAATTTCATTAATTGTCCTCCTTTGATACTTATGAATATTACATTTGCGATGTTGAAAATTTTTACAGATAAGGTTGTGAGCCTGAGTATCATTAAATCACAGATAAACGCATTTATACTGTGAGAAATTAAAGTTTTTATGAAATAATATAAATACTTTAAATTTAATATCTGTAATTTACTTAAGTGAGGTTGTTTAGATGTATTGATTTCTTGTCCATCTCATATCAATACAAACTGGGGAGCGCAAAGATAGCGCCCCCAATCAAGCTAATTAACAGTTGCAGTTGAGATTGATATCGAGAGAAGTTGAAAAAGCAGCAGGTTTGTTTTCTAGAATGGCAAACACAGTACCTTGGAAAGACAATGCACCAGAAAGGCTGTTGTAGGAAATCTGGCTAGTAGAGGTGGCGCCAAAGGATGAGCCAAGACAAATTTTGTCGCCTTCACCCCAGTTGAAGTCTTTAATAGTATCTACACCTTCAAATCTAGAATTGAAGACAAATTTATCTGCACCTGCACCACCCCAGAGGATGTCATTCCCTGTACCGCCAACTAAGCAGTCGTTGCCAGCACCACCAAAAAGGGTGTCGTTACCAGCACCGCCATAAAGTTTGTCATTGCCAGCGTCACCATAAAGAGTGTCGTTACCATCTTCACCATAGATGTTATCGTCTCCATCACCACCATATAATCTGTCATTGCCAGTCCAGCCATAGAGAGTATCATTGCCAGCTTCACCGTAGATGACATCATCACCACTACCACCATCTACGGTGTCATTTCCCCCACCAGCGTAGATAGTATCATTGCCACCTAAACCATAAATAAAGTTGTTGGCACTGTTACCCCTAATGACATTGTTGAGTTCGTTACCTGTACCGTTGATAGCTGCACTACCAGAGAGGGTGAGGTTTTCGACGTTTGCCCCTAAGGTATAGCTAATTGTTGAGATGACAGTATCAGTTCCTTGCCCAACATATTCGGTAACTTTGTCACCAACATTATCCACATAGTAGGTGTCGTTTCCTAGACCACCATACATTGTGTCTGCACCGCTTCCACCATCTAAAATGTCGTTGCCATCTTCACCGTGAAGGGTGTCGGTACCATCACCGCCAAATAGTTTATCATTTCCAGTCCAGCCATAGAGAGTGTCATTTCCTGTGTCACCGTAGATGACATCATCACCACTACCACCATCTACGGTGTCATTTCCCCCACCAGCGTAGACGATATCATTGCCACCTAAACCATAAATAAAGTTGTTGGCGCTGTTACCTCTGATGAAGTTGTTGAGTTCGTTACCTGTAGCGCTAACTGCACTACCGGAGAGGGTAAGGTTTTCGACGTTTGCCCCTAAGGTATAGCTAATTGTTGAGATGACAGTATCAGTTCCCTCTGATGCAAATTCAGTAACTTTGTCACCAATATTGTCTACATAGTAAGTGTCATTACCTGCACCCCCTAACATTTGGTCTGCACCTGTACCACCGTCTAAAATATCGTTACCTGCACCACCATAGAGAATATCCTTACCGTCACCACCATAGAGTTTGTCATTGCCGTCACCACCGGAGAGATAATCATCACCTATGCCACCATAAAGAGTATCGTTACCGAGTTCACCATAGATGTTATCGTTACCGGCTTCACCATAGAGTATGTCATCACCATATCCACCATAGATATAGTCGTCACTCCCACCACCATAAACGATATCGTTATCAGAAACACCAAGAACAGGGTTATAAGGGCCGGCGTATATCCAGTCAAGACCATCATTGCCATAAATTACGTCATTCCCTGTTTTGCCGTCGATGGTATCTGGACCATTGGTTCCAAACAGTGTGTCATTACTAGAAGTACCGTTAATAATTGCCATGTTTATTCCTTGTAAGTCTAAAGTTGTTGCTAGGTTATGTTTGCTTCAACTCATAACCGTTCATCTGTGCCTTTCTACGACGGCTTTCAGTGTTTATGCAGTGAGTAGGAAAATTTTTTGGCCAAATTGGAAGAATGCTTACAGTGTTGCGTATTACAATTAAGTAGAAATGTGTAAATTTTAAATCTCTTATATTCACATAAATTTCATGCAACCCCGACAGGGCATTATTGAAATCTTCTCTACCTTTGTGCAGTTTGATGCAGATAAGTTCAGTGTTTGGGTAACTGATAGTAAACTACGGCGAAGTATTAAAAAATGCTTAGAAGAATACCCAGAACAGACTTCTGATCATTTCTGGGTGCTTTATTGGTACAAACTCTGGCAAATTGAATCCAGTCTCCTAGCGGTGGGACATATCTCGGCTTATTTGCAAGAGGTATGCTACTGGGTTGCGAGAAAAATAGCCTTGAATTTTATCAGTCAATTTTCTGTTGCTGATTGTTTTCAGATTGCTATTTCCTGCATTCATAAAATTCTCAAAAATTTTAATCCTGAATACAGTACCAATTTGAAAAGCTATGCTGAATATGCTTTTGAGCGTTTTCTCAAAGACTCACTACGTTTAAGAAAGGAAGCCGATATCTGCACGGACTGGGCTTTACTGCATAAAATTAGTCGGAGACGGTTGGTAAGTGCTTTAGAGAATGCTGGCTTTAGTAATCAAATTATCAGTAGTTATGTCTTAGCTTGGGAATGTTTTAGGGAACTCTACACCAGTGATAATAAAAGCATCCGTCAGTTAGGGAAACCGGATACTCCTACATGGCAAGTAATTACTCAGCTTTACAATAGACAAAGCTTGAGTCAGGTGACTCCAGAAACTTTGGAAAATTGGCTGAGTACCTGCGCTAAAGCTGTACGTAATTTTCTTTATCCCAAGTTTGTGTCTGTCGATGCTCCTATGAACGGCCAAGAATCAGGTAATTTATTAGATACATTACCCGCAGATTTAGCAGCATCTTTACTTACAGAAATTATTGCCCAAGAAGAAGCCACAACTAGACAAACACAACAGGCACAATTAAACCAAGTTTTAATAGATGCTTTAGCAGTTTTGGATATTCAGTCTCAAAAATTACTCCAAGCTTATTATGAGCAAAAGCTGACTCAACAACAAATCGCTGAACAGTTAGAAATTAAGCAATATTCCGTGTCTCGCCGTCTTAGTAGCATTAAGCGCTCATTACTCACTACCCTGTCGCAGTGGAGTGTTGATAGTTTGCATATCTCCCCTACACCAGTCGTACTGGATGCCATAAGTAAAAGTTTAGAAGAATGGCTCAACAACCACTATGCACATCCCAACCCACTTGAAATGGAGCCATTTTGATTATGTTTAATGCTTCTCCTTATTTGGTTATTGATGATGATTTAGTTCTAGAAATTATTCAGACATCGCCAACTCTAGAACATACATACTCTACATCTGGTGGTGATCAACGTGCTTGGGTTAATCAAATTTCTTTACAAACATTTTTAACTTGGTTGAAACAGGAGATTACGCCCAGCGCCAGAGTGTATCCCAATATGGTTACATCAGCGAGTATTTGGGAGTTTGTCAATGGTACCGCTATTAATTTTGATAACTCTCGCTTGGTGTTAATTCCTACCTTAGCGATGGATGTGGATGAGTTGCGTGTACCTCAAGAATGGGTAGATATTCCAGAATGGGTGGCTGATTATTACTTAGCAGTGCAGGTAAATCCTGATGAGGAATGGATCAGAATTTTTGGGTACACAACTCATCAACAACTGAAGACTTTAGGAGTTTATGATGGGAGCGATCGCACTTACAGTTTAGAATCTGATCAGCTCATCCAAGACTTGAATGTGCTTTGGATAACTCGCCAATTGTATCCTGAAGAAATCAGACGTGGGTCGGTGTCTCCCCTACCACCCTTACCCCAAACCCAAGCGGACAATTTACTTGCAAGATTAAGTAACGCAGATATCAAATTTCCCCGCTTAGAAGTTCCCTTTTCATTGTGGGGAGCATTGTTAGCTCATGGCGGTTGGCGACAACGCTTGTATGAATTGCGCCAAGGAATTGTTCAGCCAGCATCAATTGGGCAATGGTTTCAAGAAGGAGTATCAAATTTTGCTCAACAACTTGGCTGGGAACTACGGCAATTGACAGCTTTGCCTTCAGGGATGAGGAGCCGAGAAACCCAAGCGTCTACTCTCGGTTTATCTCGGCAAATCATAGTAGCTGGTAATACTTACGAATTACGAGTTTTTCCTCAAGGCAATTCAGACGAAGGGATTTGGCGCTTTGAATTACGCAGTGCAAATCCAGAAAATATGATTCCTGTGGGATTCCAACTCAGGCTGCTCACGGAAGATTTAGAAGCATTTCCCAACAATGAAGATATTGCGACAACGCCTATAGAAGAATTGTATGTGCAGGTGATATTGAAATCTGGTGAAGGGTTGGTTTGGGAGGTCACACCTGTACCTGAAGGATATGAGCGCGAGATTTTACGTTTTTAATTTCAGAGGGGCTTTTTCTCTGTCTTTATGTGGTTTACAAGAATCTATTTAACCACAAAGTCACAGAGGCACAGAGAAGAGTAAATATGTCTTTTTGGTTTAGGGGAGTGGGGAGTTGTGAAAAGGAAGTTCATTAATTTTTGTTTGCTGGCTGTGTTAACTATATTTATATCTATTGTGATTACTCCGGCTTTCGCAAATAGTTCTCAACCGAAAATCATCAATCAAGATTCATCTTTTAAAATGGTTGAGAGTCAAACCTTATATGAAAGTGGTCGTTTTGCTGATGCAGTGCAAATTTTACAGCAAGCAGTTCAAGAATATCAACAGCAGGGAGATAGTTTAAAAAAAGCTGTAGCTTTGAGTAATTTATCCCTGGCTTATCAGCAAATTGGTGATTGGCAAAAAGCGCAACTAGCTATTACTAAAAGTTTGGATTTACAGGTATTTAAACAACAAGGCACAACTAATAAAAATTTAGCACTTTTAGCTCAAACTCTCGATATTCAAGGGCGCTTACAACTTTTGACAGGAAAGGCAGAAGCGGCTCTGGCTACCTGGAAACAGACTGGAGATATTTACACCAAGATAGGAGATGAAAATGGTATTGCTTTGGCTTTAATTTCTCAAGCTCAAGCATTACGAAATCAAGGTTTTAATAAGCAAGCTATTGATAAATTAGAACAGGTAAATCAAACTTTAGAAAATCAAGGTGATTCTTTCGCAAAGGCATCAGTTTTACTTTCCCTTGGTGATACATTGGAAAATGTAGGAGAGTTAGAAAAATCTCGTCTGGCTTTAGAACAAAGTTTAGGGATTCACCAAAGGCTCAAATCACCAGAAAATATTGCTTTAAGTCTGCTTAGTTTAGGGAATAATGCTCGTATTCAGCAAAAAATTTCTCAGGCGATCGCATTCTACCAACAAACATTTGATATATCACCTTCACCCTTAACAAAAATTCAAGCACGACTCAATCATCTCAATTTACTCATTGAGGAAAAACAATTTGCAGCAGCACAAACCCTAATTCCAGAAATTCAGTCTCAGCTTGTACAAATTCCACCCTCACGCCCATCAATTTACGCCCGCATTAACTTTGCTCACAGTTTGAGTAGTTTAAACACTCCCAAATCTCAAATTGCTCAACTCCTGGCTACAACTGTACAACAAGCCCAGAGTTTGGATGATATCCGAGCCGAAGCCTATGCTTTAGGGAATTTGGGTAATTTGTATGAAAAAACACAACAATTTACTGAGGCGATTAATCTGACACAACAAGCTTTGATGTTGGCGCAAACCAGTAACGCGCCAGAGATTATTTATTTATGGCAATGGCAATTAGGTAGATTATTCAAAGCCCAAGGTAATTTTACAGGAGCGATCGCTGCCTATGATGCAGCCGTAGACACATTAGAATCATTACGTACTGATTTAGCAGCAGTCAATCAAGATATCCAGTTTAATTTCCGAGACAATGTAGAGCCAGTTTATCGTGAGTCTGTAGCATTACTACTGGAAAATTCTGGCGAAAAAACCGACATTAAAACATTAGATAAAGCTAGAACACGCATAGAGGCGTTGCAGTTAGCAGAACTCGATAACTTTTTCCGAGAAGCTTGTTTACAAGGGCAGAAGGTACTTTTAGATCAAGTAGTAGACCAAGATAATCCCAACACAGCTATACTCTACCCAATTATTCTGCCAGAAAAACTCGAAGTAATCGTCAAAATCCCCCAGCAACCATTACGCCATTATCAAGTTAAAAAATCCCAGGTTGAAGTTGAACGCACCTTAACAGAACTCCGGGAGTATCTTTTAGAACCAGACAGGACAGAAGAAGTACAAACTCTTTCCCAAGAAGTTTACGGCTGGTTAATTAAACCCATAGAATCAGATTTAGCCACAAGTAAAGTTAATACACTAGTATTTGTTCTAGATGGAGCATTACGAAATGTACCACTAGCCGCACTTTACGACGGCGAGAAATATTTGGTAGAAAAATATGCTGTTGCTCTCAGTTTAGGATTGCAACTATTAACTCCCAAACCTCTGGCGCAAACATCGCTACAAGTACTAGCTGCGGGTTTAGTACAACCACCACCAGAATTTTCTACATTCCCACCCTTACCGGG
Source organism: Anabaena subtropica FACHB-260 (assembly GCF_014697105.1). Lineage (GTDB taxonomy): Bacteria > Cyanobacteriota > Cyanobacteriia > Cyanobacteriales > Nostocaceae > Trichormus > Trichormus subtropicus. Next base: position 98,365 of record NZ_JACJRF010000006.1, on the reverse strand, counting down.
AATTCAGTTAGAATTCGACTTCATTAACCAAACAGGTGCATCTACCAAACAACTGCTAAATCAAGACTTTACTCGCATAACATTAGAAAAAAATGTCAATACCGTTCCTTTCAACGTCTTACATTTAGCTACTCACGGACAATTTAGTTCCCGCCCAGAAAATACATTTATCTTAGCCAATGATGGTTCGATTAATGTTTTACAGTTCGATAACTTACTCCGCAACCAAACCGAAATTAGTAGGCAAACCTTAGAATTACTGGTGCTGAGTGCTTGTCAAACTGCCACTGGTGACAATCGTGCTACCTTAGGCTTGGCAGGTGCAGCGATAAAAGCCGGCGCACGTAGTACAGTGGCTTCACTTTGGCATATTAACGATCAATCTACCGCCATCTTAATTGGGGAATTTTACCGTGAATTAGTGAATGGCAAAGTTAGTAAAGTGGAAGCCTTGCGTCGCGCGCAAGTAACTTTATTAAAAAATAATCCTAATTACAGTCGCCCTGCTTATTGGGCGGCTTATGTCTTGGTTGGAAATTGGTTGTAAGAATGGGGAGTAGGGACACATCAATTCAAAATTCTGTATCCTCTACCTCTTTCCAATACCCAGCCCTTATTCAATCGATATTGACTGCGGGCCGCTAGCTCTGCCATTATGTGCATCAGTTCCTGGAAAAGAATAACTGGTAACACCAATTTGCTTATCTAACCAGCTTTTGACAGGATCATCTGCCAAGTTAAGTCTCAGCACACCAGAGGCAAATCCACCCAAAAAGGAGGCTGGATGTTGGACTAATTGTTTGAATATTGGTGACAATTCATCAATGAACATTTAAATCTCTCCTAATACTGGTGTGAAAAATATGAATTCTTAATCAATCTTAACTTGCAAATTCAGCCATTAGTCATTAGTCATTAGTTAAGAGTTTTTTATTTTGTACTGTTAACTATTGACTGTTGACTATTGACTATAAATTTACTGGGGACTTTGTTCAGGCATCATGCACTTATCAGAGTCACACCCGGCTGGTCCTACTTCCATTAAATCGCCGAAATCATAGCGACTTAAAACGGCGTAAAAATCATCAGTTTTGCGACGTTGTACAACTTCTTCTACCATTTGCTCATACTGTTCTTTGGAGATTGGCTCAAATGGTAGACGAGGGAAAGTTTGATGGTCGTCAAACCTGGCTAGTAGTGCTGCACTAATGTAGCCTTCATCATTTTGAATGGCTTGCCAGATTTGCTCTCCTAAGGTTTCAACTTCGTGTTCTCGCACCTCGATGGTTGCAGATGTGTTATGGGTGACGTAGAATTTCTGCACCTGCATATAGAAATCCATCTGAGCGATCGCACTAAATTTGCTGATGTCGATAGTATCAGCTCCTGGTATATCAGCCCAAGATACAGCTACAGGAATTTCTACTAACCATTCACTTACCCGTGGATCTAAGGGATCATTCAGCAGATTACCTTTTTCATCCTTATCTGATTGGGAAGGTATGACATTGTAACCATAATCAATACAAGCCAAAGCCACTGGGTCATTTTTACGGAAAGTAATCCGGCGAATAAATCTCTGGGCTTTGGGGGGATGCCAACCGGGACTTGCACCAGTTAATAGTGATTTTGTGCCACTGGGTTGGACTGTGGTACAACGATTAGGACGTTTGATGTTGTGGCGATCGCAATAATCCCACACAACACGCTGCACAATTTCCCGCCAAGAACTGAGATATTTTTCTTCTTGGTGTTTAAACGCCAATCCTTCGGGCGTTCCAGGTCTTCCTTCTTCCCACCAGCGCAGCCAATCTGCACCAAAAGCATGGACAAAGAAATCAAATAAACCAGTGAAAGAAACACCCACAATCGGATCTAATTCCCGACTGTATTGATAGCGAGGTTCTGTGAATTTGTGATTTAACAGTGTCGCTACAGATAAAGCCCCAGCAGTAAAAGCCTCACTTTGTTCTTTGTAATTAAATGGGTCAATTTGATTTAAGTGGATTTCCGATAAATTACAGTGAAAATCGCTACCTAATATTTCTCCGCAAGGATTTAAACCATAACGAGCTAAACGATGTTTTAGCTCTTTTTCATCAAGATGAGGATGTCGTTTTTGCAACCAGTCTTTAGCTGTTCCTTGTTCGTAAGCTTTGAGAAACTCGACTTTCAAGGCTTTTGTAGTGAGCAAATCAATATTGGCTCTAGCTACTGCTTCACCAGCCCATTGAATCGCCCCTTCGCCACTGTAATACTGTTTACGTACAGCATCAACACACTCTTCTAATGTTGGCTTGCGGTGAAAAACTCTGGTGTGGTTGGCCATCCGCAAAGAATCACGCTCAGGATCAATGCGCCAGTTGCCATTTTCATCTTGCTGCCATAGGTTATCTTTGGCAGTTGCCCCTAGTTGGTCGTCAGATAAAAACTGACGCATACCCGCACTTCTTCGGATATTGCCTGCAACAATCGTTACAGCCGCTTCGTCAATTAACAGACAGCACTCTACAGAATTTAACTGTCTACCTACAGCTTTGTTGAGAATAGCCGCACAGCGTTGATACAGTCCTGGTAATTTTACAGGATTGGCAACGCCACCAAAGCCGTTGAGGGTTTCTCCCGCTTGGCGCACGTCGCTAACATCAACAAATACTTGTACTTCATCAGTAAATCTTTCATCTGTGGAGAGTTCCAAGAGGGCTTGATAGGATTCTACCCAACCCTCGCGGCTATCTCCGACGTAGATAGTAGCACTATTGCCTTCTATATGGGTTTGTGTATATTCACGACGTAAGTTTTTAGGAGTAGCACCAATTTCACCTTTAAGAATGACATTTAGCTGATTACGGATTGGTGGTAGTTGATTAATATACTGCGGTTCTATCACGGCTCCTGTCCCACAGCCCATCATGGCGAGATTCATCATCAACCCGAAGGCTTTCCAGTCTTGGAGGTTCGTGGATGTGCAGTTATAAGCACCAGAGAAGTTTTTGGACTTACCTATCCACTCGGTTCCGCCTACCCACAACCAGCGTCCACTGGGTAGGGCTGTGAGATTACGCTGGGTTTTTTCTAAAATCGCTACTTCTTCGGGGCTAAGTTTACCCAACTCAATTAAATCTTTGAGGATGCGATCGCATACCTCATCCCAAGTTTCCCTTAACCCCGCTTGTGTACGGCGGCTATAGGTTCTAAAAAATACCGGATTAGCAGCTGGGGCAGATTCAGGAAACCTTGCACTCTGACGTTTTCTTTCAAGCTCACGAACCATAGATCAAGACTTGTTGCTTGTTAACAGATTACGACTATACGCCAAGTAGATTGAGGATAAAAGATTGAAAATTTTCCCACTTTACGCTATGCCTGCTCTGTAGAAATTGCCACATAAATTTATGGTGTATAATAGCTTTTCCTACTCAGAAAGTTTATACACTGAGTTGCAATTATCAACAGTATTCAAGTGCAAAAGTGATCAAAGATAAGGGAAATTTAGCGTAAAATCGACTTCTGTTCAAATCACCAATTCCAGCTATAAGCAATGTATATAAATAGAAAATATGGCAAAGTCACCTATATGGCAATGAGTCTAGAATTTAGTCATTGCAATCAAACTTAATTAACAAGAAGTAAGTGTGAGATAAAATACATACAACCAAACCTATCTGTAGGTCATTACGAATTACAAATTATTATGTCCCTAGCTCCTTGGCGAAGCGCGATCGCCCATGCTCTCCATCGTAACCGCACTCTAGTTTACGCCCGTTACTTGCAATTAGCAACCGTCAGGGCAAATGGTCATCCAGCTAATCGGACTGTAGTCTTTCGTGGTTTTTTGAAAGATACTAACCAATTAAAATTTATTACCGATGCCCGTAGTGAGAAAATCGACCAGATACAGCAGCAACCTTGGGCAGAAGTTTGTTGGTATTTTCCCAATACTAGAGAACAATTCCGCCTGACTGGTCAATTAACTTTAGTAGGAAATGATGAATCTTACCCTCATCTCCAAACAGCCCGAATTACTACTTGGCAAGAACTGAGTGATCCTGCACGGTTACAGTTTGCTTGGCCTCATCCCAGTCAACCAAGAGAGGATCAGGCAGCTTTTAACCCACCACCACCGGATACTCAGAAACCAGTAGGGAATTTTTGCCTACTACTACTCGAACCCACTCAAGTAGACCATTTGGAATTACGCGGTGAACCACAAAACCGTTGGCTTTATCATCGTGATGACAACCAAGAATGGTCTACACAAGCTGTTAACCCATAAAAGGGGATAGGGGGAAATAGAAAGAACTATTCCCCCTCTACAATTTCTGTAATTTTGAATTTATCTAGATGCCTGCACCATCTAGATACTGTTGAATAGCTTTATCACTGAGGTTGCACCACTGGGAATTGTGCGATATCTCTCCTTCTGGGGAAGTTGCTGCAACTAAAACAGGAATCTTGGAAGCAGATTGATTATTCTGTAACGCTTGTATTTGTTGTTCTAGTAATTCAATACGATCAACCAAAGCCCGAATTACTTCAGCTTCAGAGTCTGGTAAGTTGTTATGTTCTAGGGGAGCAACCCGCGCTCCCGAACGATAAACAATTCTTCCAGGAATACCTACAACAGTACAATTCGAGGGTACATCCCTAAGGACAACAGACCCAGCACCAATACGGACGTTATTGCCAATTTGAAGATTGCCCAGTACCTTAGCACCAGCACCGACAACAACATTTTCGCCTAAAGTGGGGTGGCGCTTGCCGCTTTCTTTACCAGTTCCCCCAAGGGTGACACCTTGGTAAATTAAGGCATAATCTCCAATAATTGCAGTCTCACCAATAACCACACCCATACCGTGGTCGATAAACACACCTTGTCCAATTGTTGCGCCAGGGTGGATTTCAATACCTGTCAAAAACCTAGCTATGTGAGAAATTAAGCGGGGAATAAACGGTATCCCGATATGATGGAGCCAGTGAGCTACCCGATGGAATAACAGGGCTTGCAAACCAGGGTAACAAAACAAGACCTCCAGCAAATTACGGGCAGCAGGGTCACGTTCAAAGATGATACGAAAGTCAGCACGCAGTGTAGATAGCACGAGATAGCACCCTCGGTAAAGCACAACAAGCTACTATCCCATCATATCGTTAATGGGGGATTGGGTACTGAGGAGTAGGGGGAGATGCAATACTGCTCCCAGTCTCCAATTTACTGCTGCACTGTCAGCGTGTAGTTAATCTTGCCTCCAGCGTTGAATTTACCTATCCAAATTCGATAGGTTCCACTTTTCCAGTCGATATCATCAACGCTAGCGTCTTTTCTCTTTCCTGTATCATCACCACAACGAATTGTTGTGTCGTCTGGGCCTTGAATCAATAAGGTAGTATCAGTCCCACCACTATTAATTAATAGTTTCAGACGAGGAAAGTCTTTTTCTAAAATCATAATGTGATCTGGCTTGGGGTCAGCAAAGCCAATGCAAGGTTTTCTATGGCGATCGCGGTTACTAATGGCAGACAATGAATAAGATCCACCTGTATGACCTGAAACTTTTCCTTGTGCTGGTTCAAACCCCGGTGATAAGCGAAGTGTGGCAAAATTAGCTGTCTGTGCGATTACAGGTGTAGTAATTACAGTAGTAGCTATAGCCAACAGCCAACCACCTCGAAACTTAAGTCGGGGGCGACAATATTTCATAGCAGCCCTCCAACAGGCTCTAATTAGTTTAGTAATGATGTATACATATTCTAGTTAAAAAATTTCGGAAAACATATAGAAACTGTGACACATTCAAATGTGCCATAAACCATATATTTACAATTAGGTTAAATTGATTTTTTTAATAAAAACCAAAAGTTTTTACACTATCTTTATCACAGCATATTATTAGCTTTACGAAGGACGTAATTGCAAAAACACACCGCCTTTAAGCGTTCTGGGGTCACTACCATAACTGCTAAAGGTGAGCGATCGCAAATTCTCAAAGAATGGTTTTCCTACTACTTCTATGAGCTTAAGAATGGGTATTTGCTGCTCTACTAAATTTTTGCTTTTTGTCCAATCCACATAGATGTAGCCTTGATTTGGCTGAGGAATGGGAGCAATACTATCTTGAAAGCGAGGATTATTAGTTAAAGATTTTTCTTTATTATTCAAAACTTCATAGATTGTTGCTAGGTCAGAGGTGAAAATTTCATAATTTCCTAGTGTTGTATGTACCCCTTGTACCTTGGCTTCTACAGTAAATGATGGTCTGTCTTTTGTATCACTCTGTTTAGTTGCGGTTGTTAGTTCTGTCCAGGCGGAAACAGTTTGCTTGTCTAGGGTGATTGTGTTAGTGCTGAGTCCTTGGGATGAAGCGATCGCATCTAAACGCATAATACCTTCTGGTACATTTTCTAATTTTTCTGTCACAAAAATCCAGTCAGGAATTGTTTGTCCAAAACGGGGAACTAATGCAATAGCATATTCTCCCTGTATCCAGCTAAATATATCTTGTCCCAAATTGATGCCTCGATTTTTCTGCAAATCTGTTAAAGGTTGCACCAATCTAGAAATTACATCTGTTCCTGAACCAGAAATAGCCGTTTTTGCTTGTGTCCAGAGTTTGGCTAAATCGCTGTTACCCAAGTTATCTAAATGGGAACCTGCAATTACCAAAGCTGCTGATGCGGGAATATATTGTAATGCTTCTACAGGTTTTGATAAGGGGGGTGATGTTGGCTCCATTTCCGAGGAAGCGAGGAAACTGGTTTCTGCCAATATTCCTTTGGGGTTTAAGGTGAAAGCGACAATTTGACTATCGTATGTTGGTTCTGGTAAATCTAACCCTTGCCATTGTGCAACTAGAGGGAGATTAAGAAAAGCCGTAGCTAGAGAGCCTTTAGGTAGCTGTTGAGTAGCTTTTTGATATTGGGGAGAACTCAGCAAATTTAAGTCAGGCGCTTGGACATTATTAATCGCATCACGCAAAACTTTAGGATTGTTGGCGAATAAGACAAAGTTATCAACCACTGCACCAGCTAGAGTATCAGCATCTGCTAGAGAACTGTCATAGATAACTTTCGCACCTTGATATTCTTCAGTTGCTAAGTTGGCTCCAGCTAATACCCGTTTGGAAAACAACAACTCGACAAACTCACGGCTTTTGTCTGGATTATCGGTTGCTAGCGCCATGAGATATCCTGGCTGTCTACCGTTTTTGGGGTCACGGTCAATATCTAATGTGGTGAGAGCGAGTGTAATTTCATCTTTCAGCCAAGGTTGAATGTCTTGCTTATAATCTATGCCACTCTTAGCCAACAAACTGGTTTTGAGTTTAGATATTTCTCCTGAACTGTCGAAAGTTTGCAACCTGTCGGGATTAACCAGCAATGAAACTGTTACAGGAGCCAGTTTTGATACAAATATGGCTGCACTCGCTTGAGAATTAGATGCGACAAGATTAACTGGATTTTTGGCAAAGAACCAGTAAAAGCCTGCGATCGCTACTATAATCAAGGCGATCGCACCAGCTAGGATAAAACCAGAGAATGAGCGTTGTGTGTTCATTAGTCAGTTGTTAGTTGTCAGTTGTCAGTTGTCAGTTGCTAATATTTTTCTTCTCCCTCTGCTCCCTGCCCCTGCTCCCCAATCTTCATGTTTTCTGTCAACATAAATAATATAGGATTGTTTACAAAAACCTCATGACAGGGAATACTTCCGGGCAACCAATTACTCAAATTAGTGTAAATGAATTAGCTCTATATCTTGCTGATGAAGATGCAAATATTCAGTTAATAGATGTGCGAGAACCACAAGAATTAGCGATCGCCCAAATTGATGGCTTTGTCAATCTACCTCTGAGTGAATATGCTCAGTGGTCAGAACAGGTTCCTGCTATGTTTAATCCCGAAGCAGAAACTCTTGTATTGTGTCACCACGGTGTCCGTTCTGCTCAGATGTGTCAGTGGTTGGTTTCTCAAGGGTTCTCAAATGTCAAAAATATTGCTGGTGGTATTGATGCCTACTCTCTTTTAGTTGACTCTTCAATTCCCCAGTATTAGCACCTACTAGCTAATTCAAGCTTCTTCAGCTGGAGTTTAAGATTCCAGCCTAGTTGTGCTATTGTTGACAAAATTACAGTAGTTTGAAATTACAGAAATGAAGCCCTATACAGTTAAGTTAAAGCTAAATTTAGCTAGCATCACAAGTATATATGATAGCCTCAAAAATACGTATCTTGCGATACAATTTACTTAGATTTTATATGCAAAAATACTGAGAAAATTAAATAAGACCATATCAAAATCTTTTTTTCATCAGCCTGTCAAACAAAATAGCAACCAGAGAACTTTAATAATAGTTATTACAATAGAAATATATTTTGCATTTTTGATTAACTATTATTAATTTTTGCTTTAAAAAGCACAATTTTTCAAAATTTACTTAAAGTTTGCCTTCCGTCAAACATAACTTATGCAAGTCCAGTTGACTAATCGACAACAGCATATACTTTGGGCAACGGTACGTCATTATATAGCTACGGCAGAGCCTGTTGGTTCAAAAGCTTTGGTCGAGGAGTACGACCTGGGTGTTAGCTCTGCCACGATTCGCAATGTGATGGGCGTACTAGAGAAATCTGGGTTATTGTACCAACCGCATACATCTGCTGGAAGAGTACCTTCTGACTCAGGTTATCGCATTTATGTTGACCAGCTAATTACACCCTCTTTGCGAGATGCTACGCGAACCGAAGTGTTGGCTAAAGAGGTAGAGTTGGCACTACAACAGCGTCTCCAGTGGGAAGATTGGAGCTTGGAAATTTTGTTGCAAGGAGCCGCGCAGATTTTAGCTAGTTTGAGTGGGTGTATTAGCTTGATTACTATGCCGCAAACCAACACAGCATCTGTACGACATTTGCAATTAGTGCAGATAGAAGCGGGACAAATCATGCTGATTCTGGTAACGGATAGTTATGAAACCCACTCCAAGTTGATGGATTTACCCCCAGCCAGAGGAGAAACAAAACCCGACTCAGAAGTAATTGACCGGGAATTGCAGATAGTTTCTAACTTCTTGAATAGTCATTTGCGGGGGCGAAGTTTGTTAGAAATCAGCACCCTTGATTGGAGTCAATTAGATCGAGAATTTCAACGCTATGGGGAGTTTCTCAAAGATTCCGTAGCAGAATTAGCCAATAGGACTGCTGCGCCAGCTGCGACTCAAATTATGGTTAGGGGTGTGGCCGAAGTTCTTCGTCAGCCGGAATTTTCTCAGATACAGCAAGTGCAAACCATCATCCAACTATTGGAAGAAGAACAAGAGCAACTGTGGCGACTAATATTTGAGGAGCCAGAGTTGGATGATATGCACAAATCAAAGGTGACAGTCCGCATCGGTGCAGAAAACCCCCTAGAACCGATTCGCACCTGCTCTCTGATTTCTTCTACCTATCGCCGGGGAACAGTTCCCTTAGGTAGTGTGGGAGTTTTAGGGCCTACACGCCTAGATTACGAAAGTGCGATCGCAGTTGTCGCGGCGGCGGCTGATTACCTCTCAGAAGCCTTCAGTTAAATTATATGAAATCATGGTCAGAAAAATTGCCTTTGGGGTGCTGTGGTTAGTCTTTACTTTTTATGCTTTTGTCCTCGCTCCTTCCGATCAACCAGATACAATCGAGGTAATCAAAAACCTGTCTATCGGTCAGTGGCAAGGCATTAATCCCCTAGTCATAGCATTGTTTAACCTCATGGGCATCTGGCCTTTGATTTACAGCACCCTCATATTTATTGATGGTAGAGGGCAAAAAATACCAGCTTGGTTATTTGCTACTGCTTCCTTTGGTGTAGGTGCATTTGCGCTGTTACCATATTTAGCCTTACGGGAACCCAATCCCCAATTTCCCTGTACCAAGAACACCTTAATTAAATTGCTAGATTCCCGCGTCACTGGTGTGATTTTGACTGTAGCCACAGCAATTTTAGTTACCTATGGTTTACGACAAGGAGATTGGAGTAACTTTATGCAGCAGTGGCAAACTAACCGCTTTATCCATGTCATGAGTTTAGATTTTTGCCTACTTTGCCTATTATTTCCAGCTTTGTTAGGGGATGATATGGCGCGTCGCGGTTGGCAAAAATCCCAGTTGTTTTGGTTATTTGCGTTGATTCCCCTATTCGGGCCGTTGCTTTATTTGTGCTTACGTCCATCACTACCAGAACCAAGTGTAGATGTAATATCGAGTCAGCAGCAACGAGTAGCAAGTTAGGTAATTTCATCATGACTAGTGCCAATAAGACTCAGAAAAAAGGTAAATCTCTACCGCCTAAACTGATTATTGGGTTGGGTAAGTTTGTGTGGACAACCCTTTGGCAAATCATGATGTCTCAACTTGCTCCCCGCAATCAATCAGGAGAATATATTCGTCCTAGTAGCCAATTTAGGAACTTTGTCAAAACTGGAGAAGATAGCCCCTACCAACCAGCAGCAGGACGCTACACTCTTTATGTCGGTTTGGGTTGTCCTTGGGCGCACCGCACGTTAGTTGTTCGGGCGCTGAAAGGATTAGAAGATGCAATTTCAGTATCTATTGTTGCTCCCTCTGCGGATTCAGGCGGCTGGGTGTTCAAAAATCCAGAGGAAGGTTGTCAGAGTCTGGCTGAATTATATGCCCTTGCCGAACCCGGTTATAGTGGACGTTCTACAGTACCGGTGTTGTGGGATAAAGAAACTAAGACCATTGTAAATAATGAGAGTGCAGACATTATTGTGATGCTGAACTCTGAATTTAATGAGTTTGCATTAAATCCTAGATTGAATCTTTATCCTGAGGAATTAAAGCCCAAAATTGACTTGTGGAACGAGAAGATTTACGCAAGTGTGAATAACGGCGTATATCGTTGCGGATTTGCTCAAACCCAAGAGGCTTATAACAAAGCCTGTGATGAATTATTTACCACTCTGGATGAAATTGACTCAGCGCTTGCTACTAGTCGCTACCTTTGTGGAGATAACCTCACCTTAGCTGATGCGCGTCTGTTTACAACTTTGTTCCGCTTTGACATTGTTTATTACGGCTTATTTAAGTGTAACCGTCGCAGAATTCAAGATTATGAAAATTTAGGTGCTTATCTGCGTCACTTGTATCAACTAAAGGGCATTGCTAGTACCTGTGATTTAGAAAGCATCAAACAGGATTACTATGGGAATCTGTTCCCTTTGAATCCTGGTGGGATTATTCCCTCTGGGCCGGATATGAGTTATTTATGGAAACCGAGCAATGTCTGAAGACAACTAGTTGCGTGCGATGGCGTTCCGCCCACCGTAGGTAATCGCCACAACATGAGCCAGGTGGAATAAACTTATCTTGCACTCAAATTAGCGATCGCCAACCTAAATTCGCAATCCCATAATTACTAAATCGCGTTCCACACCATCCAATTCGGCAATTTGGGGTAAATATCCCCATTTTTGAAATCCGAAGGTTTCAAACAGCTTTAAACTCGGTTGATTATGAGCAAAAACAAATCCCAATAGAGTTTTCAATCCTAAATTTGGGCTTTCGTGAATTGCTTTGGCTAACAATTGCTTACCTAAACCGCACCGATGAAAACCTGGAGCAATATAAATACTCAGTTCGGCCGTTGAAGCGTAGGCTGGTCGTCCGTAAAATGACTGGAAACTCAGCCATCCAGCAATTACTCCCTCTTGTTCGATTACCCATAAAGGACGTAGGCTAGGCGATCGCCCTTGAAACCAAGCAATACGACTTTCTATAGATACTGCTTCTAAATCAGCAGTTGCCATGCGGCTAGGAATGGCAGCATTATAAATAGCCACAATTGCAGGTAAATCAGTTGTAGTCGCATGACGGATGGTCATTACTGCCGGCTAGAAGAGAATTTTTAGAAAATACTTACAAATAATACAGCTTTAATAGTAATAATTCTATGCTGACCTAGTTAATTATTACAGGTAGATTACAAGGTATTAACATCAGGCAAAACGTTAAAAACCCGAAAACCTATTTTTTGAGAAGTGATACTTTCAATTATTTATCGAAGATTTTAGATGAATCCGGTTCATATTCTAGCAATTAGCTTAAAATTCATCCTCAATAACTCCTCTCTCTATAGTTCTATTTTACTAAGATTGTTTTTGCTAAAAATTAGGATATTTATCAACTTATTTTCCAGCCAGAGGTAGAGTATCTTTCTGGTAGTTCTAATTACTATAAATACAGTAATAGACGATTAAAATTAATTATTATGGTTGATAATCTATCTAAAGATACCCATCATAGAGAACATAATCAAGAAATAAATACTTCTGTAGAATTAGAATTTTATCAATTTATAAATAAACTAAAAACAGGAATTTGGTTAATTGGAATTCCGTCTTGGCTTTTCGGCATCACAGATAGAAGTATGTCTGCTTTTGCAGATGGATATTTATCTGTGGTAGAAATCTTTCAGCTTTTGACAACTTCCTTCTTTTTTGTAAGTTGGCTGTATCTAAAACCAGAAAATATCTCTGATCAAGATGCAGGCTTATTATGTCCATATCAAGGAAATCAGGTTGAACTAAAAAAACGACACATGATCAGCCAGGAGTATATTTTACCCTTTCCTTATCTTTGCCAAATTTATCATCTCTTAAATCTCAAACATTTAGAAACAATTCACAAATTTAGTCTAAATAATTTAAGAATTTTGAGTATTAGTGACTTTCAACCAACAACTTTTGGAGGAATCATCAAATTTAATACACTTTTAGATTCTCCCATTAATGCTTTAAGGATTTGGAGGCAACCTATAGTTGAAGTAGATTTAATCTTACATACTCCTTATACTATTGAATTGAGTATTCCAGTTTATGATAACAAAAGAATAATTGTAATATTTTATGCTTTTCCACTAAATGACAGAGAACATCAGCTATTTATAGAAATTTATAGTGATTTAGATTGGCCTAAGCCATTGTTGCAAGTTTTATTACATTTTGCTTCTTGCTTGACTCTATTTGAAGATTTGCCTTATTTACGTGATTTGGCTGAAGTCAATATAGAACGGTTATTCAAATTAAGCAAATTTTCTAAACAAGCAAATATGTTGCTGTTTAAAAGGTTTGTGGAACTATATGGTGCAAGTGGAGACAGAGTTAAATTAATTGAAAACAGAAATTGATATTAATTAAGTAAGTAGGTAGAGAAAATTAAATATAAATAAATTTTTGTTCGTAGTAAGCGATTTATCGCTCTTTTCCCCTTACTACGAACTTTTATTTTATTAAGTCTTTCTACTTCATGGGCGTGAAAAATGAGACAAGTTTAGAGACTATTTATAAAGTAAATCTTAAGTAGGGTGTGTTAAGGCGTTAGCCTAACGCACCCCTAAATAATGGGGTGCGTTAGGCGCTTAATTTATTCTTGGAGTGAGACATCATCTCCGAATGTGCGCCTAACACACCCTACAGTAATTTTATTTTTACTTTATAAATAACCTCTTAACTAATGCTAATAGAACAAGCCTTGATATAGGAAGCTTGGGAATTTTGACTGTGCTAAGTTCTTACAAGTAGGGGAGCAGCAGCTAAAAGAGTCTGAGTATAGGGGTGTTGGGGATGAGCAAAAATCTCTTTTGTCGGGCCAATTTCGACAATTTTACCGCCGTGCATAACAGCAATGCGATCGCACAAAAATCTTGCTAACCACAAATCATGAGTAATAAACAAATAAGTTAACTCAAATTCTTCCTTCAGTTGCAACATCAAATCCAACACTTGCGACTGCACACTAGCATCTAACATACTCACTGGTTCATCGCAGATTAACATTTTAGGGCGAGTAATCAAAGCACGAGCGATCGCCACTCTTTGTTGTTGTCCTCCTGATAAATCAGATGGGTAGCGTTGATAATAAACTTCCGGTGGTGTTAACCCGACTTTCTCTAACATCCACAAAACTTGTTCTTTGGCATGAGCCACATCAGCAATATTATGTATTAATAAAGGGTCAGCAATACTCTCGCCTACTGTCATCACTGGATTTAGACAAGCATGGGGGTCTTGAAACACCATTTGAATTTGTCGCCGGGAAGCACGAATTTCTTGACGCGACAACTTAGTTAAATCTTGACCTAAAAACTCAACTTTGCCAGAGGTAGGACGAATTAACTGCAATATTGTCCGTGACAGAGTACTCTTACCGCATCCAGATTCACCCACTAACCCCAAAATTTCCCCTGGATATAATTCCAAGTTAATCCCATCTACAGCTTTAATTGTCTGACTTTCCGCCTTAAACAACCTTTCCACGAAACTAGGTTCTATAGTGTAATACTGCTTAAGTTCTTGAATCCGCAATATGGGGGACTGGGGATCAGGAATTGGGGATTGAGAAACTTCTTCAGTCCCGGTTTCATCAACAGCTTGAATATGTAAAGCAGCTTTGAGGAGCGATCGCGTATATTCATGTTGGGGGTTTTTAAACACAGATTCAGTAGCACCCATTTCTACCATCTTGCCGTTATACATCACACCGATGCGATCGCAATACTCGGCTACCATTGCCAAATCGTGAGAAATTAGCAACAGCGCCATGTTTTCTTCACTGCACAAGCGGATTAATTCTTGTAATATCTGAGCAGAAACGGTGACATCTAAACTAGTGGTCGGTTCATCGGCGACGATTAACTTGGGATTGAGGAGTAAAGCTAAGGCGATCGCTACCCTTTGCCGCATCCCTCCGCTAAACTCATGGGGGTACTGATGCCAACGACTAGCAGGAATTTTTACTTTCTCTAAAGTCGCCAGTGCTTTTTCTTTCGCTTCCTTGGCTGATAATTCTGGTAAGTGGGCTTGCAGAGTCTCTATACAGTGATTACCAATTGTCATTAACGGATCAAGACGCGTCATCGGGTCTTGGAAAATTAATGCTACAGCTTCCCCCCGAAACTTCCGTAATTGGTTTGGTGTTAAATCAAATACCGACTGTCCTTGAAATGTTACCCGCCCTTCCACACGGCTAGAAGCAGGTAACAGACGCATTGCCGCCCTTCCCAATGTAGATTTACCACAACCAGATTCCCCCACCAATCCCATTCTTTCCCCTGGTTGCAAGGTAAAAGATACATCATCAACTGCCCAACTTAGTCCTTCCCCGCTACGTTGTGGATAGGCGACTCGGAGATTTTCTATACAAAATAAGTCTTTATTCATAGTTAGTTATTAGCCCAAGGCTAACAGTTTTTAATGATTGCAAATTTAGGCTAGTCTATCAGATATGTTAAATGCCATGACTTTTGCCAATCACCCAATGACGACGGAAAAACCGAGATAAAGAAGACTCATCCAAAGATAAATAAATCGGGCGACCATGTGGACAAGTACGGGGATTGCGAGTACGTTGCCAATCATCTAGTAACTTTTGCATTTCTGGTAAGCTCATGGGAGTACCGTTGCGAATTGCACTGCGACAAGCGACAGCAACTTGGGCTGTTTGTAAATCGCCTCCCCAACTGAGTTCTAAAATGGCTTCTGCACAATCTTCCCGTTGCTGTAGCATTGCTGGTAGGTTACGCACCGCCCAGAGTTGGTCTCCAAAAGGTTCGATATCTAAACCAATGCGTTGCAGTTGGCAAACTTGCGCTGGCGATAATTGATAGATAATAATTGGCGCTTCAACAGGAATGAGTCGCCAATGATCACATAATTGTTCATACAACACTCGTTCATGGGCAATGTGCTGTTCTACTAACCACATTCCCCCAGGATGTTCAGCCACAATATAAGTGTTGCTGACTTGGGCGACGGCTTTTAAATAGTGCTGAGTTTCATCGCTATTGGTATTTTGGGAGTTGAAGTTATAATTGCCTTTTGTTTCTGCGGCTTTGAGTAGTTGACTAACTCGCGTTGTATGCACAGATTCTTTGATATTGGCAGAACTAATGCGTAGTGCTTGGTTAATTGCTTGAGTAATTTGTTCTTGCCAATAACTCAAGTTGTTGAGATAAATTTCCGTTTTGCTAGGGTTGCGGTTCCAGTTGATTTGGTTGGGAGAAATGGCAAGATGAAGGAAACAAATCGGATAGCGATCGCGTGGTAATGTTTTGTGAAATGCTGCCAAAATTGTTTGTTCTAATTCTGGCGACTTTACCATTCTGCCGTTAATCGCTACCCTGACCCAATCTGAACGATGACGGTGACAACGGTCGGGTAATCCGACTACTAGAGATAGTGCTGTTGGGGTGGCGTTTAAGTCGTGCTGAGTTGTCAGTTCAGGGTTGGGTATATCTAGCTTGATTTCTTCTAAGTCACCGGGGCGCACTTGGGGGAGAAGTTGCGGGATTAACTGTCCCACAGATGACGCAGGAGAGATGGTAAACCATATCTTGTCATTTTGCCAAACTTGCCAATTAATTTGGGGATGACAAAGGCCAATTTGTTGAATCGCGGCTTGTACAGCTTTCATTTGCTGTGTGGTCGTGGGTAAACCTTGACGACGCGCCGAACAATTGGCAAATAAATTTGAGACTGTAACTACTGTACCAGGAGCGATCGCTGTAGTTTCTACTTGAATAGCTTGTCCACTATCACCATAAACCACTCGCCAGCCCACATTTTCTGGGGCGCGACTAATAATTTCTAAATCTGCCAGGGTTGTTAAACTATGTAACGCTTCCCCCCGAAATCCCAAACTTTTAATTTTCCACAAGTCATCACTAGAGCGAATTTTACTAGTGCTGTGGGCTGAGGCTGCTTGTTGCAAATCATCTAAACTCATGCCGCAACCATTATCTGCCACACGGATACGCCACTGCTGCGGCCATAGATAAACTACAATTCTTGTCGCCCCTGCATCTAAGGAATTTTCTACCAATTCCCGCACAACAGCAGCAAAGGAGTCGATTACCTCGCCTGCTGTAATCAGATATACGACTTCTTGAGGTAAAGCTTGAATAGTAGATGCCATAAATTATAGTTTATAGCTTTTGGACAGCTCTATCCCACAAAAAAAAGGGGTAGTTAAACCACCCCTTTACCGAACCAAGAAACTTAAAAATCCTCCGCGTTTCTTTGCGTGTACTCCCTTCCCTCTGCGTTAAAAAGATTTCCAGAGACTACAACAAAACCTTAGCCAAAATTGGCTGTACAACAGTAGCGATTTCCGGTACATACACTTGTGTAACGTAATCAGCAATCATTCTGTCTGTATTAAATAAGGGTGAATTAGTCTTAATCGATGCCTTCATCATTTGCACCCAACCATGAGGAATACCTTGTGCATCTTGGTCATAGTATAGAGGCACAATTTCCTCTTCCAACAACTTATACAAGGATTGAGAATCAATGCGGTCTTGTAATTCTTGGTCGCTAGTGTGAGCATCTTCCCCAATAGCCCAACCATTAATTCCCTTACCATCTGCACCGACTTGATAACCTTCACACCACCAGCCATCAAGGACGCTGCAATTAATCCCACCGTTAAAGCAGACTTTCTGTCCACTTGTACCTGATGCTTCTAAGGGACGACGGGGATTATTTAACCACACATCCACACCTTGCACTAATTTCTGTCCGGTGTAAATGTCGTAATCTTCAATAAAGGCGACGCGGTTGATAATGCCTGAATTATGACACCATTCCATCAAACGCTGAATAATCCGCTTACCTTCTTCATCGGCTGGGTGGGCTTTCCCCGCAAAGACTATCTGCACTGGACGTTGGGCGTTGCTAAAAATCCGCAATGCCCTTTCTGCATCACGTAAAATTAGATCCCCACGTTTGTAAGGACTGAAGCGTCTGGCAAACCCAATGGTAAGAACTTTGGGGTCAAGTAAACTATCACTGGCTTGAATCAGTCTTTGGTCTTCACCCCGTTGTTCCCGTGCTTTCCTGACTTTATAACGGGTATAGGCGACTAATCTTTCTTTGAGAATGAGATGGCGTGACCATAATTCCTCATCGGGAATGTCGTCAACTTTTGCCCACATTTTGGGGTCAACGGCGCGAGTTTTCCAGTCTGCACCCAAGTATTGATTGTACAAGTCTGCTAATAAAGGGGCTGTCCAAGTGGGTGCATGAACGCCATTGGTAATGTAACCAATAGGTACTTTCTCCTCTGAACGTTGGGGATAGAGAACAGTCCACATCTTGCGGGATACTTGACCGTGCAGTTCACTCACGCCATTACAAGCGCGAGACATCCGCAAGGCTAAGACGGTCATTCCGAAGGGTTCCCAAGGATCACCTAGTCGCCGTGCGCCTAGTGCTAAAAACTGTTCGCGGGAGAGGCGTAGTTGTGTCCAGTATTGGGCAAAGTAGGAGTCAATTAAATCTGGAGAGAAGACATCGTGACCGGCGGGAACTGGTGTATGGGTGGTGAAAACGCAACTGTTCCGCACGGTGGCTTCAATGTCGTAGAAGGATTTACCAGTGCGTTCGATTTCTAAACGAGCCACTTCTAAGGTACAGAAAGCGGCGTGACCTTCGTTGAGGTGATAGACAGAAGGTTTGATTCCCAAGGCTTGTAAAGCCCGGACACCGCCAATTCCTAAGACGACTTCTTGGGCGATGCGAGTTTCTGAGTTACCGCCATACAAATGTCCTGTTAACCAACGATCTATGGGGTCATTGTCTTGGCGATCGCTATCGAGTAAATATAAACTTACACGCCCTACTTGTACGCGCCAAATTTGCACTGTTACTTGGCGCTGACGCACTTCTAATTTAATCGTAAGTGCTTCCCCATGCTCATTTTTCATCAACTCAATGGGCATCCGGTGGAAGGAATTATCTACATAATAATCTTCCTGCCAACCTTGACGGCTCAGGCGCTGACGAAAATAACCTTGGCGATATAACAAGCCAATCCCAACCAATGGTACACCCAAATCTGACGATGATTTCAGGTGATCCCCTGCCAAAATCCCCAAGCCACCAGAGTAAATCGGTAGGGATTCATGGATACCAAATTCGGCACAAAAGTAAGCTATGGGGTTGTTATGAGTAACTTGGGGTGCAACTCGACTCACCCAAGTATCTTTCTGGTTGATATATTGGTCAAACTCCAGTGCTAAGGCTGAAACTTGCTTGAGATAAAAGGGGTCTTCGGCTAATTGGGTGAGGCGTTCGTAACTTGCTGATTCTAAAATTGCCACTGGATTATGTCCACAGCGTTCCCATTCTTGGGGATCAATGGCTTGAAATAATGCTAGGCGATCGCTACTCCAACTCCACCAATAGTTATAAGCTAAATCTGCTAACCGCTTTAATGGAAAAGGTAACTTTTCACTTAAATGTAAGGCTGCTGTATTTGCACTGCTCTGAGACATAAAATTCTACACTTTGGCAATTAATTGTTTGATACTAGGCAATAGGGGCTAGAAAAAATATTTTCTTGCTGTATGGCTAAAAACACAGTATTAGTAAACGTCTTTTTTTCTTGATTTCACTCATCATCTTCCCCCAAAGAATGCTATTCAGGTTAATTTTTTGTTGAGTCTCAAGTCATTAACTAGCACCTGAATATGGGAGATTTTATTGACATCAAAACTTACCTAACATCAATGATGTTTGTTCTCCACGTTTTGTAGAGACTACCATTATTTCTAAGTCTTTTTGATGTTGTTTTATATCAATCTCATCCACTCAATTTGAATTTATTTATTTTATTGTAAAAAAATATTTAAAAATATAACAATATAATACTAATGTTCAAAACCCTGTTAACAAACTCGTATCACTTACAACAAAATCCTTCTAACTCACCACACCCAAAAAAACTTTTCCAGCTACCATAAGATTGATAAGCTTGATTAAATCAGTCAACAGTAAACAGTTATCATGGTATTTTATGCTGATAACTTAACAACTGTTAAAAGTCATGTGGAATCTGTCTTGCGTAAATTGAACTGGACTGGTAAAAATTACGAACAACAACTCCAGACTCACATGATCAATCGTTTTACCTCTATTTTTCTCGCCGGTTTGATTGCATCCGCTTCAGCTTTGGCTATTCAACCAAAGGCTGATGCTAACACACCCGTGTTTTCTATTTTTGAGTTAGATAGCCAAAAAAGCTATCGTCGCCAAAATAACCGTCGTGATGATTGGGATAATATCCGCTATAACCGCGACAATAACCGTCGCTACCGGGATAATAACCGTCGTGACGACTGGAATAATAACCGTCGCTACCGGGATAATAACCGTCGTAACGACTGGAATAATAACCGTCGTGACGACTGGAATAATAACCGTCGCTACCGGGATAATAACCGTCGTTATGACTGGAATAATAACCGTCGTTATGATCGCGATCGCAACTGGTTTCGTTATTAATTGTACTTGGCGGTAAGACATTAGCGAACAGCTACGCTGGGCGGTTACGCCATCGCCTGAACAGAAAGCCCTCGGTTAAAACTGGGGGCTTTTTTGCACAGATATACATCTAGCCAATCTAAATCTTCTCAAAAGCGATCACATGATGGCGGATATGATCTTCTATAAAACTGGCAATAAAATAATAACTGTGGTCGTATCCTGTTTGGTAACGTAAGTTGAGTGGTTGTTTAACTGCTGTACAAGCTTGGGCAAATACATCTGTTAACAATTGTTCTGCTAAAAATTTATCAGATGTACCTTGATCAATGAGAATTGAATTGTGATATTTTTTCTGTTGAACTAATTCACTGGCATCATAACTACGCCAACTTTCTTGATTATTACCCAAATAACGACTAAAAGCCTTTTGTCCCCAAGGGCAGCCCATAGGTGCAACAATAGGTGCAAAAGCGGAAACAGATTTGAAGAGATGGGGGTTTCGCAAAGCACAGACAAGCGCCCCATGTCCGCCCATTGAGTGACCAAAAATACCTTGTTTCTCTGATTGTATAGGGAAATTGGCAGCAATTAAAGCAGGTAATTCTTGCACAATATAACTATACATTTGGTAGTGCGATCGCCACGGTTCTGCTGTAGCATCCACATAAAATCCCGCACCTGTGCCAAAATCCCACTCGTCATCCTCACCAGTAATCCCAGTATTGCGCGGGCTAGTATCAGGTGCAACCAAAATTAAACCGTACTCAGCAGCATAACGTTGCGCCCCAGCCTTAGCCATAAAATTCTCTTCCGTACAAGTCAACCCAGAGAGAAAATAGAGGACTGGTAATGGTTTTGCGACTGCTTGGGGTGGCTGATAAACAGCAAAGCGCATTGCACTATGACAGGTGGAAGAAGGATGATAGTAAAAGCCGAGTTTGCCATCAAAACTTTTATATTCGGAGATGAGTTTGAGATTAGTCATAATCACTTACTCAAGTAAATCATTTGTTGGCAGTATACCTGGATAGAAGCGATCGCTTAAAATATCTGCCAAAGAATAACAACATTGTTGAGGGAAAGTTGAAAATGGCAGGTTTGTTTCTCCTGATGCTAAATCCCTGGCGTTTTCATAAGCTTCTGGAAGTGCTTTTTCTAGATATGATTGCAAACTAGGATTTTCACTGAGTAATTTGATAATTTCCCGCCTTTGGATACGAATTGTCGCCAACCAACTACGACTGCGTTTTGTAGCTTGATATTCCCACTTCAGTAAATGTCCAATTAATATATTGAGGCGATTTCTTAATTCTTGGCGTTCTTTTCTTCCCAACGATTCAATCTCTTCAATTAAATTTAACAGATCAAGCTGTCCCCATTGGTGATGACGCAGCAGATTAGCCTGTTCTTGAGTCCAGGCATAAAAATCATTTTCGTAGAGATTTTGCATCAGGTTTGCCGACGTTTGTCCGGTTTGTGGTGTGTGCATAATCAAAACCCGGGAAACTGTATTTTTAATTCAGGTGGGTATTACCCACTCTGCTTACAATCTAACAATTAAAAAGTTACTACACTGCGAATCGATTCGCCTCTCTGCATCAAATCCATAGCATCATTAATTTTTTCAATTGGCATGACATGAGTAATTAAATCATCAATATTTATTTTTCCGTCCATATACCAATCAACAATTTTCGGCACATCTGTACGTCCTCTCGCGCCACCAAATGCCGAACCTTTCCACACGCGCCCAGTTACTAATTGAAAGGGACGAGTACTAATTTCTTGTCCTGCACCAGCAACACCAATAATGACACTCACACCCCAACCTTTGTGACAGCATTCTAAAGCTTGACGCATCACTTTGACATTACCAATACATTCAAAACTGTAATCAGCACCACCCTTAGTTAACTCCACCAAATAAGCAACTAAATCAGCTTCAATTTCCTGAGGATTAACAAAATGTGTCATGCCAAACTTTTCAGCCAAGGCGCGTTTACTGGGATTAATATCTACGCCAACAATCATATTGGCTCCCACCATCCGCGCCCCTTGGATGACATTTAAACCAATACCCCCCAGTCCAAAAACTACTACATTCGCCCCTGGTTCTACCTTGGCTGTATTAATAACTGCACCGATACCTGTTGTCACACCACAACCGATATAACAAACCTTATCAAATGGGGCATCTTCTCGAATTTTAGCTAAAGCAATTTCTGGTAATACTGTGTAGTTAGAAAATGTAGATGTACCCATGTAGTGATGAATCATTTGCCCATCGATACTAAAACGACTAGTACCATCGGGCATAACACCACGTCCTTGAGTAGCGCGAATTGCTTGACAGAGATTAGTTTTAAAACTCAAACAATATTCACACTGACGACATTCCGGCGTATACAGAGGAATCACATGATCGCCTGGTTTGACACTGGTGACACCAGCGCCTACATCTACCACCACCCCCGCCCCTTCATGGCCTAAAATGGCGGGAAACAAACCTTCGGGATCTGCACCTGAAAGGGTGTAAGCATCAGTGTGGCAAACCCCACTGGCTTTAATCTCAACTAATACTTCCCCAGCTTTTGGCCCCTCTAATTGGACGGTTTCAATTGTCAACGACTTACCCGCGCCGTAAGCTATTGCTGCTTTCGCTTCCACAAGCCAGCCCTCCTAATCAATTTAAAATTCAAAATAAGCCCTTACCTGCGAGTATCTTACCTGCAACACTGAAAAATTAAAAATGATGGGGTGATACAAGTTTCTATCAAAAGGTAGTTGCAGAAATTATTTGTAACTTTTTTGTAAACTAACTAAAATTGCATTTTATTGTGAGATTGGTACATTAGTTACAGGCGGTAAGCTTGGAAAATGATATCTATCTGCCGCATTAATTCTATTTTTTGTCAACCCTTCAATTATCTGTACTGTTAAAGCTATGAACCCTGCCCTAACTAAAATTGGCGATCAAATGTCCAACCTGACTGGTGTACGAGCGATTATGAAGGACATTATCGAAACGTTGCAGTCTGGAGGAGGGCAGGATTTAATTAATTTGAGTGCAGGCAACCCGTTGATATTACCAGAGGTAGAGCAGTTGTGGCGGGATTGCACAGCAGAACTCTTGGCTAGTCCAGAATATGGCGAGGTGGTTTGCCGTTATGGTTCCAGTCAAGGGTATGCGCCGTTCATTGAAGCAATTGTTAAAGATTTTAACCGTCGTTATGGTCTGAATTTAAGCGATCGCAATGTTCTTGTCACTCCCGGCAGTCAAACCCTCTATTTCTATGCTGCTAATGCTTTTGGCGGTTACACCAGCAACGGCGAACTCAAGCAAATTGTTTTACCCTTGAGTCCTGATTACACTGGCTATGGTGGTATTTGTCTAGTTCCTGAAGCTTTAGTTGCCTACAAACCATCTCTAGATATTGATGCGACTGCTCACAGCTTTAAATATCGCCCCGATTTCAGCCAGGTATCAATTAGTGAAAGTACAGGTTGCGTTATTTTCTCCCGCCCTTGTAACCCGACTGGTAACGTCCTCACAGATGAGGAGGTGAGAAAAATTGCTGCCCTCGCTGCACCTTATAATGTGCCAGTATTGATTGATTCGGCTTACGCTCCCCCATTCCCGGCGTTGAACTTCACAGATATGTCGCTGATTTTCGGGGAAAATATTCTTCATTGCACCAGCTTATCGAAAGCGGGTTTACCAGGGGAGAGAATTGGCATTGCTATCGGAGATGAAAAGCTAATTCAAGTTTTAGAATCTTTCCAGACTAATGCTAGTTTACATTCTTCACGTTATGGACAGGCGATCGCTGCTCGTGCCATTAACTCTGGTGCGTTGGCACAAATCGCTGAACAAGTAATTCGTCCTTTCTACCAAAACAAATTTACCATTGTTGAAACTGCCCTAGAAGCAGCAATGCCCAAGGATTTACCTTGGTTCCTCCATCGTGGTGAAGGCGCTATCTTTAGTTGGCTATGGTTACAAGATTTGCCCATCACCGATTGGGAACTGTATCAAGAACTCAAGAAAGTAGGCGTAATTGTTGTCCCTGGTAGTACCTTCTTCCCTGGATTAAAAGAAGAATGGGCGCACAAGCACCAATGTATCCGCATCAGTTTGACTGGTAGCGATGCAGAAATTGCCCTTGGTATGCAGCGTCTAGCTAAAGCAGTAGAACAAATTTATCGGCGTGCAGTCGTCAGTGCATAAGTAATGAAGCAATGAAGCAATGAAGCGTAAACAAGAAAGTAGAGGGGCAGGGGAGGAAAGGCAGAGGACAGGTAAGGCGCAGGGGGGAAAGAAACCTATTCCTCAATCTCCACCTCCCACACCCCAGTTCTCAACTCCTAATCCTGATGAATGGCTGCAAATTGGTAAAATCGTTGCTGCCCAAGGCTTATCGGGGGAAGTGCGAGTCTATCCTGATTCCGACTTTCCCGAACGCTTTGAAGTGCCAGGAACCAGATGGTTATTGCGTCCGGGGCAGACAGAACCGCAACCGATAGAATTATTACATGGTCGTTATTTGGATGGCAAAAATTTGTATGTCATCCAATTAGCTGGTGTGGAAAATCGTAGCCAGTCAGAAGAACTACGCGGTTGTATATTGTTTGTTCCAGCGAGCGATCGCCCCGAATTGGGTGAAGATGAATATCATGTTGTCGATTTAATTGGCATGGAAGTATTCCTGCAAGCCTCTGGGGAATTGGTGGGAACAGTAGTTGATGTCATCCCGGCTGGTAATGATTTACTAGAGGTAAGTTTGCATCAGTCAGTTCCTAGCGACAAAAAACCAAAAAATGTATTGATTCCCTTTGTTGTGGCGATCGCTCCCGTGGTAGATTTACAAACCCGTCGCATTGAAATTACTCCGCCACCAGGGTTGTTGGATTTGGTAACTGGCTGAGGAAGATGAGGTCAAGATAATTAAATACAGTTCAGTTAAGTTAACAATAAAATAATTACTGCCAATACAACAGATCGACTTTTTGGAGGGGGTTTGGGGGACGCAACCGTCCCCCAATAGGGGGATTGGGGGAGAATCCCCCAAATCTTGGTTCTCAACAAATCGATTGACTAATCACCCTAATTGAACCGTATTGAAATATAATTTCTTCCCTAACTTCCCCTACTCCCTCGCTTCCTGTAACTGCTGTGCTACCCCACCTTGTTCAGACAGTATCAAAGTTACTCCGGCTACTGTTAACATTCCAATTACTGCTAAACCCAAAAAAGTAGTTTGTCTTCTCAACTTCATGCCTGTGAGTAATACTTCCATCACAGTAGCACTACCCGTAGCTCCAATAGGCTCAAGTGCTGTCAAAGCATCTGCGGCATTAGCATAACGATATTGCCACTTGGGTTCTACCATTCGCATTAACCATGACCGAAAACGTAAATTAATTTGGGAACCTAATTTTTGAAAATCAAAACAGCCATGACTATTAATTAACTTGTCAATATCTACAGAACGATTATTAGTCAATAAACAAATTAGTGTTGCCCCTAAACTATATAAATCTGAAGCCAAAGACAAAGGATATCCTAATTGTTCCTCCGGTGGCATAAAACCTGGTGTTCCTGCTACCAAGCTGGTGAGGGCTATTTCTGCACTCTGTACTCTAGCTATACCAAAATCAACCAAGTAAGCATTTAACTCTTCATCAACTAAGATATTTTCTGGTTTTATATCCCGATGAATAATTGGGTCAATTCGTTGTTGTAAATACACTAAGATTTCTAAAATTGACACAGCTATTTGCTTAATTTCTTCTGGATTAAAGCTGTGTTTTGAGCTTAAAGATAAAGCTTGTTTATACTCCAGTACCAGATAAAAACCAGTCTGAGTTTCAAAAGAATCCAGATAGCGGGGAATGCGAGGATGCTTAAGTTTTTGCAAGATTTCAGCTTCACGTTCATAAGCTTTGAAACCAGACCAGTCAGTACAGGTACTAGCAAAACTAAATTCCTTAATTACTACCTGTTGTTTAGACTTAGGGTCATAAGCTAAATAAGTGATGCGTCCTTCTTCTTTGTTACATCCCAGTTCTCGAATAACTTGATAACCTAAAGCAGAACAATCTGGATGATGAATTAAGGGAATTGCTCCTTTATTACACACATCAAGCTCCATTACACACCACCTGAGTTTGATTTTGTCAAGGTGCAATCGATAAATTATAAATACTCACCCAGATTGTTACCTGCCATTCTGCCCTAATGGCACAAAGTCTTCTTGGTAATTCTTGCAGTCCTTATAGAGTGCTAAGTGCTAAATAAAAAATCTTTAGCTTCTTGTCCTTAACCTCTAACCTCTAACCTCTGTGCCAGCCAATCAACAATCTGGGCGTTGACAACGTTTGGAACTTCATCATGGGGACAATGACCAGCACCGGGAATAGGAAGAATTGTAATGTCTTGCCCATTCTCTTGTGCCTGTTCGTAAATCTTAGCCCCGGTAATCGGTGTCCAAGGGTCGTCAGCACCCCAAATTACTAATAAAGGACGTTCTATTGTGGGCAATAGTTCCTCTGGTGTGGGGCCTGGAGGTGCGGTGAGGATGGAGGCGAACACTTGCTGCGCGCCTGGGTCGCAGGATGGAGTATAAAGTAAATCTACCAATTCATCAGTAACGGCTGTGCGATCGCGGTAAACTTGGTAGAGTGTGCGGCGGATTTGAGATTTTTGACGGATGCGGTTAAAGACAAATTTGCCTGTGATGGGCGATCTCACTACTCTATTAAAAGCCGACATCATAATTCGTAATGGTGGGTTCAATTCGTAGGGACGATGACTCAAGCCACCCGCCGAGTTGATTAAAACACCACCAGCTGTAATCTCTGGATATTTTGCCAGTACAATCAAGCTGATAAGTGCGCCAATAGAATTGCCAATAAATACCGCAGGTTGTTGAATATGATCTGTCCAAAAGTCTTTTAGCAGTTCTACCCAAACATCTACGCTGTAATCAATGGCTGCTTTATCAGAACCACCAAAACCCAAAAGATCAATCGCAAAGACTTGATAGCCAGCATTTGCCAAAGCGGGAATATTTTTGCGCCAGTGTCCAATGGAAGCACCAAAGCCGTGAACTAGCACTAACGGCTGTCCAGTACCCATAACTGTGTATTGAATCTTGTAATCGCGCCAATTCCATATCAGTTTCTCAAAATTAGCGATCGCTGGTAGCTGTTGAGTATTTAGAATCATTATTATTAAGTTTTCTAAACTATTTCTTTATATATTAAAGCCTCTTACCTCCGAGAATTTGCGGCAAACAGTGGTTTTTACACCAGAAATCATAGAAAAGTTGTCATATAAATTACACAAAGTTTCTAAATGAATATATGACTCTAACCTCTAAACCCCTATGAAAATGTGATATGCGAGTCAGATGTTAGTTTTATCTTCACAAAGGGATTAATAAATCAAGGAAAGATGAATTTTCCTTGACTTTTAGCCATTTGGTACGATGTGAGATGAAATACGCAAATCCAAGTTCTCTAGCTCGTTTCAGCAAAGTCTTTTTAGCTGCTACTTCGATAACAATTTTTTCTCCCATATTGTCTGCTTATGCAGTTCCAGGTGTCTCTACAACCGTAGCTCAACAACTTTTAGCAAATGAATCTACCAACGGTGAAACCAGCCGTTTGCCAGAATCTGTCAGAGTAGCTGTTCTCCAAAATATTTCTCAACGTACAGGGTTAAACATCTCAACGTTACGTATCATTCACGCTCAAGAGCAGAGTTGGTCAGACGGTTGTTTGGGTTTGGAAGCAGCCGCCACCTGTAGTCAAGCAATGGTAAAAGGTTGGCAAGTAATTGCTGCTCAAGACAAGCAAATTTGGGTGTATCGTACTGACACATCTGGTAAAGTTGCCAAATTTGATGACGGAGCTACTCAGTTTGTGACCCGCATGATAGCTAGTCAGGAAACTACTTCCCAACAAACAACTAGCAGTACCACTACAGTACAACGCACTACTCAAGCTAGTACCGCTAGTACTTCAGTGGCAGGGAAAAAGACTGGTTTTAGCTTGGCAATTTTGCAGCCTGCTGGTAACTTTTCCGATGTGGTTGCTCGTGTTTCCTTTAAGGGAAAACGTCAAAAAGGTTACTTAAAAGAAAGGTTTTTAGGTGATTACAAGTATAAAGTCAAGCAGAAAGCAAAATTTGTCAAAGGATTAAAAGCAGGCGATCGCGTAGTCGTTCGCCTGTATGATATGCAAAACCGCTTTATTGGCTATAGCGAATTTGAATTATTATCAGCACATACAGCCGTTAACCTGATTATGTCTGCCGATCCAACAGAATATCAGGTAGTTCGCACTGTATATGGTGCTGATGTCAATCAAGATGGCATGATTGATGCGGGTAGCACTTCTTACGACTATTTCACCAAAGTTAGCGGCGAACGGGTGACATTTCTTAATAGTTCCCAATCAATCACTACTAGTCAGTTCCAAACCGAAAATTTCTCCACGGTTGCGACAAATAGCGTTTATCCTACCTCTTTTACTACGGGTAGTTTTGCTTTAGTAAATCAGACCGTTAGTGTTTTTAGTTACAACTTAGCTGAAGCTTTGAAGGTTGAACCCGGTCGATTGGTACAACTAAATCAGGTCAGCGATGATGACAGTTATACCTATAATCTCAGCCAGATGATGATGAGTTATAGAGAAGTGGGTGTCGCCAATGGTATTCAAGTAAAGTTTACCGATGTTGCCCGCAATCATTGGGCTAATGATTTTATTTCGGAATTGGCAGCTTTACAAATTATCCAAGGTTTTCCCGATGGTAATTTCCGCCCCGATGAACAACTAACTCGCGCCCAATTTGCGGCGATGATTAGTCAAGCCTTCACTAAGTCACAAGTCCGCAATGCCATTAGCTTCAAAGATGTTTCGACTAGACACTGGGCTTATAATTCCATTCGCCAAGCATACTCCACAGGCTTTTTAGGAGTGTCTGGTAATACATTCAACCCCAGCCAAAGCCTTTCTCGTCTAGAAGTCTTGTTAGCCTTGGCACGAGGACTTAATTATACTTTCAGTGGTTCTACAGAATCAATTTTAGTAGCTTACAGCGATGCTGCTACCATTCGTAGTGATGTTCGTAGTGCGATCGCTGCACTTACCACAAGGGGTATTGTAGTTAATTATCCTAACGTCCGTTCTCTTAATCCTGACAAGGTGGCAACTAGAGCCGAAGTTTGTGCTTTAATTTACAAGTCATTAGTCAGCACTGGCGAAGTGGCAGATATATCTTCTCAGTATGCTGTAGAAGAAACAGAGCAACGAGCTGAAGTTGGAATTGATGACGATGACGACGATGACGATGATGACGACGACGATAACGATGACGACGACAATAACGATGATGACGACGATAACGATGATGACAGAAAAGTGCGTCGCAACTGTAACCAGGGAATTGGCAATGGTTCTGAAGGTTGCGACCCTGGTAATTCCCGTCCCCACGGTGGTAGTAACGATGAAGGCGGACGGACTCCTGGTCGCAGAAGATAGATAATTTCTAAATTTTCAGAGCTGTGATATCGCGCTTATCATAAAAATTAAGTAAAAGGTAAATACACATAATTTTACCTTTTACTTTTTTGCCTCATCCACCATTATTATTAATGTTTCCTGGAAAATATAGTTCTCTAATAGGAAAAGGAATAGAAATTCCTGCTTTCTGATAACGTTTATGCAGTTTTTTTATAAATAAATGTTTGCCAATACGCTGATCAAAATATTCACTAACGCGCATATACAACGTAAAATCTATACTAAAATCACCAAAAGTATGAAATCTAATATAAGGTTCATTGTCTAGTAATTCTGAGGCAATTTCTCTCATGACTTCTTTGGCAACTTCTACAGTTACTTTTTCTACCGCGTCTAAATCACTATCATAACTAACACCCACATCTATTGTTAACGTGATTTCTTTTGCTGGTAGATGATAGTTCGTAAAAATCGCAGATGCCAAGTTAGAATTGGGAACAATAATCACATTGTTACTCAACTCTCTAATTGTAGTATTACGCCAAGAAATATCTGTAACATACCCTTCTTGCCCAGCATCTAGTTTGACATAATCTCCAGTTCTCACTTGCTTAGAAATAATTAAATAAAAACCGGAAAACAAATTAGCTAGTGTATCTTGTAGTGCTAAACCAACTGCTAAACCACCAACGCCTAAAGTGGTCACAATCGGCGTAATTGCAATACCTAATGTTTGTAATAAAACTAATGCCCCCAAACCCAAAACAGCAGCCTTGGCAAGGTTAGCAATTAGTGATGTTGTAGCTTTTGCAGTTTTGTGAGTATATAATTTCACAAAACCTGAAATCAGATTAGCTAAAACTAATGTAAATGATGATAGAAAGGCAATTTTAATAATCTTTTGCAGCAAAGTACTCACATCTGGCCTGAGAGGCGCACTAATAATTGCTGCTGAAAGTCCTGCAAGTAAAAACCAAATTAAGGGCATACGTTGCAGAGAATGGAAAATTATGTAGCTCCCAGGAATTTCTTTTTTAAGCGCGAATGCCTTTATTTTTTTAAATATAAATTTTTCACTAATTACTCCCATTATTAAACCAAATGCGAGAAATCCTAGAGATAAAATCCATTCCATCATCATTAACTTTAACTTTTGATCTAAGAAAATATCTGTAATTGCAAGATTGCTCTGCACACTCACAGAACATTTATATATTGTTAGGGGCTAGATGCAAAAAAAGCAACTCCCTTTTTATGGAAATGAATACTAGAGAAATCCAAATTTCAGAAATCAAGATGAATCCTATAGAGAAATTCTATCTGACGCTTGCAAGGATCAGGCAGATCATTTTTATATGAAGTTACAAGGCTTATCTTATATCAATAAATTGTCACGCTAACTTTGCTGGTTCAATGAGCTTGTAGTAAGGACTTTAGTCTTTGGTTTGGCAGATGTAGCCCTAAATACAAAATCTGGACATTTTTGGGCGAATTTTTAGAAATTGTCCAGATTAAGAGAAACAAAATCTGATTTATTTGGATTTTCTTAACCTAAAGACATATTTATTTATGAGTACGTATAAAAAATTAAGTTATTACGTTGGTAGTTGGTACAATTCTTCTGGCTGAATTTTTCCTAACTAAGTTATGTATCAAAAAGTTAAAGAAATCAGTAGAACTCTGATTACTACCTTGGTAATTTCTGTATACTTCGGTGGTACATCACAAGCACGAACTATTACAGATATAAGCCCACCAACAGGCCCAGGCCAAGTTGGTCTATTCTGTCCACAAGTGCAAACTCCTGTGGCTACGCCATCCCCCAATAACGACAACAGCATAACTCCTAGTCCAAATCAGATTCTAAATTTTCCCGGTCTATCTTGTAGCCCTAAAAATTTTCAAGCCATAGCGCCAATTGATACTCAGTTGTTTGTTAGTCCTTCCGGAGGAACAACAGAGTATTTTATTACCGAAACAGTTGTAAATAATACAAGTTCTATTTGGAACGGCTTTAAATTTCAGATAGGTTTTGGAATTAACGATAATTTTGCACCACCTGAGTTAATTCTTGTACCTTTTGGCTTTGCCATTCCAGATTTTGACTTCAACGGTTTGGGTTCTGATGTACCGCCAACCTCATCGAGATTTGCCCAAGTGCTTCAGGATGGTTCCTACAATCTCCAATGGTTGGGTGGAACAGTCGCTCCTGGCGAATCTGTAAACTTCACTTTTTCTATTGATGTGCCTGATGATTTAGATGGCAATAACTTTTACGATGCTTTTACAATTCGTCAAACCCCTATTACCAAGGGAGTTCCTGAACCCACTTCTATTACTAGTTTTTTGACCCTATTAAGCGTAGTAGGCTCAGGTTTTGCTCTTAAGCGTAAACAAGGTATAGAATAAGAGCCTATTTATTAGGTAATGGCCTTGCTAATAGTGACTAAACTTTACCAAGGCCCTGATATAGCAAAGGTAATTCCTGGTGATTGCATATTCACAAACATGGTTTGTCCATTGGGTGAGAAACAAACCCCAGTTAACTCATTTGAGTTCAACGCATTGCGAGCAAACTTATAGAGTGAGCCACTTGGCGTAATACCTACAACAAAGTCAGTACCGCCACCGTCCTCACAGATGAACAAATCACCGTTGGGCGCAACGACAATGTTATCAGGAAAATCTAGAATACTGGCATTATTGGGTTGTATGTATAATCGCAGTGTTTGAGTAGCAAGGGTATAACGCCAGACTTGACCTACTCCAGCACTACCGCCACTGGTACAACAGAAATAAATATCTCCATTGCTATAGAAAATTCCTTCACCACGAGCAAATTTAGCGGCTCCTGAATTAAAGCCTGCAACCCTTACCGTATCATTCGAAGGATTGGGGTTAGTAATTGGTACCCAATCTACTGCATGAGCTTGACCCACTGTAAACCCTGTTGTGGTGTTTGCTTTAGGTTTTGAGATGATTCTCAAAGCAGACAGTGTACCTCCTGCACTCAAGTTATTTCTTTGATTAGGTACAAAGCGATATAACAAGCCATCACTGCGGTCTTCGGTCATATAGACATAGCCTGTATTGGGGTCTACTGCTGCTGCTTCGTGATTAAATCTACCCATCGCTACCAGGGCTACAGGTGTTACGAATCCAGTTGCACTACTAGGAACCTCAAATACGTAGCCATGTTTTTTGTTACCTGTTTCAAAACTTTCTTCACAACTGAGCCAAGATCCCCAAGGGGTTGGTCCACCAGCGCAGTTACGGTAAGTACCAGCTAAAGAACCGTAGTGACTTATTAAAGTGCGATTGGAACTAACTACTAAAGTTGTGGTGCCACCTTTACCTTGAGTATCGTATTTTTTAGAGCTAGGTGCGCCAACACTTGTACTTGATGCTGGATTGAGTTCGTGGTTACGGATGAGAATTGTCGAGCCATTAGCTCCTGCAAATGCTCCCATACCATCGTGTCCACCTGGAACTTTGTAGCCATCGGTCATGGTTTGTCCTGTTTCAGACAATCTCACATAAGAGAATCCGGCTGGTAAGTCTAGTACACCGAGAGGGTCAGATTGAAGCGCACCGTAAGGGCCTGCTGCTAGAGTTCGTTTAGCATAAAAAGCCTGCAATGGAGATAAGAGTGCAGCACCCGCAGATCCCGTGGCGGCTAGTGTAAAAAATTCACGTCTCGATAAGCTCACTACATTCTCCTTAGTTTTGGAATAAAAGCCATTAACAGCAGATTAGTTGATAGCTATTATGGAGAATATTTCAGTTATTTGTGTTAAGGATAAACTAAGGTTTTCTTATGAGAAGAAATGAAAAAAAATAAGTTTAATATGGCGATCGCTACTACCCTAAAAGGTATGCTATGAAGAATATTTGGTTGCAAAATTTATACTGAATAATTGGATAATTATTAACTTTTGTTTTCACGGTTTATTTTAAAATTAATTGGCTGTAAATTTAGGTAATATCTACCTGTTCACCTAAAAAAATATTAATTATTCCTCTATTCATTAACATTTGCAAAAGTGTTTACTCACTTTCATTTAATTATTTATTCTTTAATTGTCAATTCTTAACAAAAACGTATTTTTAGCAATCAAGTTAAGTGCTAATTTGTCACCCTTTTTTAAAGGAGATTCATGGTGATTTCTAAAATAAATTGATATATAAAATTAGTATTTTATTTTTGGAATATAGGGTCGGCAATGACTATCTTATAAATATTTATGCTTAGATTTTGCCAGAAATTTTGTATCAAAATACTAAATGATTTGGGTTTTCAGAAATCAAACATGAGTCTGATATCTTTAGTATCGGTATTTGGGTGAAAATAAATAACATGGAATTGCCAATTATTTATCACCCGGATTATGTCGCACCACTACCTGAAGGTCATCGTTTCCCGATGCCAAAGTTTAAAAAACTTTACGAATTGCTGTTAAATGATGGTGTGGCGCAAACCAATCAATTTCATCACCCAGCACTTCCACCCCAAGAATTAATCGAATTAGTTCACACCCCAGACTATGTGCAAGCCTACTGTCAAGGGACACTAGATGCTAAAGCACAGCGTCGTATTGGTTTACCGTGGAGTCCAGGGTTAGCAAATCGTACCTGCATAGCCGTGGGTGGAACGATACTTACAGCACAGTTAGCACTTAGCCAAGGTTTAGCTTGCAATACAGCCGGTGGTACTCATCATGCTTTTCCCAGTTATGGTTCTGGTTTTTGTATTTTCAACGATTTAGCGATCGCCTGTCGTGTTCTCCAAAAACAGGGACTCGCGCAAAAAATCTTGATTGTGGATTTGGATGTCCATCAAGGAGACGGTACGGCGTTTATTTTTCAAGATGATGACAGTGTATTTACATTCTCCATGCACTGTGAAGTCAACTTCCCTGGAACTAAGCAACATAGTGATTTAGATGTTCCCCTACCTGTGGGAATGGAAGATGACGCTTACCTACAAACCTTGGCGATTTACTTACCAGATTTGCTGTCAGATATCAAACCAGACTTAGTATTTTATGATGCTGGCGTTGATCCGCATATAGGCGATCGCTTAGGTAAACTAGCCTTAACTGATACGGGAATTTTCCGTCGGGAAATGCAGGTTTTGAGTACCTGTGTAGGTACAGGCTACCCCGTCGCCTGCGTCATTGGTGGTGGTTACGCTGATGATATGACATCACTAGTTTGGCGACATTCCCTAGTACATCGTGCTGCTAGCCAGGTCTATCGCCAATACAGGCTTTGATACAATTTTATGAGAATATGGATTACACCATAATTTTTAAGCTGTATAAAACGTTAGTATTAAGCCATACATAAGTAACTGTTGGGAAAACTTCGTTTTGGATAACACTGGTTTTTTTCTAGGTAAAATCTAGTTCTACACAGCAAAATCACAGTTACCTAAGTTCTTTAGTTTAGCTGATGCCCCTGATTGTAATTATCCTGGCTGATAGATTTTTGAATTTGTCAATCATCAATACTGTTTATTGTCAATATCAAAAGCTCAAATTTTCTCATCAGTTTTAGATGAGGAAATTCGTCAGAATTATATGTTAGTTGCGAATGAGGGGTGACGGATTAGGCAATTATCCAGACCCTTAACATTCACAGCACTCGTTGGGTAGAGTCAAACGCTGAAAAACTTCGGTCTAAGGTTCCATAATTCTTAACTTTAAATTTGCCCGAATGTTGATTTTAAGGATTGTCTAACTTCGATACAATTTAGAGGCTGGGAGAGCCGCAGGAGAAGGAAGTGGTCTTATTAAAAGGCTTTGAAATTGAAATGTACACCGGCACGCCTCAAGGTGAAATCGTCGGTCTCTCGGATAAAATTGTGAGCAAGCTGGACGGGTTTGTAAGAGAACCAGATAGCCGCAACGTAGAATACACAACCAGTCCATTGCCAAGCTATGAAAGTCTATTGTGTGCTTTACTTCGTCCCCGGCGCGAATTAAGAAACTATCTCCAGCAACTGGGTGATTATACTCTCGTTCCTGGGAGTACTTTGTCTTTGGGCGGAAGCGATCGCTTTTTCCGCTCCGACCCAGCCAACCCATATCATGACTATATTGAGCAAACGTACGGTACACAAGTAGTTACCGCCAGTGTTCATATCAACGTAGGTATCGATGATCCAGAAGTGTTAATGCGGGCTTGTCGGTTAATCCGTGTAGAAGCACCATTATTTTTAGCCTTAAGTGCCTCATCTCCCTTCATAGATGGCAAAGCAACAGGTTATCACTCCACCCGTTGGGGTCTTTTCCCCCAAACACCAAACCACGTCCCACTATTTACCAGCCATACCCATCATATTGAATGGGTAGAACAGCAATTGGCTATGGGGACAATGCAAAACGTCCGTCACTTGTGGGTATCCGTACGCCCAAATGGCGATCGCCGTCCCTATGATTTGAATCGCCTAGAATTGAGAATTTGTGATTTAGTTACAGATCCCATCGCCTTACTGGCGATCGCCGCTTTCCTAGAAGCGCGTTTATTACAACTAATAGAAAACCCCGATCTGGATCCCTTAACCCAAAGCAAGTTTTCTCCTGAAGAACTCATAACTCTCACCGCTAACAACGAAACAGCCGCAGCTACAGCTAGTCTTGATGCTCAACTTACACATTGGCAAGACGGTAGAAATATCATAGCTAGAGACTGGGTTAACGAAATATATCAAGAAGTTTGGGCGATCGCTAAACAACATGGTTTTAGCTGTTTCCTCTCTCCTTTACAGAAAATCATCCGAGAAGGAAATGAAGCCCAACATTGGCTACAACTACATAAAGTCGGTTTTGACAGTCAATGCGTCATCACTCAAGCAATAGCCACCACTCAAGAACGCGAAGTTGAACTGCAAAACAAATTGTGTACGCCTCTAAAGGGGTAAATTGATAAGTCAATAGTCAATAGTCCAGAGTTAAAAACTGTTGACTGTTGACTAATGACTAATGACGAACAAGCAATTTTGTCGTTTTAAAATTCTAATCAACATAACTCACTTGACATTTATTAACAAAACCTATGATTGACCTCTGTCTATTGGTGGATTTTACATAAATAGTATATATTTTTATACAAACAGAAATTATACGGACAATGCCTCAGGTAGTTTTAGTTAATCCGCAAATACCCCCTAATACGGGCAATATCGCTCGTACTTGTGCTGCTACAGGTACAGAGTTACATCTAGTTGGTCCATTGGGATTTGAAATTAGCGATCGCTACCTCAAAAGAGCAGGTTTAGACTACTGGCCTTACGTCAAACTGCACTATCACAAATCTTTAGAAGCCTTTAAAAATGTACATCAAGAGCGAGGCGGCAGATTGTTAGGTTTTTCAGTTGGTGGCAGTTCTAATTACATCCAGTTTCAATTTCAAGCAGATGATTGGTTGTTGTTCGGTAGTGAAACTAAAGGCTTACCCTCCAATGTTCTGTCAGCTTGTGATGCCACCTTATACATTCCTATGGCTGAATCAGGTGTCCGCAGCTTAAATCTCTCAGTAAGTGTGGCGGTAGGCTTGTTTGAAGTGCGTCGTCAGTTAGGATATCTAATATAAGTTAGTCACCAAATGTCATTTAAGCAGCATTACTTATAGACAAGCTGCTAAATCTATTATCTGAAGAAGTTTAAAGAAATTTGCGTCCATGTTACCAATTTCAAAACACGTGCTTGTTTATACTATTTATGTCAAGTAAAACAGTAAATATATTGAAAAAGCTCTTAAAGGCGGGTAGGAGAATATAAGAAATTTGTATAGTAACTTCCAGTACGTCTGCACTTTGAATGATAGATTTTGATGAATTAAAATCGTCTCGTTTCGAGGAACAAAAGGGTTGAAACCCATTCTTATGAAGCATTTGCACTGTTTAAACTAACTATCGATCCTCTAAGAGTCAAAAAAGCCCTTGGAAGTGAATACGGTTGTGCTTTAGGGAATAATCAACGTAAAGTCTCGTGTTGGGAAGACGGATCAAGTAGAAAAACCTTGAAGATATCTACAGCAGGGGGCATTGCTTTTCCAGAAGTCATAGCCGGGAAATTGCTGATGGCGACAGTTGACTGAGTGAGTATATAATCTCCAGTCACAGCACCTGAAGCAAAATCACCAAAGACAACTGTGAATGGCAAACTGTGTGAGGGTGTGTGGAGTGGAAAAGACAAGTAAGCACAGCAACTTTAAATTTTGCTAACAGGTGTGAACTTGTCTAAATCAGAGAAGCAGGTTAATCTTGCGTAAGTATCTCTGGTGAAAGTGATCTTGGTCTATCGTGTGATGTGATCTAAATCATTGACTAGTATCCGACCGGAAAATCGAGGTCAGTTAAGCGCTAGTGATCATAGGAGGTCGTCTTTGAAACGAGCATTGAAAAAAAGAGTGAAGGCTGTGCTGAAAAATACCCTTAGCAGCGATAATGCCCCGGCAGATCAGTTAAACGTAGCAAACAATCAAGCTAGTCGCCGGGCGCGTAGACAAGCGGCAATGATTGGCCTAGCCATCTCAATGGGAGCAACCAGCCTTTTGGTGACTCGACAAAGCGATCAAGCCCAAGCGGCTGCGCCTGTGGGTAGCCAAAAGGCAGCCTCAACCATTCCTAAGGCGGCTGATCTGGAAGTGAAATCGGCTTCTACAAAGCTGGGAACTCCCATAGTTCTATCATCCAGCGCACCGGAGAATCCTGTCATAGTGGAACCGACAGCAGTTTCACAATTGCCGGGACTTGAAGCTAAATGGCAAGTTTTGGCAAGTGGAATGTCTGGTCAACTTGCCCCATCAGAGAATCTTACTAAAAACATTGCCACTCATAAAACTACCATCAACCAGCAATTGCAACTGGCACAAGGTGAGCAAACAGCCAAGCCAGTACAAGAGCTAGCAGAACAACTCAGCAGTGTTAACGGTGTGGCTGCTGGGGAAACTCCATCATTAAAAACTGAACCACAAATACAAGCAGCAACAGATAACGCTGCTGACAGTGGTGAAATTAATGCCCGATTAAAAGCACAGCAAGAATTTGCACTCAATCGTTTACAAGAAAAATCGAGCCGTTTAAGAAAAAGTCTGGCGGAGTTGCGGTCTGAGGAGTCAAAAGATTTATCAAAAACTAATATTGAGTTGACACAGCAAACAACTGCATCTACTCAACTGCCACAATTAAACACAAACAGTACAGTTATTGAACAGCCATCAACAGTGGCTAATGGCAATCCAGACAGTCTGGCAACGACAGTACAACAGCCACAGGCGATTAGTATACCAGTACAGCCAGTAACGGTAACTACAGCACCCACTGAAAACACTTACGAAGTCAAACCCGGAGACACCCTAGCGGCGATCGCTAGTAGATACAATACTTCGGTTGCAGAACTGGTAAAAGCCAATAATTTGAGCAATCCCAATCAACTGCAAATCAGTCAACAACTAATTATTCCTGGAGCTAGAATTAACACTAGCACCATTGCTCAAGCACCAGTGATCATTAGCTCCAGCAGCGTGCAGTATCCTAGCACTCCTAAAGTAGTTAATCCTCCTGTAGATACTGCCAGAGTTAATCCAATCCTGCCAGTTACACAGCCACCATTTCTAGCTGACAGCACCAGTGTTCCTATTGCTGTACCAACACCAAACGCTGCTAATAGTGAAACACCAATTGATAGCATTGTTCCGCCAGAATCAGAGGCTGTTACCAAAACTCAGGGCGTAGGTGGTAATACTCCAATACCCAGCGCCTTTATCGAAATACAGCAGCCTCAAAAACCTGCGGAAAAAGTAGCAAGAGCGAAAAATGAGCGATTGCGTGGCTTACAAGCAGAAATTCAAAGATTACAGGAAAAATATCGCGCTCAACAGTCTGGTGATACATCTGTACCAGTAGCTGCCGAGCAGAACAACGATACTGCTGCTGTACCAATTCCCGTTACTAGTCCCAGTAACTTTGCAGTAACTAGACCTGTTTCCAGACAGCAAGAAGTCGCTGTACCAATTGCTGTTCCCACACCACTAGCACCAAGCTACAGTAGCCAACCTGTTAAGCCTGAATTCCGTGCTACGCTCCCTGTCAATGAGCCATTAAATCCAGAATTCTTGCCCAATCAAAGAGGGAGTAGTGTAACTCCCTCTCGTAATCCGTCTTCTACACGGGTTACAACACCTCCACCACGAACCAATGCTTCTGAGTCACTAGGAAGAATGCGGGGAACTACTGTGTCTCCCAAATTGCCGCCTTTGGCAGCAGTAGACCAGTACTTACCACAAACAGTTGATGAAAGCGTACCCCCTCCATCAAACTCCTCAACAGCATTCATCTGGCCAGCAAAAGGTGTATTAACTTCTGGCTACGGTTGGCGATGGGGTAGAATGCACAGAGGTATTGATATTGCTAACGCTGTTGGCACACCAGTTTTGGCCGCTGCCGATGGTGTTGTTGAGAAAGCCGGTTGGAATAAAGGTGGTTATGGCATTCTGGTTGATATTCGCCACCCCGATGGCAGCTTATCTCGCTATGCTCACAATAGCAAGCTTTTAGTGCGGGCTGGTCAACAAGTTAACCAAGGACAGCAAATTGCCCTCATGGGTAACACTGGGTTTAGCACAGGTCCTCACACCCACTTTGAAATCCATGAATCTGGTAAAGGGGCAGTAAATCCTATAGCCATGCTCCCAGCGACCACCAGCAACCGCATATAGTTGGTGCTTATCTTCAATTAAATAATTACTTTGTCTGTAGAGGGGAAATCCCCTCTTTTATTTTGTAAAATTTCCCCAAAAACCTTGGTATGGGCGTAGCCGTGCTATGTCTTTACGTCATTTATTTTCCTTTCTGCTATCCTGAGTTTGGCAGAACGCGATCGCGGATTATTGGCAATCTCGGCTTCAGTGGCAATAATGGGTTTTTTTGTTAAAACCTTTAATAAAGGTAAATTTCTTAAACCGTGCTTTACCAAACGGTCTTCGAGGCTGTGAAAACTAATAATGGCAATTCTGCCACCAGGTAAAAGGGCTGCTGGTGCTTTTTCTATAAAAGTTTCTAGGGATTTTAACTCATCATTGACGACAATGCGTAGAGCTTGGAATACACGAGTAGCGGGGTGAATTCTAGCATAACGGTATTTGGGAGGAACAGAAGAGGCGATCGCCGCAGCTAATTCTGTGGTTGTATGAAAAGGGCGTTTTTCGACAATACGTCTAGCAATCCGTCGTGAAAGTCGCTCTTCACCGTATTTAAAGAAAATATTTGCTAACTCAACTTCATCCCAATCATTAATTACATCGGCGGCAGTTAGAGATTGTCTTTGATCCATCCGCATATCCAGACTTGCTGCATGGCGAAAGCTAAAACCCCGTTCTGGTGTATCTAAGTGATAAGAACTCACACCTAAATCGGCGAGTACACCATCGAAACTAGCGGAGGGGAACTCATAAGCAGCAAAATTACTCCGCACAAACTTTACCCTCTCCCCAAATTCTGCTAACTCCTTCTTAGCGGCTGCTAAAGCATCCTCATCTTGATCCATAGCAGTCAGTTTGACATCTGGTGCAGCCTCTAAAATCAAACGACTGTGACCACCCCCCCCCACCGTTGCATCCAAATAACGCCCACCAGGACGCACAGCCAAACCTGTAATTACTTCTTCAGGTAATACAGGTAGATGGGAAAATATCAGTTCTTCGATAGCGATCGGTTCTGGAGAATGAGAATTCATTAGCTTCAAGTCGTTAGTCATTAGTCAACATTTAAAAAATCCACTGCCTCAACTTCTTTAGATATCGAGCTTTCCTATAATAATTGAAGAAGTGAAACAAAATGAAACATCAAGCAAAACCCCTCTGCTGCCCCCATCTCTCCAACATACTCCTGTATGGGCAATACATATAGGGCTTTTCCCTAAGATGCTGCTCATAGGAATTTAATTTTGGCAGACATGAGCGATCGCCTACAGTGGGCGGTTACGCCATCGCGTCTGGATGGCATCAACACGGTTCAACTCAAAATTTTCATAATGGGAGAACACGGAA
Source organism: Anabaena subtropica FACHB-260 (assembly GCF_014697105.1). Taxonomy (GTDB): domain Bacteria; phylum Cyanobacteriota; class Cyanobacteriia; order Cyanobacteriales; family Nostocaceae; genus Trichormus; species Trichormus subtropicus. The sequence goes on along the minus strand of NZ_JACJRF010000006.1, from coordinate 56,475 downwards.
TTTATGGCAAGAATAGAAACCCGCACTGAACCAATGGTGCTGAATATGGGGCCACACCATCCCTCCATGCACGGGGTTCTGCGGCTAATTGTCACCTTGGATGGCGAAGATGTCGTTGATTGTGAACCGGTAATCGGCTACCTACACCGAGGAATGGAAAAAATCGCCGAAAACCGCACCACTGTGATGTATGTCCCCTACGTTAGCCGATGGGACTACGCCGCAGGAATGTTCAATGAAGCTGTCACCGTCAATGCACCAGAAAAGCTAGCTGGTGTTGCTGTTCCTAAACGCGCTAGCTACATCCGCGTCATCATGCTGGAATTGAACCGCATTGCTAACCATCTACTGTGGTTCGGTCCATTCTTAGCTGACGTAGGCGCTCAAACTCCCTTCTTTTACCAGTTCCGCGAACGGGAGATGATTTACGATTTATGGGAAGCTGCTACAGGCTACCGGATGGTGAATAATAACTACTTCCGTGTTGGTGGTGTAGCTGCTGATTTACCCTATGGCTGGGTAGATAAGTGTCTAGAATTTTGCGACTACTTCTTACCTGTAGTTGATGAATACGAAAAGTTAGTTACCAATAACCCAATTTTCCGTCGTCGGATTGAAGGTATTGGGACAATTAGCCGCGAAGAAGCAATTAACTGGGGACTGTCCGGGCCGATGTTACGTGCTTCTGGCGTGAAATGGGACTTGCGGAAAGTTGACCATTATGAATGTTACGATGACTTCGACTGGGAAGTACAGTGGGAAACTGCCGGCGATTGTTTAGCCCGTTATATGGTAAGAATGCGGGAAATGCGCGAATCTGTGAAGATTATTAAGCAAGCGATCAAAGGATTACCCGGCGGCCCCTACGAAAATCTCGAAGCCAAGCGTTTAGAGGCAGGAAAGAAATCCGAATGGGATGCTTTTGATTATCAATACATTGGCAAGAAAGTTTCTCCTACCTTCAAGATGCCTAAGGGTGAAATTTATGCCCGTGTGGAAAGTGGTAAAGGTGAACTAGGAATTTATCTGATTGGTGATGATAACGGCTTTCCCTGGCGCTGGAAAATTCGTCCGGCAGATTTCAACAACCTGCAAATTCTTCCCCATTTACTGCGGGGTGTGAAACTAGCGGATGTTGTGGTAATTCTTGGCAGTATTGACGTAATCATGGGATCTGTAGATAGATAACCATAGCAATAAGTAGGACGGCGTAAATAATGAAAGGTTTGTAGTGAGTTAGCATAGTATTGGGGGTTTCCCCATTAGTGACTAACGAACCCGGAGGGTAAAGACTTTAGTCCTAAAAAAAAGGCTGTTAAGGCAGCGTTCCCGTTGGGTAACCATTACTACGAACTTAATTACAATAGTTTTACATAGCTAAACATAGTTTGCTTTATTTGCGCCGACTTACTTACTGTTCTATTTGTGGGTTTTAACTCCCACAAATTCTCAATTTTTTTTGTAAATTCTGAGATATTATTTTTCAACGAACTATAAAAAATAAAGAAATTATTAATTTAACATTACATACTGTAACTAATTTATATACTTTGACATGATAATAATTTAATTATTCTAAATTTTTACTCTTATTTTCTTAGCGTAAAGGCTGACTATTTACTTAGAGCCTAATCAAAATAGTTGTTGAATGTAATCAATTCAAAAACTTGATGAATAAAGCTTTTCAGCTTAATATTTGGTACTGTTTTTTTCTAGCACGATTGTTCAATTAAGGTCAGATAAATTACTATATAAATCTGACAAGTTTGACTAATTCATAACTGTAGAACTGTGCAAATTCATTCTCACGCAGAATTTGATCCTAGCTCAAATAAACCTACTGAACAAGGTTTACAAAGAGTCCTCAATCGTCTTGTCCAAACAATGCAAAGGGACGCATTAGTTCGACAAACGACAAATAAAATCAGAGAATCGCTGCAAGTTGATCGCGTGGTTTTGTATTACTTTTACTGGCAGTGGCATGGACAAGTGACTTTTGAGGCTTTAAGTTCGGAAGAATTGTCAATATTAGGGTCAACTGGGCCAGATGAATGTTTTAATGATGAGTATGCAGCATTGTATTTAGCTGGGCGTACAAGAGCGATCGCTGACATTGAATCAGAACCCATAAATACTTGCCATCGAGACTTTCTCCGCACTCTGCAAGTCCGTGCCAACTTAGTCGTACCAGTTCTCGTACCCAGAGGGTTATGGGGCTTGCTCGTTGCTCATCACTGCCAAGAGTCTCATTCTTGGACACAATCAGATATAGAACTAATGCAAGCAGGAGCTAAAACTTTAGCAACGTCACCTTATATTTTAGAAAGTTGAACTTAAGTAGGAGACGAGGGGTAGGAGAAAATATCTAACTAGACAAATTTCTACTCCCCGTATTAATTTAACTTGTCTATGAATTCTTATTCAGCGCTACAAAAAGCCATCGCCCATCGTATTGCTAACAGTCCCGAAGCACGAATTAATTTTGCAGAATATATGGACATGGTGCTATATCACCCTGAACACGGCTACTATTCCAGCAATGCAGTCAAAATTGGATTCAAGGGTGGTGATTTTTTCACCTCAGTTACTCTTGGTACTGACTTTGGTGATTTATTGGCAGAACAATTTGTCCAGATGTGGGAGATTTTAGGGCAACCCATACCTTTTTATTTGGTAGAAATGGGAGCAGGGCAAGGACTGTTGGCATTGCATATCCTTAACTATATTCAGGTGCAATATCCTGAATTGTTTGCAGCCTTGCAGTATATGATTGTGGAAAAATCCCCAGGTTTAAAGCAAGAACAGCAGCAACGCTTACAAGAGTTTCCCGTGCGTTGGTGTAGCTGGGAAGAGATATCACCTAACTCAATTATTGGCTGTTTTTTCTCCAATGAATTAGTAGATGCTTTGCCAGTACATCAGTTTATTTTAGAGGCAGGGAAACTACAAGAAATTTATGTAACGATGCAGGGAGTGGGGGGAGATGAGGGAGTAGGAGAAGAGAAAAATTTTCCCTCATCCCCTAATTACGAATTAACGGAAGTTGCAGCAGAACCCTCCACACCCCAACTCGCAGAATATTTCGATTTAGTGGGGATTAATTTAGCGCAAGGTGGTTATGTCGATGGCTATCGTAGTGAAATTAATTTAGCTGCTTTTGATTGGTTGAGTATACTAGCAGACCGCTTGCAACGAGGGTATGTGATAACAATTGATTATGGCTACCCTGCCAGCCGCTATTATCATCCCAGGCGATCGCAAGGAACCTTACAGTGCTACTATCAACATCGTCATCATGACAACCCCTATATCAATCTTGGGCAACAAGATATCACCGCCCATATTGACTTTACCGCATTAGAGCGATGGGGCGATCGCTGTGGTTTAGAAAAGCTTGGCTTTACCCAACAAGCTTTATTCCTGATGGCTTTGGGCTTAGGAAATCGCATTGCTGCCCTTCCCCATCAAAAAATATCCCTCTCTGAATTACTACAACGGCGACAGTCACTACACCAGTTAATCGATCCTACAGGATTGGGTAACTTTGGGGTTTTAATTCAAAGCAAGGGACTGACAAAAAAAGAAAATTCCCAACCACTCAAAGGATTGTCTGTACCAGAAAACTAGGAACTGTTGACTATGAACTAATGCCTAATGACCAATGACTAATAATTAAAACTCTATTTAAGAATGCTGGATCGGCTGGATATAGACTAGCATAACAGTGATTACCATGAAATCGGGCATCAGAGGGGAGATACAATTATGACTGCTCATGACTTGTTAATGCTAGTAACACTACTTAGTCCTGGTATCTTGCTTTCAGTTGTAATTATGGCAACTTTTGCCGCAGGTGGCTGATCGCTAGATCCGGACGTAGGGAGTAGAAAAATCATGTAAATCTGTTAACTGTTAAATAGCTACTCCCTAACAACCTACAATCAAACGATGGAAACGCGGCTTTATCAAAGGAACGTGAAAAATGAAGGTGGCATTTCTGGGAACTGGACTTATGGGACTACCAATGGCCCAAAGATTGTTAGCAGCAGATATACAGGTAGTTGCCTATAACCGTACCCCAGAAAAACTAGCACCATTACAAGCAGCTGGCGCGGAAGTAGTGACACATCCCCGCTACGCAATTCGAGAGGCTGAGTGCGTCATCCTCATGCTGACTAATGCCGCAGCAATATATCATGTGTTGCTTTCGGACACTTCTTGGCGGACTCTCGAAGGACGCACCATCATTCAGATGGGAACAATTACCTCCACACAAAGCCAAGAAATTCGAGATTCTGTAGTTGGTGGTGGCGGCGAATATATAGAAGCGCCAGTGTTAGGAAGTATTCCCGAAGCTAAAGCAGGTACGCTGACGGTGATGGTAGGCGCTGAACCCAAACAATATGAACGTCGTCTAGATTTACTCAAGAATTTTGGCCCAGAACCTTTACTGATAGGGCCAGTAGGAACTGCATCTGGGTTGAAATTAGCCCTAAATCAGCTAATTGCTTCATTAACTACTAGTTTTGCTCTTAGTTTAGCGTTTGTGCAGCGTCAAGGTATTGATGTGGACAAATTTATGCAAGTCCTACGCGAAAGTGCGCTATATGCACCTACCTTTGATAAAAAGCTGCAAAGGATGTTGGATGGCAATTATAGCAATCCGAATTTTCCGACAAAACACTTACTCAAAGACACAGATTTGTTTATTTCCGAAGCCCAATATTTAGGTTTGGATCTCAGTAGTATTGAAACAGTGCAGAGACTTTTACAAACAACAATGAAAATGTCATTTGCCAATGATGACTACTCTGCGCTTTTTTCTGTGATTAGAGATTGGGGAGAAGCAAGCGGAGGCTAGTACCGCCGTGAAGTCAAAAGTCAATCAATTTTGGATTTTAGATTTGCTGTCTTCCTCGCGGACGCAGCGCAGCAAGTATTTTAGATTTGTTCCGCCCACAAGGAACGGGGCTTGAAACGAAAAATAATCCAAAATCCAAAATCTAAAATTGATACGGTCAAAAGTCAAACATGAAAAAGTTTATAAGATAGGCTTTTTAACAAATTTAAATGTTGGCTTTATTTACGCCATGCTGTACTAGGATAAATCGGGAGATGAGGAAGTAGGTTGAGACGAGAATTGACTATTGACCAATGACTATTGACTAAAGTAAAGGTAGTAAAATTTCAAACTTTGTACCTATGCCTAGTGTCGATGAGAAATTTAATTTACTACCGTGTCTAGCAGTAATGATACGATAACTGACGGCTAGACTTGTTTCTTTGTCAGTTCTTTTTTCTATAGAAAAATTTTCGAGTATTTGTTGTTGTAATTCATCAGACATTCCTAGACTATTATCAGCAATGCAAATTGAAATCCAGCGTGAATCTGGTTCGTTTGCTTTGGTTGCGGCTTGAGAAATAATTTCTGTTGTAATTTCTATTGTGGCTTGCTTAAAATTTTTACTACAATCTGGTTGCAGTTGCTGACGCACCGCTTCATCTAGCAAACTATCTACAGCTTGACTCAAAATATTCATCAATACTTGATTTAATTGACCTATAAAGCAAGAAACAGGGGGGATTTTACCGTAATTATTAATAATAGAAATTTCTCCTTTTAACCGACTTTTAATTAAAATGACAATACTATCTATACAAGCGTGTAAATCTACTGGTTTTGGATAAACTGCATCAATATGGCAGAAGTTTTGCAAGCTAGTAACAAGTTTTTTTAATCTTTCTGCACCAGAAATAGCGCTAGTTAATGCTTTAGATAAATCTTGTTCTAAATAATCAAATTCAATTTCTTCTTTAACATCATTTATCTGCTTACAAGCTTGAGGTAAACAATTATCATAAGCAGCTATTAGCTTAAGTAAATCTTGGCTGTAGTTAGATATATAAGTTAAGTTACCCCAAATAAAACCTACAGGGTCTAAAATTTCGTGTGCTACTCCATCGACTAATCTCCCCAATCTGGCCATTTTATCGTTTTGAATCATTTGGGCTTGACTGCGTTCATAACGTACCTGAGTTTCTATACCGCGAATTTGCCAAGCTGCAATGTTTAATTCATGGGGATCTAATAATCTGTAGTCATTTTCTGCTGTTTGTACCACTAGAGGTTCTGCCAAAAATTCTGGCGATCGCCTCAAGGTATTTTGCATCGCGGTCAAAATTGGTGTAGTATCAACAAGCACCATAATTGCTGTGCGAGCATAACTGTAGAGAACATCTAATGGTTGTTTGTTAAACAACTCTTGTCCATAGGGACGAATCAAAAATTCTACCAGTCGTCGCCGGGAAATCATTCCGATAAACTTTCCCTGATCTAGTAAAATCACTCCTGGTAACAAGGGGTCTTTGTCAAAATACTTTGCTACTTCTGCACCAGTAAAGCTAACTTCTACTTGAAAAGTGTACATTGGTAGTTCCAGGACAGTGGAATCTAAACCTAAATCGCGATCGCTACCAACACTTAAAACAGGTGGTGATATGAGAGAACAAAATTCTTGTGACACTTGGAATTCTGATATATACAAAGACTGACAACTAAATAAGCTAATATCTTAGCTTCTACGTTTACCACTGGCACTGTAGTTAGTAAACACTACACAAAATTTCTTACTGTAACAATACTTATACTTTAAATAGATGAATATCGTGAAAATACTTAAAGTATATAAGTTGATTTTGGCAGTTGGGCTTGCAATTTGAAAGTTTTTATAGTAAAAAATCAACCAAAGTGAAAATATAATTGCACCAGGGATCATAAAAATTTAGTTGTAAGTTAGCAACGAGAGCAATTCATTTGCATATTCATAGCAAACAAAAGCCTCAAAGCTTTACAGGAGAGCTAACATAGCTCTGATAACTGATTACTACAGTGATCCCCAATTATTTAAAAAGTATGAATCCTTGATGAAAATACCCGGAAGTTAATACTCTCAAGAGCTAATTGATAGTAAGTATAAATATTAGGTACTTAAAATTTACGTAACTCTATACCTACTCTGCTAGTACCGGAACTATTTTCGCAGGAGAACAATCTTTAAAATTTTCATTGCCAGTAAATTCACTCAAGTAAAAATAGCTATGTGCTGACAAACCACCACCAATCATTGCTTAAGCCCAAACATAGCGTTTTAGTGAGCTACTTCTCTTTGAAGTTAAGGGCTAGAGACTAGGGATTAGAAGCTAGGGTGTAATGTACATGATGTAATTGGGAATTGTCATATAAGTCCACAATCAACTTATTATCCAAATGTTATGTTGCATTGTAACCAAATGTGTTTGATCCCCGTTTCGATAGAATGACTAGGCATAACCTCAAAAATCCACAGAGCTTTTGACTACGAGGCCCATGAATCAACTGAACAATGGTTTCACAATATTTCTGAGTCTGCTAGTCGAGGCAATGCCTTTTTTACTGCTTGGGGTTTTATTCTCCAGTGTGCTGCTGTTTTTTATTGATGAGCGCAAATTGGTAGAAAGAATGCCCAGAAACCCCTTACTAGGAGCTTTAGTCGGCAGTATGGTCGGCTTTTTGTTTCCAGTGTGTGAATGCGGGAATGTACCAGTAGCGCGGCGCTTGCTGATGCAAGGAGTACCCACGCCTGTAGCAGTTGGTTTTTTACTAGCAGCACCAACAATTAACCCAATTGTAATTTGGTCAACATGGACAGCATTTCGGGAACAGCCAGAAATAGTAATTTTACGTGTAGTATTTTCGCTGTTAATTGCCACAATTATCGGTTGTGTTTTCAGTTCTCAGACAGACTTACAACCCATAGTCCAACCAGCGATCGCCCGTTATTTAAAGTTTAATCCCCCCGCCAAACCCGAAACAAAACGCCGGGGTAGATATTCCTCAGCCAAGGACACAAGTACACCAAATATATTGCGTTCAGGAACTTACATTTTAGGTGGTCGAGCAGGTGGTATACCAACACGGTTGGATACTAACCTAGCCCCAGTCAATGAGATTAGCACCAGCGCCGACAAACCCTTTAGGGCTAAACTGCGCCTTTCACTAGATAACAGTATTCAAGAATTACGAGAATTAGGCGCAGTCATGATCATTGGTAGCGCTATCGCGGCGGCTGTTCAAGTTTTAGCACCCCGTGAAGTCATTCTCAGCTTAGGTGCTGGGCCGATTACCTCAATTCTCGTCATGCTAGTGTTAGCCGCAGTAGTATCAATTTGTTCTACTGTCGATTCATTTTTTGCTCTATCATTCGCCGCCACTTTCAGCACTGGTTCTTTATTAGCTTTTCTTGTCTTCGGGCCAATGATCGACATCAAAAGTGTTGGCTTGATGTTATCCATATTCAAACCCAAGACAATCTTTTACCTATTCGCCTTAGCCGGACTACTAACATTCTTGTTTACTCTTTTCATCAACTTGCACGTTCTTTAATTTATTCCAGAGTCAATATTCCACAGTACAAAACAACAACTAATGACTATTGACCATTGACTAAATAACCAATGACTAAATCTCAAGTTCCCAATAAACTACTTTCTTGGCTGGATGTCTTGGCAATTACAGCCTGGGGCGTGTTAATGCTGAGATATTGGCTGACTGGCAAACTCAATTTATTAATTCACCCCAATTATTTTGGATTGGTCATAGTAGCCGGGATTGTTTTATTAATGATTGGCTTCACTAAGGCTAAAGAACTGTGGCGCTTGCGTCCTCGTGATGTCACCCCGAACCCTCAGCACATAACTTTCTTTGCCCCTGGTTGGGGTAGTGGCTTACTATTGATCACGGCGATCGCAGGCTTAGTGATTACACCACAAGTTTTTGCCAGCGATAAAGCACTCCAGAGGGGTGTAACTGATTTATTGACCACTTCCCGCTTGCAACCCCAATCCTTCCGCGCCTCCGTTCGTCCAGAAGAGCGATCGCTCGTAGATTGGGTACGCACAGTCAATGTCTATCCCGAACCAGATGCTTACACAGGACAAAAAGCCAAAGTGCAAGGATTTGTCATCCATCCCCCAGACATTGGCAAAGAATATATCTTCCTAGCTAGATTTGTCCTCACCTGCTGTGCCGCCGATGCTTATCCTGTAGGTTTGCCAGTCAAATTAGCAGCTGATCAAGAACGCTACGCACCCGACACTTGGCTAGAAGTAGAAGGACAAATGACCACAGAAACCTTAAGTGGTAAACGTCAACTAACTATTGTCGCTAACTCATTAAAGAAGATTTCCCAACCAGCAAATCCATATAGTTATTAGTCAATAGATTGAAAGGGGATGAAGAGAATCACAACTGACAACTGACAACTGACAACTGACCAATGACTACCAAACCTTTTCTTCAACCACTAGATCGCGTGGCGATCGCCTTGATGTTAATTTTGAGTTTACTAATTGGTCTGCTCATACTGCAAGGCGATGTTGTAGCCTCTCGCGTGCGAGATTTTACTTGGCAAAATCAACAAATCGGGGCAGAAGATATCTCCTTCTCCCTCACCTTTAGCCGTCCAATGGACATAAAAAGCGTAGAGGACAACTTAAAAATTGAACCGCCTCTAGCGGGTAAATTCAGTTGGGCGGGACGAAGGATGGTTTATACCTTACTAACACCAGCACCTTATGGAACTAATTATAAATTGCAGTTGCAGGGAGCTAAAGATAGGTTCGCCCAAAAAGAACAAAAAAATCAGCTAATTCAGCCCTTTACTAGTCAATTTCGCACACGCGATCGCGTCATTCTCTACATTGGAGCCGATCAACAAGACCAGGGACAGCTAGTACTTTACAACTTGTCTCTAGAGCAGAAAAAGGTACTTAGTCCCAAAGACTTAGTTGTCATGGACTTTAAACCATTCCCCAATGGAGAAAAAATCCTATTTTCGGCTCGTGCTGCCAATAATCAAGACTTACTTTCAGCGCAATTATACACAGTCACAACAGGCATTGCCGCCAAATCTGATACACCAGCAGGTAGAATTGACCTAGTTTTAGATAATAAAGAATATCAAAACCTAAAATTTGACCTGTCAGCCGATGGAGAAACCATAGTTGTCCAACGGGGAAATAGAAATGATCCCAGTGACTTTGGACTGTGGTTTATGTCAACTACCAGCAAATCAGGACAAAGACCCACCCCTCAACGTCTAAAAAGCCAGCCAGGGGGAGATTTTATGATTACTCCCGACAGTCAAGCCGTAGCCGTTGCCCAGGGTCAAGGAGCCGCCATCCTACCACTACAAGAAGATGCCAGCAAACCCCTAGATTTTCTCCCCCAATTTGGGCTAGTCCAGGCATTCTCTAAAGATGGCTCGCAAGCAGCAATGGTGAAATTTAACACAGATTTCACAAAAGATTTGTTTTTGGTGACAAACCAAGGCACCCAGAAACCCTTATTAAAAACCACAGGCTCAATTCTTAGTTGCCAGTTTGATCCAGCCTTACCCACCCTCTATTGCTTGCTGACACAGCTTGTATCCAAAGAACAATATGTAGAACAGCCTTACTTGGTGGCAATTGACACAAAAACTGGACAGCAAAAACCATTGCTAGTTTTACCAATAGAACAAAGAAACGTACAAATGAGCTTATCACCCGATGGTTTAGGCTTGTTGTTTGACCAAATAGTTGCTCAAAGCAACCCCGATACACGTACAACCAGAATATTGAAAACAGATGATGGTGAAGCGATCGTCAGCAGCAATCTCTGGCTGATGCCTCTTCTACCCATTTCCGACACAGCCATCAGCACCATCAAACCAGAAAAGCTACCCTTTATCGGCTTTCATCCCCGTTGGTTGCCGTAATGGGGAGCAAGGGGAGTAGGAGAGGACTAATGACCTTTTTAATTTTTAACTTTTACACACTAGACATTTGATAAATTATATACAGAGACAGTGTTTCTCTAGTGTGTGAATTTGTACCAGCGAGCTACTACCGTATAACTGTTTATAAAAGGCAAGCAGGCTGAAAACTCGATTAGGTATCTGTACTGCGGTTTATATATTTGTAGCATTTGAACTCGAAACCCTCGTCAGGTCTCAGGTTGACGGGGGGCAAGCTCATAATGTTATAACGACATCAGTTATATATGCAAAATGGGGAACACTGAATCAATTACTAATTACCCATGCTGGGGAGAAGTCTAACTTGGTTGATAGAGCCATCCCTAAGCACTTGAAAAGCAATGCTAATGTTAGCATTGCTGGGATTTTTAAGTGGGTGGTTCAAGAGTGATGAATGAAGCTGACACCTCAAACAATAGGGCTGTGATGGAATCTCCTAATTCTTCTGCTAATTCACTACAACCAGAACAGACAATCTGTCCTTTTTACAAAGTTGTGCCTTCTGAAAACACAGCTACTTCTAAATTGCCACTCCTGAAACCAGCAGAAGATGAAGAAAACAACACACAAACTGCTGATTCTCCCCAAGATACAAAACAACAGGATTGGGTAGTTGAGCCTAATGGTGACAAGCAAGCAGTTGTGAATGATGAATTTCAGAAGTTGTTGGCGCTTAATGAGGAATTGCGTGCTGCAAACAATGAACTGTACCAGCAAGTGGAACATTTACGAGATGACCTAGCTGAGTCAGAAAAGGCTTTGCAGTGGCAGAAGAGACGCTCTAGTGTCACTGAGTCTATGCTCAATCAACAAGCTCAAGAACTAGCCGCAGCCCAAGAACAAATCCAATCTCTATTCCAACAGTTAGAAACTGCTGTCCAAACTACTCAACGTCAAGAAATTCTGATTGATAGTTATAAAGCTCAATTAAAAATTAGTCAACAGCGCATTGCCCAATTAGAACGGGAATGTTCTTTATTACAAACTAACTATAGCGAACAATCTCAACAGGTCATCCAATCAGAAAACTCTTGTCGAGAACTGCGTACTCGGCTGATGCGACAGCAGCGCCAAACTTTGCAATTTAAAGCAGCGCTGGAAAAATGTTTAGAAACATCGATCCCTAGCTACGAATCTTCAGATGCGGGTGCTGGAAATACGCAAAACACAGTCCCTCACAAAACTCGATTTGCCAGGAAAGCACGGTCTTTGTTCCCCAACGCCGAGCCAATTAAACCTTGGTCAGCAGAACCAGATTCTCAAGAAGAGGATTCCGCTCAGTCTTGGGAAGAACCTCAAGCGCCCCACCCATTTACCAGCGATTACTCGATGCCTAATCCACCTTCTATCTGGAACTGGCCAGGGAAGGATCAAAATCAGGAAGATATACGTACAATCTCCCAGCCAACTGAACCAGAATCAAAAATAGATGAGCCGTCTAATACTCCTGAAGAAGCGCCATCGCTGGGTTCATCAGATTTAGATCAGCAAATAGATAGTCTGATTCAAATGTTTTTCTCTTCCCAGTCAGGAGTTACATCACCAGCACCATCTACATCGGAAGCTGTCGCAGAAAGTGAGCCAGTGGATACAATTGTCTGGGAAACTTCGGCTACTAGCGTAGAAGAAGAGGAGACACCAGAACATTCCATTGAAGCAATAGTAGAAGATAGTCCTTCCCCAACTAACTCTACATTGTCTTTTACTTTATCTTCGACTGACAAAATTGCTGAAGTGCCAGAGCAGAATAATTCAGAAGCTTCACCAATAAATGAATTTGAGTTTCCGTTAACTGACTTAGCCCCAGATTCATTTGATGACTTTGCTAACGATACTCCATCACCTTCACCCGTGATTTATCCCCAGCGACCACCAAAGGGGCGCAAGTCTTTGGCATCAGTAGAATTGCCGAATTTTAATAAGCCTGGTGATCAATAGGTCGGGAACTGCAGATAGGGAGATGAGAGAAATTTCCGACCCATGTCACAGTCCTAGAAATTCTGAATGGTGAATTGTAAATTTTTGTGTTAATGTCTTATGCGCCTTTGGCAATGCCAAAAGACTCTCCCTTTAACGTGATGCCAAATGGTGTGACTACTACTTCACGACTGGGAGATGCTTCAACTCTACCAGCGATCGCAGCTGTTAATCCTTGTTCTTTTGCTAATTGAACAATTTTCTCTCCATCCTGCTCTGTCTCGGTATAAAATGCAAATCCTGCTCCGTAATTGAACACGGAAAGCATCATTTCTGTTCCCCCTTCTAGATGACTTTCGACAAACTGAAATATTTCGGGAACTGGTAACAAATTATCAATGACATACCGTAGTGGTTTAGCAGAACGCATAAGTTTCTGCCATCCATGACCGGTGATATTTTCCATTGCGGTAGGACGGATACCCTCACGCAACACTGCCTGTACTAGTGGCGTATAGAGGTGAGAAGCGGCATTCATGGCTTCCCATAACTCCTTTCCACTGGGAAGCTTCGTTCTGTACCCATTGGGGAGTGATTCGGCTAGTTTTCGCACGGGGGTAAAGCCGTTTTCATGGAGTCCGGTACTTTCCACCAAAACGATCGCATTTCCTGGCGCTAGACGTGTACCATCAATGGGAGCCACACCAGGGGGCATGACTCCAAATACAGAACCGGCAATATCCAATCGCCCTGGAATCATTTTGGTTTTGAGTTGGGGAGTTTCCCCGGAAATGTAAACGCATCCGATTCGCTTACATCCTTCAACTACGCCATCTAAAAACCCATCCAGAAAGGCAGGGGTAAATACAGTTTCCGGGGTGCTTGAGGGCAGATATAGCCCCAAAAGTACGGTTTGCATCCCCGAAGAAGCAGCATCGTTGGTTAAACAAGAGAGAATTTTGATCCCGATATTCCACCAAAATCGTCTTAGTTCCTCTTGTGAGAGGTCATCAGGACGGGCATCATCAGCAGTACCAAGACCTTCAGGGACAAGGCTAATAAAGAGTTCTGGATTGGCTGTATTCAAGAATGGAGCCAAATTGAAGTTAAAGGCGTTAGCACTTCCTCCAAGCCCTGTGGCTGGTACATTACCATAAGTCGGTGCAAATTGCAGCGTACGTTTTGCGGCTTCAATAAAACGAAGTTTAGCCGCATCGAGAGTATTGTAATCGACTTGATCAACAGCTTGAGTCATTATGTTCCTTTGTTGGGAGTGGGGAGATAAGGGAGATGAGGAAGAAAAACTTACCCTCTTGCTCCTTCTGGATTGTGAATTACTGCTTCCGAGTTGAGTTTGGCAAATTGCTGGGGCGATCGCGGTCTACCTGTGGTGATAGCGTAGTTGATAGCTAATAGCCGCAGCCATAATCCTGGATGGCGGGTTTCTAGCCAAGCTTTGTTTTGCATCAAAAAACGCGGGAACCATGCACTCAGTAAAGCGTTAACTAGGGCGTGACGACCAAAATTAAAATAATTACCCAGCCACTTGACTAAATCTCTTGACCCAGCTAGTTGCCAAATCCACCACAGCAAAGCAGGATTTTTTCGCGCTGCTTTCAGTGCTAGGCGGTTAAAGGTGAACCAATCACACCTATCTTTGATAAAGTTATCAGCTACCTCTGGTGGTTCATCGGCTAACAACCCAAAGAAGGTATTTAGCATGGAGTTGATGCGCTGGGGTGGTAAAAATCTGCCTGTGGGAACCATCATGCCTTTGGAAAAGAGCCAAGTTACAGACACATTGCTTTGGTAGGCTCTAATCAGGTTCAAGTGGCTGAATTTTAATAAATCATGTTTGAGGGCTACATCTAACAGGGTTGTGAGGCGGTCTAGGTTGCGAACTAGGGAACCAAAGCCAGTAAATACCAGAGGTGATTGCAGGGATGCAGCATCACCGATCGCAATTAATCTATCAAAGGCAATGGTGCGATCGCTACTACCAACACTAAAATGCCCTGGTATATAACCAAATGTCGGCTTTTTCCACACCAGTTTGTCCATATCGCAACGGCGATACTCTGGCAAAATTGTAAAGAAGTCTTCGTACATCTCCAGTAACGAACCTGGGTTTTGGGCGTTCACCTCGTGGTAGTGAAATAAATAAATTGTCAGTTCTTCACCCGCACCCGGAAATAATTCCCAAATTAGCTGCCTACCGCGAGAAATATCCCCGTGGCTATAAAGTACGTCGCCATACTGAGAATCCCATACTCCTGGCTCAAATCCACCATCTACGACTGCTCCCACTGTTGGACATACGCTATCAAAGGCGCGACCACCATTTAATTGCCAAGCAATGGGAGAAGCTGTTCCCATTGCATCTACTAGCAGCCTTCCACTTACTTGTGTTTCTGTTTGAGTTGATAAGTGCTTGACAGTGACGATAATTTGTGTATCATAAACATCTGCACTAATAAAGTCTGTTTCATCCCAGATTTCACCGCCTGCGGCCTTCAGCTTCTGCCCACACATTTGCAGCCATTTTTCTGAGTCTAAGGCTATGTTCAACACCGTTGGCGTGTGTAAGATGGGCGATCGCAGTTTTGCCGGGTTATTACCATCAAAAAACTTATTAAATCCGTCCTTGTATTCCCGCACAATAACTGTTTCTAGCTCAGATGCTGTCACCAAACCTAAGTGAAGTAAGCTCTGAATTTCATCACGGGAAATATTCCATTCACGGTTCATCCTGCCAAAGGGCAAACGTTCCACCAACAGCACTTTGTACCCCAACTTAGCCATCACCGCCGCATGAATTGCACCTAATGCACCGCCGATATAGATCAGGTCGTAAGTGGGGGAGGAGGAGCCAGGGAGCGGGGGGGAATTTTTTTCCTCCGCCACTCTCCCATTCTGTGAAAATACAACTTGCCGAGGCTCCTGTGGATTTCTTACCCCTTCACGCCATCTCTGTTCCCACCAGTAAGCACGTTTGAGGTCATATTCCCCATTGGGCATTTTTTGGAAATATTTGACAGTTAAAGGGTAGTGGGGTGCTAGAGCCTCAAAAATTGATTGCTGGGATAAATCAATTGCTGGTGGTTCTGGGTATTGATGGGGAAAACGCTGGCGAATTTCCGTGGTTAAGCGTTGCAGGATTTCCTTCTCTCCGGGTAATTGCTGATCTGCCCAACGAAAAACCTTGAGGTAAGTAGTTCTCTGGACTGACCAGAGAAATAAAGAAAATTCTTTAGGTAAATTTTCGGTAATTTTTGTACTACTTGCTGTATATTTACTAGATATTTTCAGCCTACAGCCATCGGGAGTCAGTATTTTTTCCCAGTTGCCTGGGTCAAAATCTGTTTGCAGCCAACTGAGAACAGCAGCCGTATCCGTAATTGGCACTTCTAAATAAAGGATTTCTTTCATGTTTTGCTGACATCTCCGTCAATCTACTCACTAAGACAGATATGCGAAAGGCAGTAAGTACGATAAACTCCGCCCTATCGGTTTCTATAAAGATTCAGTAAAGAATTTTTAATAATTTGTCAAATTTTTTTGTCCATTTGGAAATTTTATAAACCCACGCCATGAATTATCCCATTCCAGACAGCCCACAAGAAATTTTTGCTTTAAAACAAAAGCGTGTAGATGAAGAATTAGTTGCCTCAGCGATCGCCGGAGTGATAAAAATAGTGCGATCGCAAGGTCAATCATTAGAAGACTTAACAGCCCAATTACTGGCAGATGACCCCTTACTAGACCAACAACAACGCCGTTGGCTCAGTAAATTAGTTACCCAAGCGTGGGAGAGTTTTACTTGAGGAGGCAGGGGGAGCAGAGGGAGCAGGGGGAGCAGGGGAAGGGAGAGAAAAGGACAACTGACAACTGACAACTGACAACTGACCAATTAACTAGAAGCCTTCACTGCCGCTTCCGCCTGAGCGTGTAATAACAAACCATATTCCAAACCTTCGACAACTGCTTGATAGGAAGCTGCCAAGATATTTGGTGAGACACCAACAGTTGTCCAGCGTTGATAACCATTACCTGATTCCACTAAGGCACGGGTTTTTGCGGACGTGCCTGTGTGTCCATCGAGAATCCGCACCTTGTAATCTGTTAGTTCAAAGGTGGCAATTTGGGGATAGAAGTTAACCAAAGCTTTCCGTAACGCTGCATCTAAAGCTGCTACAGGGCCGTTACCTTCTGCGGCTTCCAAAATATTCTTACCATTGACAGCTACTTTCACTGTCGCCAAGGCATTAGTCATTTCCTTGCCCTCAACTAAGTCACAGTGGACTTGAAACCCTTTCACCTCAAAAAACTGCTGTCTTCCCCCCAAAGCTTCATACATCAACAGGGCAAAACTCGCCTCTGCTGCCTCAAATTGATACCCTTCACTTTCCAATTCCTTAAGGCGCTGAAGAATTTGCTTTGCTTCTGGTGTTTGTTTGTCAAGTTCAATGCCAAAAGTACGGGCTTTAGCTAACACATTACTAATACCCGATTGTTCAGAAATCACAATTCGGCGACGGTTCCCTACTTGTTCTGGCTGAATGTGTTCATAAGTAAGGGGATTTCTTTCTACAGCAGAAACATGAATACCACCTTTATGAGCAAAAGCCGAACGTCCCACAAAAGGAGCGTGTTCATCAGGGGCAAGATTTACTACTTCACTGACAAACCTACTAACTTCTGCTAGTTGACCTAGCTGGTGTTCTGCGATACAGCCATAACCTAATTTCAGTTGTAAATTAGGAATTAATGAACATAAATTAGCATTCCCGCAACGTTCGCCATAACCGTTGATTGTCCCTTGTACCATTGTCGCCCCTGCCATAACTGCTGCCAGAGCATTGGCAACAGCCATATCTGAATCATTATGAGTATGAATACCGATTTGGGGAATTGGAAATTGGGTTAAATCTTTGCCACTCCCCTTTACAACATCCTCAACAATCTGACTAACTTCATGGGGTAAAGTACCCCCATTAGTATCACAGAGGACTAGCCATTCCGCACCTGCTGCCGTTGCTGCCTTGAGAGTCTGTAAAGCATAATCTCGATTGTGCTTATAGCCATCAAACCAGTGTTCGGCATCGTAGATTACCCGCCGCCCTTGAGAGCGAAAAAACTCAACCGTATCGCGGATCATCGCCAAGTTTTCTTCTAAGGTTGTTTTCAGGCTTGTGGTGACGTGTAAATCCCACGATTTGCCAAAAATTGTTACCCAGCGAGAACCAGCAGCGAGAATGTCTTGGAGCATTGGTTCATCTGCGACATTAGTATGAGGACGGCGAGTTGAACAAAATGCAACAATTTCTGCTTGTTTGAGCGGATCTTCTTGGAGTTGCCAGAAAAATTGAACATCCTTAGGGTTGGCTCCTGGCCATCCACCTTCAATGAAGGGAATCCCTAGTTGATCGAGTCGGTGGGCAATACGTAGCTTGTCTTCTGTAGAAACTGATAGCCCTTCACGCTGAGTGCCATCCCGTAGTGTGGTGTCATAAAGCCAAATGTGGGGTAAAGGATTTTTGGTCATAAGACTAGGACTTTGGAGACAACTTTAAAGGCAATGTGCCAAGATACAACAAAAAGCCAATTTGCTGATTAGAATATGCCTAAGGTATTAGCTCAGGGTCAGACTATTGAGTGCAATAACGGAGAAAATTTACGCAAAGTTCTGCTAAAAAGTGGTATTGACCTCTACAATGGCGGTGCTAAGGTAATAAATTGTCGGGGTATTGGTAGTTGTGGAACCTGTGCTGTTCAAGTCGAAGGTGAAGTGTCTGTAGCGAATTGGCGAGATCAAGCGCGGCGTTCGCTTCCTCCCCATTCTCCTACAAAAGACCTCCGTTTAGCTTGTCAAACTCAGGTACTAGGCGATGTCAAGGTGACAAAATTTGACGGATTTTGGGGTCAAGGTTCTCAGGTAGTGTGGCAATCCGAAGGTTAGGTTAACAAGGAGAAAATCAAGATGGGTAGATGGACACCGCTAATTCTTATGGCTGGAGGCGTGGCAATTCTCATGGGGACATTGCTAGGCATTAATTTCCCAATGGGTGGACAGCAAACCGCTAGTAACAATGTGCCAACTAGCAGTAATGCTCCAGGGGAAAAAGCCTCAAAAGTACTCCCAGCCAACATTAATGTTAATAGTTCCTCTTCCAATCGCAGCAATGCTACTACAAATGAAAACAGGAGTAGCGTAGCCCAAGATAACTTTAATACTAATGCTGAAGAGAGAGGCAACAGCAACCAGGAAGAGCGCAGATCCACCAGTAACAGAACTAGCGTGGCTCAAAATAACAATTCCACTGATTCATCATCTTTTGATAACACTACCGAAGTTCAGTCTACTGAGAGAACATCCGGTAGTACAAATCAAGCCAAAGAACCAATTCGCGCTTTGTGGTAATAAGTGCTGAGTGAACAAAATTAATCCCCAATACCCAAAAAATACCTACTTGTACTAGTCGTTAGTTACAAGTTATGAGTTATTAGTTATGTACTAATGGTAAATAGCTAATATTAAATACTAATGACTAATGACTAGGGACATTGTAATTATTGGTGGCGGCGTTATTGGCTTGGCGATCGCCGTTGAACTTCAGTTGCGCGGGGCAAATGTCTCCGTACTTTGTCGTGATTTCCCCTCTGCTGCTTCTCACGCCGCCGCCGGGATGTTAGCACCAGATGCCGAACAAATCACCGATGGGGCGATGAAGTCGCTATGCTGGCGATCGCGTTCTTTATATCCAGAATGGACAAGTAAGTTAGAAGATTTGACAGGTTTAAAAACTGGTTACTGGCCTTGCGGCATCTTAGCACCAGTTTACGAACGGCAGGGGAACAAGGGTGTAGAGGTGGAGGGGTGCGGAGAATCACCCGCATACTGGTTAGAAGCAGCAGCTATTCATCAATACCAGCCAGGATTGGGCGCAGAGGTTGTTGGTGGTTGGTGGTATCCAGAGGATGCCCAAGTAAATAATCAAGCACTAGCGCGTGTGCTGTGCACTGCGGCAGAAACCCTTGGTGTTGAGCTTAAAGATGGGATGACAGTAGAAGGTTTGTTACAACATCAGGGACAGGTAGTAGGTGTACAAACCAACACAGGAATAATTCGGGCTGAACACTATGTTTTAGCTGCTGGTGCTTGGGCAAATGAATTATTACCTTTACCCGTGAGTCCCCGCAAAGGACAAATGATGCGTGTGCGAGTGCCGGAATTTGTACCGGAATTGCCACTAAAGCGGGTTTTATTTGGTGAAAATATTTATATCGTACCGAGGAAAGACCGCTCTATTATTATTGGGGCAACTAGTGAAGATGTCGGCTTTACTCCCCACAACACCCCTGCCGGCATTCAAACCCTACTCCACAATGCAATTCGCCTTTATCCTCAGTTACAGGACTATCCCATTCAAGAATTTTGGTGGGGATTTCGTCCCGCCACTCCAGATGAATTACCTATTTTAGGAACTAGTCACTGTGGCAATTTAACTTTAGCCACTGGTCATTATCGTAATGGTATATTGCTTGCACCGGTAACCGCCACACTCATCGCCGATTTGATTTGGCAACAAAAATCTGACCCCCTACTGTCTAATTTCCACTATTCACGCTTCCAAACACAGCCATCTACCACCCCCATGCTTACTCACACCGCCAACTTTGCCAACGGACATTCCCAAAACCTCACACTCACCACTCAAGATTCACCCCTCGTCATCGCAGGCAAATCTTTCCACTCCCGCTTGATGACAGGTACAGGTAAATACCGCAGCATAGAAGAAATGCAGCAAAGTGTTGTGGCTAGTGGTTGCCAAATTGTGACGGTAGCGGTGCGGCGAGTGCAAACCAAAGCCCCTGGACATGAAGGTTTAGCTGAAGCATTGGATTGGTCAAAAATTTGGATGTTACCGAATACGGCTGGTTGTCAAACCGCAGAGGAAGCCATTCGGGTTGCCCGTTTGGGCAGAGAAATGGCTAAGTTATTGGGACAAGAAGACAATAATTTTGTCAAGTTGGAAGTAATACCAGACCCCAAATATTTACTTCCTGACCCTATTGGCACACTGCAAGCCGCCGAACAACTTGTAAAAGAAGGCTTTGCTGTATTACCTTATATCAACGCTGACCCGATGTTAGCCAAGCGCCTAGAAGATGTCGGCTGTGCTACAGTCATGCCTTTAGCATCGCCCATCGGTTCAGGACAAGGGCTAAAAACCACCGCCAACATTCAAATTATCATCGAAAATGCCAATATCCCCGTGGTGGTAGATGCGGGTATTGGTGCGCCCTCAGAAGCATCTCAAGCGATGGAATTAGGCGCAGATGCCTTATTAATTAATAGTGCGATCGCTCTGGCTCAAAACCCAGTTGCAATGGCTCAAGCAATGAACTTGGCAACCGTTGCTGGTCGTCTAGCCTACCTTGCCGGCAGAATGCCCATAAAAACCTACGCCAGTGCTAGTTCACCAATCACAGGCACAATTAATTAGTTACTTCATAGTCAATAGTCCATAGTCCATAGTCTATAGTTCATAGAAATGACCTATAGACTTAGTAATGCTAACTCTTTACCCAGGGTCTTGGGTAACGCATAATTAAATCCGGTCGATGACTATTGACTATTGACCAAATGTAACGATTTATCTCCAATTGTGTGAGTAAAAGATATGAGTCTTTATAAGATTAAATAAAATAATTCAGAGCAAGGAAATAATTCATGCCCTATACAAACGAAGAAGGCGGACTTTTAAACAACTTTGCCAGAGAGCCAAAAGTTTATCAAGCAGAACCTCCCACAGCAGGGGAAAAACGTAATTACGTTATTTTAGGAGTCGCTGCCATAATTTTGGTTGGCGGTTTAATAGTTGTCGCTTTCTCTGTTTCCAGTCTCAGTTGAGCATAAAACTTAAAAAAAATTAATTATTATTATTTCAGGTTCTAATTTCTTAAGAACCTGTTTTTCTTGTCTTTTGTCAAAAATATTTCTATGTAATTATATTTAGACAGAAATAAGTATAAAAATTTTAATTTATCCTGAGCAGAGTATCAACTCTCTGATTATAGTTAGGACTTACGCGTGAACTTGGAAAAGAAGAACGATGAAGGGAATGAGGTAGACAAGGTAAGTAGAAATTCTTTCCCATTTCCCTCACTTCCTCATCTCCCCCCACTCCCCCTTAATAGTACGTATTGGCGCTTAAGCCATCATGAACGTGAATGATACTGGACACTCCGATAATTCTGCTTGGAATAGGCAAGTCTATCACCGTCTAAAACTTGCCCTCAGTCTTGGTTTACGGCGACAACTTTTTTTAGCAGTGTGTGATGATTTACACCTGAGAAATCAAGTGGCCGCCCGCCTGCATTCTACTTTGGCTTATCCTGTAGGCCAGGTGCTTTATCAAGTATCAGATGGACAGGAAGCTAGTACATCGGCTTATCCAAGATTAGTTACTTTGCGGTTGAATTTAAATGAACCCAACCCTATTGCTCAGATTAATCAGTGGTTGGCTAATTATCCGCCGCCGATTATAGGCGCTTCTAAGGATACACCAGGAAAACCTCTACCGATCCCGACGTTTCAATTGGTGGGTGTGGAACAACTGACTAAACAAACTGTAGCCAGTCAGCGTTTGTTTCTGCACTATCTACGCTTAAGCGAACAATTTTTTACTGCTCAAGAATCCAGCCGATTTCTCGAATCTAGTGTATTGTTATGGGTGTCGCGTCCTTGGTTATCGGCTATTCAGCAGTCAGCACCACAGTTTTGGCGTTGGCGGACTGGTGTGTTTGTGTTTGCGGGAGAACCTACCCCAACAACACAAAATTCAGGTCATCCAGAACGTTTATCCAACCCTAGAAGTGTAAAGTTGGGAAATCTGGAACAGTCTGTACCAGACGAGTTAAGCATGGAAGGTGAAGTTAGAAGCTCATCCACAGAATTTGATTTTGGGGATGATTCAGACTTGCCAACAGATATACCAGGGAATCATCCACAATCAAAAGAGGATACTTCACTGTTAATATCAGAATTACCCCCAACTCAGCAAAAGCAACAGGAACTTACTGCTAAGTCTAGTACAGCTAACACTCCATCGCTGTTATCTTTGTCCCATGTCAGCCAGGAGTTAACAGAATTAGTACTGGCAACAATTAATACTAAAATATCATCGACAGCAGAGGATGACTGGCAGCCACAGGAACTTTTGTTGGAGATTGAGAAATTACACTCACAGTCAGCTTCTGGAGAGATACTGGCGGCAGCATATCATCAGTTAGGCAACTTATATCGTCTACGGATTGAGCAGGGACAATCAACTTTAGAAAACTTGATGGTAGCAATTATTGCTTATCAAGAGTCTATTAGCTATGACGAAAATTCGCCACAACTGCCTGATATTTTAAATGATTTAGGTACTCTTTATTGGATGTTGTATCGTACACCACCTAATCTAGAAGAGGGGCAAACTTATATTGAGCAGGGAATCGAATTTTATGAGTTAGCTTTGAAAATGATTTCCCCTGAGACACACTCTGATACTTACGCACGAGTGCAGAATAATTTGGGGACAGCCTACGGGGATTTGGCGCGGTTTGCGAGTCCATCGGAAAATTGGCAACAGGCGGTGGTAGCCTACAGCGAAGCTTTACGGTACAGGACTGTAGAATCAGATCCTTTAAAATATGCGGCTTGTCAGAATAATTTAGGTACTGCTTATTGGCATTTAGCCCAGTATAATCAACCAGTTGTGCATTTGAAGAAAGCGATCGCTGCCTACAAACAAGCACTGGCTCACTACAGCCCCCAAGATGAACCCCTGAAATATGGGATGATTCAAAATAATGTCGGCACTGCTTACTGGAATTTGGCACAGTACGAACAACCAGGGGAAAATCTCCAGTTGGCGATTGATGTCTACAGCGAAGCTTTGAAATATCGGACTGCGGCGATGGTTCCTAGTGCTTGTGCGGCTACTCAGAATAATTTAGGTACTGCTTACTGGCATTTAGCGAATCTACCTCAAACTACTAAAGATGTTAAGCAAAACTTGCTAAATTTATGTATTAGTGCTTATGAAGAAGCGATCGCTCTAGCTCATTCTTTGAGTAGCGGATCTTTAAGCTTTGATTTATTCGCCACCCATAACAACTTGGGACTCGCTCATTATCAGTTAGTCACAGATAATTCTTTTGATGGAGATAAAAGCAAGCGATCGCATCACTTGGAAGCCGCTTTGGATAATCATTTGCAAGCTTTAAACGGGTTGAGTAAGCAACCAGAAGCTTATCAAGCAACTTTCGCTTATGTAGTCAAAACTATTCGCGCTTTCCACAATGAATTAGGCATTCAAGGGCAAAATCTGGCTTTATCTAAAGTTCCTGGTCATTTGTTACCAGAAATTTTACCCAAGTTGTAGTTTTGTGACAAATTTTTTATTTATACATAATTTGTGATGGCGATTCATCACGAATTGGTTTAATTGCTATTACTTCTGCTGGATCAATTTAAATAACCAACGGTGGAAGCTCATGATTGTGCCATTGCCGTTGATACCAATCAGCGACTAAAGGACGGACAATAAATTTAGGTTGCTTATCATCTGTCACATCAATACGCAAACAAGAATAGGGACGGTGTTTGTGGGAGCCTTGACCATTGCGACCGACGAAAAGATGCGATCGCGCAATTAATTTATCTGCTTCAATTAAATCTGCTCCTTCTGTGCGTTGGCGGCGCAAGCTATACCCACTACCACCGCAGACAATCCAGTGCATATTTGCATCACCATGTCCGGTGTCGAAGGTTTGCAGATATTCTAAACAGTGAGCGTGACCATTCAATACTAAATCTACTAGGGGACGACCTTGATTGATGCCACTGATCTCTTGAGCGACTGCATCCAGTACATTACGTAGGCGGCTGCGAATTGCTAAAGTCTGTGATTGTAGCCATTTAGTCGCTTCGGTGACATAAGGAGGATGGTGGAAATAAACTACCCTTCCCCGGACTTCGGGGTTATTCCACGATGCAATTAATCTCTGCTTGAGCCAGTCTAGTTGTTCGGTGTCAGTCTGCGCTGGTTGAGAATCAGTGGTTAATTGCTTGTCGATATCAACAATAACTTCCTCAATTTGAGACACATTCGAGCGCAAATCATCTAAACGTTCCGCTTCACTGGGGTTATCCGGGTTTAGTTTGGCCGAAGTTTCAATCATTTCCATCTTCTCGCGCTCTAATTCATCTCGGCGCTTGGTTAAAATTGAGCGATCGCTATCACCTTGTTTTGTTGCAGGTAAAGGTTCTGGATCGTTAAATGTATTAGAATCTAGGGCAAAAAAATCTATCCCACTGTAGCGAAAAGTGTAATAACGATTTGGTAAACGAGTAAAACTTCCTGGTTGGTAAGCAAGACAACGCCCTGTATCTGTCTTAACGGTATAATGTTTATCTAAGTGACGAGGTAAATCTCCTGGTAATTGCCATGCTTTGAGATAATCGAGAAAAGCTTTAGCATAAGCATCACCAGTTCCCGAACCACGAAAACCCACATCTATATCTAAGCGCGATCGCAATAAATAGCGAAGCGGCCAAGTAGAAACAGACAATAAACTTAATAATACGGGTAACTCATAATAATCATGATTTCCCGGTACAGGAAGAATCGGTGACTTAAAAACCATCTTGTCATAAGTAATCTGTCGGGGATTCTCTCCACCTACAATCAACTCACGATAAGGCTGGATAAAATTTGGCTTGTAGTATTCACTCGACCCCACCAGATAAATGACATCGCCAGTATGCACCAGAAAACTACATTCTTGATGATGGGGTAACATCAATTCTGCTACCTGACGCTGGGGATTGTGTCCCCGATGCTTCCCCGAACCACTATCACCCACTACTAAAAAAGAGAATTTTCCGTCCCCATTTTTGCCATCCGCTATTTCTAGACGAGTTTGGTCAATATTCCGTTGTAATATTAACGGGTCTTGCCATCGTACCCGTTGCTGCATCTTGCGGATTTTTTTAGGGATTGCTGGATCAGAAACTAGTTTCAATACTACTAACTCCTGTTGACTGTTGACTGTTGACTGTTGACTGTTAACGGTCAACAGCTAGAATGAGACATTTTTATGATTCTTCGGCTGATTCCTTCATTTCAATAGTCAAATTGGGCAATCCTTCTAGTTTCTCTACTAGCTCCTCTTCTGGTGCTAATGGGACAAAAATCTTTAAGGCTTCTGGTACACACTTAATATCAACTGGAGTTGTACCCACTACCTCACCATCAATGACAACTTTTTGTGGTGGGTCTGTAGTGATTTTAAATTGTTTTCCTCGTAAATAACCGATGTCATCTCGCTCTGTAGCATTTCTAGAAGAAGCAGTTTGAAAAAGGTGATATGTGGCGGCGATCGCTCCTGCTTTATTGCTAGGTGCTACGATTGTTAAATCTAATAAGCCATCATTATAAATAATCCCTGCTGGCCCCTGAGCTAATACTGAAGTCGGAGGTGCAGCATTTGCAACCGTTACTGCGGCGGCGGTGGTTTTGATGATTTTGTCTTCGGTTTCAATTTCTACATCAAAACTCTCTAATTCTCTCAACTCTTGAAAGCCAGCCAGGATATACGCCATCATTCCAAAGCGTTTTTTCGCTTCCCTGTCTGCTCTTTCCACAGTTTCCGCCTCAAAACCAATGCCTACCAACAATATCATCGGTAGGTCATTACAATAGGCTACATCTACATTACGAGTCACTCCCTGCAAAATTGTCCGACAAGCAGCATCAATTGTGTCAGGGATTGCTAACGCCGATGCAAAAGCATTGGCTGTACCCCGCGAAATAATGCCCAAAGGGATATCAGTACTAGCCACAGCCACAGCCACAGCCGATAATGTACCATCTCCCCCGGAAGCGATAATTGTCTCTACTCCCCGTTCTACAGCTTCTTGTGCAAGTTGGTCTGCGCCAATTTCTTCTGATGTAAAGTAAATATCGAGATCCATTTCTGGTTCGAGGATTGCCCGAATTTCTGCTAAATCTACTTCTGGATCACCCTGACCAGCAACTGGGTTAAAAATAAGGCAAGCGGAACGATTCATATTAAATGGAATAATTAGTTGCGATGGCTTGACAATTCCCCAGCCTAGCTAATGGTCTCCGACCGACGGTGGATCATCGCTATAGCTCCAAATCACTTTTAGCATTCTTTGGTAATTATCGCTTCCCTCTCGTGATAGGGTTGCTTTTTTACACTTTACCCGTAAAACACTAGCTTGAGAGTGTAGGGGTATAAGGGTTGACGTAATATTGATTTTTCTGTTGTTTTTATTAAAAATCTATACTTACCCATTACCCTCCACACCCCGAAATCTTTCCCTACCAAGAAAGGGGAGCAAAAATCAAAGCCTCTCTCAGCTTGCCTAACGGCAGACTAACGCCAATGGGGAAAGGTTTGGAGTGGGGTTTTAAAAATCAGTTGTACATCGCGTCATTTATGATGAAGCTACCCATCCCTCAGTGCCTAATCCCTATCCTCGCTTGCACCACTTTACTTTTTCCCACAGTAACAACGGCAAAGGCAATATTTTTAGCGCAAAATATCAATTGCAACAATGCCCAAACCCAATTGGAAATCAATCGCTGCTCACAATTGTCCTATCAAAATGCTGATAAAAAATTAAATCAAGTTTACAAACGGCTATTACCAAAGTTACAACGTCCCAGACAACAAAAGTTAATTGCTGCACAACAAGCATGGATTAAGTTTCGTGACAGTAGCTGTGAGTTTGAGAGCAGCGCTTATGAAGGCGGAAGTATAGCTCCGAGTGTTTATCTCAGTTGCTTAGAAAAGGTAACAAAACAGCGTACTCAGCAATTACAAGAATATCTCCAAGCAGACCGTTAATACCATTTTGGATTAGTAAATTCCACTGTCATAAATACAAAATACCAGTCTCTAGCCCCTAAGCCCTAGCCTTTGATTCAAGTAGTGTTGAGTAATTTTAAATAATGTGAAAAAGTGTAAAGAAAGACAAAAATAAACTTAATCTAAATCGAGCAAAGTCAATCAGGGAGGCACTCACTGCGGTAGTCTAGATGAGAGTTAAATTATCGCCTGGTTTGACATATTGTTTTATGACTTCAGTTGTTTCCAGTGCTAGACGCACAATACGTATAGGTTCTCGTAAAAGTCAACTCGCTCTAGTTCAGACATACTGGGTTAGAGAGCAATTACAAAACAGTTTCCCAGATATCAATTTTGAAGTCCACACCATGTCTACCCAAGGCGACAACATCCTTGATGTAGCACTAGCCAAAATAGGGGATAAAGGACTATTCACCAAAGAACTGGAAGTGGGAATGCTCAATCAAGAGATTGATTTTGCTGTTCATTCTCTGAAAGATTTGCCGACTAACTTACCCGAAGGATTAGCACTAGCAGCCATCACAGAAAGGGAAAACCCCGCCGATGCGCTAGTAGTACATGAAAAATTTAAAGACAAACAAATTGATACCCTCCCAGAAGGTGCGGTAATTGGTACGTCTTCCTTGCGACGCTTGGCGCAGTTACGCCACCATTTCCCCCACTTGACATTTAAAGATGTACGGGGAAATTTGAATACACGGTTAGCTAAACTGGATGCAGGCGAATATGATGGTCTGATTTTAGCGGCTGCTGGGTTACAACGCTTAGGAATGGGCGATCGCGTCCACCAAATCCTCCCCAAAGAAATCTCTCTTCACGCAGTCGGACAAGGCGCTTTAGGGATCGAATGCCGTGTTGATGATACCGAACTGATATCATTACTTAAAGCTATTGAACACCCCCAAACACGCGATCGCTGTCTTGCTGAACGCTCTTTTTTACGCAGTTTAGAAGGTGGTTGTCAAGTACCAATCGGTGTAAATACAGATATAAATGGTGATGAATTAACTCTCACAGGTATAGTAGCCAGTGTAGATGGTCAAAACTTAGTCAAAGACACCATTTCCGGCGCTATTAGTGATGCCGAAGCAATTGGTACACAATTAGCAGAACGTCTACGTGAACAGGGAGCGCAAGAGATTTTAAATATAATCTTTGCAGAGATCCAACGTGGTTCTTAATCGATTGGTCAACTATATATGTTTAGATAAGTAATCAGTGGTCAGTAAACACTAAACAATCAAAAACTGAGAACTGTTAACTGATAACTGATAACTGTATAGGCAGAATCGGGGAAACAAAAAATACCATGCGGATTCTATTTGTGGCAGCAGAAGCAGCACCCGTTGCAAAAGTAGGGGGAATGGGTGATGTTGTCGGTGCATTACCCAAAGTCTTGAGAAAAATGGGGCATGATGTACGTATTTTCTTGCCCTATTACGGCTTTTTGCCAGACAAAATGGAGATTCCCAAAGAGCCAATCTGGAAGGGATACGCCATGTTTCAGGACTTTACAGTTCACGAAGCGGTGCTGCCTGGTACTGATGTTCCCTTGTATTTATTTGGACATCCAGCCTTCACCCCCCGGCGGATTTATTCAGGCGATGATGAAGATTGGCGGTTTACCTTGTTTGCCAATGGTGCGGCTGAATTTTGCTGGAATTACTGGAAACCAGAAATTATTCACTGTCACGATTGGCATACAGGCATGATTCCTGTGTGGATGAACCAATCACCAGATATCACTACAGTCTTTACCATCCACAATTTGGCTTATCAAGGGCCTTGGCGTTGGTATCTAGAGAAAATTACTTGGTGTCCTTGGTATATGCAGGGACACAATACAATGGCGGCTGCTGTCCAGTTTGCTGATAGGGTAAATACAGTTTCTCCGACCTATGCCGAGCAAATCAAGACTCCTGCTTATGGTGAAACCATAGAAGGTTTACTATCTTTCATTAGTGGTAAATTATCGGGGATTGTCAACGGTATAGATACGGAAGTGTACGACCCGGCAACAGATAAATATATTGCTCAAACCTTCACTACTGATACTTTAGATAAACGCAAAGCCAACAAAATTGCTTTACAAGAAGAAGTAGGATTAGAAGTTAACAGCAATGCCTTTTTGATTGGCATGGTGACAAGGTTAGTTGAGCAGAAGGGACTAGATTTAGTCATCCAAATGCTCGATCGCTTTATGGCTTATACTGATGCTCAGTTTGTCTTGTTGGGAACAGGCGATCGCTACTACGAAACCCAAATGTGGCAATTAGCATCCCGCTACCCCGGACGTATGGCCACTTACCTCCTGTATAACGATGCCCTATCCCGCCGCATCTACGCTGGTACTGATGCCTTCTTAATGCCTAGCCGCTTTGAACCATGCGGTATTAGCCAAATGATGGCTTTGCGTTACGGTTCCGTCCCCATCGTCCGCCGCACCGGGGGCTTAGTTGACACGGTATCACACCACGACCCAGTAAATGAAGCAGGTACAGGCTATTGCTTTGACCGCTACGAACCCCTAGATTTATTTACCTGCATGATTCGCGCCTGGGAAGGCTTCCGCTACAAACCCCAATGGCAAGAACTACAAAAGCGTGGTATGAGTCAAGACTTCAGTTGGTACAAATCCGCTAAAGAATACGACAAACTCTATCGCTCAATGTACGGCTTGCCAGAACCAGAAACGCCACAACCAGAATTAATCCTCACAAAACAGTAAGTCTGGGTTTCCGTGTCTCTGTGGTGAAGAATTTGTAACCACAGAGGCACAGAGATGTATTAAAGAACTGTAGCGCGTGTTGCTTCGGTATCAATTGGTTTAATCAAATAAAGCCGTAGCATATTCCAGAAAATGGCAGTGGCTGGGGGTATTCTTTGGAAAAACTTCACGAACTTGGGCAGTTTGCTGTTGTTAATCGCTACTAATTTGAGATTATTTTCTGAACACTGTTCTAAGCGCCAGAAAAATAGTGGGTGGTTGGTATTCAAGATGACAGGAAATGCTCTAGCTGAGGTGTTATTTGTCTCTTGAATAACTCTGTTGTTGTATTTGCGCGGATGAATACCAATGGATTCATAAAATGATGCGCGTTCAAAGACTGTCATTGTATGGGTAGCAAACACAGTCAACAGGAAGAAGCGCACCCACAGGCGTGCTTGCCAATTTTTCCATAATTTAGGTTGCGATCGCAACAATGCTTTAAAGAAATCCCCATGTCGATTTTCATCCTGACACCAGCTTTCAAATTTCCGAAATAGCGGATAAAACTGGTATTCAGGATGCTCTTGCATATGTTGATGCACCAAAATATAGCGCCAGTAACCAATTTTTTCCGAGAGGTAGACTGTGTAAATAACCCACTCTGGCGGAAAAAAGGTGTATGTGCGATTTTTGGTTAAATAATTTAAATCTAGGGAAAGGTTTAAATCCGACATTGATTTATTCAGAAATCCCGCATGACGCGCCTCATCCCTTGCCATAAATTCAAAAGCTTCCGCCAACAGAGGGTTACGGGATTTGATGCGGCGGGATAATTCCTTAAATAACAAAAATCCTGAAAATTCCGAAGTGCAAGAACGCTCCAAAAAGTCAATAAAGGCGCGGCGCTTCTCTCCAGTAACATGATCCCAAGATTGTTTAAATTCTTCATCACGCACAAAGTGATGACGGTTGTAGTCAGCACGCAGTTCTTCTACAATTGCTCGAATCTCAGTCTCATTGGCGGAAATATCTAAATTCGCCACTGCATCGAAGTCGGTAGTATAAAACCGGGGTGTTAATAATGTTTCCTGTACAGGTGCTTTAACGCCCGGCTTCAGCGTTTGAGGCTCTGGAGTAGCAAGCGAATTAACCATGAGACTCCTTTATATGGCTAAATATCTCTATAGTTATATAAGCATATAATGAATATTTGGTGCATCAGTTAAATTTTTGCAAACAAAAAGAAAAATGGGTGGTAGGAAGGAATCAGTTCAAAATTCAAAAGTTTCTCCCCCTACTCCCTAAGTTCTTTACTTCGTATGGCGAACTTCAACCACAGTATGAACGTTCCCACGAGGGGTAAAATCGGCTTTGACGGTCGCTTCTAAGGGATCACAAGCTGCGACAAAATCATCTAAAATCTGGTTAGCAGATTCTTCGTGGGAAATGTAGCGATCGCGGTAACTGTTAATGTAAAGTTTTAGAGCCTTTAATTCCACCACTCGCTCATCAGGAACGTAGGTAATATAAATTGTGGCAAAGTCGGGATAACCAGAAAAAGGACACTTACAGGTAAATTCCGGCAAGGTGATATTAACATCGTATCGCCTACCCACACGGGGATTGGGAAACGTAATTAGTTGCCCTTCCGCAATATTCCGTTCACCATACTTAAGTTCCTGGCTAGGCTGAGATACAGTTTCCGGCGAAGAATTACTCATAAATTATTAGTCCAAAGAAATGTAAAGATACACTACTAATAACTTAACATCCACAACTCAGCACTATTCCTTTTCCCAATCCGGACAACTCCCATCATCCCAGCCATGCGGGTGCATACCACAGACTAACAAGTTACCACCATAAACATGACCGTGGTAATTGCTACAACCCATGCAGGCAGGATTTTGTTCTGTTGTAGCTTCAACGGAATAAGGAAAGCCAGGATCAACATCCGCCACAACATCCTCTAATTCCCAGTAAATATCCAGAATTGGCTCAGTTATATCCTGTAAATATTGGTCAACTTCTGTAACAATGCTGTTTTGGACTTGTTCAGTGAATTCTTCTGTTAGCTCAAAAAAGGCATCTACCATTTCACTCATTCCTAGGAAGAAGCGTTCTACTTCATCGGTCACGGTTTCTACCATTTCCAACAACTCTTTTTGCCATTGATCCATAAACTTAACGCCCTGGCTTGCAAAAAATAGGACGCATAGTGCTACTTGGCTGGAAGCACTAAAGTACACCCTAGGTCATTTATAATTATAGATTTTTACGCCCGTAGTAGCACACTAAGCTAACACTGTGATTAGTGCTAGTGCTGAAGGTAAAAACTTAGCTGCTACTAGTCTTTTTGCAATTTTTTTAACTCTTCTTGCAGGTCTAGCACTTGTCGGCGTAGTTGATCTACATTTTCTGTTGATTCCTCTCTCACCGTTGGTTCTTCATCTTCCTCTAAAATTTCGATGCGACGAGGTTCAGAAGTAGGTGATTTCTCAGGGGCTTCATCTGGTGCTTGGGGTTGTTGAGCTTGTTTCATCATATCTTCCACGAAGCGACGGGCTTCGTCTGTGGTCATTTCGCCCTTTGCGACCATTTCATCTGCTAGTTTTTGGACTTGCGATCGCAGTTCAGTTAATTTACCTCCAGCTTTCTCACCTGCGTAAGAAGCCAGTCCGACACCGAGGTAAAAAGCTTTTTGAACAATATCTCCAAAACCAGGCATTGCTGCTGATAGCTCCTAATAAATAGGGCGACCCGGAGACTACGCCTACTACAAGCATCCCGTGTTGCTGCTACCTTCCGGTCCTGACAAGATTTAGGCGTTGCAGTCGCATAGGTCCAGGTCTATTAGTAATATAACATCAAATTCCGTAACTGTGCGTTATTCGACTACAATTTTCCATTCGTAAAGTTGATAGTTGACACAACCGTTCTTCACCAAGGGATCATCAGCGACAATTGCCTTAGCTTCTGCCATCGAAGCAGCCTCAAACAGTAACATCCCGCCCCCTAACTGCGCCCAATAACCTGTTTTGGCTTTGTATCCTTTGGTAATCAAATCTCTGACGTAGGCTTGGTGAGCAGGTACATATTGGTCAAAGGTGGATTTATCAACCAGGCCTTCTTCTATTTTTACAAACCAAGGCATTTTGCTTGCAACCTCCTGAAATCCTATGTTCTAATATTGTCAGAGGATATACCTACTTTGTTCGCCAAATCCTAAATTTAGAATTATCTGATTTTGAATTATCCCAAGAGCCGTTTTTTTGTCGCCCTGCTACCGCCACAAGAGATACAAGACTACGCCAACCAAATCAAACAATACTTTGCAGATAATTACGCCAGTCGCCACGCGCAAAATTCGCCGCCACACATCACGCTACAACCGCCTTTCGAGTGGGCAGACGATAACATATCAACACTAGAAACGTCCCTGAGAGAGTTTGCCAGTCAACAGCAGTCAATACCAGTAACTCTGAGTGGTTTTGATGCCTTTGCGCCTCGTGTCATCTATATCAATGTAGCAAGGAGTCCAGAACTATTAAACTTGCAAGCCGAGTTGATAATCCATACAGAAGCCAGCTTGCAAATTGTAGACGAAGTTGGTAGAAAACGCCCTTTTGCACCACACATGACAGTTGCGTTTCGGGACTTAACAAGACAAAACTTTCAAGCTGCTTGGCCAGAATTTGTTAATCGTCATTTATATTTTGAGTTCACTGCTAAAAAATTAACATTACTGATTCATGACAATAGACATTGGCAGATTAAATCAGAGTTTGAGTTGGCATTGAAAGCGTAACTTTTGATTATTTTTGAGAACGGCTATTCATTTTGATGCGATCGCTTAGTTGACGTAGTGTTTGTGACAATCCGCGATCGCTTTCCCTGAGTTGAGCGATTTTATCACAACTATACAACACCGTTGTGTGGTCTTTGCCACCAAACTCCTCACCAATTCTAGGGAAACTTAGATCAGTATGTTGCCGCATGAGATACATCCCAATTTGACGCGCCCAGCTAATTTCCCTTCGTCTGGAGTTACTTTTCAGGTCTTCGATTGAGATATCAAAATTGTCAGTAATAACTTTAAAAATTGCTTCTGGAGTAGCTTCTATTTTCTCCGTTGGCATTACTAGTATAGGAGCTATATTTGCTACATTCATCGGTAACCCCCAGATAGAAATATATGCTAAGGCCCTAGTTAAAGCACCTTCCAATTCCCGAATATTAGAAGTAAAGTTAGTAGCAATATATTCAATTACATCACGGGGCAGACGAATATTTTCATATTCTGATTTTTTTTGTAAAATCGCCATTCTCGTTTCTAAATCTGGTGCTTGAATATCAGCAATCAAACCCATAGAAAACCGAGAACATAAGCGTTCTTGTAGGCTGGGAATTTGGTTAGGTGGACGGTCAGAAGCAATAACCACTTGCTTACCAGCTTCATGTAATGTATTAAAAGTATGAAAAAATTCTTCTTGAGTGTATTCCTTACCCTCAATAAACTGAATATCATCTACTAACAACACATCAGCCGCACGATAATGTTCTCGGAAATTTTGCATACTGTCGTTGCGAATAGCTGTGATTAAGTGATTAGTAAACTGCTCTGTGGAAACGTAAAATATCTTAGAATCTGGGCAAATCTCCCAACGATAATGAGCGATCGCCTGCATCAAATGAGTTTTACCTAAACCTACACCACCACATAGAAATAAAGGATTAAACTCTCTACCAGGAGATTCAGCTACAGCTAAAGAAGCTGCATGAGCCATTCTATTATTAGCTCCAACTACAAACCGCGAAAATACATATTTAGCATTGAGTTCTGTATTGGTTTGTCTGTTGTGATTTAAACTTTCGGCGATACTATCTTTAGTTGACGATTCCCACGCTCCACCCCCACTAATCTCCTCAAATTCTTCACCCTTAGCAACCGTAATGTAAATTTCTACAGGATATCCCAAAATATCGTGTACTACATGAGCAATAGTATTGATGTAATACTTCTGTAACCAATTACGCGCAAAGGGGTTAGGAGTAATTATTACCAGACAATTATTTTCTAGACGTTCCGCATTAGCAGTCTTAATCCAAGTTTCAAAGGTGGGGCGAGACAGTTCTAGTTGTAAACGCTCTAGTACCTGACTCCATAAACTGTCAATGGGAATTTCCATCATTTACCACCTTCGCTGCTAATCGTCACAATAGAAGATATAAGCAAGCACCAATTTAGCATTCAGACGCTCTAGACCTGGAACCAGCTTTTGAGTTGTAATCATTTTGGGACAAACCCGGTAGGCAAAATTCTAGCATTCACTGACTAACACGGAGAAGCAAAGACACATGAAGACATATAATAGTAATCTAAAAAATATTTGTAATGAAAATTTGCCTCAAAAGAGAAAATTCAGCAGTACTGTTTTGATGCTGCTAGGCAGTGTAGCAGTAGTTTCTGTGGGCGGCTGCTCTCTTCTACCTACGAGGTCATTGCAGTCGCCTACCAATCAATCTCAGTCTCAAACAGCTACTGATAGTACTCCAGTAATTGCTCCCCCGGCTATTTTTTCATCTACTGGAGACCCCAATTTTGTCGTAGGAGTAGTACAAAGGGTAGGAGGAGCAGTAGTCAGGATTGATTCTGCTAGAACCGTGACTGCTCGTGTACCAGATGATTTTAACGACCCCTTCTTCCGCCGCTTTTTTGGAGATGTAACACCATCCCAGCCCAGACAGCGAGTAGAACGGGGTAGTGGTTCAGGATTTATTATCAGCTCTTCTGGTCAAATTTTAACTAATGCCCATGTGGTTGATGGTGCGGATAAAGTTACCGTTACCCTCAAGGATGGCAGAACTTTTGACGGTACAGTATTGGGTGAAGACCCAGTAACAGATGTAGCCGTCATTAAAATCGATGCTAACAACTTACCAACTGTATCTGTAGGCAATTCGGAAGCTTTACAACCAGGTGAGGCAGTAATTGCGATTGGTAATCCTCTAGGCTTGAATAACACTGTTACTTCGGGAATTATTAGCGCCACAGGACGTTCTAGTAGTGATATTGGTGCTAGTGATAAGCGCGTTGACTATATACAAACAGACGCTGCGATTAACCCTGGTAACTCTGGCGGCCCCTTGCTGAATGCTCGTGGTCAGGTAATTGGGATGAACACAGCTATTCTCCGAGGCGCTCAAGGTTTGGGATTTGCCATTCCGATGAATACTGTGCAGAAAATCTCTCAGGAACTAATTGCTACAGGTAGGGTAGAACATCCCTACTTGGGTGTGCAGATGGCGACCTTGACACCAGAAATTAGGGAAAGAATCAACGAAAGATTTGGCGATCGCGTCAATATTACAGCTGATAGAGGTATTTTATTAGTTCGTATTGTGCCTCGTTCTCCCGCCGCAAATGGCGGACTTAGACCAGGAGATATCATTCAAAGTATTAATAACCAATCTGTAACAACAGTTGAAGAAGTGCAAAAAATTGTGGAAAGTAGCCAAATCGGCAAACCTTTACAAATCCAAGTACAACGCAATGGACAAACCACACAAGTGGCTGTCACTCCAGCACCTTTACCTGTGCAGAGAGAGGGGTAAGGGAAGGGTAAACATTACAAAATTCAACATTAAATCAGTTATCAGTCACTTGTTAAGTGTTAACTGATAACTGATAAATTCAAGTACTTTACTTTGTTTCCATCCAGTTATTACCTGCGCGAACATCTACTACTAGGGGTACACTTAGGCTAACAGCATCTTCCATCACCGATTTAATTTGTGGTTTTAATTCTTCCCATTCTTGGGGAGGCACTTCAAACACCAATTCATCATGGACTTGTAATAAAAGCCGCGCCTGATATTTTTTGAGAACTTCATGGATTTGTACCATCGCAATTTTGATAATATCCGCGCTCGAACCTTGAATTGGAGCGTTAGCAGCCGATCGCAGTAAGCCTGCATCGTAAACACCCAAATTCTTCAGTTTACTTAAGTCTATATCTTCGGGGTTCGTACCTTTTAAGCTACGTAAACTGTTGTTAGTAAAGTCAAAATAACGCCGACGACCGAGTATAGTTTCTACATAACCTTGAGCGATCGCTTGTTTTTTTACTCCTTCCAAATATGCAAAGACTTGGGCGTAGCGTTCGTTAAATCGTTTGATGAATTCGTTAGCAACGTTTTTATCTATTCCCGTTGAACGAGAAAATTTCAAAGAACCCATCCCATAAATCACACCGAAATTAATAGTTTTTGCTATTCTGCGCTCATCTGCTGTAATATCTTCTTTTTCAAAAACTAATTTAGCGGTGACTGTATGAATATCTTCATTCTGTTGATATGCTTGCACTAACAATGGTTCTTGACTCAAATGAGCTAAAATTCTTAACTCGATCTGTGAATAATCAGCAGCTACCATCAACCAACCTGATTCTGGTAAAAATGCTTTACGAATTTGCCGACTAAAAGCTGTGCGAATTGGGATATTTTGCAAATTAGGATTAGACGAAGATAACCTACCAGTTGATGTTGCTGTCTGGTTGAAATCTGTATGCACCCGTTTAGTATCTGAACGTACCAACACTGGTAAGGCATCTACATAAGTAGACTTTAATTTAGATAAAGTACGATACTCTATGATGGCATTGACAAAGCCAGTATCATCAATTTCTTGGAGCCTTTCTAAGGTCGCCGCATCTGTAGAATAACCAGTCTGTATTTTCCGCGAATATTTAGTACTTAATCCCAATTTTTCAAACAATATATAACTTAATTGCTTGGGAGAACCTAAATTAAATTTTTCCCCAGCTAATTCGGTTGCTTGTTCTTGTAATTTAGCTAAATCTATTTCTAATTGTTGGGAAAGTTCCTGCAAATAAGCTGAATCAATGCGGACACCAGTGTATTCTACTGTTGCTAACACAGCTTCCAACGGTTGTTCTACTTCCGTGAGTAATTTATCCAAAGCTGGAATTTTTGCTAGTTCTTCACGCAACTTAGTTACAAGTTGGAATGTAGCATAAACTTGTAAACAACAATAATTTGCTACAGCAGATATATCTATATCACCGATGGTTTTGCCTTTAGGAACTAAGTCTACATAGTTTTGAATGATTAACCCCAAGTAACGCTGAGTCAAATCAGTCAAATTATGGCTAGTATCTGGATTTAAAACATAACTAGCCAACATAGGATCAAAAACAACACCAGCTAATTTAATTCCTTGGACTAGGAAAACTAAGCGGTCAAATTTGGCATTTTGAAAAGTTTTGGGATAATCAGCACTTTCTAAAATTGGACGTAGTGCCGCAAGTGCAATTTCTTTAGTTAAATTTTCCCCCTTTGTATGAGCGAGGGGAATATAAGCCATAGCATCTGCTTCTGTTCCCCAGCAGCAGCCAATCCCTACCAATTCCGCGTCCCTTGGTTCTAGTCCGCTAGTTTCTGTGTCCCAAGCAACGGGAGTTTCTGGGTTAGTGAATTGTTGCAATATCTGCACTAACTCTATCAGCTTGGCTTCAGTATTTATAATGCGTGGTTGAATTGGTGAAGTAGGTTGATTTTCTTGTCTTGCTTGTGTTTCTTCAAAAGTATAAAAAGTAATGTCTTCATCTTCAAAGTTGGTGATTATAGACAGGTTTTCTGCTTTTGCTACTTTTTCAACTTTGCCACCGAAACGTTGCTGTAGTTCGTTGATTTGGGTCAAGAAACGACTAAATTCTAACTTTTCTAAAATGGGAATGAGGACATTTTCATCAAAACCTACTAACTTGCAGTCTTCTAAATTAACTTCTAGAGGCACATCTACAACTATTTTTGCCAAGTATTGAGACTTAGCAGCATCTTCTTTCCCTTCTGCTAGTTTTTTTTGAGTCGCGCCTTTAATTTCATTTAATGCTTTGTAAACCTCATCCAGTGAACCATAGGTATTAAGTAACTGGACTGCGGTTTTTTCCCCAATACCTCTCACACCAGGGATATTATCTGATTTATCGCCACAAAGGGCTTTAAAATCAACAACCTGAGTAGGTAAGACACCCAGCTTTTGTTTAACTTGTTCTGTGCTGATTTCAGTGATGCTGTTTGTAGAGCGTTTTAGCGCATCTGGGCTGAAGTTTAAGACAGTGATTTCTTTCTCAGGATCGACTAGTTGAAATAAATCGCGATCGCCTGTCAGAATCTTCACCCTATACCCCTCGGCGCTGGCTTTTTGTGCCAAGGTTCCCAATACATCATCCGCCTCGTAACCAGGGGCTGTGTAAATTGGTAGGTTAAAGCCTTCGAGTAATTCGTGGAGATTTTTTAAGTCAGGGACAAAATCTTCTGGTGTTCCGGGGCGATCAGCTTTGTAGGTATCGTCGGCTTCATGGCGAAAAGTTGGCAAACCTAAATCAAAAGCGATCGCCATTGCTTGTGGCTGTTGTGTAGCCATGACTTCCAATAAAGATTTTAGAAAGCCAAAACATACACTGGTAGGAATACCTGTTTTAGTACGCAGACCGCCATCTCTTCCTTTAGCAAAGGCAAAGTATGAACGGAAGGCGAGAGAGTGTCCATCTACGAGGATGAACGCGGGGCGTGTAGTAGTGATAGAAGCGGAAGTTTCAGACATAGCCTTATTGTAGCCAGAAGCTTGCATCACATAACAAGTATGGTTTTATGGGTATTTTGCGAACTGTGACGCAGTTTCAACATACCAATTATTTTTTCATTTGATATATTCAACGTAAAATCTAGCACTCTCCATAAAACAGGATACTGACAGAAACAGGAAGACACTTGTAATTTTTCTGGTGTATTTAGGTGTTAATTCAGTTGTGAAATATCAAAAAGTATTTAATTAATACTCTGATAAGTGACTACTACTATTCAATTAATATTTTCCTTAAATAAAATTTACATATCCACTAGAAAATATAGATTATTCATAGTGATTTACTAGTCAAAGCTTTACAAAAACTTAAGTATATTTCTCAAGCCTATTAGCCAAATTTTACAGATATAAATGTATGAGTGATTCCAACTTACAATTCTTAACTCTTAAAAGATTTTTCCCATGACAACAACACTTTTCAAAACCTTAGGCGCTGCTACAACCCTCGCGGGAATTATCGCAACTGCTGGATCTGCTAGTGCAGCTACTATATCCTTCTCAGGTGGCACTAATTTTGCTCCTACCGACATTGTTAATCAATCTATTGGTGTCAGTAAGTTTGATACATCCCTTGGTACACTGAGAAGTGTAACCTTGCAATTTACTGGAGATGTGACAGGAGAAGCAGGTTTTGAAAACAGAGCTTCTAATGCTGCTACAATTGCGGTTACACTTGCTGGTAACTTAACCTTAGAACTAGACAGCATCTTACTATCGCTCAATCCAGAAAATATTTCTAGTTATCAAGTTAGTAGCTTCGATCAAAGACTCGACTTTGCCGGCGCTTCAGGAAAAACTATTGCTGGACTAAATGCCACAGGTTCAGACACAAGAACTTATACAGACAGTGCCATCCTACAGTCTTTCATCGGTACTGGTGACTTGAACTTTTTGTTTAGTGCGATCGCTACATCCCAAGTGTCTGGATCAGGTAACATCACTTCCTATGTTGATACCTTGGCTAAAGCAGGTATCACAGTTATTTATGACTTTGACCCAGCCCAATCTGTTCCTGAACCCACTTCTGTGCTTGGGTTTGGTTTGTTTGCAGGTGCTGCTTTTCTCGCTCAACGCAAAAAAAGCGCGATCAAAATATCAAACTCATAAAGTTTTCTGACGTGAGGGCTTTTTCCCATCCTGTTGTTAACTCACCCTCTGGGTGAATAAATCGACTAGCTTAAATAGAACATAGCATTCATCAGATAACTAAATAATCTCCCAAGCCCAGTCATAATGTGACCTGGGTTTTTTATTTTTTAGTGTTTGTGATGACTTTATCCCCAAATAACTAGATTTTCGCTACGATTGTTGGGGTTTGTGCTGTGATGGAGAATTTATGTCAGTGTGCCGTAAATATCACGTTATTATTACTGTTAGTGTAACTATCTCTTTATTTCTTACTGGTTGTTTTGAAGATAAAACCACTCAATGTCAGCGACTGATTCAAGTAGTGAATGCTGGCAACTCTTTGATTGACCAAAACAAAGGACAGCAAGTGATTACTAGCTTGCAACTGTCTAAGGATTTGGAAGCTATTAGTAGCTCTTTAGCCGAACTGAATTTAACAGATCCCAATCTCAAGGAATTTCAAAGCGGTTTTATCAAGGTATTCCAGAATCTTAGTCAAGCGATCGCTACAGCTGGTAAGGCCCTCGGCGCAGCTAAATTAGCAGAAGCATCACCAACTGGGAAAGAAAAAATAAAAAAGGCTAGAACAGAAATTGATACTGCTCTCACCAATGCAGCTACAACTACTGGCAAAGAATCAGATACGTTAGTTGAAGAACTAAATAAATACTGTAACCAATCTGAGTAACTGATTGAAAGAATTGGTAATTTCTACTGTTCATAGGGGTTTCATCCCTTATTAGACCATTTAATTCATTGCGATTCCTAAAATTTGCAGAAAAAATTTAGGAATCGCAATCAAGCGGATTGTAATTGATCTGAAAGCTAGGAAAAGAGCGAGGTTACCAGCCATTATTTTTATGAAGTTCTTAGTAGTTATTTTTACGCTTATTGATAATTACTTTTATTATGGTAGGTTTGCCATTTATATTTTTATCATAAAATCAAGGGTTCAATACCTCTACGTCTATAAGTAGTATCAGTTGAGTCGGGGTTTAAATCCCCAACTCCAACTGTCTTTAATTTTGAATTTTGTAGCGCTTCGCTTCCCGTTCGCGTAGCGTCTCCGACAGGAGAAGGGTATTTTGAATTTTGAATTGTTAACGCTATACTATAGCTTGTTGTAGCAATCTGATTGAATTTCTAATTTACTTGCGATAGACAGGCAATAGTTACTCTTACAATAGGAAACAAGGAGCTTTGGATGCTATTGATTTCTTAAAATCATACAGGAGTCTTATATTAATTAAAGAAAAAACTATAAATGGGAAAATTGACAGTAAATTAGTACATTATTCATATAATTGATCTCCCAAAAAAAAGCTAATATTTCTAGTAAATAGAATTCAAATTAATCACATATTTTTTTAACAAACAGTTATGAAAGAAGAATTATTAGCCAGAGTCTTCCAAGTTTTAAGTATAAATATGCGTTGGATGACTTGGAATCTATTTCTGGCTTTTATACCTTTGCTCTTGAGTGTTTGGCTGTTTCGCACCAGACGTGGGCGCTCTTGGTTATGGTGGTTGGGATTTTTAGTTTTCTACGCTTTTTTACCAAATGCGCCTTATTTATTAACTGATGTAATTCACTTGATACACGACATTCGGACAATTCAATCGGTGTGGATGATTACTTTAGTGCTGATTCCTGTTTATTTATTAGTGATTCTAGCAGGATTTGAAGCTTATGTCATATCATTGATTAATTTAGGTTATTATTTACACCGCATTGATAAAAGCCAATGGATTTTAAAAGTTGAATTAATTACTCATGCTTTGT
The DNA here is from genome assembly GCF_014697105.1 of Anabaena subtropica FACHB-260. Taxonomy (GTDB): domain Bacteria; phylum Cyanobacteriota; class Cyanobacteriia; order Cyanobacteriales; family Nostocaceae; genus Trichormus; species Trichormus subtropicus. The sequence goes on along the minus strand of NZ_JACJRF010000006.1, from coordinate 13,480 downwards.
GTGCTGTTGGCATTTATTGGGGTAGGTTTTTACGTTTTAATAGTTGGGATTTTATTACTCAACCAGATGCTTTACTGACTAGAGGGATAGAGGAACTTTTAGGAAAGCAACCTTTAATCATTATTGCTGCTAGTTTTGTGATCCTGCTAGTTTTATATTTAATAATGAAACGAGTATCTTTAGGTTTTGTGATGCACCGAAACCAACGAATAGGTATGGAATCAGAACGTACTGAATACTGAAATTGAATGATATAAATTTCCAATGTAAGGGCGCAAGAGAGACTAATGACTATTGAGTATGTGAGTCATGAACAACAGTGACTGTTGACATAAAGTCACCTTGCTTGCCACCCTTTAGAGTATCGAAAGTTCCTTTGATTGTGCCGGCAATAGGAACAGCTACTAGTGTTCCTAATAAACCAGCTATTTCATATCCCATCAAAATGGCTACAAAAATCCAGATAGGGTTAAGTCCGATAAAGTTACCCAATAACTTAGGGCTGACAAGATTATCTTTAATTTGCTGCATGATAATTGCTGCTATGGCAACTTGAACTGCCAACCACCAGTTTTGCAAGAGTACCAAAATTGTCACTAGCCCAATACCTAAAGTTGCGCCAATAAAGGGAATGAGTTGAGAAAGGCCAATGACTATGGCAAATAACAGAGCAAATGGTACTTTCAGTACTAGGAAAATTGGGGTAAGAACGACAATCATGAATATCCCTAGCAATAATTGGCTAAGGAAAAAGTTCTGGAAGTTTAGTTGCAAAGATGTGGTTAAAGGGACTCTAATTTTAGATGGCAATAGATTCATCAAACCATACCAGACGCGATCGCCATACACCAGCATATAAAATGCCAGTACCACTACCAACATAAAGTTGAGTAGTCCTGAGAGCAACGTTCCCGCTAATCCCACTGCACCAGAAGCCAACTGTTGCACTACACTTTGAATACTAGCGTTTATTTGATTGCTCACAACCCGCAAATCTATGCGTAAACGTCGGTGCTGGGCAAACCTCTCAAATTGCTCTAAGTTAGATTGACTAGCCGTTAACCAATCAGGAATCTTATGTAATAGTTGGATTGTTTGGTCAATGAGCATCGGCACTAAAGTAACTGCCAGAAAGCCAAATAAAGTTAAGGTGAGGAGCAAGACGATAATCACAGCCTGGGTACGAGTTACCCTAGCGCTCTCAAAGAGCCTCACTGGATAATTTAGTAAAAAAGCCAGAATTGCCGCAAAACTCAGAATTGTAATAGGGCTTTGAAAATAACGAAATAGTACAGATAATAACCAGATATTCAGAGCGACCACTGGGCCGCTCAGACCATAAATTAGTAAACCTTGAAGGGATGACGAACGGCGCATCTGATACAATCAATTTTCGCTACTCTTGTGTAAAAATTATACAAGTAAGCATATAGATACAACTACAACTATTTGTAGGATGAGTAGAACCATAGAATTATACGTAGGTTAGGCAATGCCTGCCATATCCGGGTTTTTGTGGGCAATGCTCACCCTACTAAGTACTGAGATTTTTTCAATAATTAAATCGGATTCCTATATCAAATAACAAGGAAGCAAATCACAATGGATAAAACTATAGCTGACCTCCGCAAAGACTATACTCTAGAGGGCTTGAGCGAAACCGAGATTGACACCAATCCTTTTATACAATTTAAAAAATGGTTTGAGCAGGTCTTAGCGGCTCAACTTCCTGAACCCAATGCTATGACTATCGCTACAACTACACCAGATGGTAAGCCTTCAGCCAGAATGGTGTTGTTAAAAGACTTTGATGAGCGGGGTTTTGTCTTTTTCACCAACTACAACAGTCGCAAAGGTCAAGAATTGGCTGAAAATCCCCAAGCAGCGTTGGTTTTTTGGTGGGCAGAACTAGAACGGCAAGTCAGAATTTTAGGTAGGGTAGAGAAGGTTTCAGAAAGCGAATCAGACTACTATTTTTACAGTCGTCCTGCCAATAGTCGTCTGGGTGCTTGGGCATCTAATCAAAGTGAAATTATTGCCAGCCGAGAAGTTCTAGAGCAAAAGATGCAGGAATTTCAAACTAAATATGAAACTCAGGAAATTCCCAGACCCCCGCATTGGGGAGGCTTGCGAGTCATACCCACAGAAATTGAGTTTTGGCAAGGACGATCTAGCCGCCTGCACGATCGCTTGCTATATACTCATTTAGATAATGGCAGTTGGAAAATTGAGCGATTATCCCCTTAATCTAGTTTCAAGTGTGGGGTTTTAACCTTTTAGTGCTATTGAATAGAGCGTTTCTCGTTTTGATGAGGTACATCTAGTTGAGGTTTGGAGCTAGGGTTTACTGTACCTCATATAATTAGGAACTGCTATATTAAATAATGTATAAAAATAGATTAAATTTAAATCTTGTCTGTGGAAAAATAGTTATTTTTTGTGGAAAACTTGATACCTTGGGTGGAAAAGCTAACTCAAGTATAATTACCCTGTGGAAAAAATAGGGGGTTTTTCCACAAGTTTTCCACAGATATGAAGCCGTAGCACTTTTTCCACAATTTCTACATTTTTAGCGAAGAGGTTAGAGATTAGAGTAGTAGACGGTATTAAAAATAGGGAATGGGCAAAGAAACCTTGTTTATGTTTGGTTGTGGGATTTTCCCGTTAATGACTGTATAGAAAATAAAAGCACTACCAAAAAGTTTAAAAGGCGCAGATTCAGATAAAATTTGATACCACCCACTATTACAAACTACATTTCTTCATTCCCGTTTCTCAATTCCCAATTCCCCAATAGATTATGAAATTAGTTTGCGCCCAAAGCGACCTCAGTACAAACCTTTCCCTCGTCAGCCGTGCTGTACCGTCACGACCAACTCATCCAATACTCGCTAACGTACTGCTGCAAGCCGATGCTCAAACTAATCAGGTAAGCTTAACAGCATTTGATCTCAGTTTAGGTATCCGTACCAGCTTTAATGCGGACGTGTGGCAAGGGGGAGCGATCGCACTTCCTGCTAAGTTACTAGTAGACATTACCTCACGTCTACCAGAAGGAGAAATTACCCTAGATGATGAATCAGCCTTGACCGATGGTACAGCAACCGGAGAAGGTTTAATCGTCACGCTGACACCAAAAACCGGACAGTACCAAGTGCGAGCAATGGGGTCTGAAGAGTTTCCTGAATTACCTTTAATTGAAAATACCGAAGCTATTTATCTCACAGCCACTGCCTTAATGGAAGGATTACGGGGTTCATTATTTGCTACTAGTGGCGACGAAACAAAGCAAGTACTCACGGGAGTCCATCTCACCGTTAAACAAGACACCTTGGAATTTGCTGCTACTGATGGACATCGCCTAGCAGTAGTAGAAACCGCTAACGAACGTCCTTTAGAAGATAACGAGCAACAACTAGAGGTGACAGTACCAGCCAGAGCATTACGAGAAGTAGAAAGGATGTTGACTCATAATGCTTCATCGGAGGAACCCATAGCCTTATATTTAGACCAAGGTCAAGTGGTTTTTGCATGGCAAAATCAACGCTTAACTAGTCGTACTTTAGAAGGTCAATACCCAGCTTATCGCCAACTCATCCCCCGCCAATTTGAGCGACAAGTAACAGTTGAACGCCGACAATTATTAAGCACTTTAGAGCGAATTGCTGTACTAGCAGACCAGAAAAATAATATTGTCAAGGTGACAATTGATAGTACTGCTCAAGAACTGACCTTATCTTGTGAAGCTCAAGAAATGGGCAGTGGTAGAGAGTCAATGACTGCGGAAATTGCGGGTGAGGATATAGAAATTGCCTTTAACGTTAAGTATTTAATGGAAGGATTAAAAGCCTTACCATCTTCAGAAATTCAAATACACATCAATCAAAATCTCACACCAGTAATTTTCACTCCATTAGGTGGTTTGAAGATGACTTATTTAGCTATGCCTGTGCAATTGAGAAACTAACCGTAATTCACAGTTAACTGATGTTCGCAAAACTCTGCACTACTCTATGTTCTTCTGTGTTTAAAAAAGATTCGAATTGATGCAAACTTATACTAAGACAATCGAGGATCAAGGGCATCCCTTAAACCATCACCTATGTAGTTGATACTCAAGACAGTCAAAAATATGGCCATCCCAGGAAAAATCACCATGTAAGGCGCAAACTCCAAAAAATTTTGTGCATCATAAAGCATTCTTCCCCAGGTTGGTACATCTGGGGGAAAACCCAGACCGAAAAAGCTGAGTGTAGATTCCGTAATAATAGCCGTACTCACAGAAAGAGTAGCCGCTACCAATACCGGACTGATGACATTTGGCAAAATATGAATCCAGATTAACCGTCTAGGGGAAGCACCAAGGGCGCGGGCGGCGGTGACAAATTCTTGTTCACGCACTGTTAAAAAACCAGCCCTCACTAACCTGGCTACAGACATCCAGTTGAGTCCCCCAATAACTAGGACAACTAAGACAAATATACCTAGTTCTGGGCCAGCGATCGCCTTAATTACATCCCGAAACAAAAATATTACCAATAACAATAATGGTAGACGCGGTAAAGCCAGACACAAATCAGTCAAGCGCATCAATACCACATCCAACCAACCACCATAAAATCCTGAAAGTGCGCCGATGAGTATCCCCAAAGTTATCGCTACCAACATCGAAAACACACCTACGGCGATTGATATTCTGCCACCGTACAATACCCTGGCTAATATATCTTGACCTAAATCATTAGTCCCAAATAGATGTTCCCAACTTGGTGGAAGAGTGGACTTAGCAAAATCAATTTTATTGATGGGAACATTGTAAATCAAAGGCCCAAACAGAACACTCAAAATGATAATCATCAGCAGCACAGCACCCAACATAGCCTGACGATTACCGCGAAACTTACGCCACGCCTCTTGAGAGAGGCTTTCTTGTCTAGCAATATTACTTGTAGCCAATAATGGAGGTATTTCTGAAGTGCTACTAAACCATCTTTTCAACATCTTTTTTGAGGAATAAATTTATTTTTATTCAGGAATTCATTTCTTATTTTTTTAGTAATAAAGTGCTGACTACCAACTAGCAAAAAATTCTGTGATTACCCTACTTTGTATATTGAACACGAGGATCTAATAAACCATAGAGAATATCAGCAACCAGATTAAAAATCACAATTAAGATTGCATATATAAAGGTAATTGCCATCACAACGGGAGTGTCATTTTTATAAATAGAGTCAATTAATAAAGCACCAATACCAGGAACACGAAAAACCTTTTCTGTCACCAAAGCACCTGTAAACACACTGGGAATATCCAATGCTATTAATGTCACTACAGGAATTAACGCATTCCGTAAAATATGCCGACTAATGACTAAAAATTTGGGTAATCCTTTCGCATAAGCAGTACGTACATAATCTTGATGGATATTTTCCAAAATTTCTGAACGAACAAAGCGCATTAACATTGCTGTCTGCCAAAGTGCTAACACAGAAATTGGCATAATAGATTGTTGAATTTGGGCAATCAAGCTCTGCCAATCTTTTACTTGTAATGTACTGTTATAGATGAAAGGCAGCCATTTTAACTGAATGCTAAAGATAATAATAAACAGTAAGCCCGTAAAGAAAGTTGGCAGAGAGAAACCGAAAAATACTAATGTAGTTAAAACATGGTCAATCAATGTATGGCGTTTCAGGGCAGAAATCATCCCTAAAGGGATAGCCAGCATAGCACCTAGTAGGTAAGCTGAACCAACTATCCATAATGTTGTCGGTAGGCGTTGTAAAATTAAATCAATTACAGGACTGCGACTAGTGAAAGAATAGCCCATATCTCCACGAATAAAAGCTATCACCCATTTGAGATAACGAATATGAATTGGTTGGTCTAATCCTAAAGATTTTTTGATATTTTCTCTTACCTCTGCTGTAATGGAGGGATTGAGAGCAAATTCACCCATTGGATCACCAGGCGCTAATGCCAGGATAGTAAATATAACTAGACTAATGGCAATTAGTGTAGGAATAGCAACTAGTAGACGATTGATTAAATATTTACTCATAACTCATGTAAGATACATCTTACAAATATTAGATCCCAAATTCCCCAGGTGAGTTAGCAAAGCAGATAATATTCCCGACTAGGTGTTATGTCTGCACTTATGCAACGCTCCAAGAATTAGTTATTCAGCATTTTTTATCATACATTCCTGAAATTAAATCAACTCTCAAGACTTGAAATAATAAAAAACGCTATAAATACGTAAAGAAATATCAGGAGGTATGCAGTAACGGGTAGCGATCGCTCGTGTTATGTTGCATTGCCAAAATCTTTTGCGCTATTGTATCAGACACAGGCATTACTGATAATCGATTTCCCTGTTTAATAACTATGAGTTCTTCTGCACTAAATTTTTTTCTGAGGGTTGTTAATGAGATAGGCTGAGAAAAATTTTCTACAAATTCTACTATAACCGTTTGCCAACGAGGAGATTCAGGAGTTGATTTTGAATCGTAGTATTTACTGCTTGAGTCAAACTGAGTGGGGTCAGCAATATCTGTTTTGACTACACGCATTAATCCAACAATGCCAGGGGGATTAGTATTAGAATGATAGAAAAAAACTAAGTCTCCTGGTTGCATTTGTCGCAAAAAGTTGCGAGCTTGATAATTACGAACACCATCCCAGATAGTCTGTCCATCTTGTTGTAGATTAATAATGCTATACACTTCTGGTTCTGACTTCATTAGCCAATAATTCATGGAATTTAAATTCTCAGGATTAATTTGTATATGCGTTGATATTGTTGTGAAAAAAAGTTTCAGGGCAGACGGAATGCCTACCCTACAAGAGTTATTTCCTAAGTTGGCTATGTTTAAAGTACTGGTGATGTTGCTTTCAAAGCAAAAATTCTTTCAATCACATCTTCCACTACTTTATCTGGTGTAGAAGCCCCAGAAGTAACTCCAACGACAATTTCTCCTGCTGGTAGCCAGTTTTTCGTAGTTACTAATTCTCCATTCAATTGCCGATGTTCGATGGCATCCCTTGATTTAATTCGTTCAACGATATCGATGTGATAAGAAGGCAAGCCGCGTTCTTCAGATATTTGTTGTAATTGAGTAGTATTGGAAGAATTGAATCCACCAATAACAATCATTAAATCTACATTTTCTTGCACTAATTCCAACATCGCATCTTGTCGTTCTTGAGTAGCATCACAGATGGTATTAAAACTTTGAAAATGTTTATTCAATTCCATCGGTCCATACTTTTGCAGCATGATATGCTCAAACAGTTTGCCAATTTGCTCAGTTTCACCTTTGAGCATGGTTGTTTGGTTGGCAATACCGACTCGTTCTAAGTCCTTATCAGGGTCAAAACCTGCTGAACAAGCTTTAACAAATTTTTGCAAAAATTCTTCTCGGTTGCCACCATTAAGAATATAGTCGGCAACATATTGGGCTTCTTGTAAATTTAAGACGATTAAATATTTTCCAGCAAAGGAACTAGTAGCAACAGTCTCTTCATGTTTGTATTTACCGTGAATAATTGAAGTATATTCACCTTTTTTGTGCTTTTCGACTGTATTCCAAACTTTCGATACCCAAGGGCAAGTAGTGTCAACGATTTTGCAGCCTTTCTCGCTCAGTAGCTGCATTTCTTGGACGCTAGCACCAAAGGCAGGTAGAATGACCACATCATTGTTGGCAACAACAGAAAAGTCTTTTTTACCAGCTTCCACTGGAATAAATCCTACCTGCATCTCCTGCATCCGTTGATTCACCGAGGGATTGTGAATAATTTCATTGGTAATCCAAATACGTTCTGTGGGGAAATGCTTGCGAGTTTCGTAAGCCATCGCCACAGCACGTTCTACACCCCAGCAAAAACCAAAGGCTTGGGCTAGTCGGATAGTGACATCACCTCTTTGCAGAGTGTAGTTGCGATCGCGTATTTCCTGAATTAAGCTACTCTGATACTCAGACTGCAATTGGGTAGCAACTTCTGCCTGATGCCCAAAGCCCTTGCGGTTGTAATTTTCTGAATGTTGTAGTGTACGCTTAAAAGTTTTTGTATCCATTGTTGTATTTGTTAATATCTCCTCCTCTGATTCTCTCGTGCCAAGACACAATTTGGTTACGGAGATTGGGAGATAGGCAAGAAAAATTAAAAATCAAGCAGGGAGTAGGGGGAGAAATTCTTTAAGTTTGAATTTTGCAGCGCTTGCTCTTCCCGTAGGATATTTTGAATTTATTTGTCCACTCCTTGCTGATAAACCTGCAATGCAGTGCGCCAAACTACATAGCCGGCGGGACTTAGATGTAAACCATCGGTGGTGAATTCTTGGCGGATGTTTCCCTTTTGATTCGTAAACAAAGGGTATAAGTCTAAATATTTCACGCCTTGATTAGTGGCTATGCTTTGCAACTGTTGATTTAACTTTTGAATCCGACTGTTGGGGATGACTAGAAGTTTTTCTCGTCCTTCCCAAGTTGCGTCCTCTCCCCCATGAGGCAAAATCGACTGGACAAAAATCTTCGCTTGCGGATGAGTTTTTCGCAAGTAATTCAGGATTTGTCGCTGATTATCTAAAATAACTTCATCACTTACCCCTCGAATTAGGTCATTAATGCCAATCATCACAAAAATCGTCTCTGGCTGACTCTTATCAAAAAGATTCAATCTTTGTAATAGTCCACGGCTAGTTTCGCCAGAAATTCCTTGATTGAGCCAAGTTCTATCTTCTGGTAATAATTCAACGGGAAACCATAGGCTCAAAGAATCGCCTGCCAGTATGCTTAAGCGCTGGGGGCGTTTTTCCGCAGCTACGTTGGCTTCTTGTTTGAGGATATCTACCCATTTTTGGTAATTGAGTTTGTGACGAGGGCCTAACTCTGGTGCAACAGTTTGGGGTTGACTAGCTGGAACCGAAAGGGGTGCATTACTAGAAAAGACTGTCAATTTCTGCTGTTGCCAAATTAGCAGGATGACCGCCAGCATCAGTATGCCGTTGGATACCAGTGAGAAAAAAGCCCAAATAGGAAAGTGTTTTGTAGAAGTTGACACGACTAGCGACATCTACCAATGATTTGACTCAGATTTTAAATCGGTATTAGTCATTAGTCATTAGTCATTGGTCATTAGTCAACAGTTATTTTTCTTTCTACCTCTGTTTGCTTTAATAAGTGATTTTATTGACTCTCAACTAAAAGCCCAACTAAAAGACCCCGCTTTATCAAAAAACGGGGTCTTCAGCTCTAAATAGAAGATTTATCAGCTAATTGTGTAATCTTCACCTGAAGAGTATTTACCAGAAGCCTTGCCTTCTGTAAATCCACCTGGGCTGGCTTCTTTGAGGAATCCACTATAGGCTTCCATACCGTGTTCACCGATATCTAAGCCTTCCAATTCCTCTTCTCTGGTGACTCTAATACCTAAAGTTGCCTTCAAAACTAGCCAGAAAATACTGCTGACAAGGACTGTCATACCACCGACTGCCGCAGCGCCTAAGAATTGAGTGAGAAACGGTGCTAAGTTACCACCACTAAACAAACCTCTGGCAGGCCCACCACCTTCACCATACCAAGAATAAACACCAGGCCCAACAGCCCATAAACCAACTGCCAGAGTTCCCCAAACACCACAAACTAGGTGAACTGAGGTAGCACCTACTGGGTCGTCAATACCAATTTTGTCGAAGAAGGTGACGGAGAAAACAACTAAAACTCCAGCAATCAAACCAATGATGATAGAGCCGGGAATGTTAACGTAAGCACAAGGTGCAGTAATTGCCACCAAACCAGCCAAAACACCATTAATAATCATGGACAAGTCTGGTTTGCCCAAGTACACCCAAGCGGTAGCAGTAGCAGCAATACCACCGACTGCACCAGCCATGTTAGTTGTTAAGGCGATGTGAGTAATTGCATTGGGGTCAGCAGCCATTACAGAACCGGGGTTGAAGCCAAACCAGCCCAACCACAGAATCAGGCAACCTAAGGTAGCAATACTCATGTTATGACCGGGTAAAGCCACAACTTGCTTATCTTGATATTTACCAATGCGGGGGCCGAGAAATGCGGCTCCCATCAAAGCTGCCCAGCCACCAACCGAATGGACTACTGTAGAACCAGCAAAATCCCAGAAGCCAGCTTTTGCCAGCCAACCACCACCCCAAATCCAGTGTCCAGTAATGGGATAGGCTATACCTACAAGTAAGAGGCTGAAAATCAAGAAGTCAACAAACTTGATTCTTTCGGCAACTGCACCAGAAACAATTGTTGCCGCAGTTCCTGCAAATACCAACTGGAATAAGAATTTTGCCTCTAACGGTACGCCAGTCCAACTCAGAGCGCTAAACACACCTTTATAAGCATCACCGGTGGCGGGACTGTTATCTGCGCCTGTAAGGAAAAACCCGTTTAAACCGATGAAATCATTACCATCACCGAACATTAAGCCAAAACCAATTGCCCAAAAAGCAACGGTTGCGAGGGCAAACACGATCAAGTTTTTGGCAAGAACGTTAACAGCATTTTTTTGACGACAGAAGCCGGTTTCCAGCATACCAAAACCAGCATTCATAAAGAATACCAAAAAGGCTGCGATCGCTACCCATAGGGTGTCAAGAGCAACTTTCAGTTCAGCCGTTGTTGGGCCGGCGGCTGGGGCTTGGGCAACTGCTACATAACTCCAACCCAAAACGATTAAACAAGCCAGAGGTATGCAGGCTTGCCAACTGGGAGAGAGTTTTTTGATGAAAGTAAATATCTTGTTTTGAGCGTTAGATTGTCTGTTTTTGACGTTATTTCTTGTAGAAAAACGTCTATTTTTTGTTCTTGATTTCTGTTGGTACATGAGTCTGATCGCTAACCTTCCAACTATCTTTAACAGCCGATGAAAGAAAGTAATGAGTCTTGAGTGCTGAGTCCTGAGTCCCTAGTCCCTTTCTCATTCTTTCTTGTGTACGCAGTTCATGCAGTTCATGACAACTACTTAGATAAAATTAAGTGGTTATTTGCTATTTTTTATTGATCCCACTTAATTGACCAATGAGCAATTCAATTAACCTAAATAGGAGTTTAGGAAATTAATGGCACTTTTGTAAATATTATTGGCTAGAATTCTGAAGAATTTATTATAGATTGTTTTTTCACACAGTTACATCTCCTTCATTGAGTCTTTAATTAACAAAATTTCTGATTGAAAGGAGGGATAGCTTCACATTGTCAATATCGTTTTCAAGCAATTTAAGTAAGGAGTGGTCAGATGAAAATTGATCAGCTTTGCCACTTTATTCATCCTCCAAAGCATTAGTTTCAGAAGTTTTAATCTGGTCTTGTTCTGCGATCAATTGTTCGACTGCATAAACATCAGGCCATACTGATACACCATGTTCATACGCATCAATACCGATGTGATCTGCTTTGGCATTAACACGTAAATGTCCCATAGCTTTGAGTCCACAATACATCAGAAAGGCAAAAGCTACGGTAAAAACTATAATTGCCACCATACCCAGTATTTGTATACCTAGTAAATCAAACCCACCGCCTAAAAGTAGCCCTGATTTTTGATTCAGGGTGAGTTCTGATTGGCCTAAAAAGCCAACGGCAAGAGTACCCATCATGCCGTTAATACCATGTACAGCAAATGCTCCTACTGGGTCGTCAATATGGAGTGACTCAATTAAATCCACCCCTAGCACCACCAAAACACCGCCAGTTAATCCAATTAATACAGCAGCCCAGGGAGCGACATAAGCACAAGCAGCTGTAATTGCGACTAAACCCGATAGGGAACCGTTGAGACAATAAACTAGATCCCACTTACCTGTACGGATATACAGAAAAATTAAGGCTGCTAATGCACCTGCTCCTGCGGCAAGTGTGGTGTTTACAGTTACCAACCCAATTAAACCTGGATTAGCGGTACCAAGGGTTGAACCAGGGTTAAATCCGTACCAACCAAACCAGAGAATCATTGTTCCCAATGTTGCCAAGCTTAAATTATGAGCTGGTGGTAGTTTTCCCCAGGGTGGGCGACCAAAACGAGGTCCAAGCAAATATGCACCAATTAGTGCTGTCCAGCCACCAACAGTGTGAACAACCGAACCACCAGCGAAATCATGATAACTGAGTTGGGCTAGCCAACCATTAGAATTCCACGCCCAATGAACAATTACTGGGTAGCTAATAGCACCCATAATTGCACTGTAAATTAAGTCACCAATAAAGTCTGTTCTGCCAGCCATTGAACCAGTAGTGATAGTACTGGCTGTAGCCGCAAAAGCAAACTGAAAGAAAAACAAAGTATAGGTGTTGATAGCGGCTGTAGAACCTGGTGCGCCTAATGGATAGCTACCATCAACATCAGGTAGTTGGCTGAGGAAGAATGTGTCTATACCAAACAAACCACCAGCACTTGTCCCAAAAGCAATACCAAAGCCTACTGCCCACCATGCCAGAATGGTTACAGCAGCATCAATAAAATTTTCTAGTAAAACATTAACTACACTTTTTTGACGAATCAAACCTGCTTCTAACATGGCAAAGCCGGTTTGCATAAAAAACACTAAAAACCCAGAAAGTAATACCCAGGTAGTGTCAATTGAAATTTGCAGTTTTGTTGTAGTTGCTGATAAAGATTGTAGGGTGGGAGAATCTGCTGCTTGCACGACTGTAGGGGCATAAACAGCAAATACCATCGAGCCGATCGCTAGTACAAATAGGCGTTGCCAGGGTCGAATACGCTTATTTATGAGCTTATCTGTGACTGCGTTCATAGCGATGATTGATATTAGTGACAGAATTACCCCTACAAGTTAGATTAATTAGCTCAATTAAACAAGTTTTGGATCAAATATTGTTCTAGCTTTTGTTAAAACTATCTCAACTTTAAATATCAAAAACTCACAGCAAGAATTACAGAAATTAATCAATTAACTTCTGTTACAAACATTGTCATTTGGTTGGTTGTTCAATAAATTTTATTGATTCTCTATTTACCTAAACATTAATTCTGTATTGTAGAATACATTTTTTTATTTTAACCATATTCTATAGGTTGTGATGAGTCAAATCAACTACTCAATTCTATGGCAACTCAGCAAATAACCATAATTTAATTTAGATATGGTTAGTCATAAAGTTATTAAGTTTAAATAAAAATTCAGAGTATATGTTAACTTAGCCAAGATATACACTCAAAAATTTTAGTTAGAAATTCTATGGCTAGTACTCCAACAAGAAATTCAAAATATAAAAAAATATCCAAGTAGGTTGGGTGCGTCAGTGCAAGAAAACCTAGCTTTACTAAGCAATTATTCATACTGACGCACCCAACTAACCGTCAATTTAGAATAATTTACGTCTAATGTGAATTAAAGAGAATGAGACTGGAAGGTGAGAACATCAATACCAAAAAGGCGGCGAAGCAATTTGCGTAGTGTGTGAGAGGCGATTTTGGCAGCAAT